>NZ_JBHSPR010000068.1:67347-124373 GCF_042658085.1 Plantactinospora solaniradicis | reverse complement strand
ACCGCGATCCACGCGACGCGCGGGGGTGCGCGTCACCATCAACGGCTCGTCAGAAAGGAATCCCAACCCGATACACAGGGGGATGCGAACGTCCGGGCGGCAGTACCTCGTGCTCATGCTCCGGACGTACGGGAGATGTAACCGTGGCCGGCGGCCCAGGATTCCCGGCGGCCGGCCACCCCGACCACTTGATCATGGGCGGAGAACCGGACCCGGGGACCGAACCGGCCCCGACCCGACAGACAACCCATCCCCGTTACCGGCGGTGACCTGCCGGAGGGTGGCGCTGCTGTGGTCGTCGCAAGGTATAACCGTGGCCGCCTGCCGGGTGTTCCGCCAACCGGCCCGCACGCCAAGTCGATCATCACCGGTTTCGGACATTCGGCCCCAGACGACGCACCGGTTCTCGCATCGCCGAACGGAGCTGGTCAGCGAACGATGCGTAAACGGTAAGACGTCGCAACGAGGCTCGAACGGAAGGAACTTCCGCGTCGGCCGTGGGTGCTGTGGCTTCAGGTGTGGCCGTGGTTCCGGCAGCGGTATCCCGCCGCACACCGGAGGATCGGCCGGCTGTACGTCTTCGGCGGCGTCCTGCCCGCCGGGGTCACCGGGCTGGGTGGTCGGCGCGATCAGTCCGTTCGGGCCGGCGGTCCGGGTGAGCAACGTGTTGCTGGCGCTGCTCTGGCTGGCCTGCACCGTCACCGGGTACCGGATGGCGCGGCAACGGCGGTTCGTCGACCACCGGCGCTGGATGATCCGCAGCTTCGCGCTCACCGCCTCGATCATCACCAACCGCATCTACGGCGCGATAACCGCCGTCGTCCTCTGGCCGCAGCTCTCCACCACCTTCGGCGGTGACGAGGACGCACTGGTGCGTACGGTCGCCACCATCGGCGCCTGGTCCGGCTGGGTCATCGCGCTGCTCGTCGCGCAGTGGTGGCTGGAACGCGGCGACATGGCCCGACGGCGAGCGGCCGCGCAGCGCGCCAACCGGCCTGTCCGAACCAACCGGTGACCTGCGAGACTTCCTGGTGCGCTCGGCCCGCTGCGCCGCCGCGACCGGCCGCCGGTCGTCGCCCCGCCGCCGGAACTCTCGTCGTTCCGCATAGCGGGTGAGCCCGGTCATCAGGCTGGATGGCCGTGACATGCTACGACGGATCGGGATCGAGATCTTGAGGAGGCAGCGTGAGCCAGGAAGTGCGCGGGGTCATCGCCCGGGCCAAGGGTGCGCCGGTCGAGGTGGCCACCATCGTCGTACCGGACCCGGGCCCGGGTGAGGCCGTGGTGCGGGTGCAGGCCTGCGGCGTCTGCCACACCGACCTGCACTACCGCGAGGGCGGTATCAACGACGACTTTCCGTTCCTGCTCGGTCACGAGGCCGCCGGGATCGTGGAGCAGGTCGGCGCCGGGGTGACCGACGTCGAGCCGGGCGACTTCGTGGTGCTCAACTGGCGGGCCGTCTGCGGAAACTGCCGGGCCTGTCGACGCGGTAAGCCGTGGTACTGCTTCGCCACTCACAACGCGGCGCAGAAGATGACGCTGACCGACGGCACCGAACTCTCCCCGGCGCTCGGCATCGGCGCGTTCGTGGAGAAGACGCTCGTACACGCCGGGCAGTGCACCAAGGTGGACCCGGCGGCCCGTCCGGCCGCTGTCGGTCTGCTGGGCTGCGGTGTGATGGCCGGGCTCGGCGCGGCGGTGAACACCGGTGGGGTGACCCGGGGCGACTCGGTCGCGGTCATCGGCTGCGGCGGCGTCGGTGACGGCGCGGTGGCCGGCGCGGCGCTGGCCGGAGCGACGACGATCATCGCGGTGGACACCGACCCCCGCAAGCTGGAGTGGGCCCGGGGATTCGGCGCGACGCACACCGTGAACGCCCGGGAGACCGACCCGGTCGAGGCGATCCGGGAACTGACCGGAGGCCACGGCGCCGATGTGGTGATCGAGGCGGTCGGCCGACCGGAGACCTGGAAGCAGGCCTTCTACGCCCGCGACCTCGCCGGCACCGTCGTCCTGGTCGGGGTGCCCACCCCGGAGATGAAGGTTCCCGACCTGCCGCTGCTCGACGTCTTCGGCCGGGGCGGTGCCCTCAAGTCGAGCTGGTACGGCGACTGCCTGCCGAGCCGGGACTTCCCGATGCTGACCTCGCTCTACCTCCAGGGCCGGCTGGACCTGGACGCCTTCGTCACCGAGGAGATCGCGCTCGACCAGGTGGAGGACGCGTTCGGCAAGATGCATCACGGCGACGTGCTGCGGTCGGTGGTGATCTTCTGATGGCGGCCCGGATCGACCACACGGTCACCTCCGGCACCTTCTCGCTCGACGGTCAGACCTTCGACGTCGACAACAACGTCTGGGTGGTCGGTGACGACGACGAGTGCGTGGTCATCGACGCCCCGCACGACGTGGACGCCATCGTGGCGGCGGTCGGTGGCCGACGGGTCCTGGCCATCCTGGCCACGCACGCGCACGACGACCACGTACGGGTGGCACCGGCGCTGGCCGACGTCACCGGTGCGGAGGTTTTGCTGCACCCCGCCGACCGGGTGCTGTGGGACATGGTCCACCCGGACGTGACACCGGGTGCGGAACTGCGGGACGGGCAGACGATCGAGGTGGCCGGCACCACGCTCCGCGTACTGCACACCCCGGGGCACAGCCCGGGGGCCTGCTCGTTCCACGCGCCCGAACTCGGCGCGGTCTTCACCGGTGACACGCTGTTCCAGGGTGGGCCCGGCGCCACCGGCCGCTCGTTCAGCGACTTCGGCACCATCGTCGACTCCATCCAGCAGCGCCTGTTGAGCCTGCCGGGGGAGACGGTGGTGCACACCGGGCACGGCGCGAGCACCACGATCGGGGACGAGGCGCCACATCTGGACGAGTGGCTGACCCGGGGTCACTGATCCCGGGCCACTGATCCTGGGCCCCTGACCCCGGGCCCCTGACCCCGGGGCGCCGCCTCGCCGGACCCCGGTCGCCATCCGGCGCGCCCGGTCGGACCTTCCCCGGCCCGACCGGGCGCGGTCGTCCCGCCGCCGACGGCCCCCGTCCCGCCGGCTGCCAGCGGCCGTACCGCCGGCTGACAATTGTCATGGTCAGGTCGTGACGGCCGGGCCGGTGGGGCGGGGCCGGCGTTCCGCAGCATTACCCGTATGCCGACAAGCACTCCCGCGGTCGAACTGACCGGTCTCACCAAGACGTACGGCGCGGTGACCGCCGTCGACGGCCTCAGCCTGCGTATCGAACCCGGTGAGGTGGTGGCCTTCCTCGGTCCGAACGGGGCAGGCAAGACCACCACCATCGACATGCTGCTCGGGCTGGCCCGGCCCACCACCGGCAGTGTCCGGGTCTACGGCGAGACGCCGACGGACGCGGTGGCACTCGGCCGGATCGCGGCCGTGATGCAGACCGGTGGCCTGTTGAAGGACATGACCGTCGCCGAAACCGTCCGGATGACCGCCAACCTCTATCCGCACGCCCGGCCGGTCGCCGAGGTGCTGGACCGGGCCGGCATCACCGACATCGCCGGCCGACGGGTGGCCAAGTGCTCCGGCGGACAGCAGCAGCGGCTGCGCTTCGCGATGGCCCTGTTGCCCGATCCGGACCTGATGGTGCTGGACGAGCCGACGACCGGGATGGACGTCGAGGGACGGCGCGACTTCTGGACGGCGATCCGCCGGGACGCCCGAGCCGGCCGTACCGTGCTCTTCGCCACCCACTACCTCGAGGAGGCGGACGCGTACGCCGACCGGATCGTGCTGATCCGGCAGGGCCGGATCGTGGCCGACGGCACCACCGCCGAGGTCAAGAGCCTGGCCGCCGGCCGGCTGGTCCGGGCCACCCTGCCCGGCGCCGACCAGGTCTCGCTGGCCGGACTGCCCGGCGTCGAATCGGTCGAGGTACGCGGGGACACCGTCCTCGTGCAGGCCGGCGACTCCGACGAGGTGGCCCGTTACCTGCTGAACCACACAGCGGCACGCGACCTGGAGATCACCTCCCGCAATCTCGAGGACGCCTTCCTCGCCCTGACCACCGGTACGGCCACCGACGAACTCCAGGGGAGCACCCGATGACCACGACAGTGATGCCCCGACAGCGCCCGGCGATGGGCGGGTTCAACCTGCCGAACCTGCTGCTGGAGATCCGCAGGGTGCTGCGCAACCGCCGTACCCTGTTCTTCATCCTGGTCATGCCGGCGGTGTTCTTCCTGCTCTTCGGCCTGCCCAACCAGGGACAGTCGCTGGACAACGGCGCCCCGGTGACCGGCTACATCATGATCAGCCTCGCCGTGTACGGCGCGATGGTCGCCACCACCAGCGGTGGCGGGATGGTCGCGGTCGAGCGGGCCCAGGGCTGGAGCCGACAACTGCGGTTGACCCCGCTACGCCCGGCCGCGTACGTCGCCACCAAGGTGCTCACCGCGATGACGCTCGGGCTGCTGGCGGTGCTGGTCGAGTTCGTGGTCGGCGCGGTCAGCGGGGTCAGCATGCCGGCCCACGTCTGGCTGCTCGCCGGGTTGGCGGCCTGGCTCGGGTCGCTGGTCTTCGCCGCGTTCGGTCTCTTCGTCGGCTACCTCGCCCCGGCCGAGAACGTGATGCAGTTCCTCGGCCCGATCCTGGCCATCCTGGCGATGTTCGGCGGGCTCTTCGTACCGCTGGAGGTGCTGCCGGACGTCATGCAGCAGATCGCCAAGTTCACCCCGGTGTACGGGGTGGGTGAACTCGCCCGGAGCCCGCTCACCGGCACCGGCGCCACCGTCGGCGCGGTCGTCAACGTGGTGCTCTGGACCGTGGCCTTCGGCTTCGGCGCGGCCCGGCTGTTCCGCCGGGACACCCAGCGGGTGTGACCGGGTTGCGGGTCGGGCGGATCGGGGCTGGCCGCTCGACCCGGCCGGTTAGCGTGGCCGGTGTGACGGATCCGCGCCGGAGCGTCGGCTTCGGTTCCAGGTTCGGCTGGCTGGTCGCCGTGGTGTGGCTGGTCTACCTCGGGCAGCCGGTGGGCACGATCTGGAACCACCCGCCCGGCCTGGCCCGGGACCTGGGGCTCGCCGCGATCGTGGTCTTCGGAGCCGGCTATCTGGCCCTGTTCCTCCGGTTCCGGGCGGCGATCTGGCGCCGTCGCTCGATCCCGACCGGCCAGTCGGCGGCGGTGCTCGGCGGACTGCTCGCGGTCGGCACGCTCACCATTCCGTCGGCCGGCGAGGACTGGATGGTCACCCTGGTCTACGTCTCGGCCTCCGCGGTGCTGATGCTGCCGACCCGTCCCGCCCTCGGGATCGTCGCCGTGCTGGCCGCGATCCCGGTGGTCGTGCCGCAGTTCGTTCCGACCTGGGAGCCGGAGTCCGGGGTGGCGTTCGCCGTGCTGCTCGCTGCGGTCGCGGTGTTCGGGTTCAGCCGGCTGGTCGAACGGCAGACCCAGCTGCTCGACGCCCAGCAGGAGATCCACCGGTTGGCGGTCGCCCAGGAACGGGCCCGGACCGCCCGGGACCTGCACGACATTCTCGGACACTCGCTTACCGTCATCGCGGTCAAGGCGGAGCTGGCTGGCCGGCTGCTCGAGGTCGATCCGGGTCGGGCCGGTGCCGAGGTGGCGGACCTGGAGCGGCTGGCCCGGGACGCGCTCGCCGACGTCCGGTCCACCGTCGGGGCGTACCGTGAGATCACCCTCGCCACCGAGTTGGCCAGCGCCCGAACGGCACTGCGGGCGGCGGGCGTGGCGGCGGAGCTGCCGACCTCGGACGTCGAACTGCCTCCGGCGCGCAGCGAGCTGTTCGGCTGGGCGGTCCGGGAAGGGGTGACCAACGTGGTACGGCACAGCGGTGCGCGGCGCTGCGTCATCCGGGTCCGACTGGACGAGGTCGAGGTGCTCGACGACGGTCGGGGGCCGCTGGTCGACGGAGCGGACGGACCGCACCCCGGTCACGGCCTGCTCGGGCTGCGGGAACGGGCGGAACAGTTGGGTGCCCGGGTCGTCGTCGGCCGTGGGCAGGGCGGACGCGGATTCCGGCTCCAGGTCACCTTCGCCGGGGGGACGCCGTGACCGTGCCGATTCGGCTGTTGCTCGCCGACGACCAGGCCCTGGTCCGGGGTGCCCTGGCCGCGCTGCTCTCCCTCGAACCCGACCTGACGGTGGTGGCCGAGGTCGGCCGCGGTGACGAGGTACTGGAGGCGGCCGGTCGGACCCGGCCGGATGTCGCGCTGCTCGACGTGGAGATGCCGGGCCTGGACGGGATCGCCGTGACCGCCGCACTGCGGGGGGAACTGCCCGACTGCCGGGTGCTGGTGGTCACCACCTTCGGGCGTCCGGGCTATCTGCGCCGGGCGATGGAGGCCGGCGCGGGCGGCTTCGTGGTGAAGGACACCCCGGCCCGGCAGCTCGCGGACGCGGTCCGGCGGGTGCACGCCGGGCTGCGGGTGGTCGACCCGACGCTGGCCGCGGAGACCCTGGCCAGTGGGCACAGCCCGCTCACCGATCGGGAGACCGAGGTGCTCCGGGCGGCCCGCGGCGGGGAGCCCGCCGGAGCGCTCGCCCGAGCGTTGCACCTGTCCGAGGGGACCGTACGCAACCACCTTTCCGCGGCGATCGGCAAGACCGGGGCGCGGACCCGGGCCGAGGCCGTCCGGATCGCCGAGGAGAACGGTTGGCTCCTCGGCGATCCGGAAGACTAGATCGGCCCTCGGCCCTCGGCCCTCGGCCCTCAGGCACGGAAGCGGGATGACGGCGACGGTCAGGCGAAATAGCGCAGCCAGACGTACAGCCAGGCGATTGCGGTGCTCAGGATCGTGACGATGATCCCGTACTTGGTGAACTGCCAGAACGAGATCCGGTGCCCCGTCCTGGCGGCGATGCCGATGGCCACCACGTTGGCGCTGGCGGCTACCGCGGTGCCGTTGCCGCCGAAGTCCGCACCGAGGGCGAAGGCCCACCACAGCGCCCGACCGGTTCCCGGATCCGGTGCCTCGGCCACCAGCCCCTCGACCACCGGTGCCATCGTGGCGACGTACGGGATGTTGTCGAAGAAGGCGCCCAGGATCGCGGAGCCGAAGAGCAGTGCGGTCGCCGCGGCGAAGAAGTCGCCGTCCACCTGGTCGATCACCCACTCGCCGAACGTGGTGATCACCCCGGTGTGCACCAGGCCGGAGACCATCACGAACAGGCCCATGAAGAAGACCAGGGTCGGCCACTCGACCTCGTGGAGTACGTCGGAGACGTCCAGCTTGGACACCAGCAGCATGGTTCCGGCGCCGACCATGGCCACCACGGACGGGTCGATGTGCAGCACGGAGTGCAGCCCGAAGCCGACGACGACCAGGCCGAGCACGATCAGGCAGCGGACCAGCAGGCGTACGTCGGTGATCGCCCGCCGCTCCTGCAACGCCATCACGGCGGCCACGTGCTCCGGGTTGTACTGGAAGGATTTCCGGAACAACACCCGGGTGAAGGCCACGAAGACCGCGAAGATCACGACCACGATCGGCGCCATGTGTACCAGGAAGTCCCCGAAGGTCAGCCCTCGGGAACCCGGTCGTCGCCGACCCAGGCGCTGTTCCGTCGGCTGTTCGTGCTGAACGGCCTGGTCTTCACGGTCGGCACGCTGGTGCTCGCGCTGTCTCCCGCCACCGTCTCGTCGCCGGTGCTGCTCGCCGAGATCCCGGTGCTGACGATCGGCCTGGCCCTGATTCTCGCGGTGAACGCATTCCTGCTCCGGGCCAGTCTGGCGCCGCTCGATGCGCTCACCACGCTGATGCGGCGGGTGGACCTGCTGCGCAGCGGCGATCGGCTGGTCGACAGCGGGAACGGTGACCTCACCAACCTGATCGAGACCTTCAACGCCATGCTCGACCGGCTGGAGGCGGAGCGCAGCGCGAGCAGCGGGCACGCGCTCGCCGCGCAGGAGGGCGAGCGGCAGCGCATCGCCCGGGAGCTGCACGACGAGATCGGGCAGAGCCTCACGGTGGTACTGCTCGGGCTGAAGCGGGCCGTGGACCGCGCGCCGGAGGAACTCCGCGAGGAGCTGCACGGCGTACAGGAGACGCTGCGGTCCAGCCTTGACGACGTGGGACGGGTCGCCCGCCGGCTCCGCCCGGACGTGCTGGAGGATCTCGGCCTACTCAGCGCCCTGAATGCCCTGGCGACCGAGTTTTCGCAGGTCAGCGGGATTCCGGTGGTGCGAAGATCGAAGCCGGACCTGCCGCTTCTCAGCGCCGAGAAGGAGCTGGTGATCTATAGGATCGCCCAGGAGAGCCTGACGAACGTCGCCCGGCACGCATCCGCCACGAAGGTCGAGTTGTCGCTGTTGGCCGAGGCCGGAACCGTGGTGTTGCGGGTCGCGGACGACGGCCGGGGCGAGGTACGCCAGGAGGGGGCGGGAATCCGCGGAATGCGGGAACGGGCGCTGCTCATCGGGGCGCGGTTGCACATCGCCGCCGTTCCCGGGACGGGCACCGACGTACGCCTGATCGTGCCGATGACGGCCGAGAGGAGTTGAGGGCGGTGTCCGTTGCCAAGACCAGGATCCTGCTGGCGGACGACCACGCACTGGTCCGCAGGGGGCTGCGGCTGATTCTCGATGCCGAACCCGACCTGATGGTCGTCGCCGAGGCGGCCGACGGCGCCGACGCGGTGGAGGCGGTGCGGAAGACAGAACTGGACCTGGCGATCCTGGACATCGCGATGCCCCGGATGACCGGGCTCCAGGCGGCCCGCGAAATCGCCCGGCGGGCGCCCGCCGTACGGATTCTGATGCTCTCGATGCACGACAACGAGCAGTACTTCTTCGAGGCGCTCCGGGCCGGGGCGTCCGGTTACGTACTCAAGTCGGTCGCCGACCGGGATCTCCTGGAGGCGTGCCGCGCGGCGATGCGCGGCGAACCCTTCCTCTATCCGGGCGCGATCACCGCATTGATCCGGGACTACCTGCACCGGGCCCGGCAGGGGGAGCGCCTTCCGGAGAGCATCCTGACGCCCCGGGAGGAGGAGATCATCAAGCTGATCGCCGAGGGGAACTCCGCGAAGGAGATCGCCGAGGCGCTGGTGATCAGCGTCAAGACGGTCGACCGGCACCGCGCCAACATCCTGCAGAAGCTGGGCATGCGGGACCGGATCGACCTCACCCGCTACGCGATCCGAGCCGGCCTCGTCGAGCCGTAGCGGTGTAAGGAAGGGCCCCTTCTTATCGTTTTCTGTATAGAAAGGGCCCCTTCTTAACACCTCAACCGCGCACCCGGACGACGGTACGCACGGTGGCCTGGTCGATGTCGGAGGTGCGTACGGTGAACCGCAGCTCCCAGTCCCCGGCGATCGGGAAGTTCACCGCACCGGCGGCGTGGTGAGGCTCGATCCCCAGCATCGGAACGGTCGCCGGCTCGACACCCTGCCCGGGAAGCGCGGTGGTCAGGCTCCACTCCACCGCCGGCAGCGGCTTGCCATCCAGCGTGTAGACGTACGCGTGCACGGTGTTGTTCTCGCCGAGCTGCACCGGATAGATGTCGAACTGCAGGGTGTAGAGCGGGGAGTTGAGCGTCTGCGCGAAGGTGTCCGAGGCGGCGACAGTGGCCTCGATCCCGGCGTTGCGGCCCGGAGTGGTTTGCACCAGTACGGCGCTCACGGCGAGCACCAGCAGCCCGACCGCCACCTCCAGCCCCACCATCCGGCGCAACCGACCCGCTGCCGGAGCCGCCGATGGGACTGCTGCCGGGGCCGCCGCCACAGCAACTGCTGGGGCCACTGCCGCAGCCGCCGATGGAGCAGGTGGAGCCGCCGCTGGAGCCGCCGCAGCGGCCGCTGGAGCTGCCAGCGGGGGCGCTGGGGCCGCTACCGGGCCGGCCGGGTCGGGTGCGGGCGCGGGCGGAGACTGTCGGAGCAGTCGGCGGGCCTGGGCGGCGGTGCCGAGCAGCACCGCGAGCAGCGCCACCTTCGCCAGGACGAGCCGGCCGTAACCGGTGCCGACCAGCGCGGCCAGCCCGCCGATTTCGATCACCGCCTGCACCACCCCACCGGCGACGAGCCAGAGTACGGCGATGGTCGCCCAGCGGGACCACACCGGCAGAATCACCGCCAGCGCCCGGGGATGGCCGGCCCGGAGCAGGTAGCCGAACAGGGTCACCAGGCCGCCGAGCCAGACCGACATGGCGGCGAGGTGTACGACACTCGCGATCCCACTCGCCAGCGGCGTAGGCGACGCAGCGGCATGACCGCTCATCGGCCAGGTCGCCAGTCCGGCAATCCCAAGCAGTATCAGCAGAGTGGTTAAGAGGGGGCCCTTCCTATACAGAATGCGATAAGAGGGGGCCCTTCCTTGCATCTGGGCCTGGAGCATCGGTGGGAGCAGCACGGCGAGCAGCAGCAGGATGCCGAGCCGGGCGGAGAGGGTCAGCCCGAAGTCCGAGCCGAGGACCTGCCACAGTTCGGCGGCCGAGACGTCGAGCAGTCCGGCGCCGCTGGTGTAGGGGGCCTGGACCCACAGCCCGGCCAGGGTGCTTGCCGCCACCAGTGTCAGGCCGGTGCGTACCAGTAGGATCGGGCCGCGCCGGGACAATCGGCGGGGCCAGAGCAGGGCCAGGAACAGCGTCGGGCCGATCAGCAGGACGAGTCCGGCGTAGCCGAGATATCTGGTCGCCGGTACGGCGATCCGGACGTCGGCCCGGACCGTTTCGTCGGCCGGCTCCGGAGCGGTCGCCGACTCGGCGCCGACGGCGAAGGTGAAGCTACCGGCGACCGGGTGACTGTCGGCGGAAATCACCCGGTAGCTCACCAGATAGGTGCCGAGTGGCCGGTCGGCGACCCGGATCGGAATCCGCAGGGTGGTGTCGCGGACCGAGGCGCTGCCGGTGCTGATCCGCTTGCCGTCCGGGGCGAGCACCTGGGCCCGACCCGGCACCAGGGCCACCGGCTCGCTGAAGGTCACCGTGACCTCGGTGGGGGAGAAGCCCAGCACGGCTTTCTGCTGTGGCACGGTGGAGACCACGGCCGCGTGTGCCGCCGCCGGGGTCGGCGGTCCGAGCACCACCGCCAGACCACCGAGCAGTACGGCGAGGGTCGCGAGCAGCACCGACGGTCCACCGGCCCGGGGCCGCCCCACCTGACAACGTTCCACCTCAATTAGATCGTTTCGTGAGGTCGAAAGGTTCAATCTGCCATCTGACTGAGCGGTAAGTTTGTTTACTGGATGTGGTAGGAACTTGCCCGTGTTACCGGATTTGGACGATGAATTTCGATGGCTTGAGGCGCTGTCCGGCGCCGATGCGACAGCCTGGGTACGGGCCCGGAACTCGGAGAGCCTCGCCGCGCTGACCGACGACCCCCTGTTCGCAGGGTTGACCGCCGCACTGCGTCAGGTGCTGGATTCCGCAGACCGAGTGCCGATTGTGCATTGGGATGGAACCTACCTCTACAACCTCTGGAAGGACGAGGCCCACCCCAGGGGGCTGTGGCGGCGGACCACCCTCGACGAGTACCGGCGGGCGAGTCCGTGCTGGCAGGTACTGCTCGACGTGGACGCGCTGGCGGCCGCCGAGCACGAGCCCTGGACCTGGCAGGGCGCGATCGTCGCGCGTCCCGGGCACGAACGCTGCCTGGTCCGGCTGGCCCGGGGTGGCGCCGACGCGAGCGTGGTGCGGGAGTTCGACCTGACCCGGTGCGAGTTCGTCGTCGACGGGTTTGTCCTGCCTGAGGCCAAGAGTGACGTCGGCTGGATCGACGCCGACCATATCTACGTGGGCACCGACTTCGGCCCCGGATCGCTGACCGCCTCCGGCTATCCCCGGATCGTCAAGCGCTGGCGCCGGGGTACGCCGCTGTCCGAGGCCACCGTCGTCTACCAGGGCAGGGACAACGACGTCGCCGTGTACGCGGTGCACGATCCCACCCCCGGCTTCGTCCGCGACTTCCTCGGCCGCCGGCTGGACTTCTTCCGGCGCGAGGAGTTCCTGCGTACGGTCGACGGCGAACTGGTCCGGATCGACGTGCCGGAGGACGCCGAGACGGACGTACACCGGGAGTGGTTGCTCGTCGCGCTCCGTTCCGACTGGACCGTCGCCGGTCGGACCTATCCCGCGGGTGCCGTCCTGGTCACCCGGCTGGACCGGTTCCTCGCCGGAGAGCGGAACCTGACCGTCGTCTTCGAGCCGGGCCCGGAGACGGCGCTGGGTCGGCACGCCTGGACCCGAAACCATCTGATCCTCAGCAGCCTGTCGGACGTACGGAGCCGGACCGAGGTGCTCACGCCGGACGAGGACGGTTGGCGGCGGGTGCCGCTTCTGGAGACCGTCGCTTCGGGGGAGGAGGAGCGGCACGTCGTCATCGTGGACACCAACCCGGAGCACAGCGACGAGTACCTGCTCGCCAGCACCGGTTTCCTCAAGCCCACCGCGCTGCACTACGGCGTCGTCGGCACGGCGGCAGAGACCCTGAAGCGGGACCCGGCGTTCTTCGACCCGACCGGGATGAACGTCCGGCAGTTCTTCGCCCGTTCCGCCGACGGCACCCGGGTTCCGTACTTCGTGGTCGCCCCGCCGGGTGAGCCGGCCGGCCCGACGTTGCTGACCGGGTACGGCGGCTTCGAGATGGCCTGGACCCCGAGCTACAGCGGCATCATCGGGCGGGGCTGGCTGGCCCGGGGCGGCAGTTACGTGGTGGCCAACATCCGGGGCGGCGGCGAGTACGGCCCGCGCTGGCACCGGGCCGCGCTGCGGGAGAACCGGCCCCGGGCGTACGAGGACTTCGCCGCCGTCGCCACCGACCTGGTCGAGCGGGGCATGACCGTACCGGCGCGGCTCGGCATCGAGGGCGGCAGCAACGGTGGCCTGCTGATGGGCGTGATGCTGACGCGCTATCCGGAGCTGTTCGGCGCGGTGGTCGCCCGGGTGCCACTGCTCGACATGCGGCGCTACCACCTGCTGCTGGCCGGTGCCTCCTGGATGGCCGAGTACGGCGACCCAGACGACGAGGACGATTGGGCCTTCCTGCGGGAGTATTCGCCGTACCACAACGTCCGCCCGGGGCGGTCGTACCCGCCGGTCCTGTTCGTCACCTCGACCCGCGACGACCGGGTGCATCCCGGCCATGCCCGGAAGATGGCCGCCCGGATGCGCGGGTACGGCTACGACGTCTCCTACTACGAGAACGTCGAGGGTGGGCACGGCGCGGCCGCCGACAACGCGCAACTGGCGTTCAAGTGGGCGCTGATGCTCCGCTTCCTCTGGCGCCGCCTCGCCGACTGACGGCTCAGGCGTCGTTCCCGAGCCGGCTTTGCCGGGTGTGGTGGTCGAGGACCCGGGTCAGCAGCCGGGTCAGTTGGTCGCGCTCGTCCGGGGCCAGTGGGGCGAGCAACTCGTCCTGGATCTGGGCCAGCCGCTTCGTCAGCCGGCGACGCTCGCGTCGGCCGGCCGGGGTGATGGTGATGACGTTGCGGCGCCGGTCCGCCGGATCCGGGGCGCGCTCGACCAGCTGCCGGTCAACGAGTTCGTTGACCGCCGCCACGACGTCGCTGAGGTGGATGCCGCTGCGTCGTCCCAGGTCGGCCTGGCTGACCGGACCGAACTCGTCCAGCGTCATCAGCAGCCGGTAGTGGTAGCCGCGCGAGCCGACGCTTCCCAGTCCTTCGCTGACCAGCCGGTGGGCGTGTCGGGAGGTCTGGTTGATCAGCCAGCTCGGTTGGCTGGTCAACCAGGCCGTGAGGCTGTCGTCGGTCGGCGTCTCCACCTGGCCAGCCTAACAAGTTCGTTGGTCCGACCAACGGTTCTTCCAGTCGTT
Organism: Plantactinospora solaniradicis; assembly: GCF_042658085.1. NCBI lineage: Bacteria > Bacillati > Actinomycetota > Actinomycetes > Micromonosporales > Micromonosporaceae > Plantactinospora > Plantactinospora solaniradicis. The sequence continues at coordinate 110,621 of NZ_JBHSPR010000068.1, read as the reverse complement.
CGCCTCACTAACGTTTGTCATACTAACGTTTGCTCCACTAACGTTAGGCGGGCTAACGTTAGTGGGCCTAAGAGACTCTTTCGAAGACCGTGGGGAGAAGATCATGATCAAACCGTTTCGCGTCGACATCCCGCAGGCCGACCTGACCGACCTGACCGACCGGCTGGGGCGTACCCGGTGGCCGGGCGAGTTGCCGGACGCCGGCTGGGACTACGGCATTCCGCTGGCGCGGGTCCGGGAACTGGCCGACCACTGGCGCACCGGGTACGACTGGCGCCGGCACGAGGCCGCGCTCAACGAACTGCCGCAGTACACCACCGAGATCGACGGGCAGAACGTGCACTTCCTGCACGTCCGGTGCGCCGACCCGGACGCCCTGCCGCTGATCCTCACGCACGGCTGGCCCGGCTCGATCGTGGAGTTCCTCGACGTGATCGGTCCGCTGTCCGAGTACTTCCACCTGGTGATCCCGTCGATCCCCGGCTACGGGTTCTCCGGACCGACCCGGGAACGGGGCTGGGACGTACACCGGATCGCCCGCGCCTGGGCCGAGCTGATGCACCGGCTCGGCTATCGGCGGTACGGCGCCCAGGGCGGCGACTGGGGCTCGGCGATCTCCCGGGCGCTCGGCGCGTACGTCCCCGACAACGTCGTCGGGGTGCATCTCAACTACCTGCCCACGCCGCCACCCCCGAACTGGACCGGCGACGACGAACTGTCCGAACAGGACCGCGAGCGGCTCGCGGGAATCCGGCGGTACGTCGCCCAACGCCCGGGGTACCAGGTGTTGCAGTCCACCCGGCCACAGACAGTGGCCTACGCGCTCACCGACTCGCCGGTCGGACAACTCGCCTGGATCGCCGAGAGGTTCACCGAGTGGACCGATCCGCGATCGACGATCCCGGTGGACCGGCTGCTCACCAACGTGATGCTCTACTGGCTCACCGGCACTGCGGGATCATCCGCGCGGCTGCACCGGGAGAGTCTCATCGGGCCGCTGCCCTGTCCGGTGCCGGTGGGCGTGGCCGTCTTCGCCCACGACATCACCCTGGCGGTCCGGCCCTTCGCCGAGCGGACGTACCCGATCGTCCGGTGGACCGAGTTCGACCGGGGTGGCCACTTCGCCGCCATGGAGATGCCGGCGGAGTTCGCCGACGACGTACGGGCGTTCTTCTGGGGTCTGCGCTGACCTATCGGCGTCCGCGCTGACTTACCGGCGTCCGCTCGGTCGATCACCGCCCCGTACGGCGCTCCCGGTCGCCGGGCCCTCGGACCCCGGCGACCGGGAGGTCGGCGGACCTGACATCATCCGCCGCCGCCACCCCCGCAGCCGCCCCCTCCTCCGCAACCGCTGCCGCCGCTGCTTCCCCCGCCGCAGCTACCAGCCCCGCCGGAGTCACCGGCCGGCCCGCCGCAGTACCCCCCACTCGAACTGCCGCCGTCGCCACCGCCACCGCCTGAAACGGACGATCCGCCGGAGTTGGCGCCGAGCCGCTGCTGGATCTCGGCCTCGGCGGCGAACTCGGGGTCCGCCGTCCAGAGTGCCGCAGGGCCGAACACCGCGACCCCCATCGCGGCGCCGGACGGTCCGTAGGTGCTCCAGGACGGCTCGTAGACCGGGGCGAGGTGGATGTGCTGCTGGCGCAGGTCGGCGAGCGCGCGGGTGCCGGCCCTGGTCCGTTCGGGGTGTTTCCGCAGCACGGTGCTGGCCACGGAGAACGGCACGAGGATGAGCATCCCCGGCAGCAGCGATCCGCCGTTCGCGAACCCCGCGAGCAACCAGAGCACGCCCAGGAGCAGCACGGCGAGCAGCGCCCGTGACCACATGCGGAGGCCCCGTCGGACCTCGTCGCCCGGCAGCAGCCCGGCCCGCTCCAGGTCGGCCCGCAACCGGGTCAGTTCGGCAGAGACCCCGCTGTCGTAGCCCACCTCGCGGACCGACAGCCGTTGACCGGCGGCCCGGTACACGGCCGTCTCAAGGGCGCTCGCGTCGATCGGCCGAGCGCCGGCGACCACCAGATGGCGGTCCGGTGCGGGGCCGATCGCGACCGCACCCGCCTGCCGCAGTGCGGCCAGCGCCGAGACGACGGCCAGTCGGGCACCGCCGCCGAGGTAGGCGGCCTGCGCGGCGCTGAGGTCCGCGACGCGTACGGTGGCCGGGCCGGCGAGCAGCCGACGGCGCTGTACGACGGCGAGCCCGAGGACCGCCACCGCCAGGGCGAGATAGAACGCCAGGAACGTCGTCCCCCCGACTCCCCACGTCGTACCTGCCGCATACAGGTTCATGACCCCTCCCCGTCCACTCGGGTCGCCGAACGTCCTTCGATTGTGCGACCGGGACGCCAGTCCACCGCCGTCGATCTGTCTTTCTTGACCGAAACTTGCGGCGCGACCGACGCCCCGGAGTTCGGCGCCGAGCCGGTCGTGGCACCGCGCTCGGCGGTACCCGCCGCTCGCCGATTCCCCCACGCGTCCGCTCGCCCGAGGTCCGTGGCGATGGGGATCCGTTGATCGTGGTCACGGGGGTTCGGGACGACGGGTTCCGTGGTTGCGTCGGAAGGGGAAGGTGGCGGCACGATCCGGGTGGCGAGCACCACCGCGAGCGGAATGGCGACGAGTACCGCGCCGGGTAGGAACGGCAGACCGTCGACCGGCCGGCCGTACCCGGCGGCACGCATCAGCGGCTCCCCGGCCGGCGACGCCAGGACGAACTGGGCGTACATCAGCGGCAGGCCGAACACGACGGCGCTGAACCCGACCACGGCCCAGCGCAGGACGGCCCGGGGGCGTCGTCTCATCGTCATGACGGCCAAGACGATGGCCGCCAGCACCGGGCCGAGGGCCGCGGCGTAGCCGATCTCCCAGGCGATCCCGCCGGTGAGCCCGCCGAGGGTGACCATCAGCAGCACGGGCGTGCCGACCACCGGTACGGCGATCGCGAGCGGCAACCGGCTTCCGCGTACGGCGAGCGCGGTCACCATGGCCAGGACGGCGAACATGCCGACCGTGATCGCGGTGACGGCCGGGTACCCGACCGGGGTCAGCGCTTCCGGCCCACTCGCCCGGCTCAGCAGCGCGGGTGCGCACAGGGCGGCCACCGCCGACACCCAGGCGAGCCGGCGCCGCGTCGCCGGATCCACGTCCCCGCCGGGCGTGGCCGGGTGACCGTCCCCGCCGGGAGTGGCCGGGTGACCGTCCCGGCCGGGAGTGGCCGGGTGACCGGTTGGGTCGGCGAGTGCGCCGCTGAGCCACCAGCCGATCGCCAGTACCGCGACGCCGATGCCGAAGGTGCCGGGCACCGTGCTCGGCCCGGTGAGGTCGGCGGCGTCGAGGAACGAGTCGAGCGGAAGCAGTGCGGCCCCCAGCAACCCCGGCAGGAGTACCGGCCCACGCCCGGCCGCCGCGACGAGCAGCCCGAGTACGGCGAGCACGACACCGCCCTGCCGCAACTCCTGCGCCCACAGGTGCAGTTCCCAGCTCTGCACCTCGTCGACGGCGGCCACCTCGGCCAGGCCCGGTGTGAGAACCGTCAAGCCGTACGTCCACAGTCCGAGTCCGATCGCCGCGACCGCCGCACCGAAGCGCTGGAGGCGTACCGCCGATGTTCCGTCGGCGGCCACCGCAGCCGGTGGTGCCGTCGGTGCCGGTCCCGGCGGGGATGCGGGTGCGGGTGCGGCTACCGGGGCCGGTGAAGGTGCCGGAGCCGTTGCGGGGTTGAGCCGGCGACCCGCCGACACGCCGTAGCAGAGCACGAAGGCGGTGGCGGCGAGGAGCGGATGCAGCGTGTTCGCGACGATCATCACGACGGTCTCCGACGCCACGTACCCCTGCTCGACGCGGCCGAAGCTGACTCCACTGCCCTCCCGGTCCAGCAGGGTCAGCGGGAACCACCACGGGGCCGTGCCGAAGGCGACGTTCTCGGCGACCGCCGCGTGCCAACCGGCCACGATCGCGGTCAGGTCGAGGGCGACCAGGCCGCCCACCACGGCGCCAGCGATCGCCAGCACCCGACGCCGTCCACGACGGACGAACCAGGCGACGGCGACGGCGCCGGCGAGCGGGGCGATCAGCACGACCCAGAGCAGCACCGGAAGCACCGGTTCGGACTCCAGGATGGTGACGCCCTCCTGCGGGCGCAGGTCCGACTGGGCCCGGCCAGCGGTGTACAGGGCCAGTGCACCGCTGGCCATCACGACCGGGGCGAGTACCGCCGAGCCGGCCACGCCCAGCCGGGTACGGTGCGCCCAGGCGACGGGCAGGCGACGGCCCAACCAGGCACCGAGCCAGCCGGCCGTACCGGCCGCGACCGCGAGACCGGCCAGGGAGACGGCGTTCGCGGCCCAGTCGACACCGGCTCCGCCGTCGGGGCCGTAGCCCGACGGGTAGCCCCGGGCCATCGACAGCACCGTCGAGCCGAGCATCGGGAAGACACCGGCCAGGATGCCGCAGAGCAGGGGCGCGCCGAGCAGCATCAGCAACGGTTGCAGCGCGCGGCCCGCACCGGGCAGGAACTCGCGCCAACCGCGCGGTACGCCGTACTCGTCCTCGACCGGGGGTGAGGCGGCCAGGCTGATCGCGAACCGTAGCTGCCGGACGGCCCGTACGACCGGGTTCCGGGTCGGGCCGGCGCCGATCGCCACCAGTTCGGCCTGCCATTCCTGGAGCATCTCGGTACGCAGTTCGGCTGGCCACCGGCGGCCGGCGATCCGCAGCAGCGCGGTGGCGAGCGGCGGAACGCCGCGGGCCCCGGTCACGCCGACCTGGCCGGAGTCGCCGCTGCCCAGTCGCCGAGCAGGGTGGACGGTGCGCTCATGGTCGCGGGCCGTGGTTTCGTGCCGCCGGGTCGGAACGCCGTGCCGGCGGCCCGGCCGAGTTGGTCGTAGAGGGCGGCCAGTTCGGTACGGGCCCGGACCAGGCCGTCCGGGGTGAGCCGGTAGTAGCGACGGGCCGGACGCCCGGCCGCGACCGGGTCGACGTCCTCCCAGGCCGAGTCGATCCAACCGGCGCGTTGCAGCCGGACCAGGATCGGGTAGAGGGTGCCGCTCGCCAGTCCCGTGCTGGCGATCAGGTCCAGACCGTAGCGGTCCGTCGCCGGATCTTCGAGAAACGCCGCGAGCACCCTCGCCACGGCCGTGGTGACCCGTACCTCGCTACCCATACTCTGAACTCTACATAGGGTCTGCCAGTCGGTCGTCGTCGGGAGGGAATCCGAGGCGTCGACGGCGTGCACCGGCCGGCCGAGCCCGCTGAGCTCGGCCGGCTGGTCCAGATCGCGCTCTGCCTGATGGACGATCAGGAGGAGTCCATCCGCAGGTCGTACGGGCCCACGGTGCTCAGCCCGTCGGCCGAGCCGGCCCGGCCCCGTCAGCCAACCTCCGTCCTCCCGTCGCAGAACACCTCCGTGACGAGCTTCTCCAGCTCCTTCGGGAACACCTGTGCCGGATCGATTGCGGCGTCTCCGGTGGTCACCGAGGCGGTCAGGGTCCTACTGCCGTCGGGTGTGCCGTACATCAGCGCCCCGTAGCCTCCGGGGGCACTGCCGTTGTGGTGAAAAATGGTGCCGACGCAGTTCGGGCCCGTGTCCTGCACGAACAGCCCGAGGCCGTAGCGGTAGTCGCCGCTCTTCGGGTGCGGCTTGCGCATCTCGGCCAGCAGCGGGCCCGGCAGGAGCTTGCCGCCCATCAGCGCGGAGAAGAACGTCTGGAGATCCTTGGTGGTCGAGATCATGTCACCGGCGGCGGACAGCAAGGAGGGGTTCTGGCGGGTGACGTCGACCGTCTTCCACTGGCCGGCGTCCTGGTAGCGGTAGTAGCCGTGGGCGTGCGGCCCGGGGAACCCCAGCCGGGCGCCCGGCACCACAGTGCCCGACAGCCCGAGCGGCCGCAGGATCCGCCGCTTCATCTCCTCGGCGTACGAGCGGCCGGTGACCTTCTCGATCAGCAGCCCGGCCAGCGTGTAGTTGGTGTTGGAGTAGCTCCAGTCCGTCCCCGGCTCGAACCGCGCCGGCTTGGACAACGCCAGCCGTACCAACTCCTCGGGCCGGTAGGTGTGGAACCGGTTGTCCACCCATTCCTTTCCCGCTGCGGGGATTCCCGGCGCGACCGTCCCGTCGGGGTAGTACTCGCCGGTGTAGTTGAACACCCCGCTGGTGTGCTGCAGCAGCATCCGCACCGTGATCCGCCGGTCCAGCCCGAACCGGGGCAGGTAGTCGACCACCGGGCTGTCCAGCCCGATCCTGCCCTCGGCCACCAGTTGCAGCACCAGGGTCGCGGTGAAGGTCTTGGTGACGCTGCCGACCCGGAACCGCCCGTTCGTCGGCGGCTTCGCGGCCTCGTCCAGCTTGCGCACCCCGGCGCTGCCGACCCAGTCGCCCAGCTGATCGTGCACGCGCAACTGCACCCCGGCGAAGCCGGAATCGACGAATGCCTGGATGGCCTTCTGTAGCTCCGGGCGATCCTGCCCGGCGGCAGCCTTCGGCAGGGCCACGCTGTTCGCGGTGGCTACCCCGGGTGCGGCCACCCCGGCCACCCCGGCCACCCCGGCCAGCAGCGTGACCGCAAGCGCCGTGACCCCCACTCGCCGGACGACCTGCGGCATCCGACCCTGTTGTTCCTGGTACCCCTGATTGTTCCTGGAACCTCCCGGTCGACGCCGCCGAGCACGGGCCTGTCCTGGGAAGCCTTGCGCAGCCCCGAGGCCGCGATCGCTGAACTGATCATGGCGATCACGATGACCCGGCGCCCTGACGCCGAACGGTCACCGCACTGACACCGCCCTGACACGGCTCGAACCGCTCCGCAAACGCGTGCTGCCTACATCGTGGACCAGTTCACGAGACCAGTGACGAAACCTCAACCGGCGGCGGTACGAATGCCGAGGCCGACCAGGATCGCGCCGGTCAGCCGGTCGAGCGCCCGCCGGACCCTGGCCGTACGCAGCAGCCGGGCGGCCGCGCCCGAGATGGCGGTCCAGCCGGCGAGCCAGCAGGTGTGCAGCGCCGCGTGTGCCGTGGCCAGCACCAGCATCGGGACCAGCACCGAACGGTGGGAGTCGAGGAACTGCGGGGCGAGGGTCAGGTAGACGGCGGCGGCCTTGGGATTGAGCACGTTGCCGAGTAGCCCCTGGAGATACGGATGGTGCCCCCGCCACGGCAACCGCCGAGGCCCGGACGCCGCCGGCTCGGTCCCCGCCGGCTCGGGCGGGTGGGAATGCCGGTGGCGGGTCGCCGACCAGAGCAGCCACAGCCCGAACCCGACCAGGTAGGCGGCGCCGACCAGCTTCACGGTCCAGAACGCCTGCGAGGAGCGCAGCACCAGCGCGGCGAGGCCGACGGCGGCGAGGGTCGCGTGCACGTAGATCCCGGTGACCGTACCCAGGATCACCCACCAGCCCTGCCGCCGTCCGCCGGCCGCGACCCGCGAGACGACCAGGGTCAGGCTGGTCCCCGGGGTCGTGGTGATCGGCGCGACGGCGACGAGGAAGCCGAGTACGGAGACGCCGTGCACGCTCAGACGACCACGCGGTAGTGGGTGGTCAGCAGTCCCGTGTCGTCGTAGACGTGGAACGCCACGCCGGGCGGCTGCCGGAAATCGAGCAGCGGCCCCTCGCCCTCCCACGGCATCCGGAGCGTGGAGGCGACGCCGGGCGCGATCAGCAGCGGCCGGCCGGCGAAGGTGCTCGCGGCGGCGGTGTGGAAGTGCCCGGTCAGCACCGCCACGACCTGCGGATGGGCGGCGAGCAGTTCGGCCAGGGGCTCGGCGGGCAGCAGCCGGATCGGGTCGGCGACGGGATGGTGCAGTTCGACCGGTGGGTGGTGGAAGGCGACGAAGACGGGCGCCCCGGCCGGCACCGAGCCGAGTTGGTCGGCGAGCCAGCCCATGGTCTCGTCGTCGAGGTGCCCGGCGTCCTCGCCGGGGATCGACGAGTCGGCGAGCAGGAAGACCGCGCCAGCCACGTCGTACCGGGTGTTGATCGGGCCGGTTCCGCCGCCGTCCTCACCGAGCAGACCCTTGCGGTACGCGTCGCGGACATCGTGGTTTCCGGGGCAGACCATGACCGGTAGTGGCGACGCGAAGAGCTTGGCCGCGGTCCGGTACTCGGCAACCTCGCCATGGTCGGCGATGTCCCCGCTGATCAGGATCGCGTCGACGGGACGCGGCAGGGCGTGCAGGTAGTCCATCACCCGGGCGGTCCGCTCGGCCGAGCGGGGATGGCTGTCGACATGTGTGTCGCTGAGGTGTGCGATGACGAGCACTGACGTCCCCCTAATGGCTTTTCCCGTCGTAGGCATTAGGGACGCTACACTTGGCTCAGTCGGCCGGACAAGCAGGTACCAGGTACCAGGAGGAGACCGGATGTCCCAGCAGCTCGTGCTCGCCCTGGCCAGCACCATTCGGCACGACGGCAACGGTGGCGTCGCCGACGACCTCGCCGACGTCGGCGGGCTGGCAACCTGGCTCCGGGAGCAGGCCGAGCCGCTGCGGGAGTACGCCGCCGAGCCGCTGCGGTTCACGTCCGAGTCCGAGTCGGAGTCCGACACGGCGACGCCCGACGAGCAGTTGCGGCTCGACGTGGTCGCGTTGCGGCATGCCGTGCGTACCCTCTTCGCGCGGGCGGTCCGGCCCGGACCGCCGAGTCGGGCCGACGCCTCGACGCTGCTGCCCGTGCCGGACGCGGTCGACCAGCTCAACCGGGCCGCCGGGCAACTGCCGGTCCGGCCCGTGCTGAGCTGGCCGGACGAGGCGACGCCGACGGTCAGTTGGCACGGCGAGGCGGCCGATGCCCGGCGGCGGCTCACCGCCGGACTGGCCCGGGCCGCGATCGAGTTCCTGGCCAGTCCGGCCCGCGACCAACTGCTCGCCTGCCCGGCGCCGCGCTGTGTGCGCTACTTCGTCAAGGACCATCCGCGCCAGGAGTGGTGCAAACCGTCCTGCGGCAACCGCGCCCGGGTCTCCCGCCACTACCAGCGCCACGCGGCGAACCGCTCGTAGCTCGGGTCACTGGTCGAGGTAGGCCAGTACGGCGAGTACCCGGCGGTGGCCACTGCCCGACGGCGGCAGGCCAAGCTTGGCGAAGAGCGTGTTGATGTGATTGCTGACCGACTTCTCGGTGATGACCATGTGTTCGGCGATCGCGGCGTTGGTGCGCCCCTCGGCCATCAGCCGGAGCACGTCCCGCTCCCGTGGCGTGAGCGTGTTTCCTGGTCTACCTCTTCTTCGTACTGGCCACCGCGGCGAGCGCCGTCGGACCCGTGCTGATCGGCCGGCCGGTAGCCTGGCTCGTCCTACAGTTCCTCGCCGTCGCGGCCGTCGTCGCCACCGTCGCGACCGCGCTGTCATGGCGACGTCACCGCCGCGACCTCACCTACTCCGATCGGCTCCGACTCGGCCTGCTCACCGTCGGCGGCCTGGTGTTCCTACCCTGGGCGACCTACTGGGGGCTGCTCATGCCGTGACGGCGACTGTCGGTACGGGGGCGACGCCGAGTCACCGGAGGATTCTGGGCGACTCGGCATTCGCCGTCGTCCGTATGCAGGAGATCGGAGCCTCTTGGCGCCGGATGAGACCCGTCGGTGGGGTCACGACGGCTGATCGGCATCACGAAGTGTCGCCACTTGACCACTATGGATGATCTAGTCCTGGGCCAAGACTGCGTCGGTGACCTATCAACCGAATGACCCGTCCGCGTACCCGCCGGGACAGTGGCGATCGATGCATCCACCGGCGGCCGGAGCGCCGTCTCAGGTCGGGGTATCCCGATCGCGAACGGGTCTGCTCGGTCGACTCGGTCCAGGGCAGAAGGCCGCGCTCTTCGTCGGTGGGCCGGTGCTCTCACTCCTGATCTGCTGCGGCGGGCTGGCGGCGATCGGGAACAGCGTTGATCCCGAGACCGATTCGGCAAGCACTTCCTCGTCGGCGGATTCGCCTGGTCCGGGCGCGCCGTCCTTGTCTTCGAGTGCCGAAGCGACTGACGCCTCGGGGGTCGCGAGTCCCGCGCCCACCTCGGCAAGCCCCACGGCTGAGAAGCGGAAGGTCACGGAGACTCGCAGTATCCCGTTCGGTGAGCGGACCGTGAAGGACTCTTCCCTGGCCAAGGGCAAACGCAAGATTCGGACTGCGGGAGTGAAGGGATCGAAGACCCTCACCTACGAGGTCACGTACGTCAACGGCGTGCAGACCGGCAAGAAGCTCGTCAACGAGGTGGTGACCAAGCAGCCCGTTACCCAGGTCGTGGCGGTCGGCACCAAGGAGAGCCGGCAGTGCGATCCGAACTACAGCGGCTGCGTGCCGATCGCCAGCGATGTCGACTGCGCGGGCGGTAGCGGCAATGGTCCCGCATACGTCAGCGGCCCGGTTAGGGTTATCGGTGACGACATCTACGACCTGGATCGTGATGGTGACGGTTACGGATGCGACGACTGAGGTCGACGCTGGATGACCAGCGTTGGAGATGTCGTTGCCGTCCTGACGGTGGGGCTCGGGCGAGTCCGTGACAGCCGTAACCTTCTCGTCAAAGCGGCTGAGTCTCTGGCCTAGGCGCATGCCCGGTTTGCCACAGCGGTAGGGAGGTCGAGCGACGCACGGGCCGACGCCGCCGTGAGTCTGCTCACCGACGCCCACGGTCGCCTGCAACGGGCCGACTCTGCCCTCAGCCAGGCCCTGGCGAGCGTGACGCTCTACATATCGGCAGTGGGCGCTGACCCTCCCGCCGTAGACGTCGGCCAGGTTGCCAACCGATCTTGGCCTTCCTTGGCCTCCTCGTCACCCGGCGGACCAGTTCCCGGTTTCGTTGCCCGGGCAGCCGAACAGCTACAAGAGTTGCTGCCACGCGGGGTGAAGACGGTCGGCATGTTGGCGACCTCGGATGGCGCTGTCCGGAGCAAGCCCGTCTGGAGCGGCGAGGAGGGCCCCGCGGCGGGGGCGCCGGGTCTGCGACGGGACTCGCCCCGGCGGTGGCATCAGAACGCCGCCGCGACCCAGCATGTCGAGGGGCATGTCGCAGCGATCATGCGGCGACCCGAGGGCCCACGACATGCCGTCCTCGTCGTGTCGAAGCGCCCGTGTCCCGGAGAGCTGGGTTGTCATCGGCTACTGCCTGAGCTGCTACCGAAGGGTGCGACACTGACGGTGTATGTAGCCGGAAAAGACGCCAGTCCCCGACTGTGGAAGACGTATCTCGGGACCGGGGAAGGGGTACCGACGTGAGCAGGTACATCGTCACGTGGGGCCTGGACGAACAGGCCGACGACACCTACCGCGTGATCGTCGGCAACGTTGACGAACTGGACCGGGTCCTCGACACCATCGAGCGAACCAGCGACGACGACAACGCGGCGTACGTCGTCACGATCCTCGCCGAGGACGACCCGGATGCGCACCGGGCCATCCAGATCGGTGTAGGGCGGTCAGACCGTGGCTTCCTGCTGTATCTCGGAGAAGACGGCGGCTACGGCTACGAGCCAGGGCTGTCACCATGGCCGGAGACCGTCGTGTTCGACTACAACGGCGAGGCCACCGAGTACAAGCCGGCGAGGACCAGGATCACGCCAGCCGTTGTACGGGCCGCAGCGCGCGGCTACCTTACCGCCACCCGCCCGCAAACGATCGCCATCGACCCGAACGCCTGATCCGATCCGTCGGCCAACGGCCCTGCCTCGACACAGTTGGCGTTGCCGTCGGCGCTTCGGCTGCTGATGTACCAGGCCACCGGCGGCAGGGTCTCGCTCATGGCAGTTCCTCCGCGATCGTCGCGATCAGCTTTGCCGACTCGCGCGGGTCGAGTGCGTCCTCCCGGACCTGATCTTACGCCTCCCGGAACCGCTCAGCTTTTGCCGATTCGAGGTACATCTGCCGGCTCGGCCCTCCTGACCGGACCCCGGCCGGAAGCTCGCCCGACCGGCCGGCTACACGCCTGATCCCGGTCACCCGCCCTCGCCGGGTATAACGAACCGGGCCTGGCCCTTCTCCCACTCGGCGGCGGGACTCGGCGCTCCGCTCCGGCCACCACGGGCGTCCGGATAGAACGCGGTGTCGCTCCAACCGATGACGATCTCGATCTCGGCATCCGGGCCCAGTTCGTGGCGCTCCAGTTCGACCTCGTCGGTAGGGATCTCGGAAACCCGCATCCGGACGATCTCCTTCGGGATGCGTAACGAGAGCACCGCCGTGCTGGCCGGGTCCACCTGGGCGAAGCGGGGCAGCGCCCCGGTCGTCGACGGGATCAATTCGCGGCCCTCGTCGGTGAGGCGTACCAGAAAACGCCCGGTGGCGTCGTCGAAGACGATGGCCCGGAGGTCCGAGATGTAGTGCACGGCGCGGTCCGGGCTGGGATTGCTAAGCTCCACCGCCAGCTCGATCACTCCCGTCCGCCGGGAGATTCCTGCCATCCTGGCCTCCAGGCGTGGTTCTCGTTCCCCGCCGCCCGAGGGCTCGGACTCGCTGTGAGTCATGTTGGCACTCCTTCGCTCCGTTCGGCGGCTCTACCTCGTTCGGCGGGTTCCCTCCGCCCGCCGGGTTCGCTTCGCTCGGCGACCGCTCTCGCGATCGCGGTCGCCGTCGGATGTCTCTCGGCGAGCCGGCGCAGGAAGACCCGCCGTGGCCCCGGGTTGCGCAGCAACGTGGACTCCAGAATGTCGAGTTCGCGTCGGGCGGTAGCGAGGTCGAACGCTCCCCAGCAGGTGTCGATGGGCAGGTTGCCGGCCCAGTCGTCGACGGCCTCGGTGAACCAGCGCCCGACCGCGGCCGACGGTGCGCCGGTGCGGACCAGCCGGAGAAGCAGGTGGTACAGCCGTACCGGCTCGATCAGCCCCCAGGAGACGTGCGGATCGGGTAATGCCCGACCGGCGAGCAGGCTGGCCACCGTCTGCTCTGCCGGACTCAACCCGGCGGAACCGTGATCCAGGATGATCGCGAGCGCACGGACCAGCGCGGAGCGCGCCGCGCTGGTCTCCGCCGGATCGTCGAACGCGGCGACGCAGCGCCGGCCAAGTTCGTCCGGATCGAGGCCGTCGATCGCGTGGTCGCGGACCAGGCGCAGGATCCGGATCAGCGGCCGGACGAACCCGTTCAGGGCTGTCGCGCGCACGTCCAGATCGGTGGCCATGATGCCGATGACCTGCGGGCTGAACCCGTAGTACGCGTAGTGCAGCGAGTCGAAGAAGGCGTGGCCCACCTCGCTCCGCCGGAGGAACTGGTCCCGCAGCGTACGGAGTTCGGCCACCTCGACCGAGAGCGGTGAGCCGGACGAGACCGACGCGACGATGCAACAGTTCCCGTTACCGCCTCCGCCGCAACTCCGGCCGCAGTGAATGCCGGGATCCCTGAGCACCACCGGTTCGCCGTTGATGGCCGCGAGTTGGATGCGCATGTCGTTCTCGTCCGTGATCGCCGCTCGCTCCTCTGGCGACGACGGATTGCAGGCGGGGGTCAACTGCCGGACGGTGCCGGTGACGATCCGGAACGCGTGCGACAGCTCGTGGTACGCCATCACCGGCAGCGACAGTCGCAGGTCAAGCGTGCCGCGGCTGCCGGCCCTGGCCAGGCAGTATCCCTCGCCGTCCTTGTCGCTGGTGTCGTAGATGACCACGCACGAGACAGTGCCGTTGAGCGGGGCGCCCGGTCCGGTCGTACCGGCGGGTGCCAGGGCCGTACCACCAACGGTGGTGATCAGCGTGCCGTCTCTGAGTGTGAAGTTGGGGCCGACGGCCAGGACGATGATGTCGATCCCGGCCGGGTTGACGGCGAAGTTCGTGTTGACCAGAGCGGCCAACCGGGTCGGCGGGATTCCCGGATCGGTTCGCGCGTACGTGACCTGTTGGAGATTGCCGGTCGCGGGGGCGAGGCCGATGCCGGTGTCGAGGTTCGCGATCACCGTCAGGTTCGCCATCGCCAACTCCGGCTGTACGGTGCCGGCACCGACACCGGCCGCGTCGTTCTGGATGAACAGCGTCACCGCGGTCCCCCGTTCGAGTCGGGCGGATCGGCCGGCGTCCAGTCCTGACCGTCCGGCTCGTACGGCTCCAGCGTCGGCACCGGGCACGCCTCGGGGCACGCCTCCGGCTCCTCGGGATCCGGCGGGCAGCACCTGGCGAGATCGTTCCTGACGTCCCGCAGCCGGTCGAAGTCACCGGCCGCGGCCGGCTGGATCCGCTCGGCGATTCCCTCGACGCGTTCCGCGATCCTGGCCACGGCCTGCCCGATCCTGATCTGGGTGGTCATCTTGCGGGTGATTCCGCAGAGCAGTTCGTTGGTGTTCTCCAGCAGGCAGATTACGGTGTCGTGCTGCTGGCTGTGGTGTTCCGCCTGGACCAGCGCCGCCTTCTGGACCTGCCAGATCGCGAACAGCCCACCGGCGAGGTTGGCAAATCCCTCCCGTAGGTGGAGGTCGAGAGTGGACACCGCGCCGTTCAGGGTGACCAGCTCGGTCCGGATCGCACCGCAGGCGTTGGCCGTCGCGGCGGTGTTGACGTTGATCTCGTCGAGCTTGGCGTTGATCTGGTCGGCCACGTCCTGGAGTGACGGCACGGCCCCTCCTCGGTTAACGCCGGCCCGGTCGTGTCACGGGCGCGGCTTGTCCCCCCAGTAAAGGCCGACGATTGGCCGTACAAAATGCGTAAACCATGACGGATCAACGACCCGAAATGGGCTCTCTTCGGGCGGTCGGGCCGCAGCGGCTATCGGATCTGAGACAACCCCGACCGGAGGGCCCGAAGACCTGTGAACAGCGTCAGCGGCGGCGACGCATGACGGCGTAGACATTCGAGGTGTTGAAGCTGGACATCGTCACCAACTCCCAGCCGGCCGCTTCGAGCGCCTCGGCCGCGGCCATCGCGTACGTCGCCGGGTCGAACCGGAACCGGGGCTGGGCGACGATCGCGAGGTACCGATGGGGGTACGTCGTCAGGTCGAGCCGGCCATCGAAGACCGCGGAGGCCCTGACGGAACGCGTACTGGCAATCGCCTCGGGACTGTCGGGTGCGGCCACTCGGAAAGGATAGGTGAGGGCTCCGGGAGCGGTGACGAGCGAGGCGGGCCCGAACGGGGGGACGTCGTGCGGGTCCTGACCCCCACGATGTCCCCCGTTCACGGCGTGTCCGGGCCTACTGCTGGAAATTGCCGGGGCCGAGGATCTGCCAGGTCGGGGTCTTCGGGTCGGTGATCGAACGGTGCGGCACGGTGAAGCTCAACGCCTGCTTGCTGGAGCGCTTGATCGCCCAGAGCTTGGACCGGTCGCCCGAGTGTTCCCAGGCGATGCCCTGACCCTCGACGGCGGGCAGGGTGACGGTGCCGACCCACTCCAGCTCCGCACCACCGGACGGAAGCCTCATCACGTACGCCTCGCCGAGGTCGTGGCCGGTGAGCCAGAGCCGGCCGTCGGGGCCCCACGATCCACCGGAGTTGCTCATCGGCGTGAACCGGTCGAGGATCCGCTTCGGGATCGTCCAGGCCTCGACGACCCGGAACTGGTCGTCCAGCTTGACGACCTGGGTGTTGTACGTCCCGCCGTACGGCTCGGTTTCGCCGTCCGCGATCTCGTCGTAGTTGGCGAACCCGGCCCACCACGCGCCGTCGTGCCGGTCCAGCCAGGTCAGCGAGCCCCGGAAGATCCCGAAGCTGTACGTGTCGAGGTGTCGCATCGTCCTGGTGTCGAAGACCTCGATCGAGCTTTCCATCGGCGACTCGTCGTAGTTGGAGTGCCCGGCGTACAGCTTTCCGTTGACGACGACGCCGCTGTCCAGGTGGATGATCGGACCGTCGGGGTTGGACACGAACTGCAACAGCGCCCGGCCGGTTGCCTTGTCGTGCTTGGTGATGCTGCGATTGTCGACGACGTAGAAGTACTTGTCGTCGACGGCGATGCCCTGGTTCGCGTCGAACGCGTCGTAGCTGCGGGCGAGGGTGGCGGTGTACACCGGCGGTTCGGCCGCTGCCGCGCTCACGCCCGCCTCGGGCACCCGGTTGACGGGCGTCGGTCCGGACGCCTGGGCCGGCACGAGGCCGGCGGCCAGGGCCACCGCGCCGGCGGCAACCGAGGCACCCAGCCCGGTCACGATCCTGGTACGGGTCGGCATGATCTTCCTCCAGCGAAGTCGGACGTACGGCTGACGCCGGCCGGGGCGCGTCGTCGTGCCGGTACCGGTCCGGCCCGGCGACGACGGGCACCCGGCGTGGCCCCGGGGAGAGCTTCGGTGGCGGACTCATCGGTCACCCGAACCAGCTCGGGCGATCCGATGAATTGATCATGAAGGGCGGCCCGAAGGGATCAGGAGGGGAGGCCGGACGGCGCCTCCGGCGGAAGGATCCGCTCGACGAGATCGGCGATCAGTTCCTCGCGCGGAAACGGTGCCAGTACCTCCGGCACGGTGAGGTCGTCGACCAGCAGGCCGCTCATGGCGAGATAGAGCACGAGCACCGTGGTCTGGTCGCCGGGCAGTTCCGCGTCGAGATGGAACCGGATGCTGTCCTGGAGGTTCGCGCTGAACACCTCGGTCAGTGCGGCCTGGAGTTCGGGCCGCCGGGTGGCTTCGAGTCGTAGTTCCAGCATGGCGAGGTAACTGCTCCGGTCCCGGAGCATGCGCCCGTGCAGTTCCCGCATCAGTTGGGTGACCAGGGCGCGGTTCCGTGGTGCCCGCATGGTGGCGGCCACCTCCGCCTCGACCGGGGTGAGGCGTTCCCGGGTCCGCCCGGTCACCTGGCCGAGCAGGTCGTCCCGGTTGGTGAAGTAGTTCGACGTGGTGCCGCCCGGCACCGCCGCCTCCGCGTCGACGGCCCGGAAGGTCAGCCCGCGTGAGCCGTCGCGGGCGAGCACCTCGATGGCGGCGTCGAGTAACGCCCTACGTCGAGCCGGGTTCTGCCGCATGAGGTCCCCTCGTCGTCTCGGGTTGACACCACTTCGAGTGTAGTACTACGGTCAAATCACTCCATCTGGAGTACTTTAACAAGAGTGGTTTGAGGGGAACAGGCAACAGATGCGCAAGCTCAGTTATTACGTCGCCACCACGATCGACGGGTTCATCGCCGGTCCCGACGGACAGTTCGACTTCTTCCCGCTTGAGCCGGACATCCTGGCCATGATGAACGCCGAACTGCCCGAGACCGTACCCACGCACTTCCGGCCGGCGGTCGGGCTGACCGACGCCCCGAACCTGCGGTTCGACACGGTCCTGATGGGCCGTGGCACGTACGAACCCGCCCTGCAGGAGGGGATCACCAGCCCGTACGCCCACCTGCGGCAGTACGTGTTCTCCCGCACCCTGAGCAGTTCCGATCCGGAGGTGGAGATCGTCTCTGTCGACCCGGTGCCCTTCGTCCGGCAGCTCAAGCAGCAGGCCGGGCTGGACATCTGGCTCTGCGGCGGCGGCAACCTGGCCAGCCAGTTGCGCGGCGAGATCGACGAGATGGTGATCAAGCGGTATCCGCTGGTCATCGGTGCGGGCATCCCGCTGTTCGACGGTCCGTTCGACCCGACCGGCTTCACCGTCACCGGCACCCGGACCTTCGAGTCCGGCACGTCCGTCACCACCTTCACGCGGACGTGAACCGGATCGGTGCGGCGATGGGCCTGCCGGGCCGATCGGGAAAACGCTGTGGCCATGCCTTGGACGCTGCGGGGAAGATGGCCCGGTGCGGATTCGAACGGCTCGGCCGGCGGAACTTTCCGCGCTGCGCGACATCGAGCGGGCCGCCGGGCAGATGTTCCGGGATCTCGACATGCCGGAGATCGCCGATGACGAGCCGCTGCCCGTCGACGAACTCGCCACCTACCAACGTGCCGGCCGGGCCTGGGTCGCGGTCGACGCCACGGACGCGCCGGTCGGGTACCTGCTCGCCGATCTCGTCGACGGCGGTCTGCACGTCGAGCAGGTGACGGTTCATCCCCGCTTCGCGCGGCGGGGAATCGGCCGACTGCTTCTCGAACACCTCGCCGGGTACGCGAGGACGGTCGGCGTACCGGCGCTGACCCTCACCACCTTCGCCGACGTGCCGTGGAACGCCCCGTACTACGTGCGGTGCGGGTTCGTGGCGCTGGACGACGACGACCTCACCCCCGGACTGCGCGCGATCCGGGCCCGGGAGGCGGCGCATGGCCTGGAGCGGTGGCCCCGGGTGTGCATGCGCCGCTGGCTGTAGCGATCTGTTCGGGCGAGCACGGCAATGGGGTTGGTCTCCGGCCGAGGGGGTACTTGCCGCCGTGGAGTCCCGGCCAGATCCCCGCTACCAGGCACCCCTTGCTGCGCTGGGTAAGCACGTGCGTAGCGCGGTGACCGGCGGGCGGCAACGGGGCGACCGGGCGGGGAAGTTGCGGATCCGTCAGTTGGAGGTCATGGCGGTGATCGCGGTGCAGGCCGGTGTCGCCGCGGCGCTGGCCGCGTGGCTGGCGCGTGATCTCCTGGGTAATCCCAACCCGGTCTTCGCTCCCACCGCCGCGGTCGGCACGATCGTCGCCGCCATCGGCCAACGAACCCGCCGCACCATCGAACTGTTGATCGGCGTGGGGCTGGGACTTGTCGTCGGGGATGGCCTGATGTTCCTGATCGGGACCGGGCCATGGCAGACGGGCGTGATCGTGACCCTGGCCGTCGGCATCGCCCTGGGCCTGGTGGGACACGGTGGGACCGTCGTCGGCCAGGTGGGCGGCACGGCGGTGCTGATCGCGACGCTGTCCCCCGTCGAACGCAACCTGGAGATACCCCGTGTCGTGGACGCGGTGACCGGCGGCGTCGTGGGCCTCGCCGTGGTTTCGCTGCTGCTGCCCCTCAACCCGATACGGATCGTGAACCGTGCGGCCGGTCCCGTCCTGCACACCCTGACGACGCAGCTCCGCGAGACCGGGAGGGCGCTGCGCGACCAGGATTCGGACCGGGCGTGGCGCGCGCTGACGGCGCTGAGGTCGATGTCGCCGGACGTGGAACGGTTGGGGGAGGCGATCAGCGGCGCACAGGAGGTCGTGACGATCGCTCCCGCGCGTTGGAGCCGGCGGCGGGACTTCGAGTACTACGCCCAGGGAATCGAGCACCTGAAGCGGCTGATCAACGACTGCCGGGGGGTGGCACGGCGGGCGGCAGTCTCCATGCGGTACCGGGAGCCACTGCCCGACTGTCTGTCCGACGCCGTCGAGGTGCTGGCCGATGCGGTGTGGCGCCTGCATCGGCAACCGGGCAGCGGACGTACCCGGGAGATGGTCCGTCGCCGGGCGTTGAAAGCGGCGGAACTCGTCGGCCGAGCCCGCCGTGAGGGGGTGGGAGCCTACGGTGACGCCATCGTGACGCAGGTTCGGATCGCGGCCAGCGATCTGATTCGGGTGACCGGCCATCCCGCCGACGATGCCGGCCGGTTGGTGGGGAACGCCGCCCAGCGAGGTGAGTCGAACGGCCAGGCCAACGAGGACCGCGATCCGTGAACAGGCCGGTTCCGGTTCCTGACCGGAACCGCGAGGGCAAGGACAGCGGTCAGCCTGCCGGCGCGGGGATCGGGCCCGGACCGGGCAGCCGGTTCGGCGCGGGGAACTCGTCGAGAACCAGCAGTTCGGTGCCGGGTGGCACCTCGGCGAGCAGGAGTTGCTGGCCCTTCCTGGTCAGCCGGATGCAGCCGTTGGTGGTGTTCCGGCCCAGTTCCCGGTCGTGGTACCAGGTGTGCAGTCCGATGTGGGCGCCGCGCAGGCTGGAAGGGACGGATTCCGCGTCGTGCGGTACGGCGCCGAGGGCGAAGACCTCGGTGTCCGCGTACACCTTGCCGGGCAGGGCCGATCTGCCGAGGATGAAGGTGCGGCCCAACGGGGTGGGAGTGACCCTCGTGCCGAGGCTGACCGGCCACGACCGGACCAGTGTGTCGTCCCGGTACCAGTGCAGCCGGTGGGTCCGGCGGACGACGACGATCAGGTCCCGTAACGCCGTGGTGGTCCACGGTCCGGGTGGTATCCACGCGATGCTCCGGTTCACGGAGGGGAGTAGTACGGCGACCCAGCCCGACCGGCGGGCGACGATCGGCATCGTCAGCTCGACTCCGCTGATGGTGGGGGCGAGGAAGGCCCGGGGCCGGCCGCCGGGCGCGTCGTACGCGGCGACCCGGCGGATCGGTCGCAGGCCCTCGCCGAGTCGTACGGCCGACATCGGGGCAGGGTCCCGGGGAAATCCGCGCGGCGCCGGTCCGTAGTCGACCACCGGCAGGTCGGCCGGTGGCGGCGGCACGGTCAGCGGCGGCTCGGGCTGCGTGGTGAACCCGGTCGGTTGGATCGGCTCCGCGCCGGCGGGCGGCTGTTCGGTCGACCGCCGTGGCGGGGGCGAGTCGCTGAGCACCACCGTCAGGACGAGGGCGCCACCGAGTACGGCGAGCGCGGCGCCGGTCCAGCGGCGTGCCCGTCCCGGGGCTAACGGGTTTATGCGGACAAAAGCCACCCAACCACTGTAGGTGATCGACTGCTCTCGCCCGGTGACCCGGGGCCCGCGTGTCCGGGCGGCCGTCATCCGGCGCGGACCACCGCAGCCGGTCGCGTGCCAGACTGGCGTGATGGATGATCATCCTCAGGTCCGCCAGCTCCGGCTGGTGGTCACCGCCGACGACTACGACGAGGCACTCCGGTTCTACCGCGACGTGCTGGGTCTGCCGGAACGGGCCGCCTTCTCCTCACCGGACGGCCGGGTCAGCATCCTGGAGGCCGGTCTGGCCACGCTGGAGATCGCGGATCCCGGGCATGCCGAGTACGTCGACGAGGTCGAGGTCGGCCAGCGGGTCGCCGGACACATCCGGGTCGCCTTCGAGGTCGACGACGCGCCGGCGGTCACCGCCACCCTGGCCGATGCCGGTGCGACGGTGATCGCCGAACCGCGCCGTACCCCGTGGAACTCGTTGAACTCCCGGTTGACGGCGCCGGGGCATCTGCAACTGACCCTCTTCACCGAACTGGGGGAGTGAGCCGGCTGGACTGTCGCCGGGGTGGTCAGAGCCGGATCGGCATCAGGATCGAGAAGGCCCGGTCGTCGTCGAGTCGGCGTACCGCCAGCGGTCTGATCGGGCCGTCGAGTTCCAGGACCAGTTGTCCCGAGCCAGCCGCGTCCAGCGCGTCGAGCAGGAATTCCCGGTCCACCCCGACCCGCACCACGTCCGGATCGATCGGAGCGCCGGCACCGGCGACCGTCAACGCGTTCCCGGCGTCGACCGTGAGCACGCTGACCGCGCACTGCGCGCCGTCCTGCTCGCGTACCACCGTCCGGGTCTCGGCGGCGGCCAGCCGCTCGCGCAGCCCGGCCACGTCGACGGTCACCCGGCGTCGACCCGGACCGCCGGTCGTCTCCCGCAGCAGCCGGCGGTGGTCCGGGAAGTCGTGGTCCAACGGGGTGCCGGTCACCCGCCGATCGCGGAACCGCAGGCTGATGCCGTCGGCGCCGAGGGCGAGCGTGGCCGGCCCGACCCCGGTCAGCAGTGCGCGTGCCTCGTCGACGAACCCGACCGGAGCGAAGACGGCGGCGGGGCCGCACCCGTCGGCCGTGCCCTCCAGGTCGGCCGGGTCACCCCCTACCTCGGAGAAAGCCATCCGGTACCGGTCCGTCGCGACGAGCCGCAGGATGCTCCCGTCGACCTCGAATTGGATGCCGCCGAGCATCGGCAGCTCGGGATCGTCCCCGACCGCGAAGCGGACGGCGTCGACCGCCGCCGCCAGGTCCCGACCGGGTACGGTCAACCGCCTCCGAGCCCCGGTAGTCGTCCCCGCCGACGGGTCGAAGAGTGCCCGGAGCCGGTGGACCTCCCGGCGGGCGTCGGTGAGACCGTCCTCCAGCCGGCGTAGATGCGCGTCCAGCAGTTCGGGTACGGCGGCCGGATTCGACGCGCGGAGATCGAGCAGTCGGGTGATCTCGGCCAGTGGCATGCCGACCCGGCGCAGCCCGGCCACCAGTCGGGCGGCCGGAACCTGCTGCTGGGCGTACCGCCGGTAGCCGCTCCCGGGGTCCACCAGCGCGGGCGCCAGTACGCCGGCCCCGTCGTAGAACCGCAGCGCGCTGACGCTCAGCCCGCTGGCCCGGGCCATCTCGCCGATGCTGAGCAGCTCAGTTCGCACGTCCACGTCGGGGAATTCTGCCGCCTCGACCAGGTCGAGGGTCAACCCGCTCCGTCCACCCGTCACCGGGGTGCGTCCGGCACCCCGGCGCCCTGCCGCCGGACAAGGGTACGAGAAACGCGTACGCCGCAATCCCCGTCGCCGTAACGTGCATGCTCCTCGGACGTTACCGATCAGTTGCGATAATCCCCCGGATTCGTGCTGGCAGGAACTGGTTGTGAGCGGCATCCGTGCGTGTTACGGTATCGGCACACTTCGATGGCTTGGCAATGCGAATCCTGTTTCTCCACCAGAGACCACGTACGGGGGCGTCGTGCGTGTGAGAAAGTCGCTGTTCGGCGCCGCACAAAGATGTGCCGCAGGGGAACCCGACCGATGATTCGCTGAGATGTCGCGGACCACGGCCACCGCCGTTCCGGTCCGCAGTGCCGTTGCCGATCAATGGACCGGCGACCGCCCAACTGTCACGAGCTGTCTCCGCCTCCAGAGCGCCATCAGCGCCGGCCGGAGTCGCGCACCGTCCGCGACCGTAGGTTCTCCCTGGTCAGGTGGGGTGACTACGAATCGCGACGCCCTGCTTCCGCCATCGGGTATACCCAGCGCCTCCGGCCGCCGCCGTCACGCTGTCATTCGTCAGAAAGGGAGAGAAAACACCATGCGCGGATTCCGAGTCAACCACAGTAAATCGCTACGGATTCTGGTGGCGCTGAGTTCGGCGGCGATTATGGCCGCCGCGTACGCCGGCGCTGCCGCAGCCGCTCAAACGGCACCGAACACGGCGCCGGAAGCC
The DNA here is from genome assembly GCF_042658085.1 of Plantactinospora solaniradicis. Lineage (NCBI taxonomy): Bacteria > Bacillati > Actinomycetota > Actinomycetes > Micromonosporales > Micromonosporaceae > Plantactinospora > Plantactinospora solaniradicis. The sequence goes on along the minus strand of NZ_JBHSPR010000068.1, from coordinate 87,781 downwards.
GGACAGTGTGAGTTCTCTCAGACATTGTGTCTATTCGAGGGAACTTCGTACGCAGGCGCCCGGTTCACCGTCTCGGCGCTGAATCCCACCGTCGGCGTCTGTGTCGACCTGGTCGCCCACGGCTGGGCAGACCGTGCCCGTTCGGGGATCAACACGAACAGCCGCGCCGCCCGCCTCTACTCCGACGACGACTGCACCGGCAGTTCAATCTCGATCTCCGGCAGCAACCCCGGCTTCACGTTCGGGGCGGAGAGCGTGTACGTCTACTGATCGCCTGGTCAGCCAGCCGCGCCGACTCCTCGGCAGTCGTGCTGACGCCACCGGTCCGGCCAGGCCGGCGTGGGCCGGACCGGTGGCGGTCGGTCGTTCCGCGGCTTCGTCGGACGCCGCGGGGTCGGAGTCCAGGTGCTACGGGGTCAAGACGACCCGGACGCAGCCGTCCGTCCGGTCCCGGAACAGGGTGTAGCCGCGCGCCGCGTCGTCCAGCGACAGCCGGTGCGTGGCCAGGTACTCGGGCCGCAACTGCGCCCGTCGCATCCGGTCCAGCAACGTCGGGACGTAGCGCTGGCCGTGTTGCCGGGCGCCCCGCACCGCCAGCCCCTTGTTCAGCACCGCGCCGAGCGGAAAGGCGTCGACGAATCCGGCGAAGGCGCCGAGGACCACGACGCTGCCGCCCTTGCGAACGGCGTACACCGCCTCGCGTACCGTGATCGGCTGGTCCGCCCCGGGTCGCGCCGGTCGGTGGAGCGGGCCCGCTGCCGGATCCTCCGCCCCGATCCCGACCGCCTCGATGCAGACGTCCGGTCCCCGGCCGCCGGTTCGCTCGCGTAGCTCCGCGCCGACGTCGACCCGCTCGTAGTTCAGCGTCTCCGCCCCGGTGTGCCGTTCGACCAGGGCGAGCCGGTCGTCGATGCGGTCGACACAGATGACCCGATCCGCCCCGAGCGTCACCGCTGCCCAGGCTGCCAACTGACCCACCGCGCCACAGCCCCAGATCGCGACCACGTCACCTGGGCGTACGCCGCCCAGGTCGGCACCCATCCAGCCGGCCGGCGCCGAGTCCGAGGCGAACACCGCACGCTCGTCGGTCACCTCGTCCGGCACCCGGAACGCACCGTGGTCGGCGTAGGGCACCCGCACGTATTCGGCATGGCTGCCGGCGAAGCCGCCGAGTGCGTGGGAGGAGCCGAAGCATCCGGCCGGGACCGCCCCCCAGGCCAGCTCCGCCGTTCCCGGATCGGTGTTGCTGTTGTCGCAGCAGGAGAAGAGTCCCTGCTGGCAGTACCAGCACCGGCCGCAGGCGATGACCGAGCAGACCACGACACGGTCGCCGACCGAATGCCGACGTACCTCCGGCCCGACCTCCACCACCTCACCCAGGAACTCGTGGCCGAGTACGTCGCCGGCCCGCATCCCCGGAAAACGGCCACCGATCAGGTGCAGGTCGGAGCCGCAGGTCATGCTCTGCCGTACCCGCACGATCGCGTCCTGGGCGTTCACGATCCGCGGATCCGGCAGCCGCTCCACGGAGATCTCGTCGGGGCCCTGCCAGCAGAGGGCCCTCATCGCTCATCACGCTCCTCGGCTGCGATCCGCCCGTCCTCGCCCGTCCTCGCCCGACCCCGCCGGTTCTCGCCCAGTCCCGGCTGATCCGGCTGGTCCCGCCCGCGTCCCGAGCCGTCATCTTCCGGAATCGGCGGGTGAACCCGGCTCGTCCGCAAGGGGTGAACCGCGACGGTCGGGGTATCCGCGCCTCGGGCAATGACCTGGGTGGGCCGGAGGGGGGACCGTTGTCGACGGAACGGATCGAGGATGTCGCGACCGCGCCACCGCCAACCGGCGCGACGGTGCTGACCCGCCCGGACGCCGGTCCGACGGCGCCGTTGCTCACCGCGAAACTGGCCGTCGTCGCGCAGCCCGGTGCGGTTCTGCTGCCCCGGCCCAGACTGTTCGACCTGCTCGACGCGGGGGTGGCCGGTCCGCTGACCCTGGTGTCGGCGTCCGCGGGGTGGGGCAAGACGGTGTTGCTGAGTTCCTGGTACCGGGCCCGCGGCGCAACGGAGAACCGAACCCTGGCATCGGCGGATCCTCCCCGGCTGGGCTGGCTCTCGCTGGAGCCGGGAGACGGCGGGGACCGGCTCTGGTCATATCTGGCCGCGGCGTTGGGATCGGCCACGAGCGGACAGGAACCGGATGCCGGGAACCAACCGGCTTCCGGGTACGGACTGGAGCAGCTCGCCGACGAATTGACCCGACGGGCCGAACCGGTCACCGTGGTCCTCGACGACCTGCACCAGGTGGACGACCCCGAGGTGTCGAGCGGGTTGGAATTCCTGCTCCGGCACACGGCCGGCCGGCTCAGGCTGGTGGTCGGCTGCCGCAAGGACCCGGGGCTCGCCCTGCACCGCTGGCGGCTCAGCGGCGAGTTGACCGAGATCCGCGCCGCCGACCTGGCGTTCCGCCCCGAGGAGGTCGCGGACCTGTTCTCCGCGTACGCGGTTCCCCTGCCGGCGGAACAGATCCGGGGGCTGCACGGTCGTACCGAGGGGTGGCCCGCCGGCCTGCGGTTCGCCGCTCTCGCCATGCCGGGACACCCCGATCCGGCCCGGTTCGTCGACGAGTTCACCGGAGAACATCCGGCGGTCGCCGACTACCTGACCGAGGAGGTGCTCGCCGGTCTGTCCACGCAGGCCCGTGACGCGCTGTGCCGGGCCTCGCTGGTGGCGGGGTTCTCGGCGGACCTGCTCGACGCGTTGACCGACCGCGCCGATGGCGATCGGCTGCTGACCGAGCTCGACCGGCACGGTGGGTTCGTGCTCCCGCTCGGCGGCCGACCGGCGGCGTACCGCTGTCATCCGATGCTCGGCGAACTGCTCAGGGCCGAGTTGACCCGGCGTCCTGTGGAGCAGGTGGCGCGGCTGCACCGTCGGGCAGCTACCTGGTTCGCCGCCAACGACCTGCCGGGCGAGGCCCTCCGGCACGCGCTCGCCGCCCACGACCGGGCGTACGCGATCACCGTGCTGCTCCGGCACTGGCCGGACCTCGTCCCGTACGGCCAGTGCGGTCCGGTCCGGCCGGTTCCGCCGGCACCTGTCGCCGAGCCGGCCCGGACCGATCCCGAACTCGGCCTGGCGTACGCGGCCGAGCGGCTGGACGGACAGGATCCGATCGCCGCGACCGGTCACCTGGACCGGGCGTCCGAGTACGCGGAGCTGCTCGACGACGCGCGCCGGGGCCGGTTCCGGCGGATCGCCGCAGCACTGCGGCTGGCCGTCGCCCACGCGGCGCCCGACGAACCGGCGGTCCGGGCCGGCGTCGTCGACCTGCTCCGGCCGGCCGGAACCGGGCCGGCCGGAACCGAGCCCGACGGAATTGGGCCCAATGGAACCGGGCCCGACGGAACCGGGCCCGATGGAACCGATCTGGAACTGTGGGGGCGGACCGTGGCGCGGATCGTCCCCGCCGCGCTGCGGTTCGGAACCGGGCAGGTGGCCGCCGCCGAGGTGGACATCGCCGACGGGATGGCCGAAGCGAGCCGCGCCGGGCTGGCCCGGACCGCGCGGCTGTGTCTCGGGCGGCTGGCACTGGCCAGGGCGATCCGGGGCGAGTTGACCGCCGCCGAGCAGGCGGCCCGGGCGACGCTGGGCGCGACGCCGTTCGGTGGACTGGTCCGGCCCGCCGATGACGTACATGCCCACCTGGCCCAGGCCCTCGTCGCGTTGCACCGGGACCGGCCCGACGACGCCGAGTCCAACGTGGTGCGGGGCACGAGGGCCGCCGAGGACACCGACGAACCGTTGGTCATCGGGCTGATCGGCATGCTCCAGGCGGAGTTGCTGCGCGATCGGGGCGACCTGACCGGGGCTCACCAGGCGTTGACGGACAGTCGGCGGCGGCTGGGCGACCGGGCGGAGGCCCCACCGCTGGCGCACTGGCTGTCGGCCGCCGAGGCCGGGCTACGAATCGCGCACGGCGATGTCGAACTGGCCCGTGAACTGCTGACCCCGGCCCTGACCCGGGGCGCCGCGCCGGTGGTCGTCGCGCTCTCCCGGACGTACCTGCGGGCCGGGGATCCGCGCGGCGCGGCGCGTACGCTGCCGGACTGGGATTCCCCGGACGGAGCCGACTGGCCGTTGCCGGTCCGGCTGGAGGCCGGCCTGCTCGACGCGGAGGCGGCCCGGCTGACCGGCGACCGCCGTCGGGCCGCGCGGGTCCTGGAACGGGTACTCCAGTTGGCGGAGCCGGAAGGCTTCCGGCGGGTCTTCACCAGGGCCGATCCGCCGGTACGGGAGCTGCTCGCCGCCCATCTCGACGCGGGAACGGCGTTCTGGCCCCTGGTCAGCGAACTGGTCGGCGCCATCGACCGTGCGGGCAGACCGTTGCCGACGCCTGCGCCGCTGCTCGGCGAGCCGCTCACCGAGCGGGAACTGACCGTGCTCCGCTACCTCCAGAGCATCCTGTCGAACGTCGAGATAGCGGCTGAGATGTCGCTCTCGGTGAACACCATCAAGACGCACGTCCGCAACATCTACCGCAAGCTCGACGCGACCCGACGCCGGGACGCCGTACGCCGGGCCCGCGAGCTGAACCTGCTCTGAGAACGGCCGGGCGAGCCGTCACAGCCGTACGGTGATGTGGTTGTCCACGGTGGTCACACCGGGAGCGGACCAGGCGACCCGCTCGGCCTCCTCGCGTTCCAGCCAGGATCGGACGGTGCCGGCCAGGATCACCGAATCGCCCTCGATCTGGATGTCGATCCGGGCCGCATCGGTCTCCACGCTGCGCAGCAGGGCACTGCGGATCCGTTCGGAGATCTCGTCCGACGCCGGCTCCTCGCTCGGCCGTACCGAGATGCCGTTGGTCAACCCGCGTACCCCGGACAGTCGGCGTACGGCCTGCTCGGCGGCGCGCCGCTGGTACTCCCACTCGACCTCGCCCCGCAGTACGACCCAGCCGTTGGAGACGGTCACGTCGATGGCCGCCACCGGGACGAAGGCGTCCCACTCCAGTGCCCGGGTGGCGGCCGCCGCGATCTCCGGGTCGGTGCGCTCCGCGGAGGTCGGCAGTCGTACCTCGATGTCGTTGGCGATCGCCCGTACCCGGTTGACCCGGTGCGCCGCACGCTCCGCCGACCACTTCTTGGCGTAGTTGTCCACCCAGCCGCTGAGAGTCACCACGCCGTCCCGGACCGCGACGCCGATCTCGTTCGGTTGCACCCGGGGCTCCCAGCCCAGTTCCTCCAGTACGTCGCGCTGGATCTCCTCGTCGCTGCGGATCGTCGTCCGGGTGGCCATGGTCGTTCCTTCCCACGGTCGAGGTTCCAGGTGGCGGGCGATATCGGGGCACCGTGCCGGGAGCGCGACCCGATCGGATCCCGCGCCCGGTAGGCTGCGGCGCGCCGGTCACGCCCGTCGACTCGACCCTCGCTCGTGCTCGGGTGAGGTCTCCTCACCCGTGCCGGATGAGCCGGGGGGAGCGGGAGTGACAGCCTGAACCACATCAGGAATCATCAATGCCGGTGTGCTGCGGGTGGACAGGGCCCGAGCCGGAAGGACATGGCGGATGACGATCGAGCGGCAGACAGCGCCGGCCGGGCAGGACGAGCGGACCGGTAGCGGGTCGGAGGCGTCGGCCGGGCCGGACGCGTCGGCTGGGCAGGACGCGTCGGCCGGGCAGGACGCGACGGCCGGGCAGGACGGGGCCGGTACCGGACGGACCGGGTCAGGACGCCGGGTCCGGGCGGCTTTCGTACGCCTGGTCAGGCACGAGTGGGTGCTCGCCGTGCTCGGTGGGCTGCTGCTCGCCGTACTGCTGACCTGGCCGACGCTGCGGGACATCACCTCGACGATCCCCCAGGACATCGGTGACCCGACCCTCCAGGCGTGGCAGATCGCCTGGGGCGGGCACGCGCTGCTGCACGATCCAACGCAGTTGTGGCATTCGAATACGTTCTATCCGGAGCCGTACACCTACGCCTACTCCGACACCCTGCTCGGTTACGCCCCGGCGGGCATGATCGGCGAGGGTCCGGTCGCGGGCGTGGTGCGCTACAACATCCTGTACGTCCTGGTGCACGCACTCGCCTTCGTCGGGGCGTACGCCCTGGTTCGGCAGCTCGGCGCGGGCCGGATCGGCGCCGCGGCGGCCGGGGTCGCCTTCGGGTACGCCCCGTGGAAGCTGGCCCAGGCCGGCCACCTGCACGTGTTGTCGATCGGCGGCATCGCGCTGGCCCTGGCGATGTTGGCCCGGGGACACGGCTGGTCGCTGCGCCACGGGTACCGGCCGGACCGGCGACGCCCCGGTTGGGCCTTTGCCGGCTGGTTGGTGGCGGCGTGGCAGATGACGTTGGGCTTCGGCATCGGGCTGCCCTTCGGCTACGTCCTGGCGCTGGTCTGCCTGGCGGCGGGTGCCGGTTTCGGCTGGTCCTGGTGGCGTCGTCGGAACCGTCCGGTGTTCGGGCGCCGGCTGCTCACCGCCGACCTGGCCGGTGGGGCGGTGTTCACCGGGGTCACGCTCTTCATGGCGTTGCCGTACCTGGAGGTGGTGGCCCTGCACCCGGCGGGCCGGCGGACGCTGGCGCACGTGGCGCAGTTCTCGCCGCCGATGCGGGGCTTCCTGACCGCGCCGCCGGAGAACTGGCTCTGGGGCGAGCGGCACGCCGCCGCCCGGGAGGGGCTCAGCTTCGCTGGCGAGATGACCCTGCTGCCGGGGGTCGTGCTGATCGGGCTCGCGTTCGCCGGACTCTTCTTCTCGGTGTGGCGGCTGCGGCACCGGGTCCTGCTCGGCGTCGGGGTACTGGTCAGCGTCGCCCTGGCCAGCGGCACCAACTTCGGTGGCGACGGTAACCCCGGGTACGCCACCCTGGTGCTGCACGCTCCCGGCTGGGACGCGATCCGTACCTCGGGTCGGCTGGTGATCTGGACCACGCTGCTGCTCGGCATTCTGGCCGCCGGGGCGCTCACCGCGATGACCGCCCGCCCGCCGGCCGCCGACCCCGACGCTCCCGCCGGATCCGAGGCTGGATCCGACGCCGCCCACGCGCCGGATGCTGCCCACGCGCCGGATGCCGCCCACGCGGCGGCCGCTGGCGGCGCGGTGGATGCTGGCGACGCGGCGGCCGGGGACGCTCCGTCCGGCCCCGACGATCCAGCGGTCCCGGCATCGTCGAACGTTCCGGCACAGTCGCGCGCGGTGGTGACGGAGACGGTCCCGGCCGGACCGGCAGCGCCGGTGGACGGGCCGGTGCCGCTGCTGCGTCCGGCCGCGTACCAGCCGCCGCCGGACCTCGTGGAAGCCGACCGGAAGGCGCCGGCCGAGCGGGCCGCAGACTTCAGGAAGACCCTGGTACGGCTTCTCGCGCTGGTGCCACTCGCCCTGATCCTCCTGGAGGGCGTCAACACCACTCCGCACGCACCGGTGCTGCCCCAGCCGGCGGCAATGCGTACGGCCGAGGGACCGCTGCTGGTACTGCCGGCCAGCGGAACGCTGGAGTTCAGCGTGATGCTCTGGTCCACCGACAACTTCCCGAAGATGGTGAACGGGCTGGCCGCCTTCACCCCGGAGTCCCAGGCGCGGACCCACGCCATGACGGCGGCTTTCCCCGACCAGGGCAGCGTCGCCTATCTGCGTGACCTGGGCATTCGTACCGTCGTGGTGCTGCCGGAATATCTGTCGGGTACGCCGTGGCAGGACGCGTTGATCCGGCCGGTGGACGGGCTGGGCATCTCCCGCGAGGAGGTCTCCGGCTCGGTGGTGTTCCGGCTCGGCTGACCGCCGAGAAGCGGCGCCTGTCGCGAGCGGGCGGCAGCTGTCGCGAGCGGGCGGCAGCGGTCGACGGCGCCGTCCGAAGTGGAGTCGGGACGACCGGACCCTCCCGATTAGTTTGGGTGCGCAACTATTGACAGTGAGCGCAGGCGTGTGTGAACGTCTGCACGAGGCCGTCGAGGGAGCCAGGACGACGCCACGGGAGCCCAGGGCAGCTCCTGATCGCAAATCTCACGTCCACGCACGCGACCGGCGGGACCGGACGGCTCGCACCGTCTCCGGCGACACCTGCGGAACGCTCGCCGTGCCTGGCGGTTGTCCTCTCCGGCGTGCCGTTCCCCCGGGCACGCCGATTAGCGCAAGCTCTTCGACACAGGGAGCCGTACATGCGTAGAAGTCTCGCCAGTGCGCTCGCGGCCGTACTGGCCGCCGGCGCGGTGGCCGTGGTGGCCCAGGTCGCCGTCAGCCCGTCCGCCGCACCGGCCTCGGCGGCCGCGTCCGAGCCGTACTCGTGGCGGAACGTCCGGATCGACGGCGGCGGCTTCGTCCCGGGCATCGTCTTCAACCCCACCGAGCGGAACCTGATCTATGCCCGTACCGACATCGGCGGCGCCTACCGTTGGGAGCAGTCCAGCCAGTCCTGGACCCCGCTGCTGGACTGGGTGGGCTGGGACCGGTGGGGCTGGAACGGCGTGCTCAGCATGGCCACGGATCCGGTGCAGACCAACCGGGTGTACGCGGCCGTCGGGATGTACACCAACGACTGGGACCCGAACAACGGCGCGATCCTCCGCTCCACCGACAAGGGCAACACCTGGCAGGCGTACCAGTTGCCGTTCAAGGTCGGCGGCAACATGCCGGGGCGGGGCCAGGGCGAGCGGCTCGCGGTCGATCCCAACCGGAACAGCACGATCTACTACGGCGCCGAGGGCGGAAACGGGCTCTGGCGCAGCACCGACTACGGGGCGACCTGGGCCAAGGTGACGAACTTTCCGAACGCCGGCAACTACGCCCAGGACCCGAACGACCCCAACAACTACCTGAACGGCAACCAGGGGGTCACCTGGGTGAGCTTCGACAAGAGCACCGGCACCGCCGGCAACGCCACCCAGACCATCTACGTCGGGGTCGCCGACAAGGCCAACCCGGTCTACCGCAGCACCAACGGCGGTACGAGCTGGGAGCGGATCGCCGGGCAGCCGACCGGCTACCTGGCGCACAAGGGCGTCGTCGACCACGTCGGCGGGTTCCTCTACATCGCCACCAGCGACACCGGCGGCCCGTACGACGGGGCCAAGGGCGACGTCTGGAAGTTCAACCGGGCCACCGGCGCCTGGACCCAGATCAGCCCGATCCCGTCGAGCAGCGCCGACGCGTACTTCGGGTACAGCGGGTTGACCATCGACCGGCAGAACCCGAACACCATCATGGTCGCCACCCAGATCTCCTGGTGGCCGGACGCGATCTTCTGGCGCAGCACGGACGGCGGCGCGACCTGGACCCGGATCTGGGACTTCGGGGCGTACCCGAACCGGACCAAGCGCTACACCATGGACATCAGCTCGGTGCCGTGGCTCTCGCTCGGGGCGAACCCCGCCCCGCCGGAGGAGTCGCCGAAGCTGGGCTGGATGAACGAGTCCCTGGAGATCGACCCGTTCGACGGCAACCGGATGATGTACGGCACCGGCGCCACCATCTACGGCACCACCAACCTGCGCAACTGGGACAGCGGCGGGACGCTCACCATCCGGCCGATGGTCCGGGGGCTGGAGGAGACCGCCGTCCTCGACCTGATCAGCCCGCCCTCCGGCGCCCCGCTGGTCAGCGGGCTCGGCGACATCGGCGGTTTCCGGCACGCCAACATCGACGCCGTACCGCCGATGATGTTCCAGCAGCCGTACTTCACCAGCACCACCAGCCTGGACTTCGCCGAACTGAACCCGGGCATCATGGTCCGGACCGGCAACTTCGCGGACTCCGAGCGGCCGAACGACAGCCACGTCGCCTTCTCCACCGACGGCGGGGCGAACTGGTTCCAGGCCCAGGAGCCGGGCGGGATCAACAACGGCGGTACGGTCGCCACGGCGGCCGACGGCAGCCGGTTCGTCTGGGCGCCCGGCGACTCGGGGCAGCAGGTGGTCTACTCGGTGGGCTACGGCAACTCGTGGAGCCAGTCCAGCGGCATCCCGGCCAACGCCCGGATCGAGTCCGACCGGGTGAACCCGAACAAGTTCTACGGCTACTCGGCCGGCCGGTTCTACGTCAGCACCAACGGCGGGCAGAGCTTCACCGCCACCGCCGCCACCGGACTGCCCACCGACGCCAAGTTCAAGGCGGTGGCCGGCGCCGAGGGCGACATCTGGCTGGCCGGGGACACCGGGCTGTTCCGGTCGACCGACTCCGGTGCCAGCTTCACCAGGGCATCGAACGTGAGCAGTGCGGTCAACGTCGGCTTCGGCCGGGCGGCACCGGGGCAGACGTACCCGGCGGTCTTCCTGGTCGGCACGGTCGACGGCGTGCGCGGGGTGTACCGGTCGGACAACGCCGGCGCGGTATGGGTCCGGATCAACGACGACCAGCACCAGTACGGCAACATGGGCGAGGCGCTGACCGGTGACCCGAGGGTCTACGGCCGGGTCTACCTGGGCACGAACGGCCGGGGAATCCTGGTCGCCGACCGGCTGGGCGGGCCGACCGGCACGCCGACCACGCGCCCGCCGACGACGCCGCCCACCACCCGGCCGCCGACCACGCCACCCACCACCCGGCCGCCGACCACGCCACCCACCTCGGCACCGCCGAGCGGTGGCTGCTCGGCCACCTACCGGGTGACCGGCTCCTGGCAGGGCGGCTTCCAGGCCGAGGTGACGGTCCAGAACACCGGCACGTCGGCGATGACCGGCTGGACGGTGAGCTGGAGTTTCGCGAACGGACAGACGATCAGTCAGATCTGGGGTGGCGCACACACCCAGACCGGTTCGTCCGTCTCGGTGCGCAACGCGGCGTACAACGGCAACCTGGCCGCGAACACGTCCACCACGTTCGGCTTCCTCGGAAGTTGGACCGGCACGAACGCCGTACCGGCGACGGTCGGCTGCGCGCGGAGCTGACCGCACACGAACCGGGGTCCGCCGCGAACGCGGCGGGCCCCGGTTGGCGTACCACCGTCGGCCGGGCGAGCCGGTCGACGGGTCGGAACGGATCAGGTGGTGTCGACCCGGATCGGTGAGTCGGCCCGGTCGACGTCCACGTACTCCAGCCGGTCGCTGGCGGGCAGTTCCCGCTCGGCCCGGGCCAGGGCGGCCCGGGACGCGGTGGTGGCGGCCCAGGCCAGCGCGGCCCCGACCAGTCCGGCCCCGATCAGCCAGGCCCAGGGCACTCCCGGGCGGCGGCCGGCGAGGGCGTCGTACGCCCGGTTGGCCCGCTGCCATGCCTCGTCGGTGACGGCACCGACCCGGTCCCCGGCCTGTCCGGTGAGGTGGGAGCTGGTCCGTCGTGCCGAGCGGGCGGTGTCGCGAGCGACGTGCCGCACCGAGTCACCGGCCGAGTTGACGACGTTGGTCAGGTGTTCCCACGCCTGGTCGGCGACCCGCTCGGGCTTGCTCTGGTGTTTCAGCAGGTTGGTTCCGAGCATCGTGCTACCTCCTCGGTTGCCGAAATCAGCGGCCACTTCGGACAGAGGCGTCTGTTCGGCGCGGTTGCGGCTTGCTACACGGGAGGTGCCCAGGCGTCTTTCCTGGCAAACCCGGGATCACGCTTCGAAGTGTGCCGGAACCGGACGGCGCCCGCTGCCGATACGACCCAAGTGCTCAGCGGATCAGGACAATCGACGCAGGCTTGGCGAAATCGTCGTCGTCATCGTCGTCGTCATCGCCCCCGCCGCCGAACCCGCACGCCAGTACCAGAGCCAGCAGCGCGCCGACGCCGGCCAGTCCGATCAGTTTCCTCAGCATCAGGTGTCCCTTCCCGAACGTGGAGGGCCGTCCTGCGCGCGACGGCGCTACGCCTCATGCTAAGTGCTCCGCGACACACCCGCCCGTCTCGTCGCATCCGCACCAGCCGCTGGCGAAGGTTCGCAAACGTCCCCGGCGCACGGTGGGCCCCTGGAGTGTGCGGGATCACCACCGTCGGCGAAGGGGCGGGTGAGCGAGCGGGAGCGGTGGACCGGATGGCCGTTCGCCTGCTCGTAGTGCGGGTCGGCACGGAGCCCGAGCGGCACGGGAAGCCTCGGGGCGGTCCCCGCGGCCCGAGCGGGCCACGACACAGTGTGCTGGTGGAGCGACGCTGCCCCGTCGACGGCTAGGCTGACGGCTGTGGGTGGCGAGGGTAGTTATGATCCCGGTACGGGCAGGAAAATTTAGCGTAGTTTGCCCCGTTACCGGGCTGGTTTGTCGGCTCGTTGAATAGATTGCCCGTCCGGAAGGGTGGCGATCGGGGCCGTCAGAGGAATACTCTCGGTCGCGGCCCGCGTACTGATTAGGCGCCCGGACATGGGCGAGTGGAGGTGCTCGCGTGAGCCTGTCGATCGTCAAGTCGGTCCTGCCCGGTGGAGTAGTGGAGATCGCCCCTCGTGGAGAAATCGACGTCGATACGGCGTACGAGGTTCGTGAGGCGATCGCCGGGGTGTTGACCAAGGGGCGGCCGTCACGGATCGAGCTCAACATGCGACTGGTCAGCTTCATCGACTCGGTCGGCATCAGCGCCATGGTCGCCGGCTTCCAGACCGCAGAGGTCAGCGGCGTCAAGCTCGTGGTCACCGAACCGAGTCGGTTCGTCCACCGGCAACTCTGGGTCACCGGGCTGCTCGGCCTGTTCGGCGCGCCGGAACCCTACTTCGCGGGTGCCGCGTCCGCCGCCGAGGAAGTAAAGGTCCCCGGCGCCTGACCGCGATCCGGTCAGCGACCCAGCGTCGTCTACCGGACCACCCACCAACCTCTCACCGTGGATCGTCCAGGCCGGACAGATCCACGTCGGACGCCTCGGTGACCGCCCGGATCGCCGTCACCGAGGCGTAACCCTCCGCCAGCCAGGCCACGTCGGTGCCCGGCACGACGCGCTCGCCGGACTCCTCCAGGGCCGTACGCACGAACCCCTTGCCCGCCTCCGCCACGGTCATCTGCACCTGCCCGAACCCGGCCAGTGAGCCCCGCCGGACCCCGCGCAGTCGCTCGTACGGCACGTCGGGGGCGTTCACGTTCAGCACGGTCTCGGTAGGCCCGGCGGTCAACCGGGGCAGGAGATCCAGGGCCACCCGGGCCGGCGTCGCCCAGTGCCGTCGCTGGTCCCGGTCCGGATGCGGAACCGCTATCGCGGCACCCCCGCTGCCGGCGCTCGCCTCGACCGGGGAGAGCACGTCGAGCGAGACCGCCATCCCGTGGCAGCCGTTGGCGGCGGCGGTGAACGCCGCACCGACCGTCCCGGAGTGCAACACCGCCCGGCCGGCGTTGGCGCCCCGGTTGACCCCGGAGAGCACCACCGCCGGTGCCGGGCCGAACGCCCCGTGCAGGGCGATCAGGGTGATGAGCCCGGGTGAGCCGGCGACCCCGTACGCCCGTACGCCCGGCAGTTCCTCGATCGAGTGTTCCTCGACGACCACCCGGCCGTCCCGCTCGACCGCGCTCATCGCGGCGCTGGCCCCGCTGGCCTCCTCGCTGGGCGCCGCGACCACCACGTCCAGCCCCCGGGCCGCTGCCGTCCGGGCCAGCCAGCGGAGTCCAGGGGCTGCGATGCCGTCGTCGTTGGTGATCAGTACGCGGAGTGTCATGGGTTGGTCGTCCGGTGCGCCAGTTCGTCGGGTGTCATCCGATCCTGCCGGTCGGTGCCGATCGGTGCCAGTCGAACCCGGTCGACCAGGCCCGCGATCGCGTCCGGTCGGCCGGTGCCGAGCCCGTGCCGGGTGACGTTCAGCGCCCCCGCCGCGGCCCCGGTGCGGACCGCCAGCCGTACGTCGCCGCCCTGGGCCAGCACCGCCGCCACCCCCGCGGTCATCGAGTCGCCGGCACCGCGTGGGTCCGCCACCTCCAGCCGGGGCATGTCGAGTTCGGAAACCTCGCCGTCGATCAGGACGAGTGCGGGACTCTCGGCCCGGCTGAGCACCACCGACTCGGCGCCGTTGGCATGCAGCGCCCGGGCGACCCGGACGAGTTCCGCCCTGCTGTCGTCGGCGGCCCAGCCGTCCCGGATCAGCTCCTCGTGGCTGACCTTCAGCACCGACACGCCGCTGTCCAGCACCGCGGCCAGGTGCGCCCCGGAGAGGTCGGCGATCACCCGGCTGCCGTTGCGGCCCAGGTCGGCGGCGAGCCGGCGGTAGATGTCCGGTGCGACCAGGTTCGGGTGGCCGGGGCCGCTGAGGATGCTCACCTCGGCGCCCAGCCCTTCGCCCAGGGCCAGGTTGTAGAGCTCGTCCAACTCGTGCCGGTTGAGCGGATGGCCGGGCACCGAGGCGATCTCCTGGCGGGCCCCATCGCGCCGGTCGTGCACGTAGCCACCGCTGCTGGACTCCCGGTGGATCACCCGGAGGTCGACTCCCTCGCCGGACAGCAGGGGTTCGAGGACCTGCCCGATCTCACCGCCGAGCCCCGCGCAGAGCACCACGGACGTACCCAGACACTTGATCATCCTGGCCTGCCAGACGCCCTGGCCGCCCGGATGCAGGTGGATCTCGGTCTCGTCCGCCGGTTGGTCGATGGTGACCGTGAGCTGCGGGTCGGGGGCGAAGACCATGACATGTCCACTCATGCCCGTTAGATACCCTATTGGCCGCTATTCATGCAATCAAACAAGGCAGAAGCCCCACTTATGCCGTCAAACCAACGGATCGACATCGACCGGCGGACCGTCGGCATCGACGGACGGACCATCGGCATCGAGTCGCGCCCGGAGCGCCACGGCCAACTCGTCCCGGCGATCGTCGTCGAGCAGCTCGTCGACCGGCGGATGCAGATATCCGAAGATCCGGGGCCCGCGCCGTTCGGCGGGAAGGTCCGGCATCCGGGGTACGACGTGGAAGTGGACGTGGTGGAAGCCGTCCTGCTCGGCGAACTGGATCACGTACGTCTTCGCGCAGCCGGTGACCGCCTCCAACGCCCGGGCGAGCCGAACCTGCCACAGGCCGAGCGTCGCCGCCTCCGCGTCGGTCAGCTCGGCGATCGAGGTCACGTGGCGGCGGGGGACCAGCACCAGCCAACCGGGCAGCGACGTGTCGAACGCGTGCGCCACCCGCCAGTGCGGATCCTCGGCCACCCGCTCCCGGGGCGGCAGCACCGAAGACAGATCATTGTTCCGGCAGGCGAGGCAGTCCACGATGGGAGTCTATTTTCCTCACGGATCCGGCGCCGACCACTGTCGCGGGTCCGACGACCCGGGGAGGCGACGGGTGCCACGAACAGGCTCGTTCCGGTACAGCGCGCGGGCCCGGTGCGAACTGGCCGACGCCGTACGGCTGCTCGGCGACGTGGAGCGGCAGGCCGAGCTGCATCCGCTGATCGTCCGGGTCCGCTCCCGGCCGTCCGGGCCGGGGATCCTCCGCAGCCAGCTCGTCACCGACCGACTGACCTGGGGACCCCTCCGGTTCCGGATCACCTACCAGACCGACACCCTTCGGGTCGGCCCGGAGGAGGTGGAGATGGTGGCTCGGCAGTGGCCGCGTACCACCGTGCACAACCACACCCGGCTGACCCGGGAACCCGACGGACTGGTCCGGGTCGACGTCGAGATCACCCTCTCCGCGCCCGCACCGCTGTTCCCGTACGCCCTCCGGCAGGCCCGCGCCGCCCACCTGGCGCTGGCTGCCCGGCTCCCCGCCGCGCTGGAGAGGTAAGGAAGGGCCCCTTCTTATCGTTTTCTGTAGAAGAAGGGCCCCCTATTAACCGCTGACCCCGGCGTAGCCGGCCCCATGGCTTGTATGTGGAGAGGATGGTGGCGATCGTCAGCAGGGTGGTGGAGACGATGGGTGCCATCAGCAGCCCCGTTCGAGCATCGGCGGGGGTTGCCGCGCCCAGTTCGGCGGCGGTACGCAGATTCGGCAGCAGGGCGAAGAGGACGGCGCCGAGCATCACGGTGGTGATGATCAGTTTGACCGCCACCCATCGGTGCCGCAGCAGCCCCCACGGAGTGCACAGCGCGCTGACGATGCCGACCAGCCAGGCCAGCACGCTGAGCGGGACGAAGAGGATCATGCCGATCAGGCCGATGGCCGGATAGACCACGTCCGGGGCGGCGCCGCGCGCCCCGGCCACGCCGAGCGTCAACAGCACCACGTCGACACCCAACCAGCCGACGGCGGTGACGACGTGCAGGGTGAGAAGGGCCTTTCGCCAGGGCGGAGAGAGCTTCATACGGGCAATGCTCCCGAGCGAACGCCGACGACGCGTCGTGCGAGTGTGTACGACCCGGATACGTCACCGGGCGTACGCGCGGGCGCCGCCGGCTGACCGGCGGCGCCCGTTCGGCAGTTGACCGGCGGCGCCCGTTCGGCAGTTGACCGGCGGCGCCCGTTCGGCGGTCGCGGAGCACCCGTCACGCGGTTCTGCGGTTCCGGATGCCGGCTCAGCGCCAGGTGTCGGTCCAGGTCGTGGCGCAGGGAGCGGTGGACGGCGTGTTCCGGGACCGGTTCGGGTCGCTCTCCCAGATCACCTGACCGCCGTTCCGCTTGACGTACTTGTACTGCACGGCCGCTCCGCCGGGCAGGCCGACGGTGGCCCGCCAGACCGGGTAGCTCGCCGAAGAGAGCGGAACAGCGTTCGTCGGGTCCCAGTTGCCGAGTGCCGGGACGTTGCCGACGACGTAGACGTTCTGCCCCCACACCGTGCTGGCGTCGACCTCGAAGGTGGTGGCGACCGTACCGCACGGTCCGCCGGTCGGCGGCGGTGTCGTGGTCGGCGTCGGGCCGGGGGTGCCCGAGGTGCGGGCGTTCACGTGCAGCGCCAGCGCGCCGTTCGCCGGAACCGTCGCGGTGACCTGGCCGGCGCTGTTGACCGGGTACGTCGTACCGGTGCAGGCGCCGCCGGTGAAGTCACCGTTCATGACGTCGCAGTACGTGCCGGCCGGCAGGCTGGTCTGGAAGGTACGGGTCAGCGCGCTGCCGTTGCGGTTGAACGCGGCGTACCCGGCACTGCCCCGCCCGAAGGCGACCTGGTTGGAGCCGTTGCTCCACCAGTTCGTCACGCCCGCCCCGGCGGCGGCGTTGCGCAGCCCGACCATGTTGGCGGTGGTCCGCCAGCGGTGCTCGCACGCCCAGCCGCTGGCGCAGTTGACCGCGCTGGTGGTGCCGTTGCCGTTCCTGGGCGGCCCGGCCTCCGGGTCGCTGAACGTGAAGCTCGACATCACCTGCGGTACACCGTACGGCCAGGCGATCATGAACGCCTCGGCGAGCGCGTACGCCGAACCGTTCTTGTACGTCAGCCGGGCCCGCCCGTTGCGCTGGGTGTCGTGGTTGTCGACGAACGCCACCGCGTCGCCGGAGCCGAGCCGCATGGACGAGGCGAGGTTGTTCAGGTTCGTCAGGTTGCCGCCGGAGAAGGCGTTGCCCACCACGTCGCCGTAGCGGAACTCGGTGACGTCACCGATCCCCGCGTACTCCACCGGGGTCGGCTCGCCGGAGCCGCCCTCGATCACCTCGGAGAAGACGTACGGGCTGCCGGTCACCGGGTCGACGATCGCGGCCAGGTCGGCGGCGGAGAGGTGCTTGGCGGCGTCCACCCGGAAGCCGTCCACGCCGAGCGAGACCAGGTCGTTCAGGTACGCGGTGAGCCTGCCGCGCACGTACGACGCCTCGGTCCGCAGGTCGGAGAGGTCGACCAGTTCGCAGTTCTGGATCTCCCAGCGGTCACTCCAGTTGGCGATGTCGTCGTTGCCGTTGCGTCCACAGTGGTGGAAGTCGTCGTTGCCGTACGGCACCGCCGGATAGCTGTACTGGCTGTACGTCGAGCCGCCGCTGCCCGAGCCGGTCGACGCGCCGCCGGCCATGTGGTTGACGATCGCGTCCACGTAGATCTTCACGCCCGCGTTGTGACAGGTCTGGACCATGCCGGCGAACGCGGCCCGGTCGCCGCGCCGGGTGATCAACTGGTAGCTGACCGGCTGGTAGTCCTGCCACCACGGGTAGCCCCGGCCGGGCAGTACGACGTGTTCCTGTGGTGGCGACACCTGCACCCCGCCGAAGCCCTTCGGGCCGAGGACGGTGGTGCACTCGGTGGCGATCGAGGCCCAGGGCCACTGGAACAGGTGGACGATCACGTCCTTGGCGCCTGGACTGGCCGGGCTGGCGATGGCCGGCTCGGCCTGCCGGGCGGCGACGCCACCGGCCACGGTCACGGCGACGGCGAGTACGGCGGTCAGGATGGCGGCGAGGGTACTTCGGGTACGCATCGGAACCTCCTCTGCGCGGAGCGAGCGGGGCGGGGTTGCCGGGCGTGGAGCGCCGTCGGCCGGGTGGGGGCGGCTGGGCGGTGCAACGGCCTCGGCCTGCAAGTTCTTGCAAATGTTGCCGGGAAGCTATCACCGCCTTGCGAGGCCGTAAAGCATCACTCTGCTTGGATGTCTGTGCGGGGTTGTCGCCATTTGTTGGCTTATCACTTGCAGAGAACCGGCCGCTGCGTTGGTCACCGCTGGACATCGCCGCAGGTCCCGGCCGAACGCCTCGGGTACGCATCTTGCAGAACTTTCAGGTGTGGTAGCCGCGGGACGTCGATCAGCCGCGCGGGGCGTACATGATGATCGCGACGCCGAGCAGGCAGACGGCGGCGCCGGTCAGGTCGTAGCGGTCCGGACGGAACCGGTCCACCAGTACGGCCCAGCCGAGCGAGCCGGCCACGAATACCCCGCCGTAGGCGGCGAGCACCCGACCGAAGTTCGGATCCGGCTGGAACGCCGCGACAAACCCGTACCCGGCCAGTGCCAGCATGCCGGCGGCCACGAACAGCAGGCCGCGCTGCTCTCGGATGCCCTGCCAGACCAGCCAGGCCCCGCCGATCTCGGCGACGGCGGCGAGCAGGAACAGCAGCAGCGAGCGGGCCACGGTCATCCGGTCATTGTGGCCGCCGACCGGGGTGGACCCCGCCCGGCCGGCTCACCGGCTCGGACCTCCCGGCTCACCCGGTCGAACCTCGCGCGGCCCGACCGGACGGCCGATCAGTTGCAGGCATTGATATCGGTCTCTAAGCTGAGCCGGGCGTTCGGCACTGGACGATCCGGGCCCGGGCTGGCCGGAGATGTCGTGTCCGAACTCGTTCGATCGCGGGAGCCGATCGCGGGAGGCGTAGGGCGGCCGTACACGGGGTGTCGTGTGCCGGCCGACCGTCGACCCAGCAGCAGCACTGCCGGCCCGCGTTCGGCGGCCCGGCAGTTGTCGAGAGGAATCCCATGAGGGTCTCCGCACCGTACCGCCGCGTGTCCCTGGCTGTCGCCCTGGTGACCGCACTCGCCGCGAGCGTCGTCGCCGTGGTCAGCCTGACCCTGGTGCCATCCGCCCAGGCCGCCGCCGGATGTCTGGTCGGCTACCAGGCGAATCAGTGGACCGGTGGCTTCACCGCCGCCATCCGGGTGACCGCGGGGGACACCGCGGTCAACGGCTGGACCGTCACCTGGACCTATGGTGGCGACCAGCGGATCACCAGCAGTTGGAACGCAGAGGTCAGCCAGTCCGGCACGGCCGTGACCGCCCGGAACGTGGCATGGAACGGCTCACTTCCGGCCGGCGGGTCGACCGAGTTCGGCGTGCAGGGTACCTACGCCAGCAGCGCGGCGGCCCCGACCGGGTTCACGCTCAACGGCGTACCGTGCAACGGCGCCGAACCGACCACCCCACCGCCGACCACGGTCCCGCCCACCACGGCCCCGCCGACGACCGCCCCGCCGACCACGGCTCCACCCACCACGGCTCCGCCGACCACCAGGCCGCCGACCACCGGGCCGCCGACCGGCTGTGGCGGCGCCGCACTCTGCGACGGCTTCGAGAACCAGACCGGGTCCGCGCCGTCCGGCGACTGGAGCCTGAACTACCCGGACTGCCAGGGGACCGGGACCGCCACCATCGACACCGCGGTCGCGCACCAGGGCAGCCGATCGGTACGGGTCAACGGCACCGCCGGCTACTGCAACCACGTGTTCGTCCGGTCCAACCGGGACCTCAGCGGGCTCGGCGCGGTGCGGTACGCCCGGCTCTGGGTCCGGCACACCACCGCGCTGCCGGCCCAGCACGTGACGTTCCTGGCCATGCGGGACGCCAACGACGGCAACCGTGACCTGCGGATGGGCGGCCAGAACGGTGCCCTGCAATGGAACCGGGCCTCGGACGACGCCACCCTGCCCGAGCAGAGCCCGAACGGTGTCGCGCTCAGCGTTCCGTTGCCGGTCAACCGCTGGACCTGTGTCGAGTTCATGGTCGACGGCACCCAGGGCCGGTTGTCGACCTGGGTCGACGGCTCGGCGGTGACGGGGCTGACCGCCGACGGCACCCCGACCCACGACGTCGACGGACAGTGGCTCAACCGGGCGAACTGGCGGCCGAACCTGACCGACCTGCGGTTGGGCTGGGAGAGCTACGGCGAGGGCTCGGACACGCTGTGGTTCGACGACGTCGCGCTGGGCTCGTCCAGGATCGGCTGCTGACCGGCACCGACGCCGGGACTTACGGTTCGGCGTCCGTCGCCCGGAGAAACACCGGGCGACG
>NZ_JBHSPR010000068.1:0-67338 GCF_042658085.1 Plantactinospora solaniradicis | reverse complement strand
CACCGCCCAGGGGTGGCGGGCGGTGCCGGCGGACGGCCTCAGTTCATCGACAGATGTACGTGGTTCGTGTGGTCGCTGGACGGATCGCCGTTACCGCTGTTGTACGTCTTCCAACCACTGCTCGGCAGCCAGATCTGCTTGAACCAGATCACGTACAGCACGCCCAGCCGGTCGGCGTTCCGCACGAAGTACGCCGCCAGGTTGTTGCCGTACGTCCGGTCGCCGCCGGTCGCCACTCCGCCGAATCCACCCTTCTGGGCGGCGAAGTCGCACGCCTGACCCTTGGGGTGCTCGCCGCTGCCGCCGCTGCGGAAGCAGGAGACGTAGCGAGTGAAACCGGCCGCCTTGGCCTGGTTCAGCGCGTGGAGCGTGCGCGCCGTGATGCATCCGCTGGTGGTCGGGTCGTTGAGGGAGCACGACTCGTCCGGGAAGGACCCGTCGGCGTTGCGCGGCGCGGGCCTGGCCGATGCGGCGCCGCTGCCGCTGATCCCCGAGCTGGAGCCGCCGCTGTTGGCTGCCGCGAGCGCCTTCTCGGCCTGCTTCTTGCGGGTCTCCATCACCTCGACCTGCTTGCGCTGCTCGCGGATCTCCTGGTCGAGTGCTTCCTTCGCCCGGGTCTCCTCCTCGATGCTCTCCCGCAGGCCGCGCAGCTCGCGGCTCTCGTTCGCCGAGATCGTGTCGAGGGCGGCGGCCCGGTCCACCAGGCTGGTCGGGGAACCGCTGTTGAGCAGGGCGGACACCTGCCCCAGCCGACCGGTCCGGTACGCCATTCCGGCCATCTGGGCGACCCGTTCGCTCCGGGTCGTCACCTCGGTACGCAGCGTCCCGAGGCGGGTGGTCAGTTCCTTCTGTCGTTTGACGGAGTTGTCCAACTTGTTCTTGGCGTTGACGTAGCCCTTGCTGGCCGTCTGGAGCTGCTCGCGCAGGCTGTCGCTGCCTCCCTCGTCTTCACTGCTGCTACTGGGTGCCACTGCCAGCGTGCCGGGTGCTGCGTACCCGGGTGTGGCGCCCAGGGTCGCGACGAGCACGCCCAGGGTGAGCACCGTGGTTGCCACGGCGGCGAGCCGGGCTGCCGCCTTCCGGGCGGTTGTCGGGGCGCGCCAGACGAAGGTCGGAGACGTTCGGGTGGGTGCCAGGAACGGCATGACAGCTTCCTTCCGTCAGCCGCCGACCGGGTTAGCTGACGGGTTCGGGACGGAAGATCCCTACCGCTGACGCGGATGCACCCCTGGTACGTGGTTCCCCGGCTCGCGCGTGGCGATTAGGCGACGGCCCCCGCAGGCACCGAAAGGTGCCACCTAGCGAAGACCGGGGCCGAGCCTACCGGCAGTTCTCGGCCGGGGACACGTGCAGTGTTCGGGTTTGGATCCCGAATTCTCCCGTTTCGGACGGAAGTAACCGGACAAACTCGGTCGGTGACGCGCCGAAATTTAAGATGCGGCTAACTATCGGTGAGCCTCACTGGCTACCAGTCCGTGGGACCACAACCACCGGCGGCGGTCCTCGGCTCCACCTGGAGCGTGGCGTGCGAGATGTGAAAGTCCTCGCTCAGCGCCGAGCGGGCCGCGGCGAGCACGGCGGCGACCTCCGCGCCGGTGTCCAGGGTGAGATGCGCCGACGCGACCTCCATGCCGGAGGTGAGGGTCCAGACGTGCAGGTCATGCACGTCGCAGACCCCGGGTACGTCGGACAGCCGGGTCCGGACCGCGGCCACGTCGAGGTGCTCCGGAGCGGCCTGCACCAGGATGCGTACCGCGCTGCGGCCGAGACGCCAGGTGCGGGGCAGGATGAACAGCCCGACGGCCAGCGCCACGATCGGGTCGGCCCAGCGCCAGCCGGTAAAGAGGATCACCACGGCGGCGACGATCACGCCGGCCGAGTTGAGCAGGTCGCCGAGGACCTCCAGGTAGGCGCCGCGCAGGTTGATGCTCTCCCGGGCCCCCGCCCGGAGCAGCCAGAACGCCGCCAGGTTGGCCAGCAGTCCGAGCGTCGCCACCAGCAGCATCGGGCCGGCCGCGACCTCCGGCGGGTCGCCGAACCGTCGTACCGCCTCGACCAGCACGTAGAGGGCCACCCCGAACAGCAGTACCGCGTTGGCCAGCGCCGCCAGCACCTCCAGGCGGTACAGACCGAAGGTCCGCTGCGGGTCACCGACGGCCCGGCGGCCCGCCGTGATCGCGGCCAGGGCCATCCCGATCCCGAGTACGTCGGTGAACATGTGCCCGGCGTCGGAGAGCAGCGCCAGCGACCCGGTGACCAGCGCGGCGACCGCCTCGACGACCATCAGGGCGGCGAGCAGCGCGAAGGCACCCCACAGTCGTCCCAGGTGCCGCTCCGCCGCGCGGGTCAGTTGCCCCCCGTGGTCATGGCCTGCCCCCACCCGCACACCTTCCTCGCTCGGCCCACCCCGCTGTCGATACTGCCGGGCGCGGGTTGGCCGGAGAGCCCTCCTATCCAGAAAACGATAGGAAGTGGTCCGCTCCGTACCCTGCGGGGTCGGCCATCCGTCGTCCCTCGCCCCCACGGGGGTCGGTCATTCGTCGTCGGCGAGGGCGGCGACGATCGGCGCCCGGCCAGCCCGCCGGGCCGGCAGCAGACTGGCCAGTACCGCCGCCGTGGCCGCCAGCGCCGCGCAGAGCGCGAGCTGACCGATCGGTACGACCGGCAGCCCGTGCCCGTAGCTGCCGATCAGGCCCACCGCCGCCGCCGCGCCGAGGCCGGCTCCCAGGACGGTCCCGGACAGCGTCCCGACCGCCGCGACCAGTGCCGCCTCGGCCAGCAGCATGCCCGCCAGTTGCCGGCGGGACAGGCCCAACGCCCGGACGGTCGCGGACTCCCGGCGACGTTCGAACACCGACAGCGCGAGGGTGTTGCCGATCCCCAGCACCGCGATCAGCACCGACATGCCGAGCAGGGCCGCGAAGATGCCCAGCAGCTCGTCGAGGGTCGCCGACAGCGCGTCCGCCTGATCGGCGAGGCCACGGACCCGGACCGCCGGATAGTCGACCAGCACCGTGTCGAGGGCCTGCCGGCCGGCCGCGGTCGACACCCCGGGCGCCAGGTCGACGAGGAGCCGGTCCGGGCCACCCACGCCGTACGTGGCGAGGAACTGCGGCCAGGAGACCAGGGCGGCGCCGTCGGTGGGCGCGTCGTCGTACAGCGCGACCACGGTCAGCGGGCCCGACGGCCCCAGGGCGAGCCGATCCCCGATCCCGAGGCCGCGCTCCTGGGCGAACTGCCGGTTCAGCGCCACCGTCCCCGGGCCCAGTCCGGTCAGGCTGCCGGCGGTCACCTCGGGGCGGATCGGTCCGCGAAACTGCTCGGGCGGCACCGCCCAGATCCGGATCCCGGCGTCCAGCGGGGCCGTGGCCCGGCGTACCTCGGCCACCGTGGCGAACGCCGGGTCGGCCCGCAGCCGAGACGCCAGCCCGGCGGGCAGCGGTCCGCGTACCGCCGAGGGGTCGCCGTCGGTCCGGACCCGGTCGAGCACGAACTCCACCGGGAAGTTCTCGGTCAACTCGCGTCCGGCCTGGTCCCGGGCGGTCGCCAGCAGCACGCTGAACATCGCCATCAGGGCCACCCCGATGGCCAGCGCCGATGTCGTCGCCGCGGCCCGGCGCGGGTTGCGGCGGGCATTGGCGACGGCCAGCCGTACCACCGGGCCGAAGATCCGGGCGGGCAGCCAACCGACCAGCCGGACCGCCCGGGGGACCAGCAGCGGCGCCGCGACCACCGCGCCGAGGAGGACGACCATGCCGCCGCCGAGCACCAGCGGCAGCCCCGGAAAGGCCAGCGGTAGTCCGGTCAGGACGGCGAGCACGCCCACCCCGGTCAGCGTCCCGGCGAGCGCGATCCGCAGGCGCGGCCGGCGCCCGCGCCCGGCGCCGGCCTCGGTGGTGTCCCGGGCCAGCAGCGCGGCCAGCGGCGGCACCCGACCGGCGTCCAGCGCCGGCACCAGCGCCGCCAGCACCGCGACCAGGGTGCCGAAGCCGAGCGCGACCGCCACGGTCGGCCAGCGGACCACCGGCGCGTGCAGCGGGATGTCCGAGGCCACCAGCTCCCGGCCCCGGATCAGGCCGTACCCGACCAGCAGGCTCGCCAGCAGGCCGCCGAGCGAGGCGAGCAGGCCGAGGATGCTCGCCTCCAGGAGTACGGCGCCGGCGACCTGCCGCCGGGACGCGCCGACACACCGCAGCAGGCTCAGCTCCCGGGCCCGCTGCGCGCCCAGCATGGCGAAGGTGTTGTAGATCACGAACGCCGAGACGGTCAGCGATACCAGCCCGAAGCCGAGCAGTACCGCGAGGAAGCCGTCGACGTACTTCGCCGCCTGCCGGGCGAGCCGGTCCCGCAGCCCGGCCCCGGTCATGGTCTGGTGGCCCGGCCCCACCGCGGCGGCCACCCGGTCCCGCAGCTCGGCCGGATCGGTGCCGCCGGCCGCGCGGACCACCACCTGGGCGTAGTCGGTGGTACCGGTCAACGTGTCCAGGTCGGCGGGGTTCAGCGCGGCGACCGCGGACCCGCCGAAGAGCCGGTTCACCCCGAGATCGAGTACGCCGACCAGCCGCATCCGGTGTGGGGCACCCGCCTGGTCCAGCACGGTCACCGGCCCGTCCGGTACGAATCCGGCGCCGGCCACCGTCGCACGGTCCACGGCGATCTCGCCGGGAGCCCGGGGCAGCCGGCCGGCAGCCAGGTCGTACGGGGCCAGCGCGGCGACGCCGGGCACCGACAGGGCGTAGCCGATGTGCTCCTGACTCTCGATCGGCCGACCGTTCCGGTCCAGTACGCCGAGCCAGGCGATCACCCGCCCGTCCACCGCCGCCACCCCGTCCACGTCGCGGATCCGCTCGACGGCCGCCGGGGGGACGAGCCCGGTCTCCGGCTCCACCACCACGTCCACGTTCCGGGCCGAGCGGGCCAGGTCGGTGTAGAACGCCGAGCGCGCCGTGTCGCCGTAGACGAGCGTGCCGGCCAGGAAGCCGACCGCCATCACGACCGCGAAGCCGGTCAGGGCGAGCCGTACGGCGTGGGCGCGCAGACCGGCCAGGGCAAGGCGGAGCAGCGGCCGGTTCACTCCGCCGCCGGAACCGGGCAGGAGTGGGTGCCGACCGGCCCGTCGGACCGCGCCGGGCGGGCGATGCGCGGTTGGGGCCGCGCCGGGCGGGCGATGCGCGGTTGAGGCCGCCCCGGGCGGGTGTCATGCGGTCGGGGCCGGGTCGGGTGGATGTCACCGGGCTCGGGCCGCATCCGGCCAGTGTCACCGGGACCGGGCCGCCGAGGCGATCGAGATGTCGAGATGCGGACAGCTCGGCACCTGGCATCATCGAAAGCTGTTCCAGGTGACACTCGTCGATGCCCGGCGGTTGCGGGTCGCGAGGTGTGGACCGGGTCGGACCGGCCGAGGCCGCCCACCGGTCCGGGCCTGCGGCGCGGGGCCGGACCGGGCCGTGAAGGGAGCTATCAATGCGTCGCCGCCGACGTATCCCCGTCCTGGTCGCCGCCACCCTGTCCCTGGCCGCCACGTTGGTGGCCACCACCGCCGCCGTGCCTGCCGGCGCGGGGGGTCGTACCTCGCTCGGACCATCGACCATCGACCTCCCCGCCGGCTTCCAGCCGGAGGGGATCGCGATCGGCACGCTGCCGTACGCGTACTTCGGATCCCGGGCCACCGGGGCGATCTACCAGGCCAGCCTGCTCACCGGCCGGGGAAAGGTGATCAACGCTGGACCGGGCACCCCGTCCCTGGGCATGAAGGTCGACGCCCGAGGTCGCCTCTTCGTCGCCGGTGGGTCCGGCGGGGACGGCCGGGTGATCGACACCCGGACCGGACAACTGCTGGCCAGTTACCGGTTCACCGACCAGCCGAGTTTCGTCAACGACGTCGTGCTCACCCCGGACGCGGCCTGGTTCACCGACTCGACCAACCCGGTGCTCTACCGGGTGCCGCTGGGTCGGCACGGTGCCCTGCCGGCCGCCGACGGCGTGGTCCGGGTGCCGCTGACCGGCGACATCGTCTACGGCACCGGCATCAACGCCAACGGGATCGCCCGGACCCCGGACGGCAGGGCGCTGCTGATCGTGCAGTCCGGCACCGGTCTGCTGTTCCGGGTCGACCCGGCGACCGGGGTGACCCGGACGGTCGACCTCGGTGCGGAACTGCTCACCAACGGGGACGGCCTGCTGCTCGACGGCCGGACCCTCTACGTGGTGCAGAACCGGCTGAACACTCTGGCCGTACTCCGGCTGGACCGGGCCGGTGACACCGGTCGGGTGGTCGAACGCGTCACCGACGCCGGATTCGACGTACCTACGACGGTGGCGGCGTACGGGAAGCGGCTCTACCTGCCGAACGCCCGCTTCACCACCCCACCGACCCCGACCACGCCGTACACGGCGGTGGCGGTTCCGCGCCCCTGAGCCTCACGGCAGAACGGTTAAGAAGGGCCCCTTCTTCTACTAAAAACGATAAGAAGGGGCCCTTCCTTACCCGGGTTCGACGGTGGTGAGGCGCTGGGTGGCCCGGGAGAGGGCGACGTAGAGGGTGCGTGTGCCGGCGGCCGAATCGGCCCGGATCTCGGCGGGGGCGACCAGCACGACACCGTCGTACTCCATGCCCTTGGCCTGCATGGTGTCGACCACCTGGAGTCGGGGGTCGGGGGTCGGGGAGAGCCAGCCTTGGACCTCGGCCAGGCGTGGCACCGGGGCGATCACCCCGACCGTTCCTTCGACCTCGGCGAGGAGTTTGGTGGTCGCTTCGCGGACGGCTTCGGGCAGGTCGGCGGGTGGCACGGTCAGCTCCACCGGCTGTACTCCGGTGCTCCGGACCGCGACCGGCAGCGGCAGGTCGGGGAAGACCTCGCGGATCGCCCGCGCCGCCACCGCGAAGATCTCCGCCGAGTTGCGGTAGTTGGTGGAGAGCGTGAACTCGTGCCGGGGTCGCCGGCCCAGGGCCTTGTTCCGGGCCCGGGACAGCTCGGCCGGGTCGCCGGTCCAGGCGGTCTGGGCCGGGTCGCCGACCACCGTCCAGGAGGCCAGCCGGCCCCGACGGCCGAGCATCCGCCACTGCATCGGTGAGACGTCCTGGGACTCGTCGACCACCACGTGGGCGTACTCGCGGTAGTCCGCCGGCCGCTCGTCGCGCGCGGCCCGGCTGGCCCGCTGCCGGTCCGCGTAGGTGGTCACCTCGCGGACCCCGCCGATCAGTTGGTACGGGTCGCGCTTGCGACGTGCCGGCTGTGCCGGTCGACCGAGCAGGTTGTCGAGTTCGTCGAGCAGGGCCACGTCGCCGACGCTGAGCCCGTCGGTGTCCATCCTGCGGTACGCGTCGGCGAGCAGCCGGGACTCGGCGTTCGACAACAGACCGGCGGTGTACCGGCGCAGCCGCTCCGGCCGAGCGAACCAGGCCAGCACGTGCCGGGGGTGCAGCCGGGGCCACCAGGCCCGGAGGAAGTCCCGGAATTCGGACCGTTCGGCGATCTCGTCCTCGAAGGTCCGCTGGTCGGGCAGTCGACCGACCCGTAGCCGCTGCACCTGGGTCCAGAGCGCGTTGAAGATCCCGTCGAAGCCGGCCCGGCGTACCTCGTTGCGCCGGGCACCCGGCGGTAGTGCCCGGGTCCGGATCGTCTCCAGTTCGGTGGCGGTGAGCCGGAGCAGTTCGCCCCGGTACAGCAGCCGCAGTTCGCCGGGTGCGTCCGGAACCTGGTCCCGGGCCGCCCGCTCCAGCACCCGGCGCATCCGTAGCGACCCCTTGATCGCGGCGACCGCCGCCGGATCGGTGTGGCGGGCGGTCACCCCGTCGAACATCGATCCCAGCGATTGCAGGGTCGCGGCGTTCTCGCCCAGCGAGGGCAGCACCGAGGCGATGTACTCGACGAAGACGGCGGACGGACCCACCACCAGTACGCCGCCGCCGGCGAACCGGTTGCGGTCGGAGTAGAGCAGGTAGGCGGCCCGGTGCAGGGCCACCGCCGTCTTGCCGGTCCCCGGCCCGCCGGACACCATGGTCACCCCGCCGGCGGGGGAGCGGATCGCCTCGTCCTGCTCCCGCTGGATGGTGGCGACGATGTCGCGCATTCCCCGGCCGGTGGTCCGGGACAGCGTCGCGAGCAGGGCGCCGTCGCCGACCACCCGCATCCCGTCGGGCGCCGCCGCCGGATCGAGCAGGTCGTCCTCGATCCGGGTCACCCGCTCGCCGGTGGACGAGATCACCCGACGCCGTACGACGTCGCGCGGGTCCGCCGCGGTGGCCTGGTAGAAGGCGGCGGCGGCCGGCGCCCGCCAGTCGATCACGAGTGGTTCGGCGTGCTCACCGCGTACGCCCAACCGGCCGATGTGCAGCACCTGGCCGGACCGGAGGTCCAACCGGCCGAAGACCAGGCCCTCGTGCTCCGCGTCGAGGGTGTGCCGGCGCCGGGCGGCGTGGAAGACCATCGCGTCGCGTTCGACCAGCGCGCCGAAGTTGCCCACCCGGGCCAGCTGGTAGCCCTCCTTCTCGGCCAACGCGGCGGAGCGCCGCAACTGCGCCAGCCGGGCGTAGACCCGATCGAGATGGCGCTGTTCGGCTTCGATCTCCTGCTGCAGCGTGGTGTGGTCGGTCAACGCGAATGCTCCCGGAGATCGATATCTGGCCACGCCGTCGTCCGGGACCATCGGTCCGGCCGCTCGGGTGCCGCATAATTGCCAGGAAGCGAGGGTACGCCGTGCCCGCTCGGCCGGGCTCCGCCGCGCCTGGTCCGCTCGACGTCCTCGGTGTGACGATGACCGCCCGCGATGTGACGTTGGCCGCGTTCGGCGCGTTCCCCGTCGCGTCGGTGACTGGTGGTGGTCGGGCTGCCGTAGCTCACGTGCACGGTGCGCCGCGGCGGTCTTCCCGGCGTCGTGGCTGTTTCACGATCGATCTGGCGGCCTTGGCCCCGACCCGCGCCGCAGCCTTCCGGACCACCTTCGGCCGCGACATCGCCCGCTCCGTCACCGAGAGCAGTGCGGTGGTCACCTCGTCGGCGCGTTCCAGCATCAGCATGTGTCCGGCGCCCGGACACACCGTCAGTTCGGCCGACGGCAGCGCCTCGGCGATCGACACCGCGCAGGGCGGCGGGGTGAGCCGGTCCCGGTCGCCGACCAGGGCCGCCGCCGGTAGCTCGCCCAGCTCGGCGAGGGTCGCCAGCCGGCTCTGGGCGCCGATGGACGGGCGGAACCCGCCGATCGAGACCAGCGAGGCGCGGGCCACCGCCGACGTGGTGAGCCGGATGTCGTCCGATTCGCACGCGTCGCCGAAGAGCAGCCAACGCAGGGTCGGGCGGAGCGCGTAGAGCAGCGGCAGGGGAGTCCGCCAGCCGCCGCACCGGGCCAGGAGTCCGGCGCCGGCCAGCTCGGCGATCCGGATCAGCCGGGCGACCGGCCCCGGCACGCCGTAGCCGGTGTGGGTGTGGCCCTCGGCGGTGGTGGAGACGAAGACCAGGCCGGCGACCCGACGGGCGAAGTCCTCGGGATGCCGGTGGGCGTACTCCATCAGGGTCATGCCGCCCATCGAGTGTCCGGCCAGCACGATCGGGCCGGTCGGTGCCACCTCGGCGATCACCTCGGCCAGGTCGTCGCCGAGCTGCGCCAGGGTGGCCGAGTGCAGGGTGGCCGGACCGGACCTGCCGTGTCCGCGCGCGTCGTAGGTGACCACGCGTACCGCCGCGCCGAACGCCTCGCGCAGCGCGGCCACCTGCCGGTGCCAGGTACGCCCGTCCAGGGTCCAGCCGTGCAGCAGCAGGACCGTCAGGCCGGCGGTGTCGGGGCCCGACGTGTGGACATGCAGCCGGACGCCGTCCGCCAGTCGTACCGAGCCGGGGTCGGGCATGGTCACCTCCGCGTCGCACCGGGGTAAGCCGTACCCACGGGTAACAATCCTGCCCGATGCGACGTTCCCGGCGGGGCGGGTGGATCTGTCGGGTTTCCTCGTGCCGGAGCACGTCGCCGACCGTTGAGTACCCGCACCGCCCGGCGGTGAATCATCCTGATCCGAAAGACGCGTGAACGCCCCGGCACGGGGAAACCGCGTGCCGGGGCGTTACGGATGTTCGGTGGTGCGTCGCGAACCGGTCGGGCGTGAGCCGATCGGCTCAGGCCTCGAAGACGCCGGCCTCGACCAGGCGCTTCTCGCAGGTGTCCCAGCCGTCGCTCGGGTACGCGGCGGCCAGGTTGTTCAGCTCGGCGCGGATCTTGATGGCGTGACCGGCACCGGCCAGCACCCGGATCTCCTCGACGAACGCCTCGGAGTCCGTACGCAGGTGCGAGGTCTTGCCGTTGGTCAGGTTCCGCACGTAGGCGTGCTTGCCACCATTGAGCGGGATCAGGTACTTGAACTCACCGAGCACGCTCAGGGCGCCACCCTGACCGGCCTGGCCGGCGCGGACGGATGCGCGCGCGGTCTTGGACGTGTTGCTCGCCACGGCGGTACTCCTTGAATGACGTACGGGAGGACGGGAAAGTCCGAGGGGACAGCCGACGGCGAGCCGCCGGAAAAGTACTGCGCCGCCCGGCTTGGGTACTGGCCGAACTTGAGCGGCAGACGCCGCCGGGCAAATTTTACACGACAGCGGTGATGACCGGTCGGCTACCGCCGCTGACATGGGGTCCAACTACCCTCACCGGTACGGCTATTCCCCCGGGGCAGTTTCGTGAATCCCTGGCGTACCATCCGTCACAACCGTCATCATGTGTTCCAGCATCGCTCGGTGAGGCTCGCTCGGTGAGGCGAGGTCGTAGGGGAAGACGCACCTCGCTCTCCGGGAGGTCACCGTGCCAACGCGTGGCGTCGTATACGTCCACTCGACCCCACTCGCCGTGTGCCAGCACGTCGAGTGGGCGATCGCGCGCGTCCTTACCGCGCCGGTCACCCTGCACTGGACGGGCCAGCCGGTCGATCCGGCCGCCCGTCGAGCGGAATGTGGGTGGACCGGCCGGCCAGGGACCGGCGCGGAGCTGGCCGCTGCCCTGAGACAGTGGCCCATGATCCGTTTCGAGGTGACCGAGGAACCGAGTCCCGGCGTCGACGGGGAGCGGTTCATGTACGTGCCCGGTCGGGGGCTCTTCCGCGCCACCGCCGGAGCGGCCGGCGACATCCAGCTCGGCGAGGACCGACTCCGATCGATCATGGAGTCCGCCCGCGCGCCGGAGGCACTGGCGCACGCCCTCGACAAGGCGATGGGTACGGCCTGGGACGCCGAGTTGGAGCCCTACCGGTACGCCGGGGACGGCGCACCGGTCACCCTGCTCACCCGGGTCGGCTGAGCCGGTCTGGCGGCCGGACCGGGCGGCGGCGTTCCGGCACCGGCCGGACCGGGCGGCGTTCCGGCACCGGCCGAGCCGGTCGGTCGGCCTGGCCGGGCAACGGTCAAGTTGCCCGGCCAGGGACGGGCTGATGGGATAGCGGACGTGTCGACTCCCCTCCGGCGCGCTCCGGCCGTGCTCGCCGCCATCTCCCTGTTGATCGTCTCCGGCTGCGCCGGTACGCCCGACCGGGACGAGACAGCCACGCCCGCGCCGTCGTCGCCGTCCAGTACGGGTCCGACGGCACCGCCGGATCCGGCGGCCCGGGCCGCCCAGCTGGTCGGCACCCTCTCCGACGAGGACCTGGTCGGCCAGGTGCTGATGCCGTACGCCTACGGCAACTCGGCCACCAAGGTGTCCGGCGGGTCGGCTGCCGGCAACCGGAAGCTCGCCGGGGTGGAGACCCCGGCCCAGATGATCGCCAAGTACCGGCTGGGCGGGTTGATCCTGGTCGGCTTCTCCGCCGACGACCCCACCGGGGCCAACCAACCGACCACCAACGTCGACAACCCGAAACAGGTACACGACCTCACCGCCGGCCTCCAGGCCGCGGCCGGCAAGCTGCCGGCCGGTGCCGTACCGGCGCTGATCGGGATCGACCAGGAGTTCGGTGTGGTCACCCGGATCTCCGGGGGCGTCACCAACCTGCCCAGCGCGATGGCCCTCGGCGCGGCCGGCGATCCCGCGCTCACCGAGGCGGCCTGGCAGAGCGCCGGCACCGAACTCGCCGCCCTCGGGGTGAACGTCGACTTCGCGCCGAGCGCCGACGTCCTCGGTGCGAACAGCAAGGTGATCGGCTCCCGGTCGTACGGCTCGGACCCGAAGGCGGCGTCGAACCAGGTCGGCGCCGCCGTCCGGGGCCTGCAGGGGGCGGGCGTCGCGGCCACCCTCAAGCACTTCCCGGGGCACGGCCAGACCGCCGCCGACTCGCACAAGGGCCTGCCGGTGGTAACGCAGAACCGCAAGCAGCTCGACTCCTTCGCCCTGCCGCCGTTCGCGGCCGGGATCGCGGCCGGGGCCTGGCTGGTCATGGCGGGACACCTCGACGTCCGGGCGGTGGATCCCGGTGTACCGGCCACCTTCTCCCGCAAGCTCCTCACCGACGTGCTCCGCACCGAACTCGGCTTCACCGGTGTGCTGGTGACGGACGCGATGGACATGGCCGCGGTCGCCGAGCAGCCGCCCGGCCAGACTGCCGTGCGGGCGCTCAACGCCGGCAACGACATCGTGCTGATGCCGCCGAACGTGGCCGAGGCGTACAACGGGGTGCTGGCCGCGCTGCGGGACGGCTCGCTGCCCCGGGCCCGGCTGCTGGAGGCGGTGACCCGGGTGCTGACGCTGAAGTTCCGGCTGGCCGACCGCCCCCGGCCGGAGATGGGCACGCTGAACAGCAGCGGTCACCAGGAGGCCGCCCGGCGCGCGGCCGCGGCGTCGATCACGATGCTGCGGGGTAGCTGCGGCGTGGCGCCGGTGACCGGCCCGGTGACGGTGACCGCGGCGAACGGCCGGGGTGCCAGCCGGGACCGACTGATCAAGGCACTGCGGGCGGCGGGGGTCAGGGTGGTCCCGTCCGGCGGCAAGGTGGTGCACCTGGTCGGCTACGACGACGGCGCGGGCGACCTGCGGGCCGACGCGGCGGTGACGGTGGCGATGGATACGCCGTACCTGCTCGGTCGGGCCAAATCGCCGGTACTGCTGGCGACGTACTCGTCGACGGCGGTGTCGATCGCCGCGTTGGCGGACGTACTCGCCGGGCGGGCCAGGCCGACCGGGCGGTCTCCGGTGCAGGTCTCCGGCCTGCCCAGATCGAGCTGTCCGGCGAGCTGAGGCGTTACGCGCGGTCCCGGCGCTGGTGAGATCGGTCACGCGGGCGGCTGGTAGCGTTCGGCTGTCGGCAGATCCAGGGACGGGGGGTGTACGGATCGTGACGAGCCGGGAGCCGGCCCTGTCCGTGGTCGTGCCGATGTTCAACGAGGAGAGCGTCCTTCCGTTACTGGTCGAGCGGCTGCGTCCGGTGCTGGACGGGCTCGGCGAGCCGTACGAGGTGGTCGCCGTCGACGACGGAAGCACCGACGCGACCCCGATCATCCTGGCCGGACTGCGGCGCGGCTGGCCCCAACTGCGGATCGTCCGGCTGCGGCGGAACAGCGGGCACCAGGCGGCGTTGACCGCCGGCCTGTTCCGGGCCCGGGGCGGCTACGTCGCCAGCATCGACGCCGACCTCCAGGATCCGCCGGAGGTCCTGGTCGAGATGTTGCGGCTGGCGCGCGACGAGACCCTGGACATCGTCTACGGGGTACGCGCCGACCGGTCCACCGACACGGCCTTCAAACGGTCGACTGCGGGCCTCTACTACCGACTGGTACGCCGACTCGTCGGCAACACCGTTCCGGCCCAGGCCGGCGACTTCCGGCTGCTCAGCCGGGCGACCGTCGAGGCGCTGCGCGAGTTGCCCGAGCGTCGCCCGGTGCTCCGGCTGGTGGTGCCGTGGCTCGGCTTCCCCAGCGGCGAGGTGCGCTACGTCCGCTCCCTGCGCGCGGCGGGCAGCACGAAATACTCGCTGTCCCGGATGGTCCGGTTGGCCACCGACAGCATCACCAGCTTCTCCGGTGCACCGCTGCGGCTGGCGACCTGGCTCGGTGCCGGCGGCATGCTGCTGTGCACCGTGATGCTGGTGCTGGCGATCATCGCCTATCTGCGCGACTCCACCGTCACCGGCTGGGCCTCGCTCTACGTCGCGGTGCTGTTCCTGGGCGCGGTCCAGTTGCTCTGCCTGGGGCTGCTCGGCGAGTACATCGCCCGGATCTACGCCGCCGTGCAGGGTCGGCCCAGCTACTTCGTCGGTTCGGACACCGCGGACCTGATCGAGGATCCGGATCCGGACCCGTTGCCGGATCCCGACCTCGGTGAGCCGCTCACCCGGAGCGCGGGCGCGGCGGCAGCGGCACCGGTGGCCCGGAACGGCGCCACGAGGTCGTCACGGTGAGTGCGAGGAGTGAGCCGGTTTTGCGAGCCCCGCAGGTCCGAACGGAAGGTTTCGGCTGGTGAGTGTTACCGCTCCGGCGGTGGCGGACTCCTCTCTTCCCACGACGTCGGTCACGGCCAGCGCCCTGCGCCGCTGGTCGCCGCTCGTGGTGGGGGTCGGCTACTTCGCCGTGGTGCTGCTGGCGGCCGACACCCCGCCGCTCGACCTCGTCCGCTACGCGGGATACGTCCTGCTGGCGCTGATCCTGCCGGGCACCCTGGTCTACCGGGCCCTGCGCCGACAGCCGCACACCCTGGTCGAGGACGTGGCGATGGGCGCCGCCGTCGGGCTGGTGCTCGAACTGCCCGCCTGGGCCGGCTACGCCGTACTCGGCCTCGGCGACTGGTTGTGGACGTGGCCGGCGGCGATCGTGGCGGTCTTCGTCGGCGTACCGAGACTGCGCCGGCACTGGGTGGTCCGCGACTACCGTCCCACCCCGGTCGGCTGGTCGTGGTCTGTCGCCGGCGCGGTGGCGTTCTTCACCACCTACCTGTCGGTCACCTTCCTGGAACGCAACCCGATCCTGCCCACCTCGGACGGCACCCTCCAGTATCTCGACCTGGCCTACCAGCTCTCGCTGGCCGGTGAGGCGAAGCACCAGTTCCCGATCCACGTGCCCCAGGTCGCGCAGGAACCGCTCGACTACCACTGGTTCGGGTACGTGCACATGGCGGCGACCAGCCTGATCGGGCACATCGACCTGCCGGTGGTGGCGCTGCGGCTGACCATACCGGCGCTGTGTGCCGCCGCGATCGTGCTCACCGCGGTGCTGGGCTGGCGGGTCAGCGGCCGGCCGTACGTCGGGGCGATCGCCGCCGCGCTGTTCTTCGTCATCGGCGAGACCAACTTCACCGACCCGGTGACGATGCCGTTCGGCACCCAGGCGTCGTTCGTGATCTGGCACGGCATGTCGATGATCTACAGCTGGGTGCTGCTGATCGCGTTGATCGCCGTACTGGCCGATCTGGTCGACCGGCGTGCCGATCGATCGGTCGCTCCGATCGGCCGGGGCGTGTTCGTGCTCGTGCCACTGCTGATGTTCGCCTCCAGCGGCGCCAAGGCCAGTTCGCTGCCGGTGGTGGGGGTGGCGCTGGCGATCACCGCGCTGGCGATGCTGATCCGGACGCGTCGGATCCCGTGGGCGGTGGTCGTGGCGGGACTGACCGCCGCGGCCGCCCAACTGTTCGCCACGGCGGTGCTCTACCGCTTCAAGGCGTACGGCATCGAGGTCGACCCGTTCGCCAGCCTGGAGCCGTACTGGGCGACCCCGACGGACCGGCCGGGCTGGGCCGGCGCGCTGGCGGTGGCGGCGGTGTTCGCCGCCTTCCTGGTCAACATGCAGCTTCGGGTGGTGGGCGTCGGCCCGCTGCTCTGGCTGCGCCGGGGCCGGCTGGAGCCGGTGCAGTGGTTCCTGCTCGGCGGCACGCTCGCCGGCCCGGCCTTCTTCCTCCTGCTGGAGCAGCCCGGCGGCGCCAACCAGTACTTCACCCGGGCCGGCTTCACCTTCGCGGTGGTGCTGTCGGCCTGGGGGTACGTGCTGCTCGCCGAGCGGGCCGAACTGACCCGGCGCTCTCGGACGGCACTGGGGCTGTTCGCGCTGGTCCTGGCCGTCGCCCTGGTCTCGATCCAACTCCGGTACGCCGAACCGGCCCCGGCCGGCGAACCGTCGGACTGGCTCCGGCCACTGCTGTGGTGGGCCGGCAGCCTGGCCGTGCTCGCGGTGCTCGCCGTCGGACTCTGGCTGCCGGCCAGCCAGGGCATTCCGGCGCTCCGGGGCCGGGGCGCGATCGCCCTGCTCACCGCCGTCCTGGTGGTCGGGGCACCCGGCCTGGTGATGGACATGCAGAAGTCGGTGCGGTCACCGAACGGTGGCGCGTACGCGGTGATTTCGCTGCCGAAGTCCCGGATCGACGCGGCCCGCTGGACCCGGGAGCACAGCGCTCCGGGCGACGTGGTGGCGACCAACGTGCACTGTCTGGCCGTGGTCAACGGCTGGTGCGACTCGCGCTCCTTCTGGCTCAGCGCGTACGCCGAACGTCGGGTGCTGGTCGAGGGTTGGGGCTTCGCGCCCCGGGTGGCGGCGCTGGGGGCGTACACCCCGTTCTGGGACCAGGAACTGCTGCGGCGCAACGACGCGGCGTTCACCGCACCTACCGAGGCCGGACTGCGCGAACTGCGGGACCGGTACGCCGTACGGTGGCTCGTGGTGGACCGGTCGGTCGGGCCGGAGTCTCCGGAGCTGCGCCAACTCGCCCGGCTGGGCTTCGACAACGGTCGGATGGCCGTCTACCAGCTTCCCGGACCCGGGGAGGGGCGATGGTAGGCCGACGGCTGGACGGCCGGCGCGGCTAACCGGCGGCGGGAAAGTAGCGGTCGAGCATGTCGTTGCGGAACTTGCCGGTCGGGTCGTACCGGCGCATCAGCGCGACGAAGTCGGCGTGCCGGTCGTACCGGTCGCGCACCACCTCGGGCGGGGTGACGAAGAGCTTGCCCCAGTGCGGTCGGGGGGCGAACGGGGCGAGCCGGTCCTCGATCGCCGCCAGCACCGGCAGCACCGCCTCGGTGTCCTTGACCCAGGTGAAGTGCAGCGCCACGCTGTCGCGCCGGTAGGCCGGGCTCAGCCACAGTTCGTCGGCGGCGATCGTACGGATCTCCGAGATCTGTAGGACGGCGGCGATGCGGTCCCGGATGCCGTCCAGCGCGGTGAGCGCCCCGACCAGGTCCCGACGCGGCACGAAGTACTCGGTCTGGAGTTCCTCGCCGCTGCTGGGGGTGAACTCCAGCCGGAAGTGCGGCAGCCGGGCGTGCCAGGGACCGGGTACGCCGAGCTGCTGGGTGCAGTGCACCGCCGACATCCCCGGTACGGGGTGCCGGGCCTCGGTGGCCAGCGTGGCGCCGAACCAGCGCGCCGGGGCGCTCCAGTCGCCGGCTCCGGCCACCCGGCGCTTGCGCCACACCTGGTTGACGTGCGGGCCGGCCCAGTCGGTGAACAGGCTGACGCTGTAGTCGCCACCAAGGATCTCCGCGTGGTGCTCGTCGAGTTGCGCGCGGGGCAGGTCGTCGTAGACGTACTGCTCGATGTCGAACGCCGGGGCGAGATCGAGGGTGAGTCGGGTGACGACGCCGAGCGCGCCGAGCCCGACCACGTGGCCGAGGAACTCGTCGCCGTCGGCGTCCCGGGTCAGCGTCACCAGGTCGCCGTCGGCGGTGACCAGGTCCAGCCCGGAGACGGCGGTGGCCAGGTTGCCGTTGCCCTCGCCCGAACCGTGGGTGGCGGTGGCGCAGGCGCCGGCCACCGAGATGTGCGGCAGCGATCCGAGGTTGTGCAGTGCGAAACCGGCCCGGTGCAGCCGCTCGACGAGTTCGCCGTACCGGATTCCGGCGGCGACGCTCACGCTGGCCCGCCCGGTGTCGATCTCGACCGTGGGCGGCAGGGCGGCGAGCGAGACGAGATCGCCGGTGGTGTCGGCGATCCGGTTGAAGGAGTGTGCCGTGCCGAGTGCCCGGACCCGGTCGCTGCCGGCCACCAGGGACCGGAGCTGGGACACGGACTCGGGCCGGTGCAGTCGCCTGGCACCGAAGTCGACGTTGCCGGCCCAGTTGATGATCGGTCCAGTCATCGTCTGCCTCTTCGGGGGGGGTGTCTGACGCGTTCGAGGGGTGGTCGGTCGCCGTCGCGGCGGTACGGCTACGAGCCGTCCCTGGCGAATACCGGGGTCCGCATCCGCATCATCCAGTGGCTCGTCGGGATCCGGGTGGCGTCGTCGACGACCTCGCCGTCGACGTCGTCGAAGGATTCCCGACCGAGCGCGACGAACGCCTCCGGCTCGCGGACGTACTCGCCG
Organism: Plantactinospora solaniradicis; assembly: GCF_042658085.1. Lineage (NCBI taxonomy): Bacteria > Bacillati > Actinomycetota > Actinomycetes > Micromonosporales > Micromonosporaceae > Plantactinospora > Plantactinospora solaniradicis. The sequence continues at coordinate 49,152 of NZ_JBHSPR010000068.1, read as the reverse complement.
CGGTCGTTCTTCGACATCCACCGGGAGACCGGATGCTGGCCCGGCACCAGGGTGGGGTCGACGGCGATCACCCGGCCGCCGGGGGCGAGGGCCCGGGCCGACACCTGCAACAGGTGCCGCGAGTCGGCGTCGGAGAGGTGGTGCAGCAGGCCGAGCAGCAGGATCGCGTTGACCGGGGGAATCTCCGCCAGGTGCTGCTCGCCGAAGACCTCGCAGCGGAACTCCGCCTGGTCACTGCCCCAGCGCTTGCGGGCGTGCGCGATGTACTTCTCCGAGGTGTCGAAGCCGTAGTAGCGGACCCGGGGCAGGCGGCCGAAGTAGTAGGCCGGGCCGCAGCCGACGTCGATGACCGTGTCGCCGTCGGTGAGCCCGAGTTCGTCCAGGCACCGGTAGCGGAGCCGGTCCGCGCCCAGGCCCTTCTGCAGGGCGACGTACAGCGCTTCGTGCCCGAGCAGACCCTTGATCGCTGTCAACAACTGCGCTTCTCCTCGGCTACCCGTCCCGGAAAGCGACTCCCGCCGCGCTGTTGGGCGCGGCGGGACTCGACCGACGAAAACCTATCATCGGGGCGTACCCGGCTCGGGGGACGGTCGCGGCCCGGTCCGGGGCCGGTCCGCGACCGTCCGCGCCGGTCGTTACAGCGGGATGTTGCCGTGCGCACCCCGGGCGGCCGGAGCCCCAGCGAGCGCCTCGGCGATCCGGCGGCGGGTTTCTCCGGGCGTGATCACGTCGTCGACCACGCCGATCTCGAGCGCCCGGTTGACTCCGCCAGCCACCCGGGTCTGCTCCTCGACGAGCCGCTCGCGCAGCGCGTCGCGCTCCTCGGGCGGTGCGGCGGCGAGCTTCTTCCGGTGCAGGATCTGCACCGCCGCGGAGGCACCCATGACGGCGACCTCGGCGTGCGGCCAGGCGAACACGGCGGTGGCACCCAACGAGCGGGAGTTCATCGCGATGTACGCGCCGCCGTACGCCTTGCGGGTCACCAGCGTCACCCGGGGCACCACGGCCTCGGCGAAGGCGTGCAGCAGCTTGGCGCCGCGCCGGACCACGCCGTCCCACTCCTGGCCCAGCCCGGGCAGGTAACCGGGCACGTCGACCAGCACGACCAGCGGTACGCCGAGCGAGTCACACATCCGGACGAATCGGGCCGCCTTCTCCGCGCTCGACGCGTCGAGGCAGCCGCCCAGCCGCAGCGGGTTGTTGGCGATCACCCCGACCGTACGGCCGGCGAACCGGCCCAGGGTGGTGACGATGTTCGGCGCCCACTTGGCGTGCAGTTCCACCCCCGGCGCGTCCAGCAGCGCCTTGACCACCGGCTTGACGTCGTACGCCCGGTTGGTCTCGGCCGGCATCAGCGCGGCCAGGTCGTGCCCCTCCCCGGCCTCGGCCGGGATGTCCGCCGGGCTGAGCCGACCCTGCCGGCCCAGCAGTTCGGCGAGCCGGCGGGCCTCGGCGATGGCCGACGCCTCGTCCTTGGTGGTCACGTGCACCACCCCGGAGCGCCGGCCGTGCGGCTCGGGGCCGCCGAGGCGTTCCATGTCGACCTGCTCGCCGGTGACGCTGCGGACGACCTCCGGACCGGTGACGAAGATCCGGCCGGCGCCGCTCATGATCACGATATCGGTCAGCGCCGGCCCGTAGGCGGCGCCGCCGGCGGCCGGGCCCAGCACGACGGAGATCTGCGGTACCCGCCCGGAGGCGCGCACCATCGCCGCGAAGACCCGGCCGACGGCGTCCAGCGAGACCACGCCCTCGGCCAGCCGGGCGCCGCCGCAGTGCCACAGCCCGAGCACCGGCACCCGCTCCCGGACCGCCGTGTCGATCGCGTCGACGATGTGCTGGCAGCCCAGCGCGCCCATTGCGCCGCCCATGATCGTGGCGTCGGTGACGTACGCGATCGTCGGCGTCCCCTCCACCTCACCACGGCCCCACAGCACCCCGGAGTCGTCCCGCTGCGTCGCGAGACGCAGCGAACCGGCGTCGAACAGCGACCGGAGCCGCACCTGCGGATCACGGTGGTCGACGGTGGACGAATCAGGGTTCACGGACGTGGTGGTCACGGAAGCCTCCAAATCAGTTGCCGGCCGGACGGCATGGGCAGGGCGCGCCGATCGTGGTGTCAGGCGGGCCGTCACACCCGCGCGAAGACGAGAACCGCGTTGTGGCCACCGAATCCGAACCCGTTGTTCAGCGCTGCGGGAACCTCCATGTGCCGGGGCTTGTGTGCGGCCACGTCCAGGTCGAGGGCGTCGTCGGGATCGTCGAGGTTGATCGTCGGCGGGATCACCGAATCCCGAATAGCCAGGATAGTGGCGATGGACTCCAGCGCGCCGGCCGCACCGAGCAGGTGTCCGGTCATTGACTTGGTCGCGGTCAGCACCGGATGGCTACCCAGTGCGGTCCGCAGCGCGGCGATCTCCGCGAGGTCGCCCACCGGAGTGGACGTCGCGTGGGCGTTGACGTGCACGATGTCCGACCGGGCGATGCCCGCGTCGGCGATCGCCATGTTGATCGCCCGGATCACGCCCCGGCCCTCCGGATGCGGCTGCACGATGTCGTAGCCGTCGGAGGTCAGCGCGGCGCCGGCCAGCCGGGCGTACACCCTGGCGCCGCGTGCGGCGGCGTGGTCGGCCCGCTCCAGTACGACCGCGCCGGCGCCCTCGCCGAGGACGAACCCGTCGCGTCCCTTGTCCCACGGGCGGGAGGCCCGCTCCGGGTCGTCGTTGCGGGTCGACATGGCCCGCATCGACGCGAACCCGGCGATCGGCAGCGGGTGGATGACCGCCTCGGTGCCGCCGGCCAGCACCACGTCGGCCCGACCGGCGCGGATCAGGTCCAGGCCGAGTGCGATCGCCTCGGCGCCGGTCGCGCAGGCGCTGGCCACCGAGTGGACCCCGGCCTGTGCGCCCAGCTCCAGCCCGACCCAGGCGGCCGGTCCGTTCGGCATCAGCATCGGCACCGTGTGCGGGGACACCCGCCGGGGGCCGGACGCCTCCAGGATGTCGTCCTGGGCGAGCAGGGTCTGCGCGCCGCCGATTCCGGATCCGACGCTCACCGCGATCCGTTCCGGCTCCGGCGGTGCGTCGGCCAGCCCGGAGTCCGCCCAGGCTTCGTGCGCGGCGATCAGCGCGATCGCCTCCGACCGGTCGAGCCGCCGCAGCTTGACCCGGTCGAGTTTCTCGGTCGGTTCGACCGCGAGTTCGGCGGCGATCCGTACCGGGAGTTGCCCGGCCCACTCCTGGGTGAGCGGACCCACCCCGGAGCGACCGGCCAACATGGCTTCCCAGGTCGACGCGACGTCCCCGCCGAGCGGGGTCGTCGCGCCGAGCCCGGTGACGACAACGTCAGGACGACTCATGATCAGGACTGCGCCTCGATGTAGGCGACGGCGTCGCCGACTGTCTTGAGGTTCTGGACGTCGTTGTCCGGGATCTTGACGCCGAACTTCTCCTCGGCGGCCACCACGACCTCGACCATGGAGAGCGAGTCGACGTCAAGGTCGTCGGTGAACGACTTCTCCTCGGCCACGTCGTCCGGGCTCACGCCGGCGACCTCTTCAAGGATCTCGGCGAGTCCGGCGGTGATCTCGTCACGGGTCATTGCGGTTGTTTCCTCTCCATGGATGGATGTGCGATGGCGGAACCGTCCGCCACGGCCGGTCGGCGTGGTGCCGGCCGGTGGTTACCTGGGTGGTGGTAGGTCACGGTCGGCCGGTGGGGCGTTCCGGGTACGGGTGTCGGGCCGTCAGGGGCACCGGACGACCTGTCCGGCGTACGTGAGGCCGCCGCCGAAGCCGAACAGCAGTACGGGGGCGCCGGACGGCACCTCACGGCGCTCGACCAGCTTGGACAGCGCCAGCGGCACGCTCGCCGCCGAGGTGTTGCCCGACTCGACGATGTCCTTGGCCACGACCGCCTGGGGCATGTTGAGCCGCTTGGCGATCCCCTCGATGATCCGGAGGTTGGCCTGGTGCGGCACGAACGCCGCGATCTCGGATGGGTCGACGCCGGCCCGTTCGCAGGCCTGGAGGGCGAGCGGGGCCAGTGCGGTGGTGGCCCAGCGGAAGACCGCCTGGCCCTCCTGCTTGATGTACGGGCGCCAGCCCTCGATCCGTACCGCGTCGCTCCGCTCCGGGACCGAACCCCAGACCACCGGCCCGATGCCGTCCGGCTCGCCCTCGCCGGTGGCGCTGACCACCGCCGCGCCGGCACCGTCACCGAACAGGATGCAGGTCGACCGGTCGGTCCAGTCGGTGAAGTCGGAGAGCTTCTCGGCGCCGATCACGATGGCGTTGCGAGCCGCGCCGGCCCGCAGCGCGTGGTCGACGGTGCCCAGCGCGTAGGAGAAGCCGGAGCACGCCGTGTTGATGTCGAACGCGCCCGGGGCGTCGATGCCCAGCTTGGCGGCGACCCGGCAGGCGGTGTTCGGGCTGCGGTCCACGGCCGAGCAGGTGGCCACGACGACGAGGTCGATGTCGGAGGCGGCGAGGCCCGAGTTGGCCAGCGCCTTGTCGGCGGCGGCGGCGGCCATGTCGGCGACCGTCTCGGAGTCGGCGATCCGCCGGGTGACGATGCCGACCCGGTCGCGGATCCAGGTGTCGTTGGTGTCCACCAGTTGGGCGAGGTCGTCGTTGGTGAGTACCCGGGACGGCTGGTAGTGCCCGAGGGCGATCATCCTGCTCACCGGACCACCACCGGGCGGTGGTCGGTGATCTCTCGGTGACCGGTCATGTGAGCTGTCCTCCGATACGGGCGAGGGGCTGGCCCGGGGCGACCGGGTCGTCGTGGTGGGCGAGCCATTCGGTGAGTACCCCGGAGCCGTGTGCGGCGACCTCGACGGCGCCCTGCCGGGTGGTGACGTGGCCGATGACCTGCCCGGAGTCGATCATGTCACCCTCGGCCAGTCCCTCGACCGGGGCGAAGGTGCCGGCGCTGGCGGACACCACGACCCGGAACTGCATGGTGGGTTCGTGGCCGGACGGGGCACCGTGCCGGGCGATCAGGTCCCGGGCGGCCGCCAGGTCGTCCGGGGTGTTCAGGGTGACGATCTCCGGCAGGGCGGCGCTGCCCTTGAGTTCGCGCTTGATCAGACCGGCCAGGGTGCCCGCCGGAGGAAGCTCGATCACGGCGGTGACGCCGAGGTCGGCCAGGCTGTGGATGCACAGGTCCCACCGGACCGGTGCGGTCACCTGGCGGACCAGGCGTTGCAGCATCTCCCGGCCGTGGTTGACGGCGGCGCCGTCGAAGTTGGAGAGCAGGATCCGGGTCGGGTCGGTCGGAGTGATCCCGGCCGCGACGGCGCCGAGCGCCTGCTCGGCGGGGGCCATGTACGGGGTGTGGAACGCCCCGGCGACCTTCACGCTGATCACCCGGCTGCCGGCGGGCGGCTCGGCGGCCAGCTTCGCCAGTCGGTCGACCGCCCCGGCCACGACGATCTGGCCCGCACCGTTGAAGTTGGCGGGGTGCAGTCCGTGCGCCTCGATCGCGGCCAGCACCTCGTCCTTGTCGCCGCCGAGCATCGCGGACATGCCGGTCGGTTCGAGGGCGCAGGCGGCGGCCATCTCCCGGCCGCGTACCCCGGCGAGGGTGATCGCGCTCTCCGGGGGCAGTACGCCGGCCAGTGCCGCCGCGGCCAGCTCACCGACGCTGTGCCCGGCGGTCACCGTGACGTCGTACATCGGGAGGTGTTCGGCGGCGAGCAGGGCGGCGGCGACCAGCAGCGGCTGGGTCCGCGCGGTGTCCTTGATCTCGTCGGCGTCCCCTTCCGTGCCGAGTCGGACGAGGTCGATGCCCGCCAGCGCGGACCACCAGCGCAGACGCGCCTCGGCGCCGGGCAGGTCGAGCCACGGAGTCAGGAAGCCGGGCTTCTGGGAACCCTGGCCGGGTGAGAGTACGGCGAGCACGCTTACGACTCTCCTGGATCATCGGCCGGCGTGTGCTTGCCGTGATGTACCAATCCGCACTACCAGCTTTGTGGGGTTCCTACAAAGATCAATGACGATCACGGACTTGACGGGACCTCTGTCCTAAACGTCGCCTAATGTCCCGTGCCTGGTCCGACCGGTGCGGACGGATCCAGCCGTCCGATCGTCAACGCCATCCGCAATGCGAAGGAATCCCGGCCTGTCAGCGGTGAGAAACCGGTCACATCGGCGACCCGGCGCAGCCGGTACCGGACCGTGTTCGGATGCACGAACAGCGTACGTGCCGCGCTCTCCAGCACCCCGTTGGCCGCGAAGAACGCGTCCAACGTCTCCAGCAGCTCCCCGCCCGCCCGGACCAGTGCGGCGTAGACGTCCTGGCGCAGGCTCCGGCGGGCCTCCGGGTCGCCGGCCAGCGCCCGCTCCGGCAGCAGGTCGGCGGCGGCCACCGGGCGGGGCGCCGCCGGCCACGCGGGTGCCGCGCGGAACCCGGCCAGGGCCGCCCGTGCCGAGTCGGTGGCCGAATCCAGGCTCGGCACCGCCGGACCCACCACCACCGGCCCCGGGCCGAAGCCGGCGAGCAGCTTCTCGGTGGCGGCCAGCGGGTCGGCCACGCCACCCAGCACCACCACCAGCCGATCGCCGTGCACGCCGCCGATCATCTCCAGCCCCAACCGCCGGGTGACCCGGTAGATGGTGTGCAGCACGGCGGCCACCTCGCCGCCGGGGGAGCGGCCGACCGCCACCGCCACCGGCGGGGCGTCCGACCAACCCAGGGCCGCGGCCCGGCTGGCCAGCACGTCCGGGGAGTCGCCCCGGAGCAGCGCGTCCACCAGCAGCGCCTGCAACCGGGCGTCCCAGGAGCCGCGCGATTCGGCCGCCCGCGCGTACACCCGGGCCGCCGCGAAGGCGATCTCCCGGGAGAACTTGAGTACGGCCTCGTGCAGCAACCGCTCCTCACCCGGTGCCGCCAGGTGCGGGACCTGCTGCTCCACCACGTCGATGGTGACCTTGATCAGCGCCACCGTCTGCTGCAGGCTGATCGACCGGGCCAGCGCCCGGGGTGCCGCGGCGAAGACCTCGTCGGAAACCTCCTGCGGGCTGTCCGTCACGCCACCGGCGCCCCGATCGGTGCTGCTCGGCAGGGAACGCAGCCACTCCACCAGCGAGCGGACCCCGGCCTGGGCGACCAGCATCACCCAGGAGCGCTGCTCGGCCGGCAACTCGCGGAACCACGGCAGCGTCTCGTCCATCCGGCCCACACTGGCGGTGGCCAGCGTGCCCGCCGCCCGCTCGATCCGGCGCAGCGTGGCCGCCAGTTCGCCGTCGCCCGCCTCGGTCCCCATCGGCCCAGCGTGCCACGTGTACCCCCGGACACCGCCACCCGGCCGTGGCATCATGCTTCGATGATCGCCCGTCCGCCGCTGGCCGTACCGTTGCTCGCGCTCGTCGGGTTCCTGGTGCTGCTCGCGTTGACCGCCGGTGGCTGGGCGCCGCTGGAGAGGTTCGACGACGCGCTCAGCGACGGCTTCCGGGGGTACGGCGACGCCAGCCCCACCCTCGTCGACGTGCTCCGGGTGGCCACCGACGTGGCCGCCACCGTGCCGTTCGTGGTCGCCGGCCTGGTGATCAGCATCGCCCTCGCGACCCTCTCCCAACGCCAGCCCGCCGCGCTGTGCGCCCTGGTGACCGTGACGGTGCCGGTGCTCTGGGGGCTGATGCACTGGCTCGTGCACCACCCCCGCCCGGTGGACGGCTTCGTGGTGGTGGACAGCAACGGCTTCCCGAGCGGGCACACCAGCAACGCGGCGGCGGCGGCGCTGGCGGCCGTACTCCTGCTCTGGCCACACCTGGCGAGGGTCGGCCGGGTGGTCACCGTCGTCCTGGCCGTGGCGTTCGGGGTCTTCGTCGGGCTGACCCGGTTGGCGCTGCTGGCGCACTGGCCTGCCGACGTCCTGGGCGGCTGGCTGCTGGCCCTCGCCGTCGTCCCGCTGGCGGCCCGGGCCGCGACCCGATGGGGCGGCGGCGCCGAGCGGGTTTCCGGGCGCCGGGCCGACCAGGTCGTCCGGTAGCCGGCCCGCCGGCCCGCCGCGAACAGGCCCCCGGTCGCCGGCCACGTCAGACGTTCGGCAGACCCAGTTCCTGCGCGAGAATCGCCGCCTGCACCCGGCTACGCAGGCCGAGCTTGCCGAGGATCCGGCTGACGTGGGTCTTGGTGGTGCTCTCGGCCATCGCCAACCGGTCGGCGATCTGCTGGTTGGACAACCCCTGGCCGAGACAGGCCAGCACGTCGCGCTCCCGCGGAGTGAGTTCGTCCACCGCGGTCCGGTCGACCGCCGGGGCCCCGGGCGCGGTGGCGGCGAAGGCGCTGATCAGCCGCCGGGTGACCGCGGCGGCGATGATCCCCTCACCCCGGGCCACGGTACGCACCGCGTCGAGGAGCCCGTCCGCGTCGGTGTCCTTGAGCAGGAACCCGGACGCGCCGGCCCGGAGCGCGCCGAAGACGTACTCGTCGAGGTCGAAGGTGGTCAGCACCAGGACGTCGGCCAACCGCTCGGCGACGATCTCGCGGGTCGCGGAGACACCGTCGAGTCGGGGCATCCGCACGTCGAGCACGGCCACGTCCGGCCGGAGTTTCCGGCACAGCGCCACCGCCTCCTCCCCGTCGGCGGCCTGGCCGACCACCTCCAGGCCCGGCGCCGCGGCGAGGATCAGCACGAGGCCGGCCCGGACCGCGTCCTGGTCGTCGGCGATCACCACCCGGATCGGGGGTACGGCCCCGGCCGCCGCCGTGTCGTCGTCCGCCGACCCGCTGATCCCGGTCCCGTTCCGACTCGACCCGATCATGACAGCGGTCGCGAGGCGGCCACGACGCCGGCCCGGATGACGGCTTCGGCAACGACCTCGGCTCCGGCGGCGATCTCGGTGTCTTCACCGTGAGCGGCGGTCCCGGTGTCTTCGCCGTGAGCGGCGGCCTGCCCGGCGATGCGTCGGGGCGCGGCCGGGGCGGGCTCGGCTCGGGTTGCGGTCCCGGTGTACGGCAGTTCCGCGTGCACCCGCCAACCCGGCCCGCGCGGTTCGGCGTCGAACCGACCGTTCAGCAGGGTGGCACGCTCCCGCATTCCGATCAGCCCGGCGCCCGCGCCGGGCAGCCCGGCCCCGGCCGCGGCTCCGCGCCACGACGAGCCGCCGGGGCCGGAGCCGCTCGGATCGGCGACCGGATTCTCGACCGTGAGGTCGATGCGTTGCTCCTGGTAGTGGATGGTGAGGGTGGCCGGCCCACAGCCGTGCTTGAGCGCGTTGGTCAGCGCCTCCTGGACGATCCGGTACGCGGCCAGGTCCACGCCGACCGGCAACGGCCGAACCGTGCCGATCGTCTCGAACCGCACCGGCAGGCCGGCGCTCCGCGCCTGGTCGACCAACCGGTCGACCTCGGTCAGCCGAGCCCGTACGGGGTCGTCCGGTGCTCCCAGCGAGATCGGCTCGGTCTCGGCCGGTTCACGGAGCAGGCCGATCATCTGACGCATCTCGGCGAGCCCCTGCACGCTGTTCTCCCGGATGACCCGCAGCGCCTGGTCCCGTTGGGCGCGGTCGAGCCCGGCGACCGACAGCGCGGCGGTGGCGTGGATGGCGACCGCACTCAGATGGTTGGCGATGACGTCGTGCAGTTCCCGGGCCATCCGGCTCCGCTCCGCCGCCACCGCCTGGCGGCGGTCGAGTTCGGCCAGCCGGGCGGTCTGCTCGGCCCTGGCCCGGTCGGCCGCGGCCTGGTCGCGGTACTGCCGGACGCTGATCCCACTGACCACCGGCAGTACGCCGATCAGCACCACCGGCACGCCCAGCCCGATGCCCTGCCACGACACCGGGCGCATGAAGACCAGGCCGGCCAGGGCGGCGAGGCCGGTGACCGTCAGGTTGATCCACAACAGCCGGCGCCACAGCCTCGGCGGCCCGTAGACACAGGAGTCGAAGAGCACCTGGGTGTAGACCAGGGTGGTGGCCAGCGACGAGCCGCAGGCCAGATCGACGGCGAACGCGACCGTACCCAGGGCCAGCGCGCGCCGGGTGGCTACCCGGCGCAGTGCGACGGCCGCGCAGGTGGCGATGAGCGTACCGAGGGTGACCAGCGGTGGGGCGTCCAGGAGGCCGGGGTTGATCGGCTGGTAGATGTCGAGCCCCAGCATCACCAGCCCGCCCGCCAGCGAGGCGAACGCCAGCGCGATGTCTCGGGACAGCGTCCCGCGTTCCAGGCTCAGCCGTGCCGTCACGTACCTGATCCCATCACATCCTCCGGCCGTTGCCGTCGGTCCTGCCGACGAGGTCGGGCGGTACGGGTCCGTCGAAGGATGTAGCCGTACCTCTTTCGACGGACCCGCATCTCGGCAGCGGTGGCGACGTCCCGGCCGATGCGCCCGGACAGACTTGGCACGACGGTCAGCAGTGGGCACAGGTCAGCAGCGGGCACGGCTCGGCAGTGGGCACGGGTCAGCAGCGGGGAGAGGGAGGTACCGACGGTGGTGGCGGTGATCGCCGCGGGCGAGATCGGCTTCTGGGTGTTGCTCGCCGCCGGGTTGATCGCCCGGTATCCGCTCCGGATGCCCCGGCTGGGAGCCCTGCTGCTGCTCGCCACGCCGCTGATCGACCTCGTCATCCTGGTCGCGACCGTGCTGGATCTGCGCCGGGGCGCGACGGCCGAGTTCATCCACGGCCTGGCAGCGGCCTACCTCGGATTCTCGGTCGCGTTCGGGCACAGCATGATCCGCTGGGCCGACCAGCGGTTCGCCCACCGTTTCGCCGGCGGACCGCCGCCGGTCAAGCCGCCGAAGGGTGGCACGGCCCGGGCACGCTACGAGTGGCGGGAGTGGGGCAAGGGACTGCTGGGCTGGTTCATCGCCTGCGGCCTGCTCGGTCTGGGCATCCTCATGGTCGGAGACCTGAGCCGCACACAGGAGCTGTTCGGCTGGATCGTTCGGCTCAGCGTCGCGATGGTGATCTGGCTCGTCGCGTTCCCGGTCTGGGCGACCCTCTTTCCGCAACCGGCCCAGGACTGAACGCTCCGACATCTGGACCTTCTTCCGGGCGGATTGCACCAGTTCTGGTCACGGCGGCGTCGAGTCCGTCACCTCGGACCAGTACGGTGACATGGTCCCGACGACGCGGATGCCACGTTCTGACTACCAGTCACGGACGCGGGCGCCACTCTCCACCGGGGCGACCGCCCATACGGCGGCGAGTGTGAGGAGGCTTGGATGGCGCATGACGCTGAGCACGGCTGTGCCGAGGGCGAGCCGAATCCGCTGCTTGGTGATCATGAGCCTCTGCCTCCGCTCGGCCCGGCCAGCCGCCTGCGCTGGGTGTGCGGGGCCAGTGCCGGACTGCCGGCGGGACCGGTCGAGGGGATCGCCGGCTGGCCCGGGTCGGATCCCGGAGATCCGGGGGACCGCACCGGACCGGCCCGGGCCGTCGATCCAGGGGAGCGCACACCTGCGGCCCGGTCGATGGATCCGGGGGACGGGGCCGCTCCGGCCCGATCCATGGACCAGGGGGACCGGACCGGCCCGCCCCGTTCGGTGGAGGCGGTGGATCGTTCCGGCAGTGCGCGGCCCGGGGATCCGGCGGAACGCGTCGACCTGGACCGACGGGTGGACCCGGGCGATCAGCGCGACGTGACGCGGACCGTGGACCCGGCCGACTGTTCCGGCCGGGGTGCCGGTTCGGACGAGGCCGACCGGGGCACCGGCCGGGCCGAACCGGGACGGGGTGGGGAACGGTCGAGGCTGATCCCCCGGCCACGGCCGGGCGAGCCGGACCGCCGCGCCGCTCCCGAGCCGGACCGTCTCGACGATCCCGAACCGGGTGGTCCCGGGGCCTTCGAGTCAGTTGGCCCCGACGCTTCCGAGCCGGGTCGCCGTGACACTTCCGAACCGGGTCGCCTCGGTGCTCCCGAACGGGTCGGCGGGGCCACCGGATCGGCGGAGGGAGCCGGTGGATCGTCGGACGACGAGGCGGACGAGGCGGACCGCCACCGTACGCCGGGTTGCCGGACCGATCGTCCCGGCTGGGCCGGAGCGCACCGCCACGGCGCGGTACGGCCCTCGCGGCGAGCCGTCCGGCGTGACCGTCCGCCGCGCCGGTGGTGCTGATCCACCACGGGTCAACCGGGAGTGGGAGCGGGATGAGCCTGCCGTCATCCCGGGCGGTGCTGCGATCGGGCCGGCCCGGCGGGTACGGCCGGTCAGCGGGTACGTCGCCGTACCAGCAGCGCGATGCCGGCCAACCCGAGCGTGATCGAGACCAGTACGGCGCCGTTGAGCAGCATCAACCGGCGCAGTTCACCGAACAGCCGGTCGACGTCCTCGCCGGTGCTGATCGCATCGTCCGGGATCACCCGTTCGCCGCCGCCGATACCACCGCCGTGCAGGGTGGTGATGTTCTGCTCGGGCAGCGGGGCGCCGGCCGCCAGCAGCGTCTCCGCCATCGTCAGTCGGCCGAAGAACCAGGCCGCGCCGGGCTGGCTCCGGTCCGGCTGCCGGGCCGGTCGGAAGGCGCGCGGACCACCCTTGGCCAGGGGATAGAGGTCGTAGGACTTCTTGGCGGCGTCACCGACGTGCACCACGACCGTGTATTTCGGTCCCAGGTCGGCGGCCTTCGGCGCGGTGGTGGGTCCGTCGCCGGTCAACCAGTCGACCTGGTCGAGGACCGCCTCGAAAAGATCCTCGTTGGTGTCCGCCCGCAGGGTCAGCGGATCGGGCATGCTCTTGCTCGTGATGACCACCGACGTGGGTTTGGGCGTCGGCTTGGCGGACGCCACACCGCCGATCGCCAACCAACTGCCCGCCGCTACCAGCAGCGTCACCACGCCGACAAGTCGACGACTCACCTCTCCGGCCATCGCCGACCTCCTCGCCCCGTCTCGATGGTGGCCATAATGCAGGTCACGCGCTGGTTGGTCGGTGGAGCGCACGAGACTGTCGCAGATGGACCGGCCGTGCTAACTACAAAGACTCCGCAGAACGCCGCTCGGTTGCACCCGCACGAGCAGTAATTGGAACTATCTGCGATCCAGGGTCGACTAAGTGACGAGCCATTGATCAGTTCGGCGAATCGTAGCGGGATGGAGGAGATCATGGGGGGCCGGGTCACCCGTTTGGGAGCACTACTGCTCAGTGTCGTGTCGGGGGTGCTCTGGGTGCTGCTGCCGGCCAGTCCGGCGGCCGCGCACAACTCGTTGACCGGGAGCGATCCCCGCAACGGCGCCCGGCTCGGGAAGGCGCCGGACAACGTGCGACTCACCTTCCTCGCACGACTCGATCCGACCACCACCCGGATCACGGTAACGGGCCCGGACAACATTTCCGCAACAGCCGGGAAACCTTCCTACTCCGGTTCCCGGGTCACCATCCCGTTCCGGCCGGCGGCCGCCGGGCTCTACATCGTCCAGTACCAGGTCGCCTCCGGCGACGGGCATCCGATCAAGGGGGAGGTCCGGTTCACGCTCACCGTGGGAGTCACCCCGACCGCGACCCCGTCGCCCGCCACGACGGCTACCGGCGCGTCCACGACCGTGCCGAGTTCGCCCGCCGGCGCACCGTCGAGTCCGGCGGCGGCCGGACCGCTGAGCCCGACCGCCGACGCGGACGGTTCGGCATGGTGGCCGTGGGTCGTCGGCGGGGCGTTGGTACTCGCGGCACTGGCCGGCGGACTGCTGCTACGCCGCCGGGCGACGGGCTCCCGATCCGCCGACTGAGAACCCCGACTCCCGACTCCCGACTCGCCGATCGATCGACCGACTGACTGACTGACTGACAGGTGGCCGTGGCCGTGCTGTGCCCGTGGCGGGCCGGTCAGGGCTGGAGCCGTACCCGGGCCGCGCGTAGCCGGGTGAGGGTCCGGTCCCGGCCGAGTACGACCAGCGACTCGAACAGCGGCAATCCGACACTGCGCCCGGTGACCGCCACCCGTACCGGCGCCTGGGTCTTGCCGAGTTTGAGTCCACGGCGCGTGCCGACCTCCTCCAGCGTCGCCTTGAGCGGCTCCGCCTCCCAGGTCGGCAGCGCCTCGAACGCGACGATGGCATCGTCGAGCAGTTCGGCGGCGTCGCCCTTGGTGCTCTTCGCCCAGGCCGCCTCGTCGATCAACGGAGACTCGAGGAAGAGGAAGTCGACGTTCGCGACGATCTCGCTGAGCAGCGCGATCCGGGTCTGCGCGAGCGGTGCCACGGCCGCGAACGCCGCCGCGTCGAACTCCTCCGGCCGCCACGGCGGCGGGGCGATCGTGTCGGTGCCGGTCAACCACGGCTGGCAGGCGGCGGCGAATTCCTCGACCGGCAGTGCCCGGATGTACTCGCCGTTGAACGCGCGCAGCTTCTTCTCGTCGAAGAACGCCGGTGACGGGTTCACCTCGGCCAGCCGGAACTCCGACTCGATCACCGACCACGGCACGATCTCCCGGTCGCCCGACGGGGCCCAACCGAGCAGCATCAGGTAGTTGCGCATGGCGCTGGCCAGGTAGCCCTCGTCGCGGTACGCCTCCAGGGCGACCTTGTCCCGCCGCTTGGAGAGCTTCTGCCGCTTCTCGTTGACCACCACCGGCACGTGTGCCCAGATCGGCGGCTTGACCCCGAGCGCGTCCCACAGCAACTGCTGCTTGGGCGTGTTCGGCAGGTGCTCCTCGGCCCGGATGACGTGGGTGATGCCCATGGTGAGGTCGTCCACCACGTTCGCCAGCAGGAAGACGGCCGAGCCGTCACCCCGGGCGATCACGAAGTCCTCGATCAGCTTGTTCTCGAACGTCGGCTCGCCGCGGATCAGGTCGACGACCACCGTCTCACCCTCGTCCGGCGTACGGAAGCGCAGCGCGCGTCCGAGGCCCGCCTCCAGACCACGGTCGCGGCAGAAGCCGTCGTAGCCCTGGTACTGCGAGCCGGTGCGCGCCTGGATCGCCTCCCGGGTGCAGTCGCAGTAGTACGCCCGGCCCTCGTTGTGCAGCCGGGTCGCCGCGTTCCGATGCTCGCTCGCGTTGGCGGACTGGAAGTACGGCCCCTCGTAGCTGCCCCGTTCGATCCCGATCCAGTCCAGCGCGGACAGGATCCCCTCGGTCCACTCCGGCCGGTTCCGGGCCGCGTCGGTGTCCTCGATACGCAGCACGAACACGCCACCCTGCTGCTTGGCGTAGATCCAGTTCTGCAGGGCCGAGCGGGCACCGCCGACGTGGAACATTCCGGTCGGGGAAGGGGCGAAGCGTACGCGTACCGTCACGGGCCAAGCCTACGCAGACCCCCGGGGCGGCCCGCCACCAGGTTTCCCGCCGCCGTCGCGCGGCGGCTTCGCCCGTGGCACCCGTCGGAACACCGGCCGGCCGAACTTCACGGCGGTAGTTCATTTCGGCGTGTCATCCCGCAATGGTCCGATTTAGCCCATAATCGTGAATAAGCTGCAAATGGTCACAGCTTGTCCGCAATGGAGGCGACTAAGGATGATGCTCATAGAACGCAGCACGCGGGTGTCGGCGCCCATCGAGGCAGTGTGGGATCTGGTCCAGCGGGCCGAGGACCTGCCGGGCTGGCTGGCCGGGGTGCGGCAGGCGGAGGTGCTCTCCGGTGAGGGGATCGGCCGACGGCAGCGGGTCCACGCGGCCGGGCGGGCGTTGGACGCCGAGGTGATCGCCTACCAGGAGCCGACGCTGATCGCGTGGCGCGAGCGGGTCGAGGGCTCCGGTGCCCGCGCCGAGGCGCGCACCGAGGTGTACGTCGAACTCGCGCCGGAGGAGGACGGCACCTCGGTACGCCTGATCATGGTGCGCTGGCCCGCCGGCCCGGTCAGCGGGGCGCTGCTGCGCTGGGGGATGCGCCGCGTCGGCGCCGACCTCGAGGGTTCGCTCGCCCGGCTCACCGGAATGGCCACGGTCGGCTGAGGGGCGGGCTGTCGCGGCTGCGACACCCCGCCCCTCGCGGACCTGGCTCGGCGATTACCGCTCAGGAGTCCCCGCCGGTCTCACCCACCGGGGCCGCCGCGATGTCGTCGATCGCGTACTTCTTCGCCGCCTCGGCCGGCACCGACGCCGGGACCACCCCACGGAGCGCCAACTGGCGCAGCGTGGCCACGGCCACCGACTCCGCGTCCACGTGGAAGTGCCGGCGCAGCGCGTGCCGGGTGTCCGACAGCCCGAAGCCGTCGGTGCCCAGCGAGGTGTAGTCACCCGGAATCCAGCGGGAGATCAGGTCGGGTACCGCCCGCATCCAGTCGCTGACCGCCACCACCGGTCCCTCGGCGTCGGCCAGCTTGCGCTGGACGTACGGCACCCGCTGCTCGTCACCGGGGTGCATGAGGTTGTACTGCTCGCACTCCACCGCGTCCCGGCGCAGCTCGGTCCAGGAGGTCACCGACCAGACGTCGGCCGCCACCCCCCAGTCCTGGGCCAGCAGGTTCTGCGCCTTCAACGCCCACTGCATGCCGGTGCCGGAGGCCAGGATGTTGGCCCGCGGTGCGGTGCCGCCGTCCTGACCCGGGACCGAGGGGGCCGGCGAGTACCGGTAGATCCCCCGGAGCAGCCCGTCCACGTCGACCTCGGCCGGCTCCACCGGCTGCAGGATCGGCTCGTTGTAGACGGTCAGGTAGTAGAAGACGTTCTCCGGCTTCTCGCCGTACATCCGGTTCAGGCCGTTCTCGAAGATGTGTGCCATCTCGAACGCGAACGCCGGGTCGTACGCCACCACGGCCGGGTTGGTCGCGGCGATCAGGTGCGAGTGACCGTCCTCGTGCTGTAGGCCCTCACCGTTGAGCGTGGTCCGGCCGGCGGTGGCACCGAGCACGAATCCCCGGGCCATCTGGTCGGCCGCCGCCCAGAACGCGTCACCGGTGCGCTGGAAGCCGAACATCGAATAGAAGATGTACAGCGGGATCATCGGCTCGCCGTGCGTGGCGTACGCCGAACCGGCGGCGGTGAACGACGCGACCGAGCCGGCCTCGTTGATCCCCTCGTGCAGGATCTGCCCGGTGGTGGCCTCCTTGTACGACAGGAACAGCTCCCGGTCGACCGAGGTGTACTTCTGGCCGTGCGGCGAGTAGATCTTCTGGGTCGGGAAGAGCGAGTCCATCCCGAAGGTCCGGGCCTCGTCCGGAATGATCGGCACGAACCGCTTGCCGAACTCCCGGTCCTTCATCACGTCCTTGAGCAGCCGGACGAACGCCATCGTGGTGGCGATCTTCTGCTTGCCGGAGCCCCGCTTGACGTCGGCGAACCGCTCCGGGCCGGGAACCGCCAGCGGCGTCCAGGCGGTCCGCCGCGAGGGCAGGTAGCCGCCGAGCTGCTGCCGCCGCTCCCGCAGGTACTCCATCTCCTCGGACTTCTCGCCCGGGTGGTAGTACGGCGGGAGGTAGGGGTTGCTCTCCAGCGTCTCGTCGGGGATGTCCAGGTAGAGGCGGTCGCGGAAGGTCTTCAGGTCGTCCAGCGTCAGCTTCTTCATCTGGTGGGTCGCGTTGCGGCCCTCGAAGCTCGAACCGAGCGTCCAACCCTTGATCGTCTTGGCCAGGATCACCGTGGGCTGGCCGGTGTGCTCGGTGGCCGCCTTGTAGGCCGCGTAGAGCTTGCGGTAGTCGTGCCCGCCCCGCTTCAGGTTCCAGATCTCGTCGTCGGAGAGGTGCTCGACCATCTTGCGGGTGCGTGGGTCACGGCCGAAGAAGTGCTCCCGGACGTACGCCCCGGACTCCGCCTTGTAGGTCTGGTAGTCACCGTCCGCCGTGGTGTTCATCAGGTTGACCAGCGCGCCGTCGGTGTCCGCGGCGAGCAGCGGGTCCCACTCCCGGCCCCAGACCACCTTGATCACGTTCCAGCCGGCACCCCGGAAGAACGCCTCCAGCTCCTGCATCACCTTGCCGTTGCCCCGGACCGGGCCGTCTAACCGCTGGAGGTTGCAGTTGATCACGAAGGTGAGGTTGTCCAACTCCTCGCGGGCCGCCACGCCGATCGCGCCCAGCGACTCCACCTCGTCCATCTCGCCGTCGCCGAGGAACGCCCATACGTGCTGGTCAGAGGTGTCCTTGATGCCCCGGTGGTGCAGGTAGCGGTTGAACCGGGCCTGGTAGATCGCGTTGATCCCACCGAGCCCCATCGAGACCGTCGGGAACTCCCAGAAGTCCGGCATCAGCCGAGGGTGCGGGTACGACGGCAGGCCGCCACCCGGGTGCGAGAGCTCCTGCCGGAAGCCGTCGAGCTGATCCTCGGACAGCCGGCCCTCCATGAACGCCCGGGCGTACATGCCCGGCGAGCCGTGGCCCTGGTAGAAGATCTGGTCGCCGCCGCCCGGATGGTTCTTGCCCCGGAAGAAGTGGTTGAAGCCGACCTCGTAGAGCGAGGCAGAGCTGGCGTAGGTGGAGATGTGCCCACCGACGCCGATCTCCGGCCGCTGCGCCCGGTGCACGAGCATGGCGGCGTTCCACCGGATGTACGCCCGGATCCGCCGCTCTATGTGCTCGTCGCCGGGAAACCAGGGTTCCTGCTCCGGCGGGATCGTGTTGATGTAGTCGGTGGTGGTCAGGGGCGGCACCCCGACCTGGCGCTCCCTGGCCCGCTCCAGCAGGCGCAGCATGACGTACCTGGCGCGTTTGGCACCCCGGTCGTCAATGACACCGTCAAGTGACTCGACCCACTCGCTGGTTTCTTCGGGGTCGATGTCCGGAAGCTGGCTCGGCAGGCCGTCGCTGATCACCGGGCGCTTGCGTTCCGTGGCCACAGGCGTTCCCTAGGTTGTGTGTGGGATAGGTCTCTAGCGCCATCCTGCCCCCTCATGCCTAGCTCCGTCACGTCTAGACCGCGTAGAGGCGATGCTTGACACAGGTACCAGGGGGTAACTTTCCGGCAACATGGCGTTCTTCACCGCAGATCTTGCGGCCAGCGGTCGCCTGGAGCCCGCTGCGCCATCCCCATCCCCATCCGCCCCGCCCGGACGCCCGGTCCGGCAGACTGGGCCCCATGCAGAGCGAGGTGATCACGATCCGGACCGGATCCCGACCAGTGGTCCGGGACATCACCCGGGAGGCCGAGCAGTTCCTCGCCGGTAAGGGCGACGGGCTTCTGCACGTCTTCGTGCCGCACGCCACGGCCGGGCTGGCGATCATCGAGACCGGGGCGGGCTCCGACGACGACCTGCTGACCGCGCTCGACGACCTGCTGCCCACCGACGACCGCTGGCGGCACCGGCACGGATCACCGGGGCACGGGCGCGACCACGTACTGCCCGCCTTCGTGCCGCCGTACGCGACGCTGCCCGTACTGGGCGGCCGGCTCGCGCTCGGCACCTGGCAGTCGATCTGCCTGGTCGACCCCAACGGCGACAACACCACCCGGCAGGTCCGGTTCTCCTTCCTTCCCGGCTGACCAGGCTGTTAAGAAGGGGCCCTTCTTCTACAAAAAGCGATAAGCGGGGGCCCTTCCTTACCGGGGTGCCCGGTAGCCTCGCGCGATGACGCCATCCCCGATCGACGCGCCGATCGTCGCCGTGACGGTGTATCCGGACCGGGCCCGGGTCACCCGCCGGATCGACCTCAGCCTGCCCTCCGGAGAACGAGAGCACCGGGTGCGGCTCGGGCCGCTGCCGCTCGGCCTGCGGCGTGATTCGCTCCGGGTGGGTGGTCGTGGTCCGGCGACCGTGCTCGGGGTGGACGTGCTGACCGAGGTACGGCCCCGGGCCACCGAGGGCACCGCCGCCGAGCTGGCGCAGCGGCGTCGCGACCTGAACGCCGAACTGGCGGAACTGGCCGACGCCGACGCGGTCGAGGGGCAGCGTGCCGAGTTCCTGATTCTGCTCGCCCAGCGGGCGGGTGGCAGCTACGCGCGGGCGCTCGCGGCCGGTGACGCGTCGCCGGGCGACGTCGCGGGGTTCGCCGACTCGGTGGCCGAGCAGACCGCGGCGAGCCAGGCCCGGCGGCGGGAGCTGGGCCGCCGCCGGGAAGAGACCCAGGACCGGCTCGCCGCCGTCGAGCGTGAACTGGCGGCGCTGTCCGGCGAGCGGCCGGCGGACCGGCTCCTCGCCGAGGTGACCCTGCGGATCGAGCCCGAGGAGGACGGGCCGGAGGGCGAGGGCGGGCCGGGCGAGGGCGGGCCGGGGGAGGAGGTGCGGCTCGAACTGTCGTACGTGGTGGAGGGTGCGGGCTGGACCTCGTCGTACGACCTGCGGCTGGTCGACGAGACCCTGACGCTCACCTGGTTCGGACTGGTCAGCCAGCGCACCGGGGAGGACTGGCCGGAGTGCGAACTGCTGCTCTCGACCGCGCGCCCGGCCAGCGGTGGGACGGCCCTGCCGGAGTTGGTCCCGTGGTACCTCAGCCAGGCGGAGCCGGCGGGGTGGACCGGAGCGGAGGGCGCCCCGGGCGGGGCGCAGCCGTACGGGGTCGTGGCCGCCGGCGCGCCCGCACCGCCACCGTCGTCGGGCAGACCCCGGTCGCCGGGTTCCGGACCGCGCCGGGCCGCCCCGGTGGCACAGCCCACCGCCACCCTGGAACAGGGCGTGATGGCGGCGACCTACCAACCGGCCCGCGCCGTGGCCGTACCCGCCGATGGTGGCGCCCACCGCGCCGTCGTCGCCGCGCTCGAACTTCCGACCCGGCTCGACTACCTCACCGCGCCGATCCGTACCCCCGGGGTCCACCTGCGGGCGACGGCGGTCAACAACTCCGCGCACACCCTGCTGCCCGGTCCGGCGTCGGTGTTCCACGGTGGCGACTTCGTCGGCGGTACGACGCTGCCGACCTGGGCGCCCGGCGAGGAGGTCAAGTTGGCGCTCGGCCAGGACGACCGGATCAGGGTGAAGCGTGAGCTGGTCCGGCGCAGCGACACGAAGGTCACGTTGGGCTCGACCCGGCGTCGGGAGGTGGAGTACCGGATCAGCGTGGCGAACCACACTCCCCGGCCGGCCCGGCTGACGGTGCTCGACCAGCTTCCGGTGTCCCAGAGCGAGGGCATCACGGTCCGGGAGTTGCGCGTCGATCCGGCTCCGGACGAGCGGGCCGCGCTGGGCGAGTTGATCTGGCGTCTGGAACTTCCGCCGGGACAGTCCCGGGAGATCGTGCTCGGGCTCCGGGTGGAGCTGACCAGGGGCATCGAGATGGTCGGCTGGCGGGAATAGGCGACGTGGGCGAGAGCGACCCCTGGGCTGTGGGGCAGCGACGCTGGCGATGAGGGGAGCGACCCTGGCCGGCCCGGACCCGATCCGGACCAGCCAGGGTCGACCCGGCGGGACCACCGGGTCGATGTGGGTGGGTGTCGTCAGGGGCGGACGGTCTCCTGGGCCCGGGTTTCCGCGGCCTGGTCCACGCCCGACCGGGCGGTGGCGGTGGCCGGGTCGACCGGGCGGTCGTACGTCTGGTGCAGCCCCGGAACCCGGTCCTCGACCACGAACGACGCCCGGGTGTGCACCGGCGCCCCCGGCGTGGTGACCTGCGGCAGGACCTTGAAGTCCGCCGTGAACTCCCGCTCGGTGAACCGCGTCAGCACGTAACCGCGCTGGTTGTTGTGGAACCGCAGGTGCGGGTTGTGCGGGAAGTACGGGTGGCTGCCGGTCACCGAGTCGGCACCGTTGCCGCCCGTGCTGATCGACGAGCAGACCAGCTCGCTGCCGACGGTCCGCGAGGTCGGGTCGTCGTAGTCGAGTTTGAGGTCGGTGGCCCAGTGCGCGTGCACGTCACCGGTGAGTACGAGGGTGTTCCGGACCTTGGCCTCGACCCAGCCCCGGGTGATCCGGTCCCGGGAGCCGACGTACCCGTCCCAGCTGTCCATCGAGGTGAATTTGGCCGGGCCGGCGTCGGTGTCCCGCTGGCCGAAGAAGACCTGCTGGCCGAGGACGTCCCAGCGGGCCTCCGACCGGCGGAAGCCGTCGATCAGCCAGCGCTCCTGCTCCGCGCCGGTGATGGAGCGGGCCGGGTCGAGGGCCGCCGGGCAGTCCCGGGTGCCGTCGCCGCAGGCCTGGTCGTCCCGGTACTGCCGGGTGTCCAGCATGTGGAAGTTGGCCAGCCGGCCCCACCGGATCCGCCGGTAGAGCTGCATGTCGATGCCGCGCGGGATCGAGGTACGGCGCAGCGGCATGTTCTCGTAGTACGCCTGGAACGCCGCCGCCCGGCGGGCCAGGAAGTCGGGCTGCGGGACGTCCGGCCGCTCGTACACCTCGTCGGCCCAGTTGTTGTCCAGCTCGTGGTCGTCCCAGACCACCGCCCAGGGGGCGACCTGGTGGGCGGCCTGCAGGTCCGGGTCGGACTTGTACTGCGCGTGCCGCTGCCGGTAGTTGGCCAGGGTGACGGTCTCCGGGCCCTCGTGGTCGCGAATGTTGCCGCCCGGGATGTTGTACGTGTCCTTGGTGTACTCGTACTGGTAGTCGCCCAGGTGCAGGACCAGGTCCGGTTCCTCCTCGGCCAGCCGCCGGTAGGAGGTGAAGTAGCCGTGCTCGAACTGCGAGCAGGAGGCGAAGGCCATCACGAGTTTGCCGCCCGAGGCCCATGGTGCGGGCGCGGTGCGGGTCCGGCCGACCGGCGAGGTGTGCCGCTCGGCGTGGAACCGGTAGAAGTACTCGCGTCCCGGTTGTAGACCGTTCAGCTCGACGTGCACGCTGTGCCCCGACTCCGGGCGGGCGAGCGCGCTGCCGCGCCGTACGACGCGTCTGAACCGCTCGTCGGCGGCGAGTTCCCAGCGCACCGGCACGGATCGGTTCGGCATCCCGCCCAGACCGTCCTCGGCGAGCGGGGTCGGAGCCAGCCGGGTCCATAGCACGAAACCGTCGTGGTCCGGATCGCCGGAGGCCACGCCGAGGGTGAAGGGGTCGGTGCTCAGCGGCCGGGCGGCGACGGCCGCCGAGGGCAGCACGGTGACTGCGCCGGCGGCACCGACCGCGGCGCCGGTGAGCAGGAGGGTACGGCGGGACAGGGCCATCGAGTTCTCCCAAGATCTGCGCGGACAGACTGGGAGCAGCCTGGCGACCACCGGTTCATCGGGCTGATCGTCCCGATAGCTACCCGTCGAACATCGAGTGAAGGGAAGGGAGCGGCATTGCCCGATTCGGTCCGGAACGATATGCGGGACTCCGGCGTAGCGGATCGCCGGGAAGCGGATCACCGGGAAGCAGATCGGCCGGTCGTGGCGACGCGGCGGAACCGGGTACGAACTGACGGTTGCGACACACTGTCCCGTTGTGACGTGTCTGAGTGGTCACGGGTGGCCGGCGTCGGTAATGCTGTCCGACGTGACCACCCCTCAAGATCTCGACGAACGGTTCCGGGAGGCGGTCGGCGCCGTTCCGGCGTCGACGTCCGGGCGGTCGGCCGAGGAGCCGGTCCGGGACGGCGGCACGCTCGACGGCGGACGGGCCCTGGAACTGTACGACGCCCAACTCGTCAGCCGGCACCTGGACCTCGCGGCCCGATGGCTACGCAGCTTCGGTGAGGGGTTCTACACCATCGGCTCCTCCGGACACGAGGGGAACGCGGCGGTGGCGCTCGCCGTCCGGCCGACCGACCCCGCGTTGCTGCACTACCGGTCCGGGGCGTTCTACTGCGCCCGGGTCGCCCAGGCGGCGGACCTGGGGCGTGCCGACGCCGCCGCCGACGCCGACGAGTCCGAGGCCGCGCGCCGCCGGGTGGGGGTCGCCGAACGGGTGGCCGAGGCGATGCGTGGCCCGGACGGCAACGGCAGCGCCGCCGAGCGCCGGGGCGGGGACTCCGACGGCGACGAGGAGAACGCGGCGCCGGACGCGATCATCAGCGCCGCCCGGGACGTACTGCGTGGGGTGGTGGCCTCGGCCGACGAGCCGATGGCCGGCGGCCGGCACAAGGTGTTCGGCAACGCCGCCCTCGCGATCGTGCCGACCACCTCCACCATCGCCTCGCACCTGCCCCGCGCGGTGGGAATCGGGTTCGCCATCGAGCGGCTGCGCCGACTGGGCGACGGGCGTGCCCGGCCGACCGGCCGGCGGGCGACCAGCGGCCCGAACCGGCAGCGTGCCGAGGCCGAGTCGCCCTGGCCGACCGACGCGATCGTGGTCTGCTCGTTCGGCGACGCCTCGGTGAACCACGCGACCGCGGTCGCCGCGTTCAACACCGCCGGCTGGTGCGACCACACCGGGCTCCGCATCCCGGTGCTGTTCGTCTGCGAGGACAACGGGCTGGGCATCAGCGTGAAGTCGCCGGACGGCTGGGTGGCCCAGGCGCTGCGGGCCAAGCCGGGCATCCGGTACTTCTCCGCCGACGGCTGCGACCTGGTCGAGACGTACGACGTCGCGGTGGAGGCGGCGGCCTGGGTACGCCGGCACCGCCGACCGGCCGTACTGCACCTGTCGACGGTGCGGTTGATGGGTCACGCCGGTGCGGACGCGGAGATCGCGTACCGGACTTCCGCCGAGATCGCCCGGGACGTGGAGCGCGATCCGGTGG
This sequence comes from Plantactinospora solaniradicis, assembly GCF_042658085.1. Classification (NCBI taxonomy): domain Bacteria; kingdom Bacillati; phylum Actinomycetota; class Actinomycetes; order Micromonosporales; family Micromonosporaceae; genus Plantactinospora; species Plantactinospora solaniradicis. Next base: position 24,822 of record NZ_JBHSPR010000068.1, on the reverse strand, counting down.
TGGCCACCGCCAGACTGCTCGCCGAGGCGGGCCTGGCCACCCCGGACGAGCTGATCGCCCGGTACGACGAGGTCGGCTGGCAGGTGCGCAAGGTCGCCGAGGAGGTGCTCGGGGAGCGGAAGCTGGAGCACGCGGCGGACATCGTGGCGCCGCTCGCGCCGAGGCGGCCGGTCCGGGTCGCCAAGGAGATCACCGATGCCGCCGGTCGGGCCGCGGGGCCGGCGGCCGCCGCCCGGAAGGCCGCCTTCGGCGCCAAGCTGCCCGAGCAGGAGGGCCCGTTCACCCTGGCGCAGACCATCAACGCGGCGCTGGCCGACGGGTTGCTGGACCATCCGGGCATGACGGTGTTCGGCGAGGACGTGGCGGCCAAGGGCGGGGTGTACGGGGTGACGAAGGGCCTGCGGGACCGCTTCGGTGCCCCGCGGGTGTTCGACACGCTGCTGGACGAGACGTCGGTGCTCGGCCTCGGGCTCGGCGCCGGGTTGAGCGGGATGCTGCCGGTGCCGGAGATCCAGTATCTGGCGTACCTGCACAACGCCGAGGACCAGTTGCGGGGGGAGGCGGCCACGATGCAGTACTTCTCCCGGGGGGCGTACCGCAACCCGATGGTGGTCCGGATCGCCGGGCTGGCGTACCAGGAGGGGTTCGGCGGGCACTTCCACAACGACAACTCGCTGGCCGTACTCCGGGATGTTCCGGGGCTGGTGCTCGCGGTGCCGGCGCGGGCCGACGACGCCGCGCCGATGCTGCGCTCGTGCCTGGCCAGCGCGGCGGTCGACGGCAGCGTCTGCGTGTTCCTGGAGCCGATCGCGCTCTACCACACCCGGGACCTGTACGCCGACGGCGACGGCGAGTGGCTCGCCCCCTACCAGGGTCCGGGCGGTTGGACGGCCAGCCACGTGCCGATCGGCCGGGGCCGCGTGTACGGCGTCGGATCGGCGGAGGACGTCACGATTATCACGTTCGGTAACGGGGTTCGGATGTCGCTGCGGGCCGCGGCGAAGCTGGCCGAGGAGGATGTCGGTACCCGGGTGCTGGACCTGCGTTGGCTGGCTCCGCTGCCGGTGGCGGACATCATCCGGGAGGCCTCCGCGACCGGCCGTGTGCTGGTCGTGGACGAGACGCGCCGGTCCGGCGGGGTCGGCGAGGGAGTGGTGGCGGCCCTGGTTGACGCCGGTTTTGTCGGTTCTGCCCGTAGGGTGGCATCAATCGACACTTTCGTCCCGTTGGGTCCGGCTGCCCGTCAGGTTCTGGTCTCCGAAGAGGCCATTACCCAGGGTGCCCGAACGCTGCTGGCACGGTAAATTCCCTTCGACTCGGTGTGCCACTTGCGCGCGGCGGGACAACTGTGTGGACTTTGCGCTATCGGCGTCGCATGGGATGCCGCTGGCAGTGGAGATGAGGAGGCACGTGACAGTGAGCGCGACCGCTGGTCAGGCCGCCGACGGCGTACGGAGTCTGGCGGACCGGTTCGGCATCGAGCCGGGGATGGTCGTCATGGAGATGGGGTACGACGACGACGTCGACCAGGATCTCCGCGACGCCCTGACCGATCGCTGCGGAGAGCTGGTAGACGAGGACACCGACGAGGTCGTGGACGCGGTGCTGCTCTGGTACCGGGACGGTGACGGTGACCTGTTCGAGATGCTCGTCGAGACGCTCAGCCCGCTGGCCGACAACGGTGTGGTGTGGCTGCTGACCCCGAAGGCCGGACGGGACGGCCACGTCGAGCCGAGCGAGATCAGTGAGTCGGCACCCACCGCCGGCCTGCAACAGACCTCGACGGTCAACGCCGGCAAGGACTGGAGTGGTGCGCGGCTGGTCCTGCGTCGGGGAGCCAAGGCGAAGAAGTAGCCTGCGGACCACGGTCCGGGCGCCGTACGCCCGGACGGGGTTCGCGGCAGCCCGTGCCGGAGATGCCGGCCGGGTCGGCCCGCGTCGGCTGGTGCTCATGATCAGTCGGCGGGTACCCCATGACCAGAAGGAGCCGCATGCCGATCGAGGTTGGTGCCTTGGCGCCGGACTTCGTACTGAAGAACCAGAACAACCAGGAGGTACGGCTGACCGACTTCCAGGGCCGACGGGTCGTCCTGCTGGTCTTCTATCCGCTGGCCTTCACCGGCACCTGCCAGGGCGAGTTGGGTGAACTGCGGGACAACCTCCACGAGTACCAGAACGACGACGTGCAGGTGCTGACCGTCAGCGTCGACTCGGTCTACGCGCACAAGGTGTGGGCCGACCGGGAGGGGTACGAGTTTCCGATGCTCGCCGACTTCTGGCCGCACGGGGCGGTGGCCCAGGCGTACGGCGTCTTCAACGAGGCGGCCGGTTTCGCCGACCGGGGCACGTTCGTGATCGACAAAACCGGAACGGTCCGGTTCGCCGAGCTGAACCAGCCCGGCGAGGCACGCGACCAGGCGGGCTGGCGGAAGGCGCTCGCCGCGGCGTCGGGCTGACCATTCGGAGCCAGCCAAGATCGACGGCGTCGGGCTGACCGTCCGACCCAGCCAAGATCGTCGGTCGGTCGACGCCGACCCCCGGGGTCGGGGTAAGCTAGCCGCCGCCGGTGGCCGTAACAGGTGTTCCGGGCGCGTAGCTCAGCGGGAGAGCACTCGCCTTACAAGCGAGGGGTCGCAGGTTCGAAACCTGCCGCGCCCACAGTCTCCAGCAACGTGGCAGCGGGGTGTCGGTGTTCCGGCACCCCGCTTTCCGTTCCGATCGGCAGACCTTCCCGGGCACGTGCCGGGTCCGCTTCGGGTCGCCCGCTACCCGCCGGTATAGGTTTCCTTTAAATGTGGCCTAAGCTTCGCTCTCTTCGGCCCGCTGAGATTGACTCGTTACCGTGCTCCGCAATACCGTCCTGGCCGATATCCCCGCCACTTCGGCGCTGTTCTCTGGGAGGTTGAGCAGGTGGCCACGGCCCGATCTGCGGTAAAGGCAACGCGCCGGACGGCGGCACTGCTGGCTGGCCTCGTCGTCGGGCTGCTGGTGCTGCCTGGCGTCGGCATGGCGGCACCGGCCGGGCCGACCCAACTCGGTGCGACCGACATGGCCCTGCTCAACGGGGTACGGCTGGCCGGGCTGTGGGAGATGCCGGCCGGACAGATGGCGGCCGAGAAGGGCAACAACAAGCGGGTCCGGGAGGTCGGCGCCGAGATCGCCAAGCAGCACGACGAGCTGGACCAGCTGACCGTCGACGCGGCCAACAAGCTGGGCGTCCAGTTGCCCGCCGAGCCGAGCGCCCAGCAGAAGGGCTGGCTCACCGAGATGACGAACGCGTCCGGTGATCGGTTCGACCGGATCTTCGTGGACCGGCTCCGGGCGGCGCACGGCGCGATCTTCCCGGTCATCGGGGCGGTCCGGTCCGGCACCCGGAACGAGACCGTACGCACGCTCGCCGAGCAGGCCAACGGCTTCGTGATGACCCACATGACCCTGCTGGAGAGCACCGGCCTGGTCCGTTACTCGGAGCTGCCCCCGGTGACCATGCCCGTGGCGCCGGACAACTCCCTGGTGGCGAACGCGAAGGCCAACGCGGAGTTCGGCACCGGCCTGAACACGACGGTCATCTGGGCGGTACTGCTCGGTGCGGTGGCCCTGGGTGGCATCGCGACGATCCGGGTCTTCCGCGGCGGATAGCCGCCACCCCGGTACGGTCCAGCGGCGCCGATCCGGCCCCGGCGGGTGTTCCCGTCGGGGCCGGCTCAGCTCGCCGGCCCGCGCCACCGGTACAGCCAGGGTGGCCCGTCGCCGAGAACCGACTCCAACTCGTAGATCTCCGCACCGGCGAGCCCGCCGTCGACCAGGTGGTGGTGGGTGAGCGGCGGCCGACCGTGCACGTCGAGGTCGACGACCACCGTCCCGCCGTCGGCCGCACCGCCGACCAGGGGGATCTCCGTGGCCTCCATGCAGTCATCCTGCCGCCGCAGGCGCCCGGGCGCAGCGGTTCGCCGGTACCCCCTCCTCACCGCCAGTGGTACTGGAGGTCGGCGATCCGTACGCCGATGCTGACCCGGGCGAGCACGGCGGTCAGGATCGCCTGCCGCTGGTCGTTCGGCACGTCGCGGGCGGCGGCCCCATGCGTCGACGCGAAGTGCGCCCAGACGAGTTGCTCGGTCTGCTCGGCCGGTATCCACGGCCGGGGGCACTGCCGTCGGGGGCAGCCGTAGTACCGGCGCCCGCTCGACGAGAAGGACGGGATCAGCAGTTCGTCGCAGGGCCCGCAGGAGAGCAGCCCGCGGAGGAGATAGCGGCCTGGCGTGGCTCGCTTCACGATGGGGAAGTCCATGGTCACCGCCTCGCCTCGTGATGCCGACGCATCCATGCCTATCGTCATCTTGTCTCTTAGTACGGCCCGAAGCCCGTAACTGTTCGATTCGTGACTGGGGTAAAGCCGAAAAATGCCAGGAGACGGCCGGACGGGTGCGGAAACGGCGTCCGGACGGCGCGGATATCCGTTCGGCCGGTGACCGCCGGCACCCTAACCTGCCAGCCATGACGCCAGACGAACTGATGACGGTCGTCGCTGCCCTGGCCCGCCGGGCCGGGGACGACGCCGAGAGCCGGGGCGCCGGGATCGCCGCGGCCATCCACCGACACACCGGACACCGTTGGGTCGGGGTCTACCGGGTGACCGACACCGAGGTGCAGATCCTCGGCTACTCGGGTCCGGGCGCTCCCGCGTATCCCCGCTTCCCCCGGGACCAGGGCCTGACGGCGACGGCCGTGGCGACCGGCCGCAGTGTGGTGGTCGACGACGTGGGCAGTGATCCCCGCTACCTCACCGCGTTCGGCAGCACCCGGTCCGAGATGATCGTCCCGGTCCTGCATCCCGACACCGGCGTGGTGCTCGGCACGATCGACGTGGAGAGCGAGCGGACGGCCGCGTTCGGCGCCGAGATCCGGGAGTTGCTGGAGCGGTGTGCCGCGGCCGTCACCCCGCTGTACGACGCCGACCCGGACCGGCCCCGTTAACCGTCACCGTGTCGGGTGGAGGTGCTAGAAAGGGGATCGCCCGTTTGCCCCTGCCGCCCGGAGAAGGGACGTGTCCGTGCTGGTCATCCACGGCGTGTGGCTGGCCGGTGGCCGACTCGCGGTGTGGGGTGAGGATTCGACGCTGCCCGCCCGCCCACCGCGTCGACCCGGCCGGCCGCCCAGGAGCCGGCCACACCCGTTCGCGGTCGGGCACTCCGGGCTGACCGGCGCGCTGGGTGAACTCGCCGCCAAGGCGACGACCGACAACGTCCCGCTCGCCCTGCCCACCCGGTCCGGCGCCCCCGTCGACTCGCCGGAGCTGGTCCGGACCGAGCCGGTCGAGCCAGGCCGCGGTCCGGTCGGCCTGGCACGGTGGCAGGTGCCGGTCCTGGAGTACGACGCCGACCACGCGCTTCCCGTGCTGGTCGCGTTCGGCGAGCAGGGGCCGCTCGGCACCGGGACGGCACCCGGTGATCCGGAGGTGACCGGGGCGGCCGGGCCGGCGCGTGGCGCGTCGCTGCGGCATCTCGCCGGGCTGGCCGAGTTCGCCGTCGAACTGGTACGCCGAGGACGGGCGCTGCCCGGGGTGCGGCGCGGCGTCGACGCCGGCCCGACGACCGGGTCCACCGCGTCGGCGGACGCGGTCTGGCGGCCGTTGCTCACCGGCGCGGATGCCGGCTGGGCCCGCGCGCTCACCATGGCACTGCCGCCGGTGACCCGGGCCGCGGCCGAGGACTCTGGGTTGGATGCCACCGAGCCGTCGGACGGGTCTGCCGTACCGGACGGTTCCGCCGTACCGGACGGCTCGGCGGCGGCAACGGTCGCGGACGCACTGGACGCGCTCACCGACGCCGCCGCCCGGAGCGCCCTGGAGGGCGTACGCCTGATCGGGGCGGGCCGGGCCAGCGCCGCCGACGCCGCCGTACGGGCCTGGTTGCGGGCGTTGACCGGACGGCAGCGGGGGTTCACGGCGCGCCCGGAGGCACTCGCCGCGCTCGACGCCGAGTTGCGCGCCTGGCAGCGGGATGCCGCCGGCAGTCCGGTCCGGGCCTGCTTCCGGCTCGTCGAACCGGTCGCCCCGGCCGAGATCGACGCCGCCACCGGGCTGATCGTCGGCCCGGCCGAACCGGAGGACGCGGCCGGGCCCGCCGACTCCGACGCCCCGGGTGGCTCCGCCGGCTCCGACGCCCCGGGCGGTGCCGACGGCTCCGACGTCCCGGGCGGTGCCGACGGCTCCGACGTCCCGGGTGGCTCCGCCGACTCCGACAGCCGTTGGCGGGTGGAGTTCGCCCTCCAGGCCGCCGACGAGCCGAGCCTGGTCGTCGGGGCGGACCGGATCTGGACGGCCCGAGCCGATCTGCGGGCGCTGGCCCGGCACCTCGCCGCCCCACAGGAGACGCTGCTGACCGAGCTGGGCCGCGCCAGCCGGCTGTGGCCGGAGCTGGACGACGCGCTGCGTACGGCCGCGCCGGAGGCCCTGGAGCTGGATACCGAGGGCGCACACCGGTTTCTTCGCGACGGCGCGCCGGTGCTGCACGCCGCCGGGTTCGGGGTGCTGCTGCCCTCCTGGTGGCAGCGGCCGGGCGCGCGGCTCGGCGCCCGGTTGCAGGCGCGTACCCGTACCGCGCCGGGGACGGTGGCCGCACGCAGCTCGCTGGGGATGGACGCGCTGGTCGACTACCAGTGGGAGCTGGCGCTGGGCGACCAGCCGCTCTCGGCTGCCGAACTGCGGGCGCTGGCCAAGCTGAAGACACCGTTGGTCCGGCTCCGTGGCCAGTGGGTCGAACTGGACGCCAAGCGGCTCGCGGCCGGGCTCAAACTGCTCCGGGCGGGCGGCGAGCTGACCGTCGGCGACCTGCTCCGGCTCGGCCTGGCCAGTCAGGACGACCCGGAGGCGCTGCCGGTGCTCGGGGTCAGTGCCGACGGGCCACTCGGTGACCTGCTCGCCGGACAGGCCGAGCGGCACCTCACCCCCCGGGACGCGCCGGAGGGCTTCCGGGGCACGCTGCGCCCGTACCAGCGGCGCGGGCTGGCCTGGCTGAGCTTCCTCCAGTCCCTCGGCCTCGGCGGCATTCTCGCCGACGACATGGGGCTGGGTAAGACGATCATGATGTTGGCGCTGATCGCCGGGGACCCGGCGGAGGCCGGGCCGACGCTGCTGGTCTGTCCGATGTCGCTGGTCGGCAACTGGCAGCGCGAGGCGGCGCGGTTCGCACCGGAGCTGCTGGTGCACGTACACCACGGCGCCGAGCGTCCGCGCGGGGCGGAGTTCGCCGCGGCGGTGCGGGACGCGGACCTGGTGCTCACCACGTACTCGTTGGCGGCCCGGGACGCCGCCGCGCTGGCCGAGATCGACTGGCACCGGATCGTGGTGGACGAGGCGCAGTCGATCAAGAATGCCGCGACCCGGCAGGCCGGCGCGGTCCGGGCGCTGCCCGCCCGGCACCGGGTGGCGGTCACCGGCACGCCCGTCGAGAACCGCCTGGCCGACCTCTGGTCGATCATGGAGTTCGCCAATCCGGGCCTGTTGGGCGGTGCACCGGCCTTCAAGAAGCGGTACGCCGAGCCGATCGAGCGGCACGGTGACGACGAGGCCGCGGCGCGGTTGCGCCGGATCACCGGCCCGTTCGTGCTCCGACGGGTGAAGACCGACAAGTCGATCATCACCGACCTGCCGGAGAAGCTGGAGATGGAGGTGCTCTGCAATCTCACCCGGGAGCAGGCGTCCCTCTACCAGGCGGTGGTGGACGACATGATGGCCAAGATCGAGTCCAGTGAGGGCATCGAGCGGCGCGGGTTGGTGCTGGCCACCATGACCAGGCTGAAACAGGTCTGCAACCACCCGGCCCAGCTGCTCCGGGACAGCTCGACGCTGTCCGGCCGGTCCGGCAAGCTCGCCCGGCTGGAGGAGATCCTCGACGAGGTGCTGGCGGCCGGGGAAAAGGCGCTGATCTTCACCCAGTACGCCGAGTTCGGCGGCATGCTCCGGGCCCACCTGGCCGCCAGGTTCGGCCGAGAGGTGCTCTATCTGCACGGCGGAGTCGCCAAGGCGGACCGGGACGCGATGGTGGCCCGCTTCCAGGGCCCGGCGGCGGACGGTGCCGGGGCGGTGCCGGACGGCTCCGGTGAGGACGGTCCGGCGCTGTTCATCCTCTCCCTGAAGGCCGGCGGTACCGGACTGACCCTGACCGCCGCCAACCACGTCATCCACGTCGACCGGTGGTGGAATCCGGCGGTGGAGGACCAGGCCACCGACCGTGCGTTCCGGATCGGCCAGCGGCGGGCCGTACAGGTCCGGAAGTTCGTCTGTGCGGGCACCGTCGAGGAGAAGGTCGCGGCGATGATCACCGAGAAACGGGGACTGGCCGCGAAGATCGTCGGCAGCGGGGAGCAGTGGCTCACCGAGCTGTCGACATCGGAGCTGCGGCAGCTCTTCGCCCTCGAGACCGGGGCGGTGGTGGAATGACCGGCAAGCGGCGGGGCGGCGGAAGCGGGTCGGGGCGGGACGGCGGCGTGACCGGATCGGGGCGGGGTGGCAGCGGAAGCGGGTCGGGGCGGTCCGGTGGCCCGGACTTTGCCGAGTACGGGCCGCCGCGCCGGGTCTCCGGCGGACTGCGGGCGCGTACCGCCCGGGGCGCCATCGGGCAGTCCTGGTGGTCCCGGCGCTTCCTCGACGTACTCGAGTCGTTCGCCCTCGGTACCCGGCTCACTCGGGGCCGGTCGTACGCCCGGGCCGGGCAGGTGCTCTCGCTGGAGGTGGCGCCGGGTGAGGTGACCGCCGTGGTGCAGGGTTCCCGACCCACGCCCTACCAGGTGTCGATCCGGCTGCGGCCGTTCCGCGAGCCGGTCTGGGCCCGGATCGAGGCGTTGCTGGCCGCGCAGGCGCTGTTCAGCGCGCGGTTGCTCGCCGGTGACGTGCCGCCGGAGTTGGAGGCGGTCTTCAGCGAGGCCGGTGCGCCGTTGTTCCCGGCCGGGGTCGACGAACTGGAGCAGCGGTGCAACTGCCCGGACTTCGCGGTGCCGTGCAAGCACCTGGCCGCGACGTTCTACCTGCTCGCCGAGGCCTTCGACGCGGATCCGTTCGAGCTGCTGCACTGGCGGGGGCGGGACCGGGCGCGGTTGCTGGCCCGGCTACGGGAGTTGCGCGGCGGCGACACCGGCACCGACCCGGGTACCGGGCACGGGGCAGCCGGGAGTAGATCCACGTCCCGGTCCGGCAGCCGCCGGCCGGCCCGTACCGGCCGAGCGGTCGCCCGAGCGTCCGGCGCCGACGGTTCGGATCCGTCCGTCGCGCCGCCGGGCCCGACCGATCCGGCTCCGGTCGGTGCCGAGTTGGCGCTCGCCGACCTGCCCACCGAGCCGTTGGCCGGGATGGTCGACCGCTTCTGGCTGGCCCCGGTGCCGCTCCCGGTCCGTGGGCCGACCCTGGTGACGGAGCCGGAGTTGGTGCTGCGCCAGCTCGGTCCGCCCGGTGCGGCGATCGGCGGGCCCGGACTGGCCGAGCGGCTTCGCCGGGCCTACGTCCGATTCGGCGCGGATCCGGGCTGACCGCTGCGGCCACCGAGGGCGGCCGGGCAACCGGGCGACCGGGTGCCGGACCGGGCTCACCGGTTCCGTCGGGCCTGCCACATCAGCAGGGTGGCCGCGACGAGGACCGCCGGGGCGATCGCCACGGCCAGCCATCCGCCGAGGACGACCAGGGCCGGCACGGTGGCCCACAACACGAAGGTCAACACGAGTATCAGCCGGGCGCGGCGGAGCCTGCTCCGGTCGCCCAACCGGGCGACGAACTCCGGATCGGTTACGCGGAGCTGGTGCGTGATCTCGTCAAACCGGCGCTGATCCTCTTTGCTGAGCATGGCCAGGGCCCTTTCCTCAGACGTCTACCAGTCCGGCGCCGGAATACCCGGTCCGGGGCGGCTCTCACGCTTCTCCTGCCTGGTGCTGCGAGCGATCGGCCGGGACCGGGCAGGTGGGCGGGGACCGTACGACCTGGTCCGGACCGTACGACGGGGTCGGGACCGCCCGTACCGACCCGGCCCGCCGGGGCGGCTCAGTAGCCCCGGCGTGGGGCCGGCAGCTGGGCGGGGAACAGCGGGGTGGGAAGGGCGGGCGTGACCACCTCCAGCGCCTCGACGAGCAGTTCCTGTACGCAGTACGGGTCGGCCAGCCGCCACCGGGTCGCCTCCGGCGACACCGCCCAGCGGACCGTGCCCTCCGGCAGCCGGGTCGGTGGGGCCGGGATCCACGAGCCGGGGCCGTGCCGGACCACGTAGAGGGAGTTGTCCAACTCCGGCCGCAGCGGCTCGCCGGACCGCACCAGGAACATCCACCGCCCACCCGGAGTGATCGCGACCGGGCCGCGGACCTGACCGGAGACGGCGCCGTACAGCCGGGGGCGGGCCTGTTCCAGCGCGTACCGGCCGACGTAGGCGGGGACCTCCAGGACGTCGAAGGCGCGTCCGGTGGCCAGCAGGATGGCGTGCGGGCGGATCCCCCACCAGGTGGCGACCCGGGCCGGATCGGCGGTGGCGGTCTGTTCCCACTGCTCAAGGGCGGGATGGCAGCCCGTGGTCGGGCAGCCGGCCCGGCCGCAGACGAATCGATGTCGGGCCAGGCAGGCGCCGGGCGTGACGTCCCAACCGTGCCCCGCGTAGCGGACGGCGACCCGGCGCAGCCGGACCCGGTCGAGTTGGCTGAGCCGGACGGTGGGCGGACGGACTCTTCCCCACATCATGGCGAACCCCCTAAATTGACGATCTCGGCCAGTTATGCAGGTTGAAGCCCGTCACTGGCGTCATGGCGCGGTCGTTTGTCCGGTCAGACAGCCGCAAGTTGCATCGAAAGTTACGAGCGGCCGCCTGCGGGGTGACGTACATGCTGTGCGACCAGCGCAGACGCGAGGTCACCACGCTTTGGTCGGGTGTAATTCCGGCCGCCGGAGGAGTCGTCGACGCAGAGAGGAGGGGCGGACGTGGATGAGCTGCCGATCGGTCGCCGTGTCGCCTACTGGCGGGGTCGCCGCAAGATGTCGCAGCAGGTTTTCGCCGATCGGCTCGGCAAGTCGAAGAGCTGGGTGGACAAGGTCGAGCGGGGCGTACGTCGGTTGGACAAGTTCTCCGTGCTGTACGAGATCGCCGACGTCCTGCAACTCGACGCCTCACTGCTGCTCGGCAAGGAGCCGGAACGCCGGGCCGACGGTCTCACCTGCATCGACGAGGTCGAGGTGGAGGAGATCCGCTCGGCCCTGGAGCGGTACGACTCGATGAGTTCGTTCTTCGCCGCGGCTCCCCAGCCGCCGTCGGTGGCCGAGATGACCAAGTCGGTGAACCACGCCTGGCTGACCTTCCAGTACGCCCGGTACGGCGTGCTGACCCGGGCGCTGCCGAAGCTCGTCCGGGATGCCCAGGCGCTGGACAGCGTCGCCAGCGGCGACGACGCCCGGCAGGCTGCGCACCTGCTGGGGCAGGTGTACCAGATCGCCTCGTCGGCGCTGCGCAAGCTGGGCGAGTACGAGCTGGCCTGGCTTGCCGCCGACCGCTCGATGGCGGTGTCGCAGCGGGCCGAGGATCCGTTGCTGGCCGGCGTGGCCACCTACCGGGTCGGCAGCGCACTGCTCGCGCTCGGCCGGGCCCGGCCGGCGTTGGAGGTCAACGTCAGCGTCGCCAACCGGCTCGCGCCGGGCGGGGGCAACGACTCGAACCCGGAGCGACTCTCGGTCTACGGGATGCTGCTGCTACAGGGTGCGATGGCGGCCGCCCGGATGGGTGACAACAACACGGTCCGGGACCTGGTGAACGGCGCCGAGGAGGTGGCCGGGGCGCTCGGGAGCGACCAGAACCATTACTGGACCAGTTTCGGACCGACGAACCTGGAACTGCACCGGGCCGCGGCGGCGGTGGAACTCGGCGAGGGCTGGCAGGCGGTCAACACCCACGAGCAGAAGATCATGGGGCAGGACGGGTTCAACGCGCTGCTGCCCGAGCGACGCGCCCATCACATGCTGGACCTGGCCCGGGGGTTCGCGCAGATCGGCGATCTGGACAAGGCCGGCGAGGCGCTGGTCGACGGCGACCGGCTCGCCCCCTCCGAGATCCGGTGCCGGCCGATCGCGCACGAGGTGATGTCAAACGTGCTCCGTCGCACAAGGGGTGCGCCGCCGGCGCAGTTTGCGGAGTTGGCTGAGCACATGGGAGTAGGAATATGACCGCGCTGCACGGGATTGTCCCGTGACGGAGTCGACGGGGTCACGGGTGCTGTACGTGCTCGCCTGCGGTTCGCCGGTGACGCGGAACGTCGGCCGGCTGGTGGCCTCCGCGCAGCGCGACGGGTGGGACGTGTGCGTGATCCTGACCCCGGACGGGACGAAGTTCGTCGACGTAGCGGCGTTGACCCGACAAACCGGGCATCCGGTACGGTCGACGTACAAGAATCCCGGGGATCCGGACGTGCTGCCCGACGCGGACGCGATGATCGTCTCTCCGGCAACGGTCAACACGATCAACAAGTGGGCTGCCGGCATTGCCGACACCCTCGCCCTCGGTCTCCTGGTCGAAGGGCTGGGCAAACGGCTGCCGATCGTGGCGATGCCGTTCACGAACGCCGCGATGGCGGCGCATCCGGCCTTCCTGGAGAGCATCGCCCGACTGCGGGACTGGGACGTCACGGTGCTTTTCGGCGATCACGTCATGCCGCTGCATCCCCCCGGCATGGGCGAGCGTCACCTGGAGAACTTTCCGTGGGAGATGGCCGTGACGGCGCTGCGGAGCAGACTTTCGGTCAGCGGCCAGCTCGGCTGAGTTCCCGGCCGACGGTGGTCACGAGGGCCGGAGCGACGCCGCCGGCGCCGCTGCGCTGCCATCGCCGGTAAGCTGGGCCGCCGTGGGTGCATCCGGATCTCCGAAGGTCAGTGTGGCCGACGTCGTGGCGACGCTCGACGAGCGTTATCCGCCGGCCTGGGCGCAGGGGTGGGACCGGGTGGGTCTGGTGGTCGGTGACCCCTCCGCGCCGGTACGTCGGGTCTGCTGCGTCGTCGACGTGGTGCCCGAGACCGTCGCCGAAGCGCTCGACCAGCGGGCCGACCTGATCGTGGCGCATCATCCGCTCCTGCTGCGGGGCGTCTCGTCGGTCGCCGCGACCACGTACAAGGGCCGGATCGTGCACGAACTGATCAAGAATGACGTGGCCCTGTACGTCGCGCACACCAACGCCGACGTCGCCAGTCCGGGTGTATCCGACGCGCTGGCCGCCCGGCTGGGCCTGACCGGGCTGCGCCCACTGGTTCCGTCCCCGCCGGGCGATCCGTCGGCGGGACAGGGGCGGGGGATCGGCCGGATCGGTCGGCTGCCCACCCCGATGACGCTGGCCGAGCTGACGGCGTACGCCGCCCGGGTGCTGCCGCCCACCGCCTGGGGCGTACGCGCCGCGGGCGAGCCGGACCGGCTGGTCCGGACCGTGGCGGTCAGCGGCGGGGCCGGTGACTCCTACCTCGCGGACGCCGAGCGGGCCGGCGTCGACGCGTACCTCACCGCCGACCTGCGCCACCATCCGGTCAGCGAGCACCTGGCCGGGGGCGGACCGGCGCTGCTGGACGCCGCCCACTGGGCGACGGAGCGCCCCTGGCTGGACGACGTCGCCGAGCACCTGCGGAAGCGACTCTCCGTCGAGACCGTGGTGTCCGATCTGGACACCGATCCCTGGACGGTGCACGCTGCCTCCGCCGCACCCGCGGTACACCCCGCATCTCCCATGGCATCCCCCGCATCTCCAGTGGACAAGGAGTCCCGCCGATGAAGGCCGACCCGAAGGACCAGCGTCGTCTGCTCGACTTACAGGCGATCGACACCGGGCTGGCGCAGCTCGCCCACCGGCGCCGTACGCTGCCCGAGCACGCCGAGCTGGAGGCGCAGGCCCGGGAGCTGTCCGCGCTGGAGGACGAGCGGGTCCGGGCCCAGGTTGCGGTGGACGACCTGGATCGTGACATCGCCCGGCTGGAACGGGACGTCGACCAGGTCCGGATCCGCAAGGACCGGGACCAGGCCCGGCTGACGGTCGGCTCCGGCCCGGCCCGGGAACTGGAGGCGTTGCAGCACGAGCTGGCCTCGCTCAACAGGCGGCAGACCGAGCTGGAGGACGCCGAGCTGGAGCTGATGGAGCAGCGGGAGACCGCGCAGGGCGTACTCGACGGGATCGAGCAGCGGCTCACGGCGACCCGGGAGCGGCGTGCCGAGACCGAGGAACGGCGGAACCAGAACCTCGCCGAGATCACCAAGGAGGAGGAGTTCAAGGTCGGCGCGCGACAGCCACTCGCCGCCGACCTGCCGGCCGACCTGGTGACGCTCTACGACAAGATCCGGGAGACCTCGGGTGGACTCGGTGCGGCGCTGATGCAGGGTGGGCGCTGCGGCGGATGCCGGCTGGAGCTGTACGGGGCGGACCGGGCCCGGATCAGGGCCGCCGCGCCGGACGAGGTCGTGCGCTGTGAGGAGTGTCGGCGGATCATGGTTCGCACCGCCGAGTCGGGGCTGTGACCGTACTCGATGGCGAGATCGGAAGGGGGATCGGTGCCCGGTCGTAGGGTCGTGGTGGAGGCGGACGGTGGCGCTCGGGGCAATCCCGGTCCGGCCGGCTACGGCGCGGTGGTCCGGGACGCCGGCACCGGCGAGGTGCTGGCCGAGCGGTCCGAGTCGATCGGCGTCGCCACCAACAACGTCGCGGAGTACCGGGGCCTGATCGCCGGGTTGGAGGCCGCCCGCGAGGCGGGTGCGACCGGGGTCGAGGTGCGGATGGACTCCAAGCTGGTGGTCGAGCAGATGGCGGGCCGGTGGCAGATCAAGAACGCCGGGCTCCGGCCGCTCGCCGCACAGGCCGCCGGGCTGGTCCGCCGGTTCGACGCGGTGTCGTACACCTGGATTCCCCGGGAGCGGAACCGGCACGCCGACGCGCTCGCCAACGCGGCGATGGACCTGGCCGCCGGCAAGGTTCCCGGTATCGACCGGGACACCGCCGCCGCCGGTCAGGCGGCCGAGCCCGGCGCCGCCGAGGCGCCCGCCGATCCGACCGGGCGGGCCCGGTCCCACGAGGTCGCCGCCCAGGGTTCCACGGCGAAGAGTTCCTGGGAGCCGCGACCGTCGGACACCGCCACCCGGTTGCTGCTGCTCCGGCACGGCGAGACGGAGTACACCCAGCGGGGCAGGTACTCCGGCCGGGGCGACGTTCCGCTCTCCGACCGTGGCCTGGCCCAGGCCGGGGCGGCGGCCCGCCGGGTGGCCGGGCTGGTCTCCTCGGTCGCCGCCGTGGTCAGCTCACCGTTGTCCCGGTGTACGTCGATGGCCGGCATCATCGCCGGTGGGCTCGGCGGCGTACCCCTGGTGGTCGAGCCGGACCTGATCGAGTGCGACTTCGGCGAGTGGGAGGGACGGACCTTCGCCGAGGTACGCGAGCGGTGGCCCGCCGAACTCGACGCCTGGCTGGCCTCGCCGGCCGTCGCCCCACCCAACGGGGAGTCCTTCGTCGAGGTCACCACCCGGGTGAACCGGGCGACGGCCAAGCTGCTCGCCTCGTACCCGGGGGAGACGGTGGTGGTGGTGTCGCACGTCTCGCCGGTGAAGATCGCGCTGCGCGACGCGCTCGCCGCGACGGACGCCTTCCTGCACCGGCTCTATCTCGACCCGGCGGGCCTCTCCATCATGGACATCTGGCCGGACGGCGGGATGGCGGTCCGGACCGTCAACGACACCGCACACCTGGCGGGGATCTGACCTACTCGGCGGTCAGGAACGTGAGCACGGTCTTGACGAACCGGCTCCGGTCGTCGACCCAGGGGGAGTGGCTGGCGCCGTCCTGGATCGCGACCTCGGCCTTCGGGAAGAGCGCGGCGAGCGCCTGGGCGGCCTCCGGCGTCGGCGCGGGGTCCAGTGCGCCGGCCACGATCAGCACCGGGGCGCCGAGTCCGGTCAGCGCCGTACGGACCGCCGGCACGTCCGGGGCGAAGTCGGCGTAGTAGCCGGCGGAGGCCGGAACGGACCGCTCCCACTGCTCGGCCTCGACCTGCGCACGGGCCCGCTCGTCCCACCGCCCGTAGGCGAACGGGGCGGCGGCGGCGCGCAGTGCCGCCACCTCCTCCGGTGTGGCGCCCCGGGCCGCCGCCTCCTGCCAGGCATCCATCGCCGCCTTCGCCTCCGGGTACCACCACTGCGTGGACCGGGCGGCGATGGCCTCGTCGAAGCCGACCGTCTCCACTCCGACCGACCGCAGGCCGGGCGCGACCAGTACGAGTCGGGCCAGCCGGTCGGGGAACCGGGCCGCGTACAGCTCGGCGAGGTTTCCGGCGGCGGAGTGGGCGAGCAGGTCCATCCGGTCCAGTCCGAGGTGGATCCGGAACGCCTCGACGTCGTCCACGAGCCGGTCGCACTGGTAGCTCGCGGGATCCTCCGGGACCGCCGACTCGCCGCTGCCGCGCAGATCGAGCTTGAGCAGGGTGCGCTCCCGGCTCAGTCCACCCAGGTCACCGAGGTAGCTCGAAGCCCGGGCCGGCCCGCCGGGCAGGCAGACCAGCGGCGGCCCGGAGCCGAGCACGTGGTACGCCAGTTCGGTGGTGTCGTACGAGCGAAATCGCGGCACCCGGCCAGCATGGCAACCTCCCGTCCGGCGATCAAGGCCTATCGCCAACCTTCGATCCGTTCTTTGATCCGAAAGATCCGCTATGTAGGCCTCGTTGGTCCCGTTGGTCACCATTCGGCGCACCGTGGTCGCCGTTGGGCGCAACGGTCCCGTTGCGAAGACGTGACGCCCGTCACTCTGCCCTAACCTCCGGCGGCACATGTAGATCCATGACGGACAGCCCCGGAGGAGTTCCGGTATGAGCGAGCGCAGCGAGGTGACGGCATGAGCGAACCTGACACCCCCCAGGCGGCGCCGGTCCCGGCGGTGTCCAGAGCGAAGGACCACAGCCCGTGGAACTGGCTGCTCTTCATCCCGATCGTGGTGCCGCTGATCACCGTGCTGTTCAACGCCGACTCTCCCCGGCTGTTCGGCTTCCCGGTCTTCTACTGGCTGCAGTTGGCCTTCATCCTGGTCGGGGTCTCCACCACCACGCTGGTC
Source organism: Plantactinospora solaniradicis (assembly GCF_042658085.1). Taxonomy (NCBI): domain Bacteria; kingdom Bacillati; phylum Actinomycetota; class Actinomycetes; order Micromonosporales; family Micromonosporaceae; genus Plantactinospora; species Plantactinospora solaniradicis. The sequence goes on along the minus strand of NZ_JBHSPR010000068.1, from coordinate 7,746 downwards.
TACCAGATGACGAAGAAGCGGAGGTGAGCGGCGGTGTGGCGGGACCATCTCACTGAGATCATCATCTTCGCGGTTCTGTTCCTGCTGGTCAGCGGGATGGGCTTCGTGGCGGCCCGGTGGCGGGCGCCGAACGACATGGCCCATCTCGACGAGTGGGGCCTCGGCGGGCGCAGCTTCGGCGGCTGGATCACCTGGTTCCTGGTCGGCGGTGACCTCTACACCGCGTACACCTTCGTGGCGGTACCGGCGCTGCTGTTCGGGGCCGGCGCGGCCGGGTTCTTCGCCGTGCCGTACACGATCATCATCTATCCGCTGGTGTTCCTGGTGCTGGTCCGGCTCTGGTCGGTGTCGCACCGGCACGGGTTCGTCACCCCGGCCGACTTCGTCCGGAAGCGGTTCGACTCGCCGACGCTGGCGCTGATCATCGCGATCACCGGCATCGTCGCCACGATGCCGTACATCGCGCTGCAGTTGGTCGGCATCGAGGCGGTGCTCAAGACGATGGGCGTGACCGGGGAGAGCACCATCGCCCGGCACCTGCCGATCATCATCGCGTTCGCCATCCTGGCCGCCTACACGTACCAGTCCGGGCTGCGGGCGCCGGCGCTGATCGCGTTCGTCAAGGACACGCTGATCTACATCGTGATCCTGGTGGCGATCATCTACCTGCCGTACAAGCTGGGTGGCTGGGGGAGCATCTTCGACGCGGCGGACGCGAAGTTCGACGCGAGCCCGTCCCCGAACGACGGCATCCTGCTCAACGCGAACAACCAGTTGCAGTACATCACCCTGGCGCTGGGCTCGGCACTGGCGCTCTTCCTCTACCCGCACAGCCTCACCGGCGTACTGGCCAGCCGGAGCCGGGACGTGATCAAGCGGAACATGTCGGCGCTGCCGGCGTACAGCCTGCTGCTCGGGTTGATCGCACTGCTCGGGTACGCCGCCATCGCGGCCGGGGTCACCCCGCTGCCCGGCTCGACCGAGGGCACCGTCGACAACAACACGGTGGTGCCACTGCTGTTCGAGCAGCAGTTCCCGAGCTGGTTCGCCGGGGTGGCGTTCGCGGCCATCGGGATCGGGGCCCTGGTGCCGGCGGCCATCATGTCGATCGCCGCCGCGAACCTGTTCACCCGGAACATCTACAAGGAGTACCTGCGCAAGGACGCCACGGCGGCGCAGGAGGCGAACGTCTCCAAGATCACGTCGCTGGTGGTCAAGGTCGGCGCGGTCGCCTGCATCGTCTTCCTCGACCCGCAGTTCTCGATCGACCTCCAGCTCATCGGCGGCGTCATCATCCTGCAGACGCTGCCGGCGGTCGCGCTGGGCCTCTACACCCGCTGGTTCCACCGCGGCGCGCTGATCGCCGGCTGGGCCGCCGGAATGGGCCTGGGAATGTGGATGCTCTACCAGATTCCCAACCCGGCGACGAAGCGGCTCCACTTCGGTGGGTCGGCCTTCCCGCTGGAGAAGCTCGGCTTCGAGGGCTCGACCAGGACCATCTACGTCGGACTCGTCGCGGTTGCGGTGAACCTGCTGGTCGCGGTGCTGTTCACGTTGGCCCTGCGAGCCGCGAAGGTGACCGAGGGGGTCGACGGCACCGAGCGGGACGACTACTTCGCCGACGAGGGCGACCCGAGGCTCGTCCCCAGCCCTCGGGAGGAGGCCGAGGTGGCGGCCGAGCCCGCCCCCAAGGTCTGACCCTCCACCGAACTACCACCCCACCCCCCGAGATCCCCGTGACCAGGGAACCGTCCCGGCGCCTTCCGGAGTACGGCTTCCCTGGTCACGGGGATCGTCCATGGGCGGAGAGCGGCGCGGCTTGGTAACTTGGAGGTGACCGGCAGGCAGGCCCGACCGGAGGTGAGATCGATGGCGGAGATCATCGTCCTCGGCGTGATCGCGGTGTGCGAGATGGCGTTCTTCGGCTGGATGCTGCGGGAGGTCCGTCGGCGGTATCCCGCCCAGCGGGGCCGGTGAACCCGGGTCAGGACAGCGCGCGGTAGAGCAGGAGCAGGCCGATCGCCGTACCGAAGACCACGATCACGGCCTTGAGGACGGTGGGCGCCAGCCGACGGACCAGCCACGCGCCGCCGTACCCGCCACCGATGGTGGCGGGGGCGACCACCGCGACGGCGGCCCAGTCGACCGGGCCGAACGCGGCGAAGACCGCCGTGGTGGTCAGCCCGACCACTGCGGACAGCACGTTCTTGATCGCGCTGACCCGGGCCAGCGTCTCGTCCAGGACCAGGGCCAGACCGGCGAGCAGCATGACTCCGAGCGCGGCACCGAAATAGCCGCCGTAGACCGCGCCGAGCACGACCATGAGCTGCACGGAGAGGCCCCGACGGCGTGGGCCGAGTTCCCGGGGATGCCCGACCAGCCGGCGCAAATGGTCCTGGAACGCGAGTACGGCCGTCGCGCCCAGCACCAGGAACGGCACGATCAGCTCGAACGCCCGCGCCGGGGTGGAGAGCAGCAGCGCGCAGCCGGCGGCCGTGCCCAGCGCGGTCCCCGGAAGCAGTCGGAACAGCCGGCGTCGCTCGGGTAGGTCCGCCCGGCTGCCGACCACACTGGCCAGGTAACCCGGGCAGACGGCGATCGAGTTGGAGACGGTCGCCGGCACCGGGGGTAACCCGACCGCGATCAGCGCCGGAAACGTGATGAGCGAGCCGCCACCGGCCACCGCGTTCACCGTGCCGGCGGCGAGCCCGGCGGCGATCAGCAGCAGCGTCTCGGACATTTCCATAGATCACCGAGGCTAACCGTTCGTCGATCGCCGACCGAGGCTGATCGGGCAACCCTCTCAACTTCCCGGCGGCCTGCCGCGTTCTGTTCGGTGACACTGGCCAGCAGAAGGGACGGCATGTGGATGACGACGACGGGTTCCGCGAGTTCGTGGAGGTCCGGTACGCGGACCTGCTGCGCACCGCGTACCTCTTGACCGGCACCCGGGATGCCGCCCAGGACCTGCTGCACGGCGCCCTGCTGAAGGCGATGCGCCGGTGGCGACGCCTCGACGAGCCGGTGGCGTACGTCCGGAAGATCCTGGTGAACGAGCGCACCAGCCGCTGGCGCCGGATCGGCTCCCGGGAACTGCTCACCGCGACCGTGCCGGACCGGGCACGCCCCGACACGACCGAGGCCGTGGTGGTACGCGACGAACTGATGACCGCGTTGCAGAAGCTGCCGGCCCGGATGCGGGCCGTACTGGTGCTCCGGTACTGGGAGGACCAGTCCGAGGCGGACACGGCGGCGCTGCTCAACTGCTCGGTGGGCACGGTCAAGAGCCAGGCGGCCCGGGGACTTACCCGGCTACGCGAGGTGCTGGCCTCGGAAGAGGGATCGGCGGGCGTCCGTCCCGCGTCGTCGGTGCCGGTCGTCCCGCCGACTCCGCCACTTCCACCGCAGAACATGATCGTTGGGGGGAACGCATGAGTGTGGACGAGCTGCGCGCGGGGTTCGCCCGGCTGACCGAGTCGGTGGTATCGGACGAAGACCCGTACGCACTGCTGCTCCGCCGGCATGGGCGCCGTCGCCGACGGATCAGACTCGCGGGGATCGGCGGGGGCCTGGCGACCCTGTTGACCACCGCGCTACTGGGATCCGCAGTGGTGGGGCTCGGCCCGGCCGGGCCCGGTGACGGAAGGGGGAGTTCCCGGTTGCCGGAGGACGGCTATCCGGTCGCCTCGGACCTGACCTGGCAGCTGATCGAGTCCCCAGCCCGGGGCAACCTCGGCGATGACCGGCCACTGGTCGACGAACTTACCCGGGCATTCGCGGCGGACCGGGTGGGCCAGGGCGCCGCAGCGCTGCCCGAGGCCAAGGTGCTGTTCGTGCACGACTTCTCGACCGCGCGATCGGTCGTCGTCGCGTACCACTCCGATTCGAGGGCCAGCCTGGTGACCCGGATGGCTCGACGGGGGGCGTCCGTCCAGGAGTTGATAATGGGGGCGGGCGTCATGAACGCCCGCGTCGAGCCGTTCCTCGTCGTCTCGGAGGCGGTCCAGGGCGACGACTGGTCGGCCCGCTTCACCGTGGGCCTCGCCCCGGCCGGTTGCGCGGTCGAGGTATCGCAGACCGCGACCATCGGTCCGGCGGACGAGGGAATCCGGCGGAACTGGCGACCGGCACCGGGCGGTGACTACGTGCTCGACGAGCGGGTGCCGACTCCGGGCTACTGGCAGGCGACCTGTGCCGGAACGCTCCGGTACCGGGCTCCGCTCGGCATCCAGCTCGACGAGGTCACCGGATCGGCGGTGAAGGCCGCGACCGCTACACCGGACGCCGAAGCGGCGACGGTCGACACATCCACGGCATCGGCCGCGATCGGTTCGTACCGGGAACTGGCCCGCAGAGCCGGAGTCGGCGACTCCCTGACCCGAGGGCTCGCCCCGGCCGTACGGTGGGGCGGCCGAATTCCCGGCGCAGACAGCACCCGCGGCGACGGGAGCCCGCCGGTCGTACTGCTCAGCCCAAGTGCCCCGGGACCGGTGCTGTTGCAGATCGGGTCGGGCGTGAAGGGGATGCTGGCCCTGGCGGGGCGGGACGATCCTGCGGCGGATGAGCCGGAGGCACCCGCCTCCGACCGGGAGCAGTGGTCTCTCGTCTCCACCGGCTACACCGACTCCGCCGACCTGATCGCGGTACGGATACCGGAGCGGGACGGCGGCCGGGCGGTGCTGTCGGACCGGCTGCTCGTGGTGGGGCGTTCGACCGACGTCTCGTACTCCCTGACCGACGCGGCGGGGCAGGAACTGGCCAGCGCCAGACCGGAGATGCCTGGCGTCGCTCTGCTCACCATCCCGCTCGGCACCAAGGCGACGCTACGAGCCCTCGACGCGGCCGGTACGACGGTCGCCTCCACGGAACTGGTCGAATTCAGCACGGGTCGCCAGATGTTCGGTGAGGCCTTCGTGTCCGACTGGTGAGGCTCACCTGGGGACGGCGGGCACGCGCGGTCAGCCGTCCCCGGACGTCCCCGGACCGCCGGGGCGCTGGATTGCTTCTTCGGACCATCGCTACCATTAGGTACGCGACGGACGAGTCGACCGGGCGGTCGCGTCGGCGGGCCGCAAGCTCGCCGCCGAGGAACGTCCGGACTCCACAGGGCAGGGTGGTTGCTAACGGCAACCCGGGGTGACCCGCGGGACAGTGCCACAGAAAACAAACCGCTGGACGTGGTGGTTTACGCGGAAACGCGTGGAATGACCGGTCCGGTAAGGGTGAAACGGTGGGGTAAGAGCCCACCAGCATCCCGGGTGACCGGGATGGCTCGGTAAACCCCACCCGGAGCAAGGTCAAGAAAGGGCCATCGCCGAAAGGCGACGGCCCGCGCAGGCGATCGAGGGCTGCCCGCCCGATGTCTGCGGGTAGGCCGCTAGAGCCTGCCGGCAACGGTAGGCCGAGATGGATGACCGCCGCCGGCGCCACCGGCAACGGTGCGTGCTGGTCACAAAATCCGGCGTACAGGTCGACTCGTCCGTCGTTCACCAGGCCAGAGCCTTGATCAAGGCTCTGGCCTGGTCGTATGTTCTGACGTCGGCGGGCGTTGATGGTCAACATTGGGCGACGTTTGACGCCCTGGAGACGCCCTGGCGCCCTGAGTACACCTGATCTTGGGCCGCCTGGCGGCGCGCGGACGGTGGCCGGGGACTCGTCAGCGCGGGATACGAAGCCGGCGGGACGGACTCGATGGCAAGCCGGGCCGGGGTGTGGACCGGTGCGGCAGCCGGAAGCCAAGACCACGACGGTCATCAGCCCGCCGGCTTCCGTACCGCTTGGCGGTGGTCGAACTCGCCGGACTTGGAGTCTGATCCCTCCTCGGAGCGAACGTCGACCGACCGGCAGGATGACCGGGTGGAGCGGGAAGCCCTGGTCATCCTTCTCGGTGCTGAGGCAGGCGACGTCTACGTGGCATGTCGCGACGCTCTACGGGCGGGCTACGACTTCAAGATCTTCGGCGGGACAGTGCCGGTCGGGGACCTCGTCACTACCTACCACCGTCGAGAGCGTCACACCCGCACACGCGGCATCCGGACGCTCGGGTTTGTCCAAGCGGTGAATCGGCTGGCCTCGGCCGAAGGACTGGGAGAGTTGCTGCTTGGCCAGGTTGGTGGTGCAGGGACAGCCTGGGTCTACCAGCTCTTCCTCACGCCTGACGGCTCCCGCGTCGTCGCCTGCCTGGCGGTCCACCAGGCCAGGGAAGACAGTTCATGCCCGTAGTTCGGTGGGTCGACTGTCCCACTCGGCGCGGGGGCGGCTGCCCGGCGGCAGTCGGTGGTTTCCCGCCCCGGCCGCGTAGCGGTCCGGCGGCTCGCAGCCGGGCGGCCTACCGCCCGCGCGCCGCGCAGTGGCGCTCTTGGTCCGAAAGAGAAGTATTCGGCAGTACGGCACCCATATTGTTTGTCGTGTCCCGGTAGATGCTTTACACCTGCGTCCCAGTTGATGCTTGACATGATCGTCAAGACGCTCGTGGAGGTCCTCACGGTCTACGACAGGGGCGCGGATCGCTGCCCAAGACGCAGGGCAGACGCTGCCCCTTACGGCCGGCCAGAGGATTTGCGTCGCAGCGGGTTTGCGTTTGCGTTTGCGTTCGCGCGCACTCAAAGCCATAGCGTTGCCGCCATGACGACACAGGCCTGGATCATCACCGGCGCGTCCCGCGGTTTCGGGCGAGCACTGGCGGAGTCGGCGCTCGCCGCGGGCGACCATGTGGTGGCCGCAGTACGCCGGCCGGACAGCGTGGCCGACCTGGCGGCCAAATACCCCGACAACTTTCTGATCGCGAACTTCGACGCCCGAGACATCGCTGCGGCGGCGTCGCTCGTGCGGGCCACCCTCGACCGCTTCGGTCAGCTCGACGTTCTCGTCAACAACGCGGGCCGGGCCGTGGTCGGAGCGGTCGAGGAGGTCAGCGACGCGCAGCTGCGCGAGCTGATGGATCTGCACCTGTTCGGCCCGGCAGCGCTCGTGCGGGCGGCGCTGCCCGCGATGCGTACCCGGGGCGCCGGGATGATCGTGCAAATGAGCAGCCAGGGCGGGCGGATGTCGTTTCCCGGCGTATCGGCCTACTCCGCGTCGAAGTTCGCCCTCGAGGGCTGGTCCGAGGCCCTGGCCGGGGAGGTCGCACCGTTCGGGATCCGCGTGATGATCGTCGAACCGAGCCGGTTCCGGACCGACTTCAACGCCGCCGACGTGCTCGAATTCACTGAGACGTCCGAAACCTACCGTGACCTGCTCGCCGCCGTCCGCGCGGACATGGCCGGGACCGACGGCCGCCAGGAAGGTGACCCAACGCGGGCGGCCGAGATCATCGTGTCCCTCGCACACAGCGACGAGGTGCCGCTGCGCCTGCCGCTCGGGCGCGAAGCGGTCGAGCGTATCTCGGGCGTGTACCGGCGTGGTCTGAACGAGGTCGAGCGGTGGGCCGAGACTGCCCGCAGCGCCGACTTCGACGGCGTCCCGGCGTCGGTCCGGCCGACATAGGGTGATGTCATGGCCACCGACGATTTGATGACCAGGGCCCTGGAAATGGTTGGGGATGACGGCCCGCTGTCGGTCGAGGTGATCCACCGCCTCACCGACCTGGCCGACGTCCCCGAGCCGATGACGATCGCCGAGGTCGCCGACCTCCTCGACATCACGCCTCACACGCTGCGCTACTACGAGCGGGCCGGGCTGGTCGAGGTGGCCCGCGACCGCTACGGTCATCGCGTCTACGACGCCGAAGCGGTGCGGCGCCTGGTG
>NZ_JBHSPR010000067.1:0-1065 GCF_042658085.1 Plantactinospora solaniradicis | reverse complement strand
ACTGAACGATGTGACCCCGAGGAAGAAGCGGCCCGAGCTGTCGGCGGAGGAACAGGCCGCGGCTGACCTGGTGCGGTTGGCCAAGGAGCAGGGCCTGTCGTTGACGGGTCCGGACGGGCACCTACCGGTACCGCGCATCGTCACGCTGCTCGACGATCCGGACCTGGCCGAGCCCGCCACCGCGAACGCCGCTCTGCCCGTCGACGTGATGCGGCAGCGGCTCGCTGCGGCGGGCGCGACACCGCACTGACCAGCGTCCTGTGCTCGTCCATCCATACGAGTGGCAGCCCGCCGCGGCTCAACGGCGAGTTTCGTCAACCCCGGACACGGCACGCCAGGTCAACGGCAACCTGAAGGAAATCCGGATCTCCCGCTGCGCGCGCCTCATACTGCCTGCCCTGTGGACCACGCCCGCGAGGAGTCCGAGGCCGGCCACGCGACCAGACCACCCAAGGCTCCGTGGCCACCCCCGGAAGCCAGACCTGGCGCACCCTTCCGAGTTGCGGAAGAGGTCAAGGCTCCGCATCGCACCTGTTAAACACCTTGATCAAATACCTGCCGTGACCCGTGCCTTCGAATCGAAGGCGACGGAGATCATCTCGGCGACTGCTCCCAAATCCGCTCCCAATGAAACGTTCAGCAGGTCAGCCGCTCGTTACCAACCACTCCCCCGCACCTCACTCTGCCAGGAACGATAGACAGCAGTTGAAGTCCGTTCAGCGCCGTTGCACGCAGTTGTGTCAAGGAACGGACAGCAATGCTCTGACCAGCAACGACGCGAGGGCCGCAGGTCGGGCGGGGGATGATACTTGCAGGTCAAGGCCGTCGAGCGCCGTTCAGAGCCGTTGGGAGCGCAGATCTGCTCCCAATCTGCTCCCCAACGCTCTTGCCCGATCCCCGGAGAAGCCGGATCGGGCACACTCACATGGCCGAGATGAGTGCGGCTGATCAAGGTAGTTAGCGGCCTGTTAGATCTTGCGGAAGCGCCGGGGCGGCGTTCACCACGGTCACGTCCGCGCAGGTGGTGTAGGAGACGACCTTCGCGGGATCCGGATTGATGTTATG
>NZ_JBHSPR010000066.1:0-13579 GCF_042658085.1 Plantactinospora solaniradicis | reverse complement strand
ATCTGACCGCCCCTCCGGCACGAGCCCGACGCGTTTCCGATGCCGCAACGCAACGGCGCCACTCCGATCAGTCGGAACGATGGCGTGCGCTCAGCGCGATGGCCGCGTCGTGCAGTTGGGCCCAGCCGAGTGGGTCGCTACCGTCGAGCCGAAGGCGGTCGACAGCCACGTAGATGCGTGTCAGCAGGGAAGGTTCGAACCCCACCCCGCCCGCTCTGCCGGCCTCACCGGCGATTTCGTCGAGCCGGTCAGGCAAGTCAGGGTGGCGAGCCGACTCGATGGCGTGCCGCAGCGTCCAGGCGACCGCAGCCGGTTCCGACAGCATGCGGGACATCGCCAACTGCCCCGCAGGGCGGTCCTCGACGAGCCGCGACGCGGCGGCGACCGTGTCCGCGAACGTGTCGTGGAGGTCAGCTGTGTCGACGTAGCGCAGGTGCGCAGCCAGCGCCGCTCGGCGAGTACAACGCGGCGAAGCGCCGACGGCCAGCCGCACCCTGCGGTCGACCACCAGGCCCAACTCGAGCATCGCTATCGGGTCCGGGTCGCCGTCGGAAAACCAGTACAGCGCGACATCGGCGAAGAACAGATGATCACGTCGCCACCGGACCGACGCCTCGGCGTCCTGCCCCTCGCGTGTTGGTCGCTCCCGGCGCGAATTGATGATGATCGCGGGGTGTGGGCGAAGCGCCGCCGTGGCCGTCGCTTGCCAGTTGTCGCGGGGGTCGACCGTTCCTCCCAGGTACACCACGGGTAGACCATGCGCCGTTTCGAGCGTCTGCGGCGGCTGGATCACACGCAGATCGAGCCCGAGCACGGGGTCCTCGACGGCCGCCAAACGACCGGCGGCCGGCGGCACCTCAACGGTCACCGCGTCGATGACCTGCCGAGCGTCGACCAGTGACTCGGTGACCGCCACGAGGCGGTTGACGTCTATGGCGTCGTGGTAGTTGACGCGGTACGGCACGTCGCCTCCATTCCGCGGCAGTGGGGTGCCCCTGCATCGATCGTCGACCCGCCGCGAGCCGCAGACAAACCATTACTGCCCCTAGTGGGCGACGGGGACATCCTCGCGGCTTGAAACGGCAGGCCCGACCGGCCATGTGGCGTGGGACCAGCTGCGCGCCATGTCGGAAACCGCTGGTGTGCGGTCCTACCCTGAACGTGTGAGTAGCCTGTTCGATCTCGCGTTCGCCCGCCTCGACCGCGCGGCGACCCGCCGAGGAGAGTTCGCCGATGCGTGGGCGTCCTACATCGAGTCCCACCCCTGGGACGCCGAGCTGTCGACGGCTGCGCCCAGCACCTTCGAGATCATCGTGCGGACCTACGAGCCGGCCCCGTCGTCGATGTCGTTGGCGTTCAGCGACTGGCTCGCCGCGTTGAGGGCGGCCCTGGACAACGGACTGTACGCATGGATCGCCGCGGTCACCGGGCAGAACCCGCCACCGGACGCGGGCAAGTTGCAGTTCCCGATCGCCACCACACCGACCGACTTTCACAAACAGGCCAGGCGACTCGCGAGCGTTCCGGCCGATATCGTGAACCGGCTGGAGCAGGCGCAGCCCTACCACTCCGCCTACGGTCCGCGAAGCAACCTGCTGTACTGGCTGCACGAGCTGGCCCGGGTGGACCGGCATCGCCGGCTACACCTGGGGCTGGGCCGCATCGCGGAACATCGGGTTCGGGTCGGCGTTCCGCATGGCGTGACGGTGGAGTTCGACAATTCCGTCAAACCGTTCGCCCCGATCACCGGCACTTTGGTGATCGCGCGGTTCACCACGAGCCGCCCACTCGCGGCGTCGGAGATCGAGTTCAACCCTGGGGTCGGTATCGAGCCGGAGATCGAGGAGTGGGCGGACGTGCAGGTGCTGGCGGGCGTCGACGACGTTGAGCGCGACCGAGTGGCCGCCGACTTCGGCCTTGCCGAGCACCTTGGTGCCGCGCCCACCCGAGGCGACGACGACCGGGGCGGGCATCGGCTTGGCGCGGGCCCTGTCCAGACCCGGCACGGCGAGGTCCTGCGGCAGCGCCGCGATCGTGGCCAGTTCGGCGGCGGAGAGCAGGAACCCGCGGCGCAGCACCCGGCCGGCCAGGACGCGGGCCGGATGCCTCATGGACCGGCGACGTAGCCGGTTGCGGCCGGTCCAGGAGCCGAACGCTGAGGCGATGCCGTGGGCGAGGGTGACCAGCCGCGGTTTCAGGTCGTCGGGATCGCTGCCGCGGGGGTTGGTGTGCGCGACACCGAAGCGCAGCGCCACCTCCCACCCGGTGCCGGCGAGCTTGTCGATCCCGGCCCGGCCGTCCCGCTCACGCTGCGGGTCACTGCCCGGCACTGGCGTGTGCCGCGCGGCCCGATCGGCGCGCCGGCCCGTGCTGAACAGCTCCATCACGAGGTCGAGGACGGTACGTAGCCAGGTGGCCGGATCGAGCACGTCACGCGGTGGCCGGCCGGTGCGCAAACCCTGGACACCGCGGCGCAGACGGCGTACCTGCCGGTTCGTGGCGGGCCGGGCCAGGACCTGCACGCAGGCCGACTCGGCGTTGTGCAGCCCCGATGCCGCGGAGATCAGGGTCCGCATCGGATCGTTGTCGTGATCGGTCTGTAACGGGTACCAGGCCGGCAGAGTAGGGGCGAGCGCGCCGCCGACGTCGAGGGCGTCCAGGGGCAGCGGCGGGTCGGCGTCGGTGATGGTGCACGCCGCACCGGGCCAGGCGCCGCGGATCGCGGCCTGGATCGGGCCGTGCGCAATGGTGGCCGGTACCCAGACCGCGATGGTCAGTTCCCGGCCGCTCCACCGGTACTCCACGGCGAGGTGTGCTCGGCCGTCGCGCAGGCGGCGGCGCCAGCCGGTGTGCAGGATCTCGGCGAGGGTGGCCCAGAAGGTGGCGGCGCCGTCCGGATCGACCTCCGGCGGTGGACTGATGGTGATCAGCTGCGCGTGCCGGGTCATCCGGGCGTTTCGGCGGCGGGCCACGGCGGTGCGTGCGGCGTAGCCGCCGGCAGCGATGAGCAGACCGACGACCGCGAGCCACGGCCGATCCCGGCACCAGCTGGCGGCGGCGGTGGCGGTGTCGAGGAGCCACTGCGACGGTCCGGGCAACAGCGGCGCCGACGGTACCGGCGGAGTGGAAGACGGTGCGGGCGTGGGAGCGAGCATGGAGACGATGCGGGCGAGTACGGGACTGGTGTTCATGGGTTGTGCCCTTCCGGAGAACAAAAAAGGGCCGTGGGCCGCCAGCAATGGCGGCCCACGGCCCTCGGATGGTTTGCTGATGACACGGTCGGTTTCCGGCCGCAGCAGGTGCGGCGGGGTTACTCGTCGTCGGGCAACTCCAGGTCTCCAACACACAGCCGGTGCTCTTGGCGGGAGGCAACGGCCTGGAAGCCGACTCGGTGGGTGCCGGACATGAGTAGGCCCTCGCCGCGGCGGGCGGCGAGCAGCACTCGGGCCTCGCCGGTGGTCAGGCCGAACACGTCCGCGACGATGTCGATCGCCTGCGGCGCCTGCCGCAGCAGGATCTGGGTGGCGGCGTTGGCGATGACGATCTGCCCGAGAGCGGAGCCGAGCAGGTCCCCGACGTCCTGGGTGATCACCGCGAGCCCGGCCCGCCGCTTGCGTGCGGACTTGGCGAGGTGGGAGAGGAATTTGGCGCCTTCGCCGTCGCGGAGCAGTGTCCAGGCTTCGTCGACGACGACCAGCCGTCGCGGTGTGTGCGCCGCCCGGATGGCGGGGGTGTCGACCTCGCGCCAGATCGCGTCCAGCGCGAGGAGCATGCCCGGGGCACGCAGCTCGTCGGCGAGGTGCCGGGTGGACCAGCACACCAGCTGCCCCGACGGGACCGTCGTGGTCGGGCCGTCGAACAGATCCCGAAACGACCCGGTGGTCCACGGTGTCAGCCTGGCCGCGAGAGTCCCGCCGGCGTCGGTGCCCTGCTCGGTGAGCGCGGTGGTCACGTCGCGCAGCAGCGGTGCCTGCCGGCGCCAGGTGTCGGGGTCGTTGGAGATCCCGGCCTGGTCGTATGCGTCGTTGATCGCCTTATCGAGGGCGGCTTGCTCGGACGGCGGTGGCTGCTCCCCCAGCAGTACCGAGATCAGGGTGTGCAGGAACATCGCCCGGTAGGTGCGTGCCTTCGGTCGACGGTCAGCGGGTGGAATGTCGAGCGGGTTGAGTCGCACGCCGTTGGCGCCGAGCGCGATGGTGACGCCGCCGACCGCGTCGGCGAGACGGATGTACTCGTTGTCGGGGTCGATCACGGCCACGTGCACGCCATCGGCCAGCGAACGCAGGATCTCCAGCTTGACGAAGTACGACTTGCCGGCCCCGGACCGGGCGAGGACGACGCTGTTGGCGTTGTGCTGCGCCCACCGATCCCACCAGACCACGCCGTTGGAGTGGGGGTTGAGTCCGTAGAGCATGCCGCCGGTGGCGCCGGGCTCACCAGGCAGCGGCGCCGGCAGGTCCGACGAGGCGAGCGGGAACGCTGAGGCGAGCGCGTCGGTGTCCATCACCCGGCGCATGCCGATGCTGTCGGTCCCGAGTGGGAGGGTGCTCGTCCAGCCCTGCATCTGCCGCCACGTTGCTGGCTGGGTGTCCAGCAGGACCGAGGCGGCGGTGGCTCGTACGTGCGCGACCGCTTCGTCGAGTTCGTCGAGGGTGGTGGCGTGCACGCACAGGTACAGGCCGACGCGGAAGAGTTTGCTGTGGCCGCGGGCGATCCGGTCGGCGAGTTCCGCGGCGTCGTCGGCGGCGGCCTCGGTGATCGGGTCGATCAGGCGGCCCTTCTCCGTGTCGGTGCGCCGGTTGGATTCCAGCCGGGCTCGCTGCTTGCGTAGCCGGGCGGCGGCGATCTGCGGGGCGAGGGGGTCGATGTGGACGGCGACGTCGAGCCGGCCCGGCCAGGCCAACAGCGGGTCCAGCCAGGCGGGGCCGACCTCGGCGGGGTAGCCGGTCACGATCAGCGTTGCCGCGTAGCCGTCGCCGAGGCGCAGATAGCGGGGTGTGTGGTCGATCGCGGCCGGACCTACGACGGCTGCGAGCCCGGCCGGATCGGCCGGGCTCGCGTCGGTGGTGGTGGTCGGCTTTCGCCGTGTCGGTAGGGGCATGTCAGTCTCCTGGTCCGGTGACGGCCGCATCGGGCAGGGCACGAGCCCAGGTGACGTCGGCCGGGGTGTAGGGGTCGGTGGCGCAGGTGAGCACCGCGGCGGCCCGGCCGCCGTCCAGGACGGCGGTCTCGGCCCCGAGGGTGGACAGCGAGGACGCGGTGTGTTCCGCATGGCGCAGGACCTCGGTGTCGCGGCCCTTGTCGCCGGTGGCGGTGACCGCGACGGTCACCGTCCGCCACAGCGGATCCCGACGCGCCGCGAGGTCGTCAAGGAAGTTGGCGTAGTCCCGGGCGGCGTCGGCCAGGGCAGGGTTGCCGATGGTCTCGGCGCCTTCGGCGATCCGGTAGGCGTGGCTGGACAGGTCGACCCGCTGCGCGGAGATCACGATCTGCACCGGCCCGGACAGTGAGTTGAGCCACCTCCCGTAGCTGCCGATCAGCGCGGCTTGCTCGTCGCCGGTCCGCAGCCCGATGTACACGGTGGTGCAGGCGACAAGGGCCGCGGCGTGTGAGCCGGCGTCGATGACGCCGGTGTCGCTGATCGCGGTGGCGGGCAGCCGCAGCGTCGGCACCGTCGCGGCGGGTGTGGCGGTGGCCGGTGCCCACGCCGGTACCGCGACGGGCCGGCCGCCTGCGGCCGGGGCCAGCCGTTTCGGGCCGCGGGTGTGCCGCACCGCCGCGAGCAGCCAGGCGTCCATGGACAGGCCGTCGCGGCGGCCCAACGCCAGCACGGTCGCCGCCCCGGCGAGGGGGGTGAGGATCGCGATCAGCACCGGCTGCGGCAGCAGGTTACCGACCGCGCGGAAGATGCCGTAGCCGATCACCCCGGCCACGGCCAGGATGGCCAACTGCCGGGCGGTCAACCCGTAGACGATCTTGTCTGGGGTGTCGACGTCGGCGGGGATTCGGGCGTTCGGGGTGACGTCATCACTCGGGCGCATCGTCGCCTCCGACCGCTCGCGCACCCGTGGTGCGGGCTTTCATCGCCCGGGTGTAGACGTCGACGCCTTCGGCGATCTCCTCTGGGGTGTAGGCGTAGATGGGACGGTGCGTCGGCCAGGCGATCGCGACGATGTCGGCGCCGTCGGTCGCGAAGTTGAGGGGTGGCGGGTCGGTCCTCGCTTCGTCAGTGGTGTCCTGTGGCGTTGTCATCTGGTTTCCCTTCCGAGTTGGGTCGGTAGGTCTGCCCGTCACTGCGCCGGTGGGGATGTCCCCGCGCTGGACGAGAGGTTCTTTGGGTGGCGAGGTGATGGTGCAGGTCAGCGCGTGTGGTTGGGTCGGTGCCATTCGCCTCTGACCGGTGGGCGTACCGGCCGGGTACGAGGCATCGCGGTCGCCGGGGTGACCCCGGGCGGGACCGATCGTGGGGGCCGCGACCGTGGTGGATCCGGGACGACGCCAGCGGCCCGGATCGGCGGCCGTGTCGAGCGGCGAGTCGTTGGTGCGGCGCGTTTCGGCACGGTTCGCGTGTAGGGGTCGACGCCGCCGGCGATTTCGCCGCGGGTGTAGGGGCGCACGGTGCGGCCGGTCGGGTAGGCGATGCCGGTGCGGCCGGGGCCGCACCCGATGGCGGCTGCAGTGGCCGGGGCGCGGAACCGCCAGAGCGAGATTGGCCACCGCCTCCGCCACCCGACTTCACCGGCCACGGCCGGTTCGCTCCGCCGGCGCCGGCCGCGCGGCCGCTGGCGTGGCCGGCGGCCCGTGCGGCGCTCCGGCTGCCGCTGAACGCACGGGAGAGCCCGCGGGTCAGTTGCTGCACGAGCACGACGCGCAGGATCATGCCCATCGGGTTCGGCGGGATGCGGGTGACGTAGCGGCTCATCAGTCTGGGGATCTTGACGATGCTCCACAGCAGGCACACCACGATGAGCAGGTTCATGATCGCGGCCGGGTCGCCGATGATTATCGGCAGACCGAACATGGGCAGGTTGCTGTCGGGATTGAGGAAGACCTTCAGCGTGGTGTGCAGGGCGACCGCCTGCAGGACCACGATGCCGTTCGTGCCGAGGATCGCGCGCCACCACAGCTTGGCGCCACCCTCGGTCTGCTCGGTTCCGTGCAGCGCCAGGGCGATCGGTGAGATGCCGACGGCGACGACGAGGAACCCGAGCCGGACGATCCACTGCACGAGGAGCGTGCCGGTGAGCACCGCGATCAACAGGCCGATGAGCAGCAGCAGGAAGCTGCCCGCGGTCGCCCCGGTCTGACCGCTCAACGCGCCGACCGTGGTGTCACGCAGCTGCTGCATCGAGCCGGGCGAGGTGACGTCCTGGTCGGTCAACGCCTCGGTCAACGCGTTGGCGAGCCCGATGACGGTGGAACAGATCGGAATGGCGAAGTTGGCCGCGATCAGGCCGATGACCAGGCGAGGGATCAGCTCGCCTGGCCCGACCCGGGACTGGATCGTGTCGCGACCCATCACCATGATGGCCGCCCACAGGAACGCCAACACGTAGCAGACGTTCACGATGCCCAGCGATGTACTGGCGAACGTGGTCACCTGCGGCAGAGCGGTCACGTCAGGGCTGACGAACGCGGTGACCAACAGCAGCTCCCACAGGGCGTTCAGCACGCCGATCACCGTTTCGGCGAACCACTGCAGGATGGAGCCGATCAGTTTCTTGACGAACCAGTCGTCCACGTCAGCCCCCGATCCAGCCCTGCACTATCGCGAGCAGGATCGGCGCGAGGACTGCCAGCGCGTAGCCGAGGAGGGCGTTCTTGAAGGCGGAGTTGGACTTCTCGATTTCGGTCGGGTCGCCTCCGGCGGCCATACGACGCAGGCCACCAATGGTCAGGAACAAGGTGGCGACCGCGACCAGCAGCCCGACGATCCAGGCCGTGATGCGGCCGATGATCACCGGCAGCGGGTAGGGGGCGGCCAAGATCTGCGGCTCGGCCGCGAACGCCGGGGCCGAGCCGATCACGGCCGCCAGGACCGGGACCGTGACTGTGATCGTGAGGATGCGGTAGACATTGCGGCGGAACATGGCAGGCACCTCCCGCCCCGCGTGCGGGGCTGAATGGGGTTGAGGTGCGCCACCGGGAATCGGGGCAGGGGCCGTGGGAGCGTCGCTCCTTCCAGCCATGGGTGATCGGGTGCGAACACGGCCACTCAGGCCGGCCGCGCCCCGATCCCCGGGGCGCCGACACCGGCCGCTTCTCGGTCCGATGTCTTGCCCACGAAGGCCCGCTGTTGGGTGGCCAACACGACGTCCGCCGCCACGCCCGAACCCAACAGCGACCCAACAGCCGGTCGCTGTTGGGTCGCATCCAGAGCAGCGACTCGCTGTTGGGTCGCGGCCGTTTTCTGTTGGGTCGCCGCGACCAGATGTTGAGTCGCGCCGTCCGCGGAAGCGACGTGCTCTCGCGCGGCGACCATGCGCTGTTGGACCGCGGTCATCGCTGTTGGGTGGCGGCGACGCGTTGCCGAGTCGCGGCGACCCGCTGGTGGGTCGCGTCACGACGGCGGCGCGGGCGGGGCCGCAACGGCACGAACGCGAGGTCGCCGTCGCGAATGGCGTCCCGAAGCCGACGTTCGGCCTTCAGCCGCCATGACGAGGCCAGACTGGGGGTGATACCGAGACCCGCTGCGGCCTGCGCGAGAGTGGCGTTGTCGAGGCGGGTAGCGGCGATCAGATTCGCCTCGTCGGCGTCCAGCACACCGACCGCGACGGCACGGGCCAGCACCAGGTCAGGGTGATCCCACGGATAAATCGGCGCGATCGGGTCGGGCGTGTCGGTGTGGATCAGATGTGCGTCGGAATCGGCGTCCCGGGCCTTACGCGCGGCACGCAAACCGGCATCGATCAGCCGGCCGCAGATCCGAGCCGGCTCCAGATCGATGGTCTTGAGTCGCGCCACAAACCCGACCAGCAGTTCGGCGTCCAGATCGCTGGTGTCGCCCCGCCACCCGGCAGCGAGCGCACCGGCGACGTGACGCAGACCCGGCATCGCGATGCCCACCGCGGCGACAACCCAGGCCGGGCCGTCCCGACGGGCGCGAATGACCAGCTCACGCCACACGGCATCGCGGACCTCGACGCCGGTCTGCGGCGACAGCAGCAGGGTTCGTAGCCGCTCCAACGGCAGGATGTCATCGGGCAGGCCCTCGAAGCCGCGGCCGTCGAACCCGACGTGCGTGGGCGGCTGGACCAGGAGCGTGAAGGCTCGTGCGGCCGCGGCCAGCGGCGATGATGGCCAGGATCGCGCAGACATGTCAACCTCGCGTGGCGATCGGCACCGCACCTCACCGCGGCGCTAGACCCCTATCCGCGCACGTCGACCCAACGGTCCGTGAGCGTGCGAACCTGCGCCGGAAGCTGTTGGGCCTGCTCAACAGCCATGCCTGCCCAACAGCCAACAGCAGCCGCAGTTGTCGTCAACGATCCGCGCGAAGGCCAACACCGCAGCTCACCGGCCTGTTGGGTACCGTTGGCTCAGAAGATCAGCACGAGAGTGGTAATCGCGCCGCAGCGTCGCGCGGGATCATGAGATTTCCGCGCCGGAAGCCCGCCGGGCGAACACCGATCGGTGCACGGCCCCGCCTGCGATTACCCCGAGCCGTCCGCGCGAGGCTCAAGCACTGGCCATGTGGGGCGCATCCGGCCTGGTCACGACCGCGCCGGCAGCCGGCATCCTCGCCATTACCCACGCACGTACCGCCAGCCCGGCCCACTGGACTCCTGCCGACGGCCCGGATCACGGCGTCCGTCCTCACGCCGGTGTCCGGGCTCGACCTGGCCTCTGGTCGCCAACTGCGAGGCATCTGCCGGCCGCGACACGCAAACTCGCCGATGTCGTCGGCGAGGTCAAGGTCCCGCCACCGAACGCCGCGCCTCGTCGAGCCGGCACATCAAGTGGCCGTCTCGACGGGGGCGACGTGAGCGCCCACCACGTGAACTGACTGTTGGCTACCCAACAGCCATACCCGGAAAGCTGTTGGGCCAACGATGATCCACTGTTGGGTAAGGCCACCCAACAGACGGCGCACGCTGTTGGGTGCTGTTGGGTACCGGCCGTGCGAGACCGCGCTGTGAGCCGGCATCCCGGGGCCATTCGTAGATGCGAACACGGTCAGCCAGCGCGGGAGCTACCCGCACATGACTTCTCTGCCGAACTCCGTCCCCGACGACATGCCCCGCCCGAACCCATCCATCGCCGCACCGAGCATCCATGGCGACGCGATCCTCGTCGGCGGCGAAGTACCTATCGCCGTCTGGCGACTCGACGACCGCGACGACGACGCACCCACCACCGACCCCAACGCCCGCCTTGCGTCGCGGCTGGCCCGGCGACTCATCCTCGTGTACACCCGGCGTGGCGAGGCGATCGTCGATTTCGACAGCGACCCACATCTGCAGACCGCCAGCGCCAACACGTCCCGTTCGTACGTGTCCATCACTGACCCCGGCGAGGTCGCGGACCTGGACTCACTTGCCGAGCCCGCCAGCCTCGTCGTCCTGCGGTGGCCGCCGCGGCACGCCGACCGCCCGCGGGCCAGCATCGCCGACCTGTTCGGCGCGTGCCGGCTCATCATGACGGCCGACACATGCGCGATCGCGGCCATCAGCTCCACGGCACCCGGCCAGCCCGGCACCACGTACGCCGAGCACCTGAGCGAACTGCTGCCAGCTGCCCGCGCCGCAGGCCTTACGCACGTCCTGCAAATCGTCGCGGTCATTGGTTCGGGCAATGGCGACCAGTTCGTGTACTACGCCACCCACGTCGAAGTCGAGGCAGCGCGACAGGGCTGGCCGACCGGTCACGGCGACCAGAGTCACCACGTCGACCTCTTGGTCTTCACGAGCGAGGTACGGCGACATGAGTAGCCGTGACTCAAGCGGCACACGGGGTGGCGCGTCGCCGCCCACCACCCCAGCCCCGCCGACCAGCGACGACGCCGAGGAAACCGTCAAAGACCAAGGTGTCGAGGCGTTCCCAGACACCGGTGGGTCAAAGTACCCTCCCCGCGGCCCTGGCCGCCCAGCTTCCGAGCCCCTCAAAGTCCGCGTCGAGCTGATCGTGGTCGATGACCCAGCGGCAGCAAAGGAGCTGCTCAAACGACAGGCAGCGGTTGTCAAGGAAGCCCTGCAGTGGTTTGCCGACAATCCGCCCGACGCCGAAGGAGACGAGTCCCCATGACCACAACTCTCCTACCCACAAGAGCCGACGACCCCGAAGAGATCAGCCTCCTCGACTGGCTCTGGCGGCGTTCACCTTGGCGATCATCGTCTTTCCGGGTGCTGAGGACACGGCCGCGATCGCGTCCGGCCGGTATGTACCCGTCTTCTTCTTCGAGGTGATCCTCGGCGGATGGCTTGTGGCCAGAGGTGTGCGGCTGTCCGCCGATTCACTCGGTGTGACCTGACTCGCCCTTCGCGGCTTCTTACCGGCCGGGGACCGCGGTGTCGATGTCGTACCAGGTGGCTGGATCGCCCCAGACCGCGAAGCTCATGCCGGCAACGACCTTCGCTATTTCGGCGCGCGGCACGGTCCCGCTGCCGACGTCGACGGTGAACTCGCCGAAGTCGACCGCGCACCGGTAGCCGTCGACGAGGTCGGTGCACTGTGCGGGGCGGCCGGCCATGGTGAGGTCGGCGCGCCAGTCGGCCCGCTTGCTCGGGGACCCGTCCAGGATGGCGATGTCCATGACACCCGTGTTTCCGCCCCGTGCCTGGAACTGCACGACGGTTCGGGCGGTGGGCGTGCCTTGCGCGACGTGGAACGGCGTGAACCCGGCGGGCAGGTAGCTGAGCCGGTAGGGCACCTTTGCTGGGTACGGCGTGGTGAACTGAACGGCTTGGGCCAGGCTAATCAAGGTCTGCTTGGGCATTGCCGATCCCGATGTGTTGATGACGGCCCAACCACCGGGCGCGTGTTCCCAGCGGATGGCGCTGTGGGCGTCCTGGACGGAGTACCAGGCCGGTGCCCCGTTCACCTGTACCCGCACCGGGTCCCTGCTGAGGTCCCAGCCGGCACGGTGCTCTGTTCCCGGCCGGTACACGTACAGCTCGGCCCGGGTTTGTGTCTGGCCGGCCACGCGGATGGTGGCGATCTGCAGGTCGGGGTTGACCGCCGTCGGTTGGATCTCGAAGCCGGCGGTCGAGCTGGGACGGATCGTGAACGCGAAGGGTGGCCGGGGACGAGCCGGGGCCTGCCCGGCGGGCTGCGACGAGGCGGTGCTCGCGGCGGGCGCGGCCACGTCCAGGATCGTGGTGCCCTGGCCCGTGGGCCCTGACCCCAGGCGGGCCGCCACCGGCACAGCGGCCGCCACGACAATGGCGGCCGCCGCCGCTGCACCGGCGGTCCGTCGCCGGCGGCGCCGGGCCACGGCCTCCCGCGTCCCCTCCAGCACTTGACGCTGGTCCGGCGCGAGGTCCTCCCGGGCGGCGAACAGCGCTCGCAGGTCTTCTTCGGTACGCATCATTGATCCTTCCTAGCCAGGGCGGGTGTGTGGCGACGCAGATCGACCGGGTCCAGTTCGACGCGCAGGGTGGCCAGCGCCCGTGAGGCGTAAGCGCGCACGGTGCTCGACCGGCAACCCAGGACGTCCGCGATCTCGCTGTCGGACATCCCTTCGTAGAAGCGAAGGACGAGCACCGCCTGCTGGCGACGCGGCAGACGAGCCAGTTCGGACAGCAGCGCGTCGCGCTCCGCGTGGACGGCGGCAGTGTCCGGCTGCGCGGCCACCGACACCGGACGGTGTTCCTCCGTGAAGCGGCCGATGGGCACCAAACGGGTCCATCGCCCTCGCCGCCACGACAGGAACTCGTTCGTGATCATCCGACGTACGTATGCGTCCGGTATGTCCAGCCGTGCGATGCGGTGCCAGCGCCCGTGCACGCGCGCCAGCACCTCCTGCACGATGTCCTGGGCAAGGTCACGATCCCCGGTGAGCACAGCGGCGTACCTCAGCAACGCGGGCGACCGCCACGCGACGTACTCCTCGAAGCTCATCCCACCTCCCGTCCTGTCCGTCGTTCGCCAACGATCTCCACTCATATACACGCCGCCCGGGCCCGATCTGCTGTGCCCGACTTCGCGCGATCCGCAGCGCCGCTGTCTGCCAGCGATCGTTGGCGGACAGGACCATGCCGCCGGCGGACATCGACGCGGTGACGCCGCGCAACGCGGCAGGCCGTCGGTCCGGGGGTGGCACCCACGCTGATCGCGGCGCTCAACTTCTGACCGGTGAGCCGCCCTGGGCGGTGCCGGGTCAGCGGTCCCAGCCGGGCACGCTGCCGACCGACAGCTCGATCGCCGAAGTGCCCTCCACCGGCTCCCCGCACGTGGGCACTTCGCAAACTAAACCTGGACAGGACAATGAGGATGAGGCACCTGTCCCGTCCGAGTGAAGATGGCGCAGAGTGAGCCCGCTGGCCGGTGATCCGCCACCTGAACCTGGACGGTTCTAGGCGGTCACGTCCGCGCAGGTGGTGTAGGAGACGACCTTCGCGGGATCCGGATTGATGTTATG
>NZ_JBHSPR010000065.1:0-6189 GCF_042658085.1 Plantactinospora solaniradicis | reverse complement strand
GCCTATCTACACGCCGTACGAGCCGACAACTTGACGATCACTGTGAATCACCCGGGTTAGATCTGGTATCCCCACTAGCGGCGGCGTTGCCGGCACGGACGGTGCTCGATGGCGAGTTGCTGGTCTGGGACACCCACCGCGGCCGGTGCAGCTTCACTCTGTTGCAGCGCCGCCTGACAGCCGGCCGCAGGCTGCCGGAGATGGTTCGGAAGCACCCGGCCCATCTCGTCGCGTTCGACCTGCTTCGGGATGGGCGCGGCGTCGAGTTGCTTGACCAGCCGCTGACCACACGCCGGGCGAAGCTGCATCGGCTACTGCGCGGTGCGCCTGCGCAGATCGCCATATGCCCACAGAGCGCGTAGCTCATCGTGCTGCGGAAGCGGTCCTTTCGAGGAGCCGCGAGAGCCGGGGTGGGGCGGGGAGGTCGCGCCGGCCTTTGAGTGGGCCGAGTGGCATGGTGAGTGCGGCCGCGACGTAGATGCCGAGCATGATCGCGAGGGCGGTGCGGACGCCGAGTTGATGGCCGAGCCAGCCGGAGACGAGCCCGGATGCGGGCATCGCGGCGAAGGCGAGCATCTGGATAGTGGTGCTGACGCGGGCCTGGAGGTGGTCAGGGACGTAGGTGAGGCGCCAGGTGGTGCGGATGACGTTGTCTGCGACGATCGCGAACTCGCATAGAAGCAGCCCGGCGGCCATCCACGCGACACCTGCGCCGGGGCCAGCTGGTAGCACCAGTAGGCAGCTGCAGCTGGTGAGTTGCAACGCGATCAGGCCGCGCGCGGTACCGAGCCGGTGGGCGACATGTGGGCCGAGGAGCCCGCCGATGACGCCGCCGACGCCGCCGGTGGCGAGCACGAGTCCGGTCACTACTTGTGGTGCGGCGAGCTCGTCGACCAGGAAGAGGACCTGGAGTGACAGCAGGCCGGTGAGGCCGAAGTTCTGCACCGCGGCCAGGCCGGCGAAGTACCGCAAATAACGGTCGCGGGCGACGACGTTGACGCCGGCTCGGATTCGCTGCAGGAAGGACTCTTCCGGCACGGCCGCGGCATGATTGGGTAGCCGGGTCGCGGGGCGCGTTCGGGCGAGGCAGACGGCCGATACGAGGAAGCTGATCGCGTCGAGGAGCACGCCGAGCGCGGCGGACATGGCCTGGGCGATCAGGCCGGCCAGCCCTGGCCCGACGATCGTGCTGGCTGATTCGGTGGCGTAAAGCATCGAGTTCGCGGTCCCGAGCTGCTCCGCATCCACCACTCGGATGACGAGTCGGGGCAGCGCGGCTCGGAAGACCACGGCACACGAGCCGATCACGAACGCGACCGCGACCAGGGCCGCAAGCGACAGCGTGCCGGTCAACCACAGCAGCGGCACGGTCGCGGCAGCGGTGGCCGCGATCAGATCGCTCACGATCATCGTCGTGCGGGGCGGCCACCGGTCGGCGAGCGCACCGGCTGGCAGACCGAGGATCAGCCACGGTGACCAGCTCGCCGCCGCCAGGATTCCCATCCAGCCCGGACCGGCATCCAGCTGCGTGGCCGCGAGCAGCGACAGCAGCGTCGCCGTGGTCGCGGTCCCGAACAGGCTGACGGCTTCACCGAACAAAAAGACTCGGAAGGCGCGAGGGAGACGGGGGGACGCCCGTCTCCCTCGTTTCAAATTCTGGCCCACCACTATCAGCTCGCTCAGGCGGCGGCGCGGTCGGTGATTGGGCGGCGACGCAGTGTGGTGTCGGTCAGTGAGCGCGGGGGCAAGGGAGCGTTGGGGTTGTACAGGTTGGTTCCGGGCGGCACGATCGCGTCGATTCGGTCGAGGGTCGCATCATCGAGGGTGAGCGCGGCGCCCTTGAGGAGGTCCTCCAGCTGTGGCATGGTCCGCGGCCCGATGATCGCCGAGGTGACGGCCGGGTGGGCCACGGTGAAGGCAATGGCGAGCTGCGGGAGGGTGCAGCCGATGTTTTCCGTGAGTTCGACGAGTTGTTCGACGACGTCGAGCTTGGCGGCATTTTCCGCGATCGTGGGATCGAATCGTTCCGGTCGGATTGTGGGACGGCCAGTTGACAGGTCGATGGGCTGGTTCTTGCGGTACTTGCCGGTGAGGAACCCGAAGGCCAGTGGGCTCCAGACCAGTACCCCCATCCCGTAGCGCTGGCAGACGGGCAGGACCGAGGTCTCGATCCCGCGGGCCAGGATCGAATACGGCGGCTGCTCGCTGCGGAAGCGTCCGAGGCCACGCCGCTCGGAGACGTGATGCGCCTCGACGATCTCCTCGGCGGGGAACGTCGAGCAGCCGAAGGCGCGGATCTTCCCCTCGCGCACGAGGTCGCTGAGCACCGAGAGCGTCTCCTCGATGTCGGTCGAGTCGTCGGGGCGGTGGACCTGGTAGAGGTCGATCCAGTCGGTGTTCAGGCGCCTGAGGCTGTCCTCGACCGCCTTGAGGATCCAACGCCGTGAGTTGCCACTGCGGTTGCGGCCCTCACCCATTTGGAAGTGGACCTTGGTGGCGAGTACAATGTCGTCACGACGCCCCCGCAGCGCCTTTCCCACGATTTCCTCGGACTCTCCCGCTCCATACATGTCGGCGGTGTCGACGAAGTTGATCCCCTGGTCCAGGGCCGCGTGGATGATACGGACACAATCGTCGTGATCGGGGTTCCCAACATCCTGGAACATCATGGTCCCGAGGCAGTAAGCACTGACTTCGATACCGGTTCCGCCGAGGGTGCGATAGCGCATGGTGATGCTTCCCTTACTGGTTCAGCCGTGATTACAGAGCGACGGAAGCGTCGATCGCACGGGGAACCCTAGGATCTAGAGTCGGCTCTAGGTCAAGCCGCTACCCTGAACGGTATGGCTGAGGTCACCACAAATCTGAGCATCGGGCAGGTCGCCGAACGCACCGGCTTGAGCGTCCACGCGCTGCGCTTCTACGAGCACGAGGGCCTCTTCGTCAACCCTGTGCGACGCGGACCTGGCGGGCGCCGCGTCTACAGCCAGGATGACGTGGACTGGCTCACCGTCTGCGTCATCTTGCGCGCCTCCGGCATGCCCCTGCCCGCGCTACGCCGATACGCCGACCTCGTCCGGCAAGGAGCCGGCAACGAGGAAGAACGACTCACGCTCATGCGCCAGCACCAAGCCCACGTCACCACCCAGATCGGCAGACTCGCCGAGTGCCTGGACCTGATCAGGTTCAAGGTCGGGGTGTATGAGGACCTCCTCGACCCGGACAGCGCCGGCGACCACCAATGTCACGCTCCAACCCCTTCGGCACCGGCGCAGCCGACCGAGATCCGCATCGGCTACGCGCGGGTGTCGGGCTCGTGAACACGGCGCCGTGCGGGCCGACGCCACCAGTGCCGACGTCATCCTGCTGATGGGCGCCCAACTACGTCACCAGCTACGTGCCGGACGCCTCGCCCGACCTGTGGCAGCGATACCTTGCCATCATCGCCGACGGCTGCTCGGCGCTCAGGTGGGAACGGAAACTTCGGCCATCGCTGCTGGGAGCGGCCGCATTCACTCATATAGGCGAAATCTGGCTGCAACGTGCGTGTCGCGCTTTGCTCCTCCTCAGAATGTTTGAGAGGTTTCTCAATCCGTCGCCGAGGTCCTTCACGTCTGACAAGCCACCGCTACCTGCGGCGCACCGGGCCCGGTCAGTGCTGTCTGTTCAGTTGCCCGGAGCGTGATGGGAATTATCATGACCAGTGACCTCAACAAGCTCGACGCTACCGGGCTCGCCGAGCTGATCCGCGCCAGAGAGGTTTCCGCCGTCGAGGTGGTTCAGGCCCACCTCGACCGCATCAAGGCCGTGAATCCGAGGATCAACGCCGTCGTCACGCTCGCCGACGGTGCGCTGGACGCCGCGAGGGCTGCGGACGAAGCGTTCGCGGCGGGCGCGGAGGTGGGACCGCTCCACGGCGTGCCCTTCACGGTCAAGGACTCGTTCGACACCGCCGGGGTGCTCACCCAGCGCGGTTCACCGATCTTCGCGGGACGTATCCCGGACACGGACGCCACCTGCGTGGCGCGCATGAAGCGTGCCGGTGCGGTCCTCCTGGCGAAGACCAATCTCCCGGAGTTCGCGTACTGGATCGAGTCCGACAACCTCCTGACCGGCAGGACGAACAACCCCTGGGACCTCAACCGCAGCTCCGGCGGTTCGAGCGGCGGGGAGTCCGCGGCGATCGCGGCCGGGATGTCGCCGCTCGGTGTCGCCAGCGACCTGTCCATCTCGCTACGCGGGCCGGCGGCCGACACCGGTATCTCGGCCCTCAAGCCAACGCACGGGCGCATCCCGCTGACCGGGACCTGGCCGCGGGAGCCGCGTCGGGACTGGCACGCCGGCCCCATGGCCCGCAGCATCCGCGACCTCGCACTGGCGTATTCATTGCTGGCCGGTCCTGACGGCACCGACGGCTTCGCCACCGTCCCGCGCGAGTTCGACGCCGGCCTGGGCGCCTCGCCGGACCGGCCAGTCCGCGTCGGCTGGCTGGTCGACTCGGGACTCGGCCCCATCGATCCAGAGGTCGCCGCAACCGTGCGAAAGGCCGCCGAGGCCCTGGCGGGAGCGGGGATCCGGGTCGAGGCCGTGAACATCCCGGCTCTCGAACGGGACAACCCCTTCGAACTCTTCGCCCGGCAGCACGTCATGGAGATGAAACCGGCGATGCAGGAGGCCACCGCGGGTCACGAAGACCGCAGGTTCACGTACTCGAAGACCATGCTCGCCACACCCGACACGCCGGTGCAGGACTACGTCCAGGCCGAGCAGGGCGTCGAGCGGCTACGGGATGGTTTCGCGGAGTACTTCCAGCGGTACGACGCGCTGCTGCTCCCGGTGACGTCGATCCCCGCGCACGCACACGGACTCAAGCAGTTCACCATAGACGGCCAGACTGTGGACGCCTTCCGCCTGATGACGCCGACCGTCCCATTCAACCTGACCGGACTCCCGGCCCTGTCGATGCGGTTCGGCACGAGCAGCGACGGCATGCCGATCGGTGTGCAACTAGCGGCCAACTGGCACTCGGAGTCGACGATCCTGTACATCGCCTCGCTGCTGGAGTCGCTGAGCCCGGTCCGCGACCAGCACCCCGCCCTCTGACGGCCGGATAGGCCCACACCGGGCGCCTCGACGGGAGCGCTCAGCGAGCGCCTCTCGACGTGCCCGGCCGCGCCGGGCCCAGAGCGACGCGGGCATGTCCTTGTGCCGTTCGTAAACTCGGTTCTGGCTACGCTGCCTGCAAATATTCGCTGATTGTGCCGTGGAGGATCTTCCGCCGGTTTACCCGGACCGTGGCCAGGTCGGCCACCGGTGGAGGTGGTGTCTCGCGGTTCGGTGGGCGTTGGGCTCGGCCCTGATGGGGTCGGTGATCGTTGTAGTGCCTGACGTACTCGTCCAGCACGAGGTGCAGGTGCCGCGGGTTGTAGATCAGCATCCGGTCCAGGCACTCCCGACGTACCGTGCGTACCCACCGTTCGGCGTGAGCGTTGGCTCGCGGTGCGCCGGGCGGGCTGCGCAGGACTTCGATCCCTTCGGCGGTGAACACGTCGTCGAACATGGCGGTGTACTTGGTATCCCGGTCCCGGATCAGGAACTTGAACCGGGCCCCTCGGTCCCCGAGGTCCATCATGAGGTTGCGGGCCTGCTGAGTTACCCACACCCCGGTCGGATTCGTGGTCGCGCCGAGGATGTGTACCCGCCGGGTCGCGATCTCGATCAGGAACAGCACGTAGACGCGGATCAGGCCGATCGTGTCGACGTGCAGGAAATCGCAGGCGAGAATCCCCCTGGCCTGGGCGGCCAGGAACTGGGTCCAAGTCGGCCCGATCCGCCGCGGTGCCGGATCCAGCCCGGCCCCTGTGAGGATCTTCCACACGGTGCTGGCCGCGATCCGGTAGCCGAGGCCGACCAGCTCGCCCTGGATCCGCCGGCAGCCCCAGGTCGGATTCTCCTCGGCCAGCCGCAGCACCAGCCTGCGCACGTCCCCTCGAATTGACGGGCGACCCGGACGCCTCGGGTACGTCCACCGTCGGGCGACTAGGTCGCGGTGCCACCGCAGCAGGGTGGCCGGGGTAACGAAGAAACTCGCCACCTCGGTCTGGGCAGCAGACGCGACAACACCGACAGCACCGCCCGATCCGCTGGCTCGAGATCCGGACGGCTGACCTGCCGATGCAGGACCGCAAC
>NZ_JBHSPR010000064.1:0-20108 GCF_042658085.1 Plantactinospora solaniradicis | reverse complement strand
CCGGTAGACGGTGACGTGATCGACCTCGACCCCACGCTCGACCAGCAGCTCCTCAACATCGCGATACGAAAGGTTGAAGCGCAGATACCAGCGGACCGCGACCACGATCACCTTGGCCGGGAACCGGAACCCAGCGAACGACGACGGCGGAGGCGACCACGAGCGAGTACCAGTCGATGGCTTCACTACTCAAGCCTGCCTCGATCCCGCCGACGCTCAACGCAACGGTGCCCCTGCACGTCCACCGACACGACCGACTCGGCGGACTCCTCCACGAATACGATCGTGCCGCCTGACCAGCGCGGATGAGATTTTCGGCACCCGCAACGTTGAGGTTGACCGCGGCTGTTGCGTTGCTGCTGGTCGTGGGGTCCAGGGCAGGCTTGCCGCAGCACGAGCACCTCGACCGCGTTGGCGCGCCCACCCCGATTCAACAGGATGATCAACTGCAGTGCCTGACGAAGAATCAGCAGCTTGCGAGCCACCGCGACGGTGGCGATGTTGCGGCCACGCTGTTCGGCGATCGCGGCGTGGGTGGTGGTGAGCCAGCCGGCGTTGCGGGCGCCCTGCGCGGCCTCGACAGCCGCCCATCGCACCAGGGTTGATTCCTGCTTCGTGATCGGCCCGCGCCGCACGACGGTGTCGGACTCGCGGTGCCGGGGCGTCAAACCCGCCCACCTGCCCCCTACGTCGCGCCCTCCGGACCGACGGGCGTGCCCGCACCGTCCTGCGCGATTTCTCCGGTACGGAGGCCGATGCCGGTCGAGCGGCTGCCGGCGAGTTTCTGCAGGTGCCGCATGGCCGACTCGGAGGCGGAATCGCAACCGGGGATCAGGACGTTGAGGATCTGATCGTCGTCCTCGGTCGTCTGCACCGCCTCGACGTGCAGCCGGATGGGGCCGACGATCGGATGCTCGATCACCTTCGAGTCGGCGACCATCTTCTTTGCGACGTGCCGACTGGACCACAGCTGAGTGAAGACCTCGCTCTTCGCGCTGAGCTCCTCGACGAGTTCCGCCGTCCGCTCGTCGTGCGGGTGGCGGCCGTAGTCCATTCGCAGCATGCCGACGAGACCGGCCGCAGCGGCCTCCCAATCACGATGGATGGTGCGCGCCTTTTCGGAGAGTAGGACCCACCGGACCACATTTCTCTCACGTGCCGGCATCGCAGGGAAATCGTGTATAAGGAGACGCGCGGTTGGATTCGCCGCGAGAATGTTCGTTCGCCGACCCAGCAGGATGGCGGGAACTCCGCCGAGCGATTCCATCAGGCGGAGCATGCCGACCCGTACCGGTTGCGTCGTCGCCAGCGGCTGCTTCAGGCGCGTGTCGCGCCGGGCCAGGTCGAACATGTGCTCCCGTGCCGCGTCGTTCAGGTTGAGCACGTCGGCGAGGGCGTGGAGGACGTTCTCCGACGGCGCGCCGCGACGACCCTGCTCCAGCTTGACGTAGTAGTCGACGCTCACGCCGACCCGATGCGCCACTTCCTCGCGTCGCAGCCCACGCACGCGGCGTGGCGGTGTGGATCGCAGCTCACCGCTCGTCGGCCCCACGGCGGCCCGTCGGATGCGCAGAAAAGTACCCAAAGTGAGGTCGTGCACCACTCAGCCCGTTCTTATCGTAATTGCTTGTCAATTCTACAAGGTGGTACTGGCGGTCCCAGGAAGGATGGGGCCACCCCGGTGGGTGCGCCGTCGATAGCGGCCTGCTTTCCTTGTCTCGGAGCAACCCGGCACCGACGGACCGTCCCGGAAAGGACGACCGGAACAGCTGAGGCGGAAGAAGGCAGTCGGTATCGATGTGGTCGTGAATGCGACGGCGCCGGTTGGCGCGCCCGCCGCTCGGCTGCCCGACGCCCGTCGGGCCCGAGCGATCGAGGAACGGCGGAACCCCGCCGGGCGTGGCTCCGCGCCACCGGTCCGTCCCGACCCTGGACACCAACGCCCCCGCGCCAGCCGTCCGCACCGCGCGAGGAGGGCTTGAACCTGGCACCCGTGACCGGAATCGGCGCCAACACCGGTGGGGGCGCCGGGTCGGCGCGTCCCCCGCGCAGCGGGCGTGCCGGCGCCACCGGCGAGTCTTCCGACGAGCGCGGCCAGGAGGTGCCCGGCATGGATCGTTCCAAAGCGCCGACGCGGTCGTTGATCGGCCGTGACGAAGAACTCGCGGTGGCTTACAGGTTCCTGCGCCAGGCGACGGTCAACGGCGGCTCGGTGTTGGTGTCCGGAGAGCCCGGGGTGGGCAAGACGGCGCTGCTCGACGCGGTCGCGGAGTCCGCCACGAAGGCGGGAATGCGGGTGCTCCGGGCGGCCGGGGTGGAGTTCGAGGCGGACATCAGCTACTCCGGCCTGAATCAGCTGCTGTTCCCGCTCTACGACGCCTTCGCCGAACTCCCGCCCGTGCACCGTGAGGCGCTCCGGGTGGCGCTCGGGTTCGGCAGCGGCCAGCCGCCGGACCGGTTGCTGGTGTCCAACGCGGTCCTGCTCCTGCTTCGTTCCACGGCCATGGCCCAGCCGATGCTGCTCATCGTCGACGATCTGCCCTGGCTCGACCGGTCCAGTTCGGGAGTACTCGGGTTCGTCGCGCGCCGGCTGGTGGGCACCAGCGTGGGCTTCCTGGCCGCGACCCGGTCACACGCCGCGAGCTTCTTCGAGCAGGGCGGAATCCTTGAACTCGAACTGCAGCCGCTGCGGCCGGACGCCGCCAGCGAACTGATCAACCAACGTTTTCCCGAACTCGCCCCGGCGGTCCGGCGACGGTTGCTCTCGGAAGCTCGCGGGAACCCGCTCGCCCTCCTGGAACTGCCCTCCGCGTTAAGCGGGTCACAACGTCTCGCCGCGGCCTCCCTGCCGGCCGTCCTACCGTTGACCCGAAGGCTGCAGGTACTCTTCGCGTCGCGGGTCTCCCAGCTGCCCGAGGCCTGCCGCCGGCTGCTGCTGCTCGGTGCGTTGAGTGGTACGGGCGAACTCGGCGTACTCCTCGAGGCGGCTCGCGACCACGACCTTGATGCTCTCGAACCGGCCGAGCGCAACCAGCTGGTCCACGTCCACAGCAGCACCCATCGCTTCGCCTTCCGGCACCCCCTGATCGAGTCGGCGGTCGTCGAGGTGGCCACCAGCGGCGAGCGGCGCTGGGCGCACAGCGCGCTCGCCCGGACACTCGTCGGGCAGCCGGAGCGCAGGGCATGGCACCTCGGCGAGGCGGCGGTCGGGCCGGACGAGCAGGTCGCCGCGCTGCTGGAGCAGGCCGCGCACCAGATCCTGCGCCGCGGCGACGCCGTGGGCGCCGTCGCGGCGTTGACCCGGTCCGCCGACCTGACACCGGATCCTCTCGAGCGCGGTCGACGGCTGGCGCAGGCCGCCTACATCGGCGCCGACGCCGGCGGCGAACTCACCAACGCCTCGCAGCTGTTGGACGACGCTCGTCGGGCCAGCCCGGGCGGCTCGTTGTACGCCACGGCCGCCACCGTGCACCTGTTGCTCAACAGCGACGGCGACGTCCGGACCGCGCACCGACTGCTGGTCGGCGCCATCGAGGCGGGTGGCCACGGCTACGACGCCGACGACGAGGCCCTGATCGACGTGTTGCACACGCTCCTGCTGCTCTGCTTCTTCACGGGTGAGCCCACCAGTTGGGAGCCGTTCTTCGCCGCGCTCAATCGGCTGACCCCCAAAGCGCCCGAGCTACTCACAGTGGCGGCCGCGACCTTCAGCGACCCGGCACGCATGGGGCAGACGGTGACCGGCCGCCTCGACGCGCTCGTCGCCGGGATGGGCGCCGAGGTCGACCCTACGGAAATCGTCCGCATTGGCATCGCCGCTATCTACCTGGATCGACTCTGGGCCTGCCGAGAGGCCGACTGGCGAATTGTCCGCCTCGGCCGGGAGGGCGCCGCGCCGGCTCGCCGCCACCTCGGCGTGCTGTTGCACCTCTGTATGGACGACTACCACAGCGGGCGATGGGGCGAGGCCGCAGACCTCGCGGACGAGGGCATCCGACTGTGCGACGAGCACGGCTTCCGGTTCTTCGGCTGGTACTTCCAGTACATCCAGGCGCTGCTCGCCGCCGCGCGGGGAGACGCCGAAGCCAGTGATGCGTTAACCGATCGCATTCTGCGCTTCGCCCTACCTCGCGGCGCGCGGGCGGCGGAGTTCTACGCCTACCACGTGCGGAGCCTGAACGACCTGGCGCGAGGTGACTTCGAGAGCGCATACCAGCACGCGACGCTGCTCAGTCCCGCGGGCACGCTCGCGCCGTACGTGCCGCACGCCCTGTGGGGCTGCCTGGACCTGGTGGAGGCGGCTGTCCGTACCAACCGGTTCCGCGAGGCCGCCGCGCACGCCGCCTGCCTACGGGAGGCGAACGTCGGCTCGCTGTCGCCGCGGCTCGCGCTGCTCAGCGCGGCGGCGTCAGCCTTCGCCGCCCCCGACGACCGTGCCGAGGAGCTCTTCGAGGCGGCGTTGGCGCTGCCCGACATCGAGCGCTGGCCGTTCGACCTGGCCCGGGTACGTCTGGCGTACGGGGAGCGGTTGCGCCGCACCAGAGCGACGGCGAAGTCCCGGGCCCAACTCCGAACGGCCCTGGCGACCTTCGAACGGCTGGACGCCCGGCCGTGGGTCGGACGGGCGAGCAACGAGTTGCGCGCCACCGGCCTCGCGAAGCCGAGAAACGACCCACGCCCCGCCGTGCTCACCCATCAGGAACGGGAGATCGCGGAACTGGCGGCTTCTGGCCTGACGAACAAGCAGATCGGCGAGAAGCTGTTCCTCTCGCACCGGACGGTCGGCACCCATCTGTACCAGATCTTTCCCAAACTGGGCATCACCTCCCGGGCGGCGCTCCGCGACGCGCTCGCGGCGCCGGACGGGGATGCTGCCCGGAAGATCGAAGAGGCCGCCGAACCGTAGTCCGGACGATGTGCGGTACCCGGCACCGGCCCTCACGCCGACGGCCCGCCGGCCTCCGCCAACTGCTTCAGTCGCAGCAGCGTGTCCTGGTGGGCGTAGTAGAGCGCCTCCACCCGGGAGTCGCCCACCACCACCGTCGTCAGTTCGCGCTCGACCTTCCTCGCGATCACCTGAGTGCCCGGCGGGAACGGGACGAGTTCCCACGCCTGGTAGAGGCTCACGTCCGGCGAGGAGCCAATCCAACCGAACCGGGTGTTGAGCTGGTACTCGGACACCACGGCTTCCAGATGGATCCCGTACATCTCGATCTCGAACGCCGCACCCAGCTGAATCCCGCTCGGGGCGTGCGCTCGTCGTACCTCGGGAACCCAGTCGGGCCACTGCTGGACGTCGACCAGGTGTTCGTACACCCGTTCCGGCGACGCCGCGATGACTGTCTCGCCGTGCATCGAGGATTCCGTGCAGGGAACCCTGAAATCCGTGGAGCGGTAGCTGTCCCTACGTGCCCAGGACACGCCTGGGCCGGCCTGTGGGTGACGCATGTCGTTCTCCGTTCCATTACTCCTAGCACCCACTGATCGCGGGGGTGCCGAAACCTCCACACCTTGCGTGACCCAGCTTGTCCCCGGTGGCTCGCCGGGTGACCGGTCAAACGACTTAGCGGATGACTGGCCCTCGACGGGGCAGGCCGCCGCCGAGGATGTAGCCGGCCAGCGGCCAGTGCCCGAGCACGAACGGCGAGACCGTCGTACCTCCTGCCGCCCCGGCCGCGGCCGCACTGCGTCCGCCGGGCCCGCCCCGGTGACGTACGTCAACGTGCTGGTCGAGTACGTCACCGGTCCGGAGATCACCCTGCCGACTCACGGACGGGCGTCCAGTCATGTGACGGATGCAGTCACCGGCACCGGTGCCCGAGTCTGTGATCACCGCAGAGCGCGCCGAACGACGCGTGCGGCCGGCGGAGCAACGGCGCTCCGCCGGCGCCGTGTCACCGGCGCCTGCGGCGCCCCTCGACAGCGAGGGATCACTCAGGGAAAGGGAAGCACTTGCCGTACATCACAGTAGGCGAAGAGAACAGCACGGCGATCGAGCTGTACTACGAGGACCACGGCAACGGTCAGCCGGTCGTCCTCATCCACGGGTTTCCGCTCAGCGGGCACTCGTGGGAGAAGCAGTCGGCCGAGTTGCTCCGGGCCGGCTACCGGGTCGTCACCTACGACCGCCGTGGCTTCGGCCAGTCCGGCCAGACGGTCCTCGGGTACGACTACGACACCTTCGCCGCGGACCTGAACGTCCTCATGGAGAAGCTCGACCTGACCAACGCCGTACTGGTCGGCTTCTCCATGGGCACCGGTGAGGTCGCCCGGTACCTGGGCCGCTACGGATCGGCGCGGGTCGCGAAGGTGGCCTTCCTCGCCTCGCTGGAGCCGTTCCTGCTCAAGACCGACGACAACCCGACCGGTGCCGCGCCTCGGGAGTTCTTCGAGGGCGTCGCGGAGCAGGCGCGCAACGACCGGTACGCCTACTACACGGCCTTCTACGCCGACTTCTACAACCTCGACGAGAACCTGGGTACCAGGATCAGCGAGGAGGCCGTCCGGAACAGCTGGGCCGTCGCCGCCAGCGGCGGCTGGTACGCGGCCGCCGCCGCCCCGATGACCTGGTTCACCGACTTCCGCGACGACATCCGCACGATCGATGTTCCGGCCCTGATCCTGCACGGCACCGGCGATCGCATCCTGCCGATCGACGCCACCGGACGCCCGTTCCACAAGGCGCTTCCCAGCGCCGACTACGTCGAGATCGACGGGGCGCCGCACGGCCTGCTCTGGACCCACGCCGACGAGGTCAACAAAGCGCTGCTCGCCTTCCTCGCCAAGTGACGGCCTGAGGGACGACAGACGGTGGCGGGCCGGAGGCGATCCCGCTCCCGCCCGCCATCGTCGCACCACAGCGGCGCGTCCCACGCGGCGCGCCGCCGCTGCCCGAAGTCGGCCGCCCGACGGGCGGCTGATCGACTGACCCAGAAGGAGCAATCAACCATGCACGCTGCTGTCGCGACAGCTGTCGACGCCCCGTTGTCGCTCGTCGAACGTGATGTGCCCACCCTCGGACCCGGCGAGGTTCTGGTCCGGATGACCGCCTGTGGAGTGTGTTTCACCGACCTGAACCTGGTCCGCGGCCATTTTCCGTTCGCTCGTTTCCCGGTGGTGCCGGGCCACGAGATCACCGGTGTCGTCGAGGCGGTCGGGGACGGGGTCGCCTTCCCGACGGTGGGTACGGCGGTGGGGGCGCAGTTCCTGGCCGACTCGTGCGGGCACTGCCACTACTGCGTACGCGGTGACCAGATCCTCTGCCCGGCCAAGCGGATCACCGGCATCGTCGTCGACGGTGGGTACGCCGAGTACGCGGTGTTGAAGGCGGGGTTCGTGACCCCACTGCCGGCCGGACTGGACCCGGTCGCGGCGGCACCGCTGATGTGCGCGGGCATCACGGCGTTCAACGGCCTTCGGCAGGCCGGGACCCGCCCGGAGTCACGGGTGGCCGTCATCGGCTCCGGGGGCATCGGAGCGCTGGCGATCCGCTACGCCGCCGCGATGGGCGCTCGCGTCGCGGTCCTCGGTCACTCCCGCCGCACCGAGGAGCAGGTGCTGTCGCTGGGCGCGGAGCGGTTCATCGTGTCCAGTAAGCAGGACCCCGCCGCGGCGCTGAAGGACTGGGACGGTGGGGCGAACGTGATCCTCAATGCCGCGCCCACCACCGCCGCCGCGGCGGCCGCGTTCGGCGGGCTCGCCCCCGACGGCACGCTGGTGCTCTGCGGCTACGACAACACCCCGCTGAGCCTGCCCACCCAGCCGATGGTCCTCAACCGGCTGCACGTGATGGCCAACCCGTCCGGGTCGCCACACGACCTCCGCGACACCCTCGCCTTCTCCACCGTGCACGGGATCCTCCCCGAGATCACCCGCATCTCCCTCGACGAGGCACCGGCGACGCTGGCGGCCATGGCGTCGGGAACCGCGCACGGCCGCAACGTCATCGTCTTCTGACCACCCACGGTCAACATCGATCATTGAAGGGAAGACATCTCATGTCCGTCGTACTGATCACCGGTGCCTCCAGCGGCTTCGGGGCGCTCACCGCCCGGGCGCTCGCCCGCGCCGGCCACACCGTCTACGCCAGCATGCGTGCCACCACCGGCCGCAACGCGGCGGCGGTCGCTGAGACCGCCGCCTTCTCCCGCGACAACAACGTCGACCTGCGCACCATCGAACTCGACGTGCAGTCGCACGAGTCCGCCGACGCCGCCGTCGCGAAGATCATCGCTGAGCACGGTGTGCTCGACGTCCTGGTCCACAATGCAGGGCACATGGTCACCGGGCCGACCGAGGCGTTCACGCCCGAGGAGATCGCCCACGTCTACGACATAAACGTGCTCGGCACACAACGGGTGAACCGGGCCGCCCTGCCGAGCATGCGTTCGCGCGGCAACGGCCTCGTGGTCTGGATCGGTTCCAGCAGCGCTCGCGGCGGCACGCCGCCGTACCTGGGTCCGTACTTCGCGGCGAAGGCCGGCATGGACGCCTTGGCCATTAGCTACGCCGGCGAGCTGGCCCGCTTCAACATCGAGACCAGCATCGTCGTGCCGGGCTCCTTCACCCATGGCACGAACCACTTCGCCCACAGCGGCCGCCCGGCTGACGAGGCGACCGTCGAGGCGTACGAGGGGCGGTACGCGGGCCTCATGGAGCAGGTCTCGCAGCGGCTGGCGGAGCTCGCGCCGCCGGACGCCGATGTCGCCGACGTGGCCGAGGCGGTCGTGCGGGTCGTGGAGACGCCGCACGGCAAGCGGCCGTTCCGGGTCCACGTCGACCCCGCCGACGACGGCTCCGAGGTCGTGAGCGTGGTCGCCGACCGGATCCGCACCGAATTCCTCACGCGTATCGGCCTCGACGACCTGCTCCATCCGCACAGCTGAGGAACGGTCCGGATGTCTGTGGCAGACACATCCCTCCGATCCGGTGAACGGCTCATCGGCGGCCGGAGATGCCCGCCGCCTCGGGCCGTACCACCGACGACCCGTATCCTGCCGTCAGTGGGATACGGCACACCAGGATGCCCCGAGCCGCACGGCGGGCGTTCGTTCCTGCCCCGCTGGGCGGAGGTGTCAGAACGGGCTCGGACGAGCTGACGCGCGGAGACGCTTCCGACTCTGGGAAGAGGTCGCCTCCAGGACACGAGCCAGGCGGTAACCTCTCCCGAGTTTCGGAAGATGTCAGGTCTGCACATCGCGCCTGTTCAGCACCTTGATCAAATACCTGCCGTGAACCCGTGCCTTCGAATCGAAGGCGACGGAGATCATCTCGGCGACTGCTCCCAATCCTGCACCGTCTCAAAATCCCGTTCACGGCTGTGACCTGGTCTTTTGAAAGATCTGGTCAGGCTGCCCGGTGGTACTCGTTGACCACGCCGCCGAGCCGTCGTCGGCGCCGTACGGGGCCATCCATCGAGATGACGACAGTCGGGTCGTGGTTGGGCGGCAACTGTTGCAGGCCCTGATGTGGGCGGTGGTCGTTGAAGTGCTGCACGTACTCGTCGACCACCGCCGCAGCGTGCCGTTCGTTGTAGACCAGGACGTGGTCGGTGCACTCCTGGCGCAGGCTTCGGCCCCAGCGCTCGATGAACGCGTTCGCCCGCGGCGTGCGCGGAGGAATCTTGACCACCCGGATGCCCTCCGCGGTGAACACCGTGTCGAACCCGGCAACGTACTTGGCGTCCCGGTCGCGAATCAGAAACCGGAACTGGCTGGCCCGCTCGCCGAGTCCATGATGACGTTACGCGCCTGCTGAGTGGTCCACTCCCCCGTCGGGTGCTCGGTCACGCCGAGCAGGTGCACCCGCCGGGTCGTGATCTCCATCAGGACCAGCACGTACACCCGCCGCAGGGCGATCGTGTCGATGTGGAAAAAGTCGATCGCCAGCAGGCCCCTGGCCTGGATCCGCAGAAAGATTCGCCAGCTGGTGTCAGTTTCCCGGGGTGCCGGGCCAGTACGGTGGCGGACGAGGATGCGCCGGACGGTGGCGAACGCGATCCGGTGGCCCAGACGCCCGAGTTCACCCTGGATCCGCCGGCACCCCCAGCGCGGATTCTCCCGGGCCAGCCGCAAGACCAGGTCACGGATCTCGTCGCTGACCCGCGGCCGGCCAGCCCGGTTGGGGTACGTCCAATGACAGCGCACCAGCCGACGGTGCCAGGCCAGCAGCGTGGCCGGGGTGACGAGGCGATGCACCCGCACCGCCTGCGGCAGCAGCCGGCCGAGCGCGGCCAGCACCGCCCGATCCGGCCACGACAACCGGGGACGGCCGCGGATCTGCCGGCGCAGCACCGCCACCTCCTGCCGCAGCGCAAGCACCTCGACCAGCAGCGCCTTGTCGCCACGAGCCAGCAGCCCCAGTCCACCGAACACACGGATCACCGTCAGGTACAGCAGCCGTACCAACATACCGATGATCGTCACTGCCACCCTTGCGGTTACGGCTCACAACGTGTGCGACCTGTTCCCACCCGGCGACCCGAATCGATCTTCAAAACACCAGGCCACCGCGTCCAAGCGGGATTTTGACACGCTACAGGGCTGTACTTCGAGCCTGCGGGTGCCGAAAACCCCATCCGTCCTGTTCACAATCCTCTTAACCCCCGGCAGGATTCGAACCTGCGACACACGGTTACCAACCGTCACCCTGCCGAGCATGTCATCGCCGGTCATACTATGGCGTTGAGCTGCACAAACGCCATCCAGCGTTGATCGCGGCTTGTCACTGGTAGTCAACTCTTGGGAAGGGTTTTCGGGGGTAAACGGGGGCACCTTGCCCGGTGCCATCAGCGAACGGATGCTGGCGCAGGTTGGTGCCCTGGGAGAGGCAGCAAGGGCCAGCGCGCCGACGGCCAGGTCGAGCACGGTAACTCGTCCCGTCTGCAATGGCGAACGACCACGGTCAGCAGCAGAAGAAGAGGGCCAGCGCCGACGACGTACACGATGTTGTCGGCGCGCCGGCTGGGCCAGATCCCGACCTCCCTGATCGGAGCAGGCGACGACCCGCCGGTCGGCCAAGGCTGTCGCTATTACCCTTGGACGTCTTCAACCCGTTGACCTTGACCTACCCCAGTGTTCGTGACTCCGGGACCAACCGAGCGCTGCGAAGTGAGATCGATCGTCGTATGCGAGGCGACGATGCCGGCGGGGATGTCGTTGTCGGCGACGATGATCTGAATTTTCCTGCCGTAGATCTCTGCAAGTGTTACTAGTCGGGCGTATAGGCGCCGGCCAAGTGCCACGGTCGACGACCAGCGGCCCCGGGTCAGCCGAACCGGGAGCGCAGCGCGTCGATCGTCGTCGGGTTGTCGCGATGTTTGATGGCCGCCCAGCCGTGTTGTTCGGCGGCGCGACAGTTCTGCGCGAGATCGTCGATAAGCAGGATGTCCCCCCGGGTCTCGAGTACCCGGGCGGCGTGTTCGTAGATGCGCGGGTCGGGTTTGGCGATTCCGAGTTGATGGGAGCGGACCACCTGGATGAAGATGTCGATGCCGGCCAGCATCCGGTCACGGTGCGGCTCCCATTCGAGGACGCTGTTGGTTAACAGTCCGATGCGCAGCCCACGCTGTCGCAGCCGCCGCAACTCCTCGACGAGGGTGTGGTTCAGGGGTCGGTCGCGGTACCAGTACCTGTCCCAGTCGCGGAGGTCGACGCGGGGCCGGACGTCGGTCGGCAGTGCCGCAGTGAGCCGCCTGCCCCACTCCGCCTGGCTGAGCAAACCGAGTTCGAGCGGCGCGAAGCCGCGCAGGCCCTCGTCCGCCGCGACCGTCTCGGCGGCCGCGGCAAGCACCGGCCAGGGAACTCCGCTCGCGGCGACGATGGCGTCCATGGCCGTGTTCATCGGTGGCGTGAGCACCCCACCGAAGTCGCACCAGATGACCGCGTCCGCATCCGTTCCAGGATCAGTCGGCACGCCGCTGCCCAGCCTCGTCGAAGCGGTGCAACCGGTGTTCCGGCACGCTGACCCGCAGCATCTCGCCGGGGGTGAGCCACCGGTCGCCTTCGCGCTGTTGCAGGACGAAGTCGCCGGCTGGTGAACGGCAGAGCACGTCCTGGCCAGAACCGGTGTACGCGCAGACGTCCGTGACGCCCTCGGCGACGAAACCTTCCGGTTCCTCGCCGGGGGTGAGCAGCCGGCCCTCGGCCGGGCGCCAACCGAGCCGCCCGCCGCCGGTGTCCGGGCACAGGTTCATGGCCGGTGCGCCCACGAAGGTCGCGACGAACTCCGTGCTCGGCCGTTCGTAGAGTTCCTGCGGCGTGCCGCCCTGGACGACGCGGCCGTCCCGTAGGACGACAAGTTCTGTGGCCATCGAGAGTGCCTCGTGCTGGTCATGAGTCACCAGGACGACGGTGGCACCGATTTCACGGTGCAGCCGCAGCAACTCCGCCCGGGCGTCCGCCCGCAACTGCGCGTCGAGGGCGGACAGCGGCTCGTCGAGCAGCAGCACGGACGGACGGCGCACGATGGCGCGCCCGAGGGCGACACGTTGACGTTGCCCTCCGCTGAGCTGACCCGGCTTGCGCCGCAGCAACGCGCCCAGTCCGAGCAGTTCGGCCACCTCGTGTACGCGCTGGTCGATCTGTTGCCGGGACGGTCCGTTCCGGCGGCCGTGCCGGGCTTGCAGGCGCAGACCGAAGGAGATGTTCCCGGCCACGGTCATGTGGGGATAGAGCGCGTAGTCCTGGAACACCATGGCCACCCGCCGTTCCCCGGCGCCCTGCCCGGTCACGCTCCGTCCATCGATTTCGACCTCTCCCCCGCTGGGTGCCTCGAGGCCGGAGAGCACCCGCAGCAGGGTGGACTTGCCGCAGCCGGAAGGACCGACGACGGCAGTGAAGGAACCCGCCCGGATGTGCAGGCTGACATCGTCCAAGGCGACAGTCGGCCCGTACCTCATGGTGAGCCCGATCAGCCGGAGGTCGCCGGCCCGCTCGCGGTCGGTCATCTATCTCAGTCCCGTCTGGAGAAACGCGTCGGTGATGCGCCGCGCGGCGGTCATGTAGACGACGAGGATGGGCAGGCTGGTCAGCGTGGCCGCCGCGAGCAGCCCGCCGTAATCGCTGCCCTCCGCGGTCTGAAAGTGGGTGAGACCGATCTGCACGGTGGTGTCCTCGGCCCGAGGCGCCACGAGCAGTGGCCAGAGGTACTCGTTCCAGGTGGTGATGAACACCAGAATGCCCACGGCCGCGATCGCCGGTCGCAGCGCGGGCAGCACGATGTGCCAGAGGATCTCCCGCGGCCGGGCACCGTCGAGCTGTGCCGCGTTCACCACCGCTGGGGGAATCGCCCGGACGTGTTGCATGAGTACCAGTACCGCGAGTGCGGAGGCGCCCAGTTGGGGCACGATCAGCCCTAGTTCGCTGTTACGCCAACCCAGCCGGGCGGCAATCAGGAATTGGGGAATGATGAGGGCCTGCGGCGGTATCGCGAGGGAGACCGTGAGTAGTGCGATGACGAGGCTCCGTCCTCGCGACGCGAAGTGCACCAGCGCGAACGCCCCGAGCACCCCGATCACGATCTGGCCGGTGGCGACGCCGGCGGCCATCGTGAAGGTGTTACCCACCAGCGTCGCGACCGGCCAGTCGAGCAACGCGTGCCGGTAGTGCTCCAGGGTGGGCGCTGTCACGGGGGCCGGGCGGTAGATCTCGTTCGCCGGTTTTAGGGAGGTCAGCAGCGCCCAGAGCACCGGGAACGACATGCCTAGCGCGGTGCCGGCGAGGACCAGGTGCCAGCAGAGGCGACCGGCGAGGCGACGGGTCTGCTCACGCCGTTCCACGACGCCTCCGTGTCGCCGCCGCGGCG
Source organism: Plantactinospora solaniradicis (assembly GCF_042658085.1). Classification (NCBI taxonomy): domain Bacteria; kingdom Bacillati; phylum Actinomycetota; class Actinomycetes; order Micromonosporales; family Micromonosporaceae; genus Plantactinospora; species Plantactinospora solaniradicis. Next base: position 6,305 of record NZ_JBHSPR010000064.1, on the reverse strand, counting down.
AGCGCCGCGAGACCGAAGAAGGCGAGCACGAGCACGGACGCGGCCGAGGCGGTACCTGTTTCGAAGAACTCGAAACCGAGGGTGTAGACGCGGTAGTAGATGTTGTCGGTGACTCCATCCGGCCCGCCCTGGGTGAGTACCGAGATGTTGGTGAAGGCCCACTGGCCAGCGAGGACAATGCTCAGCAGCCCCAGCAATACGGTTGTCCGGACCAGCTGAGGAGCGACGATGAAGGAAACCACCTCGCCGGAGGTCGCGCCTTCCAACCGCGCCGCCTCGATCGTGCGGCGGTCGATGGTGGCGAGCGCCGCGCTGTAGAGCAGCATGTTGAACGCGACCACCCGGGCCGCGGTGACGACGACAATGACCAGGAGCGCCGTGGCCGGATCACCGAGCCAGTTGACAGCGGGCAGCCCGAACCAGCCGATCACCTTGTTGGCGAGACCGTTCAGCGGGTTCAGCAGGAACCGCCACGAAACGGCGAGCGCCACGGGCGCCACCATCACGGGTACGAAGAGCAGCGACCGGTAGATCGCGCTCGCTCGGCCCGGCCGTAGCCACAGCATGATCGCGAGTACCAGTGGCACGATCGTGGAGAACGGAAGCAGCGCCAGCGCGTACAACAGGGTCTGCCGGGCCGCCTGGCCGAACTCCGGTTCACGTACCAGCCGGGCGAAGTTGTCTAAACCCACGAACCCGGCCGGTGGGCCTGTGAGGTTCCAGTCCAGTACCGAGAGCACCAGCGTCGCCAGCGTCGGCCCGTAGATCCACACACCGAGCATGACCAGCAGCGGGGTGATGTAGGGCCAGGCGCCGGAGGCGCGCCGCCGCCGTGGGACATCACCGGTGGCGCTGTCCCACGGCGGCCGGGGAACGGCCGTCATTACGATCCGACCAGCTCGCGGATGCGATCGGCCGTCTTGCGCAGCGTTGCCTCGGGATCCGCGCCCCGCAGCACGATCGGTGCGATCGCGTCGTCCTGCAACAACACGGTCGCCTGGTTGGCCTTCGGGCCCGGGAACGAGCGGTAGGGCTGCATCGTGTCCAACTGTTCGATCGTCGGCAGCAGCAGTGGGTTGTCCCGGAAGTAGCCGGCGAGCACCCCGGACACGAGGTTCGCGCGCAGCGGCAGGTAGCCGATGCCGGTGGTGATCAGCGAGTACCCCTCGTCACTCGTGAGGAACTTGACGAACTCCCACGCCGCGCGCTGCTTCGCCGGGTCGTCGCTGAGCACGATGAGAGCGGCGCCGGAGTGCGTGGGCTTGGCCGGGCCCCGGCCGAAGCTCGGGAACTTGGCGGTCCGCAGCTCGAACTTGCCCTTGGCGGCGGCCTGGAGGTTGCCGAGGACGGCCGTGCTGACGACGAGCATGCCGAGGTCACCGGCGGCGAACGCGGCGAGCGCGTCATCCGTCGTCACCGCCGGCTGGAGCTTGTCGGTGGTGAGCTGCTGCAACTGCCGGATGCCGTCGACCGCCTCGGGCGAGTCGACGGCGGCCCTGCCGCTTTCGTCGAGCAGCGCACCCCCAGCACTGTTGATCACGGACTGGGTCAGGTAGTCGGACTTGGCCGAGTCGACAATGCCGAAGTAGACCCCGTGGTGACCGGCGTTGGCGATCGCCTGGGCCGCCATGCGTACCTCGGTCATGCTCTCCGGGGGATCGGCCGGGTCGAGTCCGGCCGCGCGGAACAGGTCGGCGTTGTACAACATCGTGGGGATCGAGATCGTGTACGGAAGGGCGTGCACGGTGCCCTTCCGGAGACCGGCCTGCACCGGACCGGCGACGATCCCCTCGACGTGCCCGCGCCACCCGTCGCCCGCCAGATCCTCCAGCGACCGGGTGGGCAGCGTCTCCAGGCCCTCGGCGAGCTTGCTGTAACCGAGCTGCACCACGTCAGGAGGGTCGCCGGCCGCCACGGCGGCCTTCGTCTTGGTCAGCACGTCGGCGGTCGGCACGGCTTCCGGCCGCACGGTGATCTCGGGGTGCAACTCGGCGAAACGGTCCAGCAGTGCCTGAGTGCCGGTGCCGGCGGCGCCCTGCGTACCGTAGTTGTAGGAGCTGAACGTGATGGTCACGGCGCCGGCGTCGTCGCCAGCCCCAGCCCCGGAACACCCGGTGGCGCCGCCGAGTACGGCGACCACGGCGAGTGCCAGGCCGCGACGGGTGATGCGGTTCATTCGATTGCCTCTCGGGAGTCGATAGTGCGGGACTGATCAATGCGGGCGATGTCGACGGGGCCGCCGAAGATTTCCGCCGCGCGGGCCAGGTGCCACTCGTGCTCGGCCGGGTCCGTGCTGGAGAAGTGGGTGAGGACGAGGGCGCCGACGCCGGCCTCCCGGGCGGCGTACCCGGCGTCGCGCGAACTGAGATGCCCGTGACCGGTGGTGTCGGTCTCCCGGAGGGTGCTCTCGCTGAGCAGCAGGTCCGCGCCCTCGGCCAGTTCGGGCAGCGCGGGTGTGACTCCCGTGTCGCCGGTGTAGACCAGACTCCGCCCACCAGCTTCGATGCGCACCCCGCAGTCGGCCGCGACGTGCTTCAGCAGGGCGTACCGCAGCGAGAGCTCACCCAGTCGATGTACCTCACCGGGTTCGTACTCCCGCACGTCGAAGGCGAGTTCGAAGGCACGATCGAGCACGGGATGGGTGGTGACCGGGAAGAGCGCGGCATACCGGTCGAGCACCGCCCGAGCGCCGGCGGGAACGAGCAGCGGCACCAGCGGCACATTCTCGTCGATCCCCGCACGGCCCGTGTTCAGGTCGGCCCGCAGACGGCGTCTGAGCAGCATCTTGCCGATGGGCAGCACGTCGAGCAGATGATCGGTGTGCAGGTGGCTGATGAACACGCCGTCCAGGCGTCGGTCACCGAGATGGCGGCTCAGGTTCAGGGCCGTACCAGGGCCGGCGTCGAGCATGATTCGGGTGCCGCCGAACTCGACGAGATAGCCAGAGCTGGCCTGCCCGTCCGCAGGCATGCCGGCGAGTCGGCCGAGAGGAAGAAGTCGCATTTCGTCGTTTCTGATCAGGGCCCGCCGTACCGGACCGTCGCAGACCATGCTGCAAAGCAGGCGACTCCCCGATCAATGAGCAAATCCGGAACGAACGATCGTCCTGGGCAATCGATAAAATGCGGCATCATCCGCCTCGCCGGGCATCCTCGGCAAGCCGCACGAGGTGCTCGACAACAATGTTCACCGCGGGTTCCTCGGCCTGCCGGCGCCACGCCACCTGGATTTGCAGTTGCGGTTCCGTTGGAGTCAGTCGCAACACATGCATCCCGCTCGCCCGATTCTGCTCGCCCCGTAGCGCGGAGCTGAAGCCGATCGCGTCGGTCGCCTCCAACTCCAGCAGGTAACCCGAGGATTCGTTGATGCCGTGCGACGGGACCAGGCGTACGCCATGCCGCGCCGCCGTATTCAGGAGAGCCTCCTCGATGCGGGTGCCACCGCCCCGATAGCCGGTGAGATATCGATGACGTCCTATCTCCTGGTAGCTCAACGTGGTCTTCTCGCTGAGCGGATGTCCGGCCCGTACGGTGGCCACGACCGGAACCTCGAGCAGGTGCCGGGCGGAGACCTCGGGATGATCGACCGGACCGTAGACGAGCCCGAGGTCGAGGTCCCCACGGGCGATGGCAGGAACCTGGTCAGTCGTGCTCATCTCCCGTAGCAGCATGCCCAGCTGCGGCTCCGTACGCCGTAACTGTTCGAGCAACGGCAGCAACAACAGCCGGCTCGCCGGGTAGTTGGTCGCGACCCGTAGGGCTCCCTCTCGGCCCGCGGCAACCTGCCGGGCGAGCCGCACCGCCCGCTCGACGTCGGCGAAGATCATCTCCACCTCGCGCAGGAACACGACCCCCGCGGCGGTCAGCTCCACCTTCCGCGACGATCGGTGCACCAGCCGTACCCCGACCTCGGCCTCCAGCCGCTGCAACTGCTGGCTGACCGAAGGCTGGCCCATGAACAGCCGCTGCGCCGCGCGTCCGAAGTGCTTTTCCTCGGCAATCGCGCGAAACACCTCAAGATAGCGAAATTCCATTGCCTAGGCATGGCACCACGACGAGGTGAACGCCTGGCTACAACCCTAAGAACATCGCACGCGAAGCAATTAAGGATACGGTTGCGTCGGGTTCGAACGGTACCTGCGGCCGAATAGGTCTCAAAGCCTACCCGTCGCATTTGTTCGGCCGCTCATCCGTTCGCCCGAACCGGAGCCGCACGCTGCAGTGCCGGGCGACGGATAGACTCATGACTTGTGCCGGCGCGGATCTGGGTTCGGTCTTCATCGTAGGGTGAACCTGGCGGCGTCGGCCAGCAGCGGGGTGAACCGCTGGACCCATCGGAAGATCGTGACGTGGTCGACCTCGATTCCGCGTTCAACCAGCAGTTCCTCCACATCTCGGTAGGACAGGTTGAACCGCAGGTACCAGCGGACCGCGACCACGATCACCTCAGCCGGGAACCGGAACCCTGCGAACCCGGACCTGGGCGGCGACCACGGACGACGATGGCGTGATTGCGTCACCCGTCAACTCTGCCCCGGTCCCCGACTGACGATGCAACAGAGCCTGATCGATCATTGCGTAGGAACCCCTGAACTCGGCAACTCAGCGCTTGAGATCGAGCTGATCGAGGTTGCGGCGTCGCAGCGACGTCGAGGGGGAGATGTGACAGCGATTGCGATCACCTCCGATGGCCGGGTCGCCTTCTCCGCGGAAGGTGGTGCTGTCATCCGTGCTTGGGACGTTCAAGGCGCCGAAGATCCTTCGATCATCGGCCAGCACGATGGCGTCTGGTCACTCGCTGTGTCGCCCGATGGTCGGCGCCGCCAGGTCGGCGTCGAGCGCCCACAGGCGCTTCGCGTCGGTGCGGCTCGCCGTCGTGTGGATAGCCACGATCGCGTCGTGGCACCCACGACCCGGCCTGAAACCGTAGGACTTCGGCTCGAACCGGGCCTCCCACTCGGGTTCCAACGCGTTGACCGTCAGGGCCTGCAACGCCCTGTCAGCGATCACCGGAATCCCGAGACCGCGACGACGCCCGTTGCTCTTGGGCACATACACCCGCTTGACCGGCCGCGGTGACCACGGCTGCGCACGGTGCTGGACCCAGTCGGCCAACTCGGCCTTCTGCTGCCCGTTCACCACGATCAGCCCGTCCACCCCCGGCCGTCTTGCGGCCAGCGTTGAGTTGCGTGACCCGCCGCACTGCCACCAACGCGTTGCTGCGGGACCGCAACATCAACTTCTGCAAATTCCGGACCTGTTTCAGGTCCCCTACCCGCGTCGCCGTGAAGATCCGCTGCCGTAGCCGCCGTACGTTGTCCTCGCAGGTCCGCCAGTCGATGGCGTCCCAGTCGGAGACCTCGCCCTCCGGTCCGTTCACTCCGAGGCCCGCCATCGCCACCGCGAAAGCCATCGCCGTCATCGTGTCTAACTTGCCCTTCGGCTCCGGTGCTGTGACCAGCACGATCGTCACAGGTTCACCCGACCCGCGTCAGCGCCCTTTCAGGCCGGGGCATCAACCCCTATCCGGCCGGTTATCCGGCAACCGCTGGCGGAGGAGCCAGCCTGCCTCGTTCCCGGTTTCCCGTCGCCTTTCGGCCACCGGCGTTCGCTTCTCGGGTCGTCCTGCGCCCGCTGGGACATCGCCCACCCTCACAGGTGAGCTACCAGCCGGAACAACTCTCCGCCTGGATCCCATCGGGGTTGTCACGTTCCGCATGCAACAGACATGACCGGGGTGGGTGCCCTCTGAACCCCGGGGACGGTGGTGCGCTCCCACCCGGCCAAATCCCTCCGGGCGGCACCCGCCGCCTTGCAACGGCCGGCCCCTATCTCCCGCTGAAACGTCCCATCGAGCGGAAGTGCTAATGACGAGGCGTCATCGAGGATTCACTTGCGTTCACCCGTCCGGTCTTCTCCAGCCTGTGACCCCCGGATGGAACGAGGATCCTTGGGCACGCCCTCGGGCTCCGCACCCCGCAGTTACCCGCGACGCACGCCGAGGTGGCGACGGTCCTTGCGCACTGGACCGGGCACTACACCATCGACATTGAAGCCGACCCTCCTTCAGTGAGCGCCACTGCTCTCAAGCGGCTTCGTGTCGCACGATCCAGTTCAGCCACGACGCGTAGGTCGGCAGGAAGACCAGGTCGACGCGGTTGGCGGCATGCTCGAAGAACCCACCGGGCCGGTGCCGCCGATCCAATGCCAGCGATGTCGGCGTCTGCCGCGATCCAGACGTGCCGCCTAGGGCGTGTCCTGTCGATCTTGTAGTGGTTGATCGTTGACGATGTGTCGGTGGTACGT
>NZ_JBHSPR010000063.1:0-891 GCF_042658085.1 Plantactinospora solaniradicis | reverse complement strand
GCGGACCGGGTGCTCGGCCCGTTCATCAACACGTTGCCGGTACGGGCCCGTACCGGTGGGGTCGGTGTCCGCGACGCGGTCGAGGCGATGCGTTCACAGCTCGCGGCGCTGTTGGAACACGAGCACGCGCCGCTGGCCGTGGCCCAGCAGGCCAGCGGGGTGGCGGGGAACCTGCCGCTGTTCACCAGCCTGTTCAACTACCGCCACGTCACCGGCGGCCAGGCGGAACGGAGCGCGCCCGAGCCGGCCGGCGGTAGTGGCATCCGCAGCACCTTCACCCAGGAACGAAGCAACTATCCGATGATCGTCTCGGTCAACGACGCGGAGTCCAGCGAACTGAGCGTGAGCGTCGAGGTTGCGGCCTCCGTTGATCCGATCCGGGTCGGGCGGCTGCTCCGGAACACCCTCGAACAGGTTGTCGACGTGCTGGGCCAGGTGCTCGATGGCGGCACGGACACCGACCTGGACAAGGTCGGCGTGCTGGACGCCGAAGAGTTCGAGTTGGTGGTTCGGGGGTGGAATGACACTGCGGTGCCGGTTGGTGGGGAGTCGGTGCTGGGGTTGTTCGGTCGGTGGGTGGCCCAGACGCCGGCTGCGGTGGCGGTGGTGGCCGATGGGGTCGAGCTGACGTTTGCCGAGTTGGATGTGTTGGCGGGTCGGTTCGCGGCGTATCTGGGCTCGTGTGGTGTGGGGCCGGAGTCGGTGGTCGGGCTTCGGCTGCCGCGTGGGGTGGAGATGGTCGCGGCGATTGTCGGTGTGTGGAAGGCCGGGGCGGCGTATCTACCGATTGATCCGGGGTTGCCCGCGGACCGGGTGGCATTCATGGTGGCCGACTGTGGTGTCGGGTTGGTGGTCGACGGGCAGTTGCCGTTGGCGGAGATGCCGGTGCCG
>NZ_JBHSPR010000062.1:0-2041 GCF_042658085.1 Plantactinospora solaniradicis | reverse complement strand
CTCCACGGAAGCCGGAACCTCCAGACCCCCCTCGGGGGAACACGAAATCGTCCTCTGTGAAGCGTTCGCCGAGGTACTCGGCCGGGACACCGTCGGCGTGGACGACAACTTCTTCGACCTCGGCGGGCACTCCCTGCTCGCCATCCGGCTGCTGTCCCGCATCCGGGCCCGGCTCGGCACCGAAGTCAAGATCCGCATGCTGTTCCAGGCCCCCACGCCCGCCGGTCTGGCCGCGCTCGTAGCCGGGCGCGACTTGGACCGTGTGCGGCCGTTGCTACGCACCGCCGAACGTCCGGAGCGGGTGCCGTTGTCGTTCGCCCAGCGCCGGCTCTGGTTCCTGACCCAGATGGAAGGCGCGAGCTCCACCTACAACATCCCGGTCGCGGTCCGGCTGACCGGGCAACTCGACGTGCCCGCCCTCGAAGCGGCGCTGCTCGACGTCATCGGCCGGCACGAGTCGCTGCGTACGGTGTTCCCGGCGGTTGAGGGCGAGCCGTACCAGCACATCCTGGAGCCGCGCGAGGTGCGGTGGAACCTGCCGGTCATCGAGGTGGACGCCGACGGGCTGGCCCCGGCGGTGGAACAGGCGGCCTGGTACGCCTTTGACCTCTCGACCGAACTGCCGGTCCGCGCCAGCCTGCTCCGGTCCGGGCGGGACGAGCAGGTGCTGGTGCTGGTGACGCATCACATCGCCGGCGACGGCTGGTCACACGGTCCCCTGCTGCGGGACGTTTCGGTGGCGTACGCGGCTCGGCTGCGTGGCGAGGCGCCGAGGTGGGCGCCGTTGCCGGTGCAGTACGCGGACTTCACGTTGTGGCAGCAGGATCTTCTGGGCTCGGACGAGGATCCGGAGAGCTTGCTGTCGGCGCAGGTGGACTACTGGCGGCGGACGCTGGCCGGTGCGCCGGAAGAGCTGAGCCTGCCGGTGGTTCGGCCCCGGCCGGCAGTCGCGGGGAATCGTGGGTACCGGGTTCCGGTCCAGGTGCCAGCCGATGTGCATGAGCGTCTCGTGGAGCTGGCGCGCGCGGAGGGCGTGACGCCCTTCATGGTGTTGCAGGCCTCGGTGGCGGTTCTGCTGTCGAGGCTGGGTGCGGGCACCGACATACCGATCGGGTTCCCGGTCGCCGGCCGCACCGACGATGCCCTGAACGACCTGGTCGGGTTCTTCGTCAACACCCTGGTCATCCGTACGGATCTGTCGGGCGATCCGCAGTTCCGCCAGATCCTGGCCCGGGTGCGGGAGACGGCTCTGGGAGCCCTCGCGCACCATGACGTGCCGTTCGAGCGCCTCGTCGAGGAACTGGCCCCGGCCCGCTCGCTGGCGCGGCATCCGCTGTTCCAGGTGATGCTCACCGTGCAGAACAACGAGCGTGCCGCGCTCGAGCTGTCCGGGTTGCGGGCTGACGCGGTGATGGTCGGCAGCTCGGCCACGGTGGCGCGGTTCGACCTGGACATCGCGGTGCGGGAGACGCTCGACGAGCAGGGCCGTCCGGGGGGCCTGCGTGGTTCGGTGACGGTGTCGGCGGATGTCTTCGACGAGCCGTCGGCGGAGCGGTTCGCGCGCTGGCTGGTGCGGGTGCTGGACGTGGTGACCGCGTCCCCGGACACGTCGCTGCATGCGGTGCGCGTGCTGGACGCTGAAGAGTTGGAGTTGGTGGTTCGGGGGTGGAATGACACTGCGGTGCCGGTTGGTGGGGAGTCGGTGCTGGGGTTGTTCGGTCGGTGGGTGGCCCAGACGCCGGGTGCGGTGGCGGTGGTGGCCGATGGGGTCGAGCTGACGTTTGCCGAGTTGGATGTGTTGGCGGGTCGGTTCGCGGCGTATCTGGGCTCGTGTGGTGTGGGGCCGGAGTCGGTGGTCGGGCTTCGGCTGCCGCGTGGGGTGGGGATGGTCGCGGCGATTGTCGGTGTGTGGAAGGCCGGGGCGGCGTATCTACCGATTGATCCGGGGTTGCCCGCGGACCGGGTGGCATTCATGGTGGCTGACTGTGGTGTCGGGTTGGTGGTCGACGGGCAGTTGCCGTTGGCGGAGATGCCGGTGCCG
>NZ_JBHSPR010000061.1:0-679 GCF_042658085.1 Plantactinospora solaniradicis | reverse complement strand
TCCCGAGGAACTGGCCCTGCCGGTGGATCACCCGCGCCCGGCGGTGGCCAGCCATCGCGGCCACAGCACCGCCCTGCGGGTACCGGCCGAGGTGCACCAGCGTCTCGTGGAACTGGCGCGGGACGAGGGCGTGACCCCGTTCATGGCGCTCCAGGCCGCGCTGGCGGTGCTGCTGTCCCGCCTGGGCGCCGGCACCGACATCCCGATCGGCACGCCGGTCGCGGGCCGGACCGACGAGGCCCTGGACAGGCTGGTCGGGTTCTTCGTCAACATGCTGGTGATCCGTACGGATCTGTCGGGCGACCCGGAGTTCCGGGAGATCCTGGCCCGGGTCCGGGAGACCACCCTGAGCGCCCTGGAACACCAGGACGTGCCCTTCGAGCGCCTCGTCGAGGAACTCGCCCCGGCCCGCTCGCTGTCCCGCCACCCGCTGTTCCAGGTGCTGCTGACCCTGCAGAACACCGACCATGCCGCGCTGAGCCTTCCGGACGTCCAGATCGGCGGGCAGGCGCGCGCGGGTGGCGGTTCGGCGATGGCTGCGCGATTCGACATGGACATCTCGCTACGGGAGGCGGCCGACGAGCAGGGTGGTCCGGCCGGGCTGTCCGGGTCCCTGACCGTGTCGGCGGATTTGTTCGATGAGGGGGCGGCGGTTCGGTTCGCGGGGTTGTTCGTGCGG
>NZ_JBHSPR010000060.1:2543-477889 GCF_042658085.1 Plantactinospora solaniradicis | reverse complement strand
CATTTTGGCACTGGCTTATCAAGCACCCTGTTGAGTTCTCAAAGAACAAACACACACCGATCGCGTCCCAAACTTTGGGCCCGTCCTCGGGGCAACTCGCCTAATCTACCCGGTCGGTGTCGCAGTGTCAAGCCTAAACTTCAGTCTCGATCTGCTTCGCCCGAGTGTCCCCGTGCTGACGCACACCGTGATCCGGTGGTCGTTTCGTAAGGGGGAAGCCTGCAGACCGGCCGATGGCCGCTTCCGGCACATCTGCCCGGCTCCTGCCGGCCTCAAGTACTCTACCCGGTTGGTCTCGCAATCTCAACCTGAACTTCATCCGGCTGAGCGCACCACCCGTTCCCGTCCCCCGCCGGCAGCTGCCTTCGTGAGACCGGAGTGTTCGCGGCCCGGCCATCCGTCCGGGTTCCCGCTTGCAAAGAGAAAGTTACGCTGCCGGCCCGCTCGACGCAAATCGACGTCCGCCTCCCCTTCGGCGTCCGTTACCCCGGCGGGGCCTGGTTGTCCGTGTCAGACCTGGCCGAGCGTGCCAGAGTGGCAACCATGGCCGCACCCAGCGACACCGACATCGTCGTGGCGCAAGACAGCATCTCGGCTCTCCTGCTACCGATCTGGCAACTGGTGATCGGCGGTTTCGTACTGCTGGCCCTGATCGCGTCGGTACGTCGGCTGGCCCGGCGGGGCATGTCCAGGATGACCACCGGCCTGCTGGTCACCGCATCGGTGATCGTCGGGCTGGCCGTGGTCGGGGTATTGCTGCAATGAACCACGGCGGTGTGGCGACACCGGCCGCGCCGGGGCGGGGAACTACCGACGGGCCCGGCGGCGAACTCGGCGGCGTAAGCCGGCGGTCGGCTCAGAGCCGGCGGTTGGCCAGGCTGGGCAGTTCCGAGCGGATCTCGCGCAACCGGTCGAAGTCCAGGTCCACCACCACGACGCCGACGGTGTCGGGCGCCTGGCCGAGGATCGTCCCCCAAGGGTCGATCACCATGCTGCGGCCGAAACAGGTACGTCCCGGATCGTGATCGCCGATCTGGCCCGCCGCCGCCACGTAGCACTGGTTCTCGATCGCCCGGGCGCGCAGCAGCACCTCCCAGTGGTCCCGTCCGGTGTGCATCATGAACGCGGCGGGAACCACCAGCAGTTGCGCTCCACCGACGGCCAGCTGTCGGTACAGCTCGGGGAAACGTAGGTCGTAGCAGATCGACAGGCCCACCGGTACGCCGTCGACGTCCACCACCATCGGTTCGGTGCCGGCGGCCACGTTCCGGGATTCCAGATAGGAGACCCGACCGGGGATCTGCACGTCGTACAGGTGGATCTTCCGGTACGTCGCCGCGAGCGCGCCGCCGCGGTCGAAGACCAGCGACGTGTTGTACGTGTGCTCCTCGTCCGGACCGGTCTCGTGGAACGATCCCGCGAGTACCCACATGCCGTACTGCGCAGCGGCGGCGCTGAAGAACTCGGCGAACTCGCCATCCGTCGGTTCGGGCTCCGGCAGGCCGCTCGACGGGCCGAGGTAGTCGACGTACTCCGGAAGGATCGCGAGGTCCGCACCGGCGGCCGCGGCCCTACCGAGCAGCTCGCCGGCGGCGGCCAGGTTCGCCTTCCGGTCGTCGCGGGCATTGAGTTGGCAGACGGCGACGCGCATGCCGAGAGCCTACGGCGACGGGGTACGGCTGACCAGACTGTCCAACCGGAGCCGCTGACGGCCCGGTCCCGTCCGACCCCGTAGGCCGACCGTCAGGCCGACCGCTCCTCGCGCTCACGACGGGCCCGGCGACCGGTGAACTCGCGCGGAACGATCGTCGGGTTGACGTTCTCCAGGACGACGCCCCGGGTGATCAGGACACGGGCCGCGTTCGGGTTGCTGGGGACCTCGTACATCACGGAGAGGAGGACCTCTTCGAGAATGGCGCGCAGTCCTCGGGCACCCGTGCCGCGCAGCATCGCCTGGTCCGCGATCGCCTCCAGCGCCGCCGGCTCGAACTCCAGCTCGACACCGTCGATCTCGAAGAGGCGTTGGTACTGCCGGACCAGGGCGTTGCGGGGCTCGGTCAGGATCCGCACCAGCGCCTCGCGGTTGAGGCTGCGGACGTTCGTGATCACCGGCAACCGGCCGATGAACTCGGGGATCAGGCCGAACTTGAGCATGTCCTCCGGCATGACGCGACCGAAGATATCGTCGGTGGAACGCTCCGAGACCGATCGGAGGTGGGCACCGAAGCCCAGCCCGCCCTGACCGGTCCGCGCCTCGATGATCTGGTCCAACCCCGCGAACGCGCCGCCGCAGATGAACAGCACGTTGGTGGTGTCGATCTGGATGAACTCCTGGTGCGGGTGCTTACGACCGCCCTGCGGCGGCACGTTCGCCACCGTGCCTTCCAAGATCTTGAGCAGCGCCTGCTGTACGCCCTCGCCCGAGACGTCCCGGGTGATCGACGGGTTCTCCGACTTGCGGGCGATCTTGTCGACCTCGTCGATGTAGATGATGCCGGTCTCGGCCCGCTTGATGTCGTAGTCGGCGGCCTGGATCAGCTTGAGGAGGATGTTCTCGACGTCCTCACCGACGTAGCCGGCCTCGGTCAACGCGGTCGCGTCGGCGATGGCGAACGGCACGTTCAGCATCCGGGCCAGCGTCTGGGCCAGGTGTGTCTTCCCGCACCCGGTGGGGCCGATCAGCAGGATGTTGGACTTGGCCAGTTCCACCGCGTCGCCCGCGCCGGGCCCGCTGGCGCCCTCGGCCTGGATCCGCTTGTAGTGGTTGTAGACCGCGACCGCGAGTGCCTTCTTCGCCTGGTCCTGGCCGACCACGTACGAGTCGAGGAACTGGCAGATCTCCATCGGCTTGGGAAGCTCTTCCCACTTCACCTCGCCGGACTCGGCCAACTCCTCTTCGATGATCTCGTTGCAGAGGTCTATGCACTCGTCACAGATGTAGACCCCGGGCCCCGCGATGAGCTTCTTGACCTGCTTCTGCGACTTGCCACAGAAGGAGCACTTGAGTAGGTCGCCACCGTCGCCGATCCGTGCCACCTACGTTCTCCCTGCGCTCATCGGCCAGCCTCGGAAAGGCAACTGGCCTGCGGACGGTACACCCCGTCGATCTTTCGTGCCGGCCGGTCCCGACCGGCGGTGGGCGGTGCAGGACCGACGTTACCCGCTGCGCGAGGTTTCTCCGACCCCCAAAACGGGTGTGTCAGAGGCCGACCGCCGTATCGCCGCCCGGCCGGCCTCTGACCCGAGTTGATCAGCTCGAGGCGTTGGCCGCGAGAAGACCCTTCTTTCGGCTGGTCAGGATGGTGTCGACCAGCCCGTACTCGCGCGACTCCTCGGCCGTCATGATTTTGTCACGGTCGATGTCACGACGAACCCGCTCGATCGGCTGGTTGGCGTGCCGCGAGATCATCTCCTCCAGCTGCGTACGCATCCGCAGGATCTCCCGGGCCTGGATCTCGATGTCCGAGCCCTGCCCGTAGCCGCCCTCGGTGGCCGGCTGGTGGATGATGATCCGGGAGTTCGGCAGCGCCATCCGCTTGCCGGGCGTACCGGCGGCGAGCAGCACCGCGGCGGCACTGGCCGCCTGCCCGAGGCAGACGGTCTGGATGTCCGGCCGGACGTACTGCATGGTGTCGTAGATCGCCGTCATGGCCGTGAACGAGCCGCCGGGCGAGTTGATGTACATGATGATGTCGCGGTCCGGGTCGGTGCCCTCCAGGGTCAGCAGCTGGGCCATCACGTCGTTGGCCGACGCGTCGTCCACCTGGACCCCGAGGAAGATGATCCGGTCCTCGAACAGCTTGTTGTAGGGGTTCGACTCCTTCACGCCGTACGACGTGCGCTCGACGAAGGACGGCAGGACGTACCGGTTGTGCACCGGTTCGAAGCCGCCGGACAGCAGGTTCGGGTCAGTCATCGTCAAGCTCCTCAGCTCAGGGTCCCGGCGCCTTCCGGAACCTGGGTGGCTCCGGAGATCACCTTGTCGATGAAGCCGTAGTCCTTGGCCTCGGTCGCGGTGAACCAGCGGTCACGGTCCGAGTCGGCCTCGATCTGTGCCTGCTCCTGGCCGGTGTGGAAGGAAACCCGCTCCTGGAACATCCGCTTGGTGTAGAGCATCTGCTCGGCCTGAATGGCGATGTCGGATGCCGTGCCACCCATGCCACCGGACGGCTGGTGCATCATGATCCGCGCGTGCGGCAGGGCGTACCGCTTGCCCTTGGTACCGGCGCAGAGCAGGAGCTGGCCCATCGAGGCGGCCATGCCCATGGCGACGGTCGAGACGTCGTTGTCGATGAATTGCATGGTGTCGTAGATCGCCATGCCGGAGTAGACCGAGCCACCCGGCGAGTTGATCCACAGGTTGATGTCGCGCTCCGGGTCCTCCGCGGCGAGCAGCAGCAACTGGGCGCAGATGCGGTTGGCGACCTGGTCCGTCACCTCGCTGCCCAGGAAGATGATCCGCTCTTTGAGCAGCCGGTTGTAGACCGAGTCGTCGAGGTTGCCAATTGCGTCCCCACCGCGGGCTTCGATCACCCGCAGGGGCATAGCTGAGAAGTCTGAACCAGTCATGGCAGCCCTTCGCTCTCCGTGCCGTCTTACGCCCGACACTAACCGCTGACCGGGGTCGTAACGCCCCTGTCCGGGCACTGTTCGCTATCAGCGCAGTTGCCGCCGGAGGCGTACGCCCAGGGGTTTTGTCCGATCGGGCCCGGCCCGGAAAGGCCCGGGCCCGGCGGTCGACCCCCGCGCGGCTCAGTGCTCGTGATCGTGGTCGTGTTCGTGGTCTTGATCTTCACCGCTCGCGGCGCGGAGCTCCTCCAGGTTGACCGGATTGCCCGCCGAGTCGGAGATCTTGATGCGCTCCATCACCATCGCGAGGGCCTTGCCCCGGCGGACGTCGCCGAAGACGGCCCCGGCCGCGCCGGAGCGGACGAGCTGGTCGTAGTACTGCTGCGGGGCCATCCCGGCACGCTGGGCGCGGTGCACGATCTCGTGACCGAACTCGTCGTCGGAAACCTGCACCTCCTCGGCGTCGGCCAGGGTGTCCAGGAGCAGCTGGATCTTGACGCCCTCGGTGGCCGCCTCGGTCAGCTCGGCGTCGATCTGCTCCTCGGTCTTCTCCTCGGAGGTGAGGTACTCCTCCAGGGAGGCGCCGATCCGCTCCAGCTGGTCGACCATCGCCTGCTTGCGGTGCTCGACCTCCTCGCGGACAACACCCTCCGGGGCGGGCACGTCGGCGGCGGCGACCATCTGCTCCAGGGCGCGGTCCCGGGCGGCGTAGATCTGCTCGACCTTCTTCGACTTGCTCACCCGCTCGCGGACGTCGCCGCGAAGCTCCTCGAGGGTGTCGAACTCGCTCGCCAGCTGCGCGAACTCGTCGTCCAGGGCGGGAAGTTCCTTCTCCTTGACGGTGCGGACCGTCACCGCGACGTCGGCGTCCCGGCCGGCGAAGTCGCCGCCCACGAGCTGCGTCACGAAGGTCTTCGACTCGCCGGCCGAGACGCCGACCAGGACCTCGTCCAGCCCCGGCAGGAGCTGCTTGCTGCCGACCTCGTGCGAGATGTTGGTCGCCGAGCCGCCCGGCACCTCCTCGCCGTCGACGGTCGCGGCGAGGTCGATCTGCACGTAGTCGCCGTCCTGGGCGGGCCGCTCGACGGTCTTCAGCGTGGCGAACCGCTCCCGCAGGCTGGCGACCTGCTGGTCGATCTCGTCCTCGTCGATCTGCAGCTCGTCCACCGTCACCTCGACGGTGGAGAGGTCGGGCAGCGTGATCTCCGGGCGGACGTCGACCTCGGCGGTGAACTTCAGCGCGTCGCCGTCGTTGAACTCGGTGATCTCCACCTCGGGCCGGCCCAACGTCTTCACGTCGTGCTCACGGACCGCGGCGAGGATGTTGTCCGGGATCGCATCCTGGACGGCCTCGTTGAGCACCGTGCCCCGACCGACCCGCTGGTCGATCACCGAGGCCGGTACCTTGCCGCGCCGGAAGCCCGGCACAGTGACCTGCGAGCCGATCTCCCGGTACGCCTTCTTGAGGCTCGGCTCGAGCTCGACGAACGGCACCTCGATGGCGAGCCGCACGCGCGTCGGGCTCAGAGTCTCGACGGTGCTCTTCACAGGCGTACTCCTTGACGGATCTCGATCTTTATTCTGGGCCGGATTCAGCCCATCGAGTGTAGGCGAGCCGGCATGGCTGTCCGGCGGCGCGGGGTAACAGGCTCGCCCCGCAGCGGCGGACGACAGTCGGGGTGGCGGGATTTGAACCCACGGCCCCTCGCTCCCAAAGCGAGTGCGCTACCAAGCTGCGCCACACCCCGTGGCGTGGAAGAGTGTATGCCGTCCCCTCGGGGTCCCGCCCGCCCGGTCTCCGCACACCGGCGCCGTGTCGTCCGAATCCAGCTCGATCTTGGAGTACGGAGAGAGCTGATCTTGCCGTGTGGTGGGGCGCCCGAGAGTCGGGATAGTGGCCAGGTGAGGCGTCCGCCGGCCGCTCGACGGGATGCCGGTACCCACCCGCCGGGGCGACGCGTTAGGCTATCGGTCGCGTCACGGGAGACCGGGACGAGCGCGGGCGTAGCTCAATGGCAGAGCTTCAGTCTTCCAAACTGACGGTGCGAGTTCGATTCTCGTCGCCCGCTCCAAAGGTTCCGGCCCAGGTCAGCGGCAGTTTCGTCGAGCCTGGGCCGTTCTGTTTCTAGCTGTTATCGATCTTGCGGGCCATTCACGGGCCATTAGCCGATCCGGGCCGCTACGCCGGCTGGCCCGTCGTCCGGGTCACCATCCCTCCGCCGCTTCCGAGTCGCCTTCTTGGCCTTGGGTTGGGCCTTAGGTTGGGCCTTGGCGATCCGGCGGTCCATGCCGGCGGCGATCTCCCGGTCCCGCTCGCTGTTCGCGTGTTGGTAGATGAGTGCGGCCCGCATGCTGGCGTGACCCATCCGGTGCATCAGGTCACGGGTGCTGGCCCCGGTCGACGCCGCCAGGTTGTTCCCGGTGTGCCGGAGATCGTGGAAGTGGAAGCCGACCGGCATGCCAGCCGCCCGCAGCGCCGCCGCCCAGTCGACCGCCCGGCGGAAGTTGCCGGTCCGCAGCATCGCCCCCTTGTCACCGGTGAACACCAGCGCGTCCAGCTCCTCCCCCGCGAACTCGACCAGGTGCGCGGCGAGGACGGAGCGGGCCGCCGCCGGGAGGGTGACGGTCCGGTTGCTGGCCTCTGACTTGGGAGCGCCGAACTCCATCCGGTTGCGCAGCGCCGCCAGCTTGCGGGGTACCCGCACCGTGCCGGCCGCCAGGTCGACATCGGACCGGCGCAGCGCCGCCAACTCGCCCCAGCGGAGACCGGAGAACGCGGCGACGATGATCAGCGCCGCGAAGCGGGCCGGCATCTGCTCAGCGAGCGCGAGGACCTGGCCGACGGTCGCCACCGGCCGCTCCGGAGTGTGATAGCGGTCATAGCCCGAGATCCGGCACGGGTTCTGCCGAATGATCTCGTCTTCCTTGACGGCGGTGTTGAGGATCGCCCGCAGCAGCGAGTATGCCTTGACCGCCTGAGGTTCGGAGGTGCCGCCGTCGAGCAGCCGCTTGCGCCAGCTTCGGATGGTCTGGGGCTTGACGTCGCCCAGGGCCAGCGCGCCGAGGTGCGGGCGGATGTGCAGCCGGAACAGGTCTTCGTAGTTCT
Source organism: Plantactinospora solaniradicis (assembly GCF_042658085.1). Lineage (NCBI taxonomy): Bacteria > Bacillati > Actinomycetota > Actinomycetes > Micromonosporales > Micromonosporaceae > Plantactinospora > Plantactinospora solaniradicis. The sequence continues at coordinate 470,214 of NZ_JBHSPR010000060.1, read as the reverse complement.
CCCGGGTACGCGGCTGGAGCTTCCGCTCGGCGATCCACTTCTGTCCGTACGGGCCGAGTTGGACCTCACCGGCCTCCGGTGCCGTCCAGTCGCCCTTGATGATCTCTGACTCGACCAGCGTCAGCCACCGGGTTGCCTCCCGCTCGGTGGCGAAGGTGTGCGGCGCTGTCCGCTCGATCCCATCGGGACCGATGTACCGCGCTTGGAATCGGCCCGAGGTCCGCTTCCGGATGTTGCCGAAACGCCGCCGGCCGTTCTTGCTGCCCGCCATCAGGCGACCTCCCCCAGGTAAGTACGCAGATGCGCGCGGGTCATCGGGACGACCCGGTTGTTGTCGATGTACGCGGTGACGGCCGACGCCTCGAAGCGCACCAGGCGACCGACCTTGACGAACGCGATCCGTCGTTCGGCGACCAGCCGCCGCACGAATCGCGGTGTTGCTCGGAGGCGAGCGGCGACCTCATCGGCGGTCAACAGCTCGTCGTCCATCCGGTTCCTCCTTCTCGGGTCAGGCAGCAGAGACGAGAGTCGGGGCAGTTGCCGAAAGACCATGGGCAGCGCGTTGCCGAGCCGCGTCGAGGTCTGTTCGCCAGCGGATGCGTGCGGAAACGGCGCGCAGGATCCGGTGTTCCAGGGGCAGGACGTCCGGGTCCTCGGGCCGGGCCAGCTCGAACCGGTACCGCTCTGGGGTGTCGGCCGCCGCCTGGCCGTGCTCGTCGCCCTGGGCGTCGGGGTCGGTGTCGGCCATGCCTCCGGCGAGGACGGCGCGGATCCAGGCCCGGTTGTCCGCGCGATGGTCGGCCAGGGTCTTGCCGGACCACTGCCGGGAGACGAGGACCCGCCGGCCGGTGAAGCCGAGCGTCGAACGTTGGTGGACCTTCCCGGTGCACCGGCCGGGGGTTAAGCCCGCCTTTACCCCGTCGGGCTGGACGCCGTAGAGCAGCCAGTTCGCGCAGGTCGGCGAGCAGGGCAGCACGGAGAGTTCGGCGTTTAGGCGATCGAAGTGCGCCTTCTGCGGGTCGGACCGTGCCTTGACTTGGTCGGTCAGGTCCTTGGTGACGTACTTCGTCACGTACCGGATCGACCGTTCCGCGTCGCGGGTGCCCTGCTCGATACCCCGGGCGTCGATCCGACCAAGCCGGGCCACGTATGCCGGCCGGGCGTCGGGTTCCTCCAGCTCGTCGAGCGCGTACGCCCACGGGGTCAGCGGCTCCCGCGTTTTCGGGTCGACGTACGCCTGTTGCTCGACGTCCCAGACCGGTGGCTTGTCGACGGTGTAGGTCGGTTCGTCGAAGGCGGGCCACCACACCTGGTGATAGGTCGCGGCCGCGATCTGCTTGAGCAGCCGTCGCGGGAGGGTGCCCCGGATCGCGAAGTGCGCGTGAGGCGCCAACCGCCGTTGTAGCTCGACGGCTCCGGCGTATTGGACGTTCCAGCCAGCGGCACGGCGGACGTTCTGCCACCACCGATCGAGGACCCGGGCGAAGTGGATCGAGTCGAGTGCCGCCCGTCGGTAGTCGTAGCTGGTCGGGTTGACCGGGGTGCCGAGCACATCATCATGTGGGCCGTGTCGCTGCCCGCACTCGCAGGGTGCGACGTAGGCGCCCCGGCGTAGGTGGGAGTGCACCGGGCCGTGTGAGTCGAGGGTGAGCGTGATCAGCATCGACGGCCGGTACGTTTTCCCGGCCCGGCCCGAGTAGGCGCGGCCGACCGTACGCGGATCGACGGGCAGCCGGGGCAGGTCGGGTGAGTCCTGCCGCCGTTTCGTGGACCGTTTCCGGCGTGGCCGGTCAGTCCTTTCCCGGGGCGTGAGGTGCCCCCGCAGGTCCGTCTCCCCCAGGGCCTCATCCAGCTGGACAATGCCGGCGTCGAGGTCGGCGACCTGTGCGGCGCGTTCGTCGGGGTGCATCGGTTGGTACTGGAGCGCTTCCCGCTCGAACTCCATGTGTGCCCGGACCCGGACCAGGGCGAGGACGTCTTCGCTCGGGTGCTCAGGGCGGATGGCAGGTTCGTCGGCGAGGTGCCAGCCCTCCCGGATCTGCTGGATCCGCAGCCGCCGCCCGCGTTCGGCGCAGGGCTTGCACTTGACGGCCAGGGTGGCGCCGCAGGGCACCTCTACGACCTCGGTCACCCCAGTTTCGGTATCAGTGCGGCGTAGGGCGAGCGGACGGACGCAGACGCCGTGTTGTTCGGCGAGCTGTTTGAGCGCGTCCTTGGCCAGCGGCTTACGCATCCGGTCGGCGCGCGACCCCGGCCGCGGATTCTCTCGGGTAGCCGAGACGGTCGGGACGAGTTCGAGTTGAGTCACGCTCACTGCCCCGCCACCGCCGGGATGGAGGGATCGGGTCGGGTGCCGTTGCGAGCTGGGAACGCCGCCGCTGGGACGGGGACGAGCGCCGGCCGGTCCGGTTCCCGAATCAGCCGGAGGAGTTCCGACGCGGTGCCGTTGGCGACTCGCAGGGTTGCGCGGAGTTCGTCGCGGGTGATCGGCCGACCGGTCGCGGCCCGGTGCTCGGCCGCGTGCCGTCGGGCGAGCCGGACCAGTTCGACGCCAGGTGCCTGGCCGTCGTCCTGCGGCCCGTCCCCGCCGTCCTGAACCTCGTTGGTCCCGTCCTGCTCGTCCTGGTCGGTGACCTGGGCGGGTACGGGGTCAGGACGAGCACCGTCCTCGTTGGCGAGGCTCGCCGGAGCCGCCAGGGTTGCCGAGGACGACTGTGAGGACGGGGCGGGCGCGGTGGTGAGGACGAGTTTGGACAGGCCGAGGAACGCCAGGGCGGGGACGGCGGACAGCAGCCAGCCGGACAGGCCCGGCTTGGCCACCGCGAGTTGCGCCGACAGCGACAACGCCACGGCGGCGACGAGGAGGAACATCGGGTAGCCGATCGGCCCGCCCGTGCGCCGCCGTCGGCGGATGGTGAGCAGGGCGGCGAGCGGGATCAGCTCGGAGATCGCCGCGTTGGCCCAGCCGAACCAGTCCCCCGTACCAGCAGGCGAGTTCGCCATGGTCCAGTCATGCACGTGGGTGAACGACGCCGCCCCGGCCAGCCCGCCCACGACGAGAAGGATGGCGACCAGGACGACACCCTCCACCCGCTCGGCCCGCGTCTTGGTGCCGGTCATGCCGTTTCCTCCTGAGGCTCCTGGTCGGTGGCGCAGAGTCGGCGGTAGGTGCGGCCGAGGTCGCGGATGTGGTCGTCGGTGAGGTAGGAGAACCGGACCCGGACCGGTTCCCGCACGCCGTCCAGGGCCACGTATCCGACCCCGGCCGCCGATTCGGGGATCTGGTCGCAGGTCGCGCCCCGGTCGCGTGCGCCGTCGCCGAGGACGAGGTCGCATTGCTCCGGCTCGGTCAGCCGGAGCCCGATCCGGGTCGGGAACAGGTCCCGGAACGGCAGCACGTCCTTGCGCGGGTCCTGCAACGCCGCGATTACGCGCACCCCGACCGCCCGCCCCTGACTGAGCAGCAGGCTGAGCGCGTCCTTGATCCGTTCCTTGACCTTGCGGTCGGAGATGTACGCGGTCAGCGACGCCAGCTCATCGACCACGACCACGATCAGCGGATCGTCCGGGGTCGGGGTGTGTTGCCGGGCGACACCGCGTAGCCGGGCCGCCCGCAGCCGCATCCGTTTCACGGCCTCTTCCAGGACGCCTGCCATGCTCTCCGGGTCGTCGTAGGCGAACCGGGCGAACAGCGGCAGCCCGGCCGCGAGTTCCATGCCGCCCTTGGGGTCGAACACCCACAGTTCGACCAGCCCGGACCGGACCCCGCCGGCCAGGGCGGCGATCAGCGACCACAACACCGAGCCCTTGCCGGAGTTCGTCGCGCCCGCTACCAGCACATGCGAGCCGGTCAGTCGCAGCCGGTACGGCGCCCCGTCCTCCCGCACCCCCAACACGAGCGCGGTGAAGTCCGGCACGTCGGGTACCGGGAGCGGGGCCACGGTGGCGGCGAGCGGGTCACGGCGCAGGAACCGCAGCACCACCCGATCCGGCCGGTCCGTGGTTCGTGCCTGGCCGTCCCGCAGCCGGAACGCGTACGCCAGTCGCTGTGCCGCCCGCGCCCAGTCGTCGGGCAACTGGCCGGGCAGCATCCGGACCGTGACCTCATCCACATACCGGTCACACCGCACCTTGACCAGGTGCGGCACGTACCGATCCCCGGCAAACGCAGTCGCGAGGCCGCAGGTCGCCATGATCGACGGCCAGCGCCGCCGGTACACCCACAACCGCCGCCACCGGGCAACGACCGGGTACCAGCCGAACCGCAGCCACGAGGCCGGATGCCACCGCCACCAGGCGACACAGGCAACGGTGACGGCCAGGACCACGCCGGCCAGGATCAGGCGCCCGTACCGGGCGTACACCCACAGGGCTGCGACGGCCGGGCCGGTCAGCCACCAGTACCGGACCGCCAGGATCGTGAGACGGACCAGACCCCGCGCCAGCCACCACAGCGGCAGCAGCCAACCGGGCACCCGCCACACCGGCAACCGCAGGTTCATCGGCGCAACCGGGATCTTCTCCCCCGGAATCACATTGATCAACGGCACAGGCGCTCACCGCCCCGAGTCGCGGCCAGGCCGGCGGCTACCACAGCAGGCCCCGGGTACGCCGAGGCCGCGCCAGGGTGGTCAGGCAGGTGCGGCACGCCATGTGTTGCAGATCGAACCTGCGCGGCTTCACCCACTCACCACAGTGCGGACAGCGGATCTCATCCACCAGCAGCGCAGCCGGCCGCAGCCCCAGCAGTCGCCGTGAGGCCGCGAGCAGGTCCCAGGCCAGGTGCCGCAGGCTGGGAAAACGGGTACGGGCCATCAGGAGCACCCCCGCCGCAGCTCGTCGGCCTTGGCACGGGCAACCCGCGCCAACTCCGACACCTCAGCGTGGTCGCAACTCGGATCTTCGACAGCGACCCGGTCCAACAGGTCGGCCTTGCGGTCGAACCAGTCCGCCCGCTCCTCACGGGTGGTGGACAGGCCCGGCATGGTCCGCAGAAGCGCGGACAGATCGGCGCAGAACGTCGTCCGGTGGTCGTCTGCCGGTCGCTCGTCGGTGGGGGTGAACGGGTTCCGGGCAGGGGGAACTACGGTGGGCACAAGGCCCTCCTTCGAGATGAGGGGTGGGCTATGACGCGGGGCGAGCCGGGACTCTTGGCGGGGAAACGGCCCGCCCCGCGTGCTGTGCGGTTCTGTGGTCAGGCGGCAGCGGCGAAGGCGGCGGCCGGGACCATGGCGGAAGCACGCAACGAGTACGCCATCCGGGCCTTGCACTGCCCGGTCGCCTTGCACCGCTGCGAATCGACGTACGGAGTTAGGGTCAGGCCCTCGAACTGGATCGACGGCGGGTAGCCGGGCACGGTCGAAGATGGCGGGACCGGCTGCTGCGGCGCGATCACCTTCACTTTGACCTCGGTAGAACGGCCGAACTTGCCCGCCTCCGGGTCCAGGTCGAGCACCCGGACCAGCCAGACCCGTTCTCCGGTCTCCTTGTCTCGCGCCTGGTCGTCGCCCTGGCCGCGCCGGTCAAAGTCGACCTGCGGTGCGACGCCGAGGCAGAGCGCCCCAGCCGGGAAGACGTACTCGAACGGAACCGGAACCTTCAACGTCAGCGGAACCACGACGTGCCTCCTAGCTTCACAAGACGCCACCATGACATCCGGTTGAGCTACTAAGTTACGTCAGCTTGTAAAGACAAGCAAGGGATCGATCGAAGAAAGATCGATGGGATTGCGGAAGCTGTCCCGTCAGGACAGCGGGTAGGTGTCCTCGATCTCGTGCCGGCTCCCCGGCATGACGAGGACGGAGGTCAGGATCGGGTCACCCGATGCCTGGTGCACGGTCAGCACGACACTGAGCACCGGCTCATCTGCCGCGACGTCCAAGGCTTTCGCCTCATCCGGGCTGGCCCGCCGGGCAGTCATCCGCTCGGTGGCGTAGTCCCCCCGCAGGCTCTTGGCCCGGCTGATGTGCTCCAGCAGGCCACCGGCGATCGGATCAGCCTTGATGACCCCGGTGCCGACGGCGATGTCAACCGGCACGAACGTGGCCACCAGGTCCACCGGCCCCGACGTCGACATGGTCCGGCGCCGCCGTTCGTAGACCGGGGTTCCCTCCGGAATCCGCAGCTCAGCCGCGATACGGGCAGAGGCGAGCACCGGGCCGACATGCAGGACCTCCACCTCACCCGTCTCGTCCAGCTCGACGGCATCCCGGGCGTACTCGGGAGAGGTACGACCGGACGGCGGACGACCACGCACGAAGCTGCCCTTGCCCTGCTGGGACTCGATCCAGCCGTCCTGCTTCAAGATGCCCAGGGCCTTGAGCACGGTGGGCCGGGACACCCCGAACTCAGTACAGAGTTGACTCTCCGACGGCAGCGCCGCACCCGGCGCGTACGTGTCGTTCTCGATGCGTTCCCGCAGCGTGTTCAACACGCGCAGGTATTTCGGCGTCGGAATCTCGTACGCCATCGCGGGCCACCCCACCGTCAAAGATCACAGCATGTCAAGACAGGAGCGTAGAGCCTGCCAGCATGACGACACAAGCTTGGTCAGCCGTTCGGCCGAGCGCCCCGAACGGGCGAGAACCATCCCGACCACGAGGATGGAACGCTGATCAGATCCGGGCGGGACGCGCCGGGTCGACGCTTGGGGAGTCGGTGGTATCGGCCGAAGACCCACAAGGCTGCCCGCCGCCGCGCGCAGGGGCCTCGCTCATGGCAGCCGGCGCAGCGGCCGTCTCCGCTCAACGGGGTGTGCTGGTCAAACTGCTTCTGCGCCGCCCACAGGTCCGTTTGCTCGGCAGGGGTCAGGTAGACGCTCACGGTGTAGCGCGGGGCGGATCAGGTGGGCAGGCTGACAGCAAGGAGGCGCGGACGAGGATCTGCGCCTGGTCGCCCGACCGGCCGTCCTGACAAATCTTGACGCCCTCCAGCCACACCCACTCGTGCTGCTCAGGTCGGTTCGTCACCAGGCGTACGCCGGTCACCCACAGGGCGACCGGGCCATCGGTTGGACGGAACCGATCCGCAGTGGCGATCCGGATCACCTCACCGAGCTGGACCCGTACGTCAAACACCACGTCCCCCGATCGCCGCCGGAGCGACGACGGATCGGCCGGGCCGGCGGGACCGCGTGGAGACGAAGCAGAGACCGGCGAGGCGCTCGAAGACCTCGCGCCGGTCGACCGCCCGGCCCGACTGGTCCAGGACGTATCCGGTCAGCCAGCACCAGCCGTGGTACGTCGGATAGCCCGATACGACGGCCACCCGCAGCAGCAGCGTTCGACCTCCGGCGAACTGGACCGACGCCCGTCCGTCCAGCAGCAGAACTTCACCCGGTCTCGGAACCATCCCGTGCCCCTCCAGTCAGTGGAAGGCGTCGAGGCGGACGGGCATTCAGACGGCCGTGGTCGACCCAACGGCCAGGCGCCGGCACCCACCCCGACGCCCAGCTCACGAGGCCGCCACCCGACCCGTACCCGAACAGTCCAGACACGATCGCCGCGCTAAGGACCGCAACGGCCCAGACGACTGCGCCACCACCCGAAGCGCCGCTCTCCGCGTGACGTACTTCCAGCCAGCGCCGGAGCAGTAGGAGCAGGTCGACACCGAGGCCGCCGTGACAGCCGACGCGACCGCACCTCCGTCGGTCCGTCCCGGCTCGCCCGGGACGCCTTGCGGATCGTTTGCGACTCCTGCCGCGTGTGGCATCGGACTCTCCCCAGTTAGACCCGCTAGCGACCCACGACCGGGCCTGCATCAACAGGGTTGATCAAAAGAGGAGACGGGCCGACCACACGGCTAGACAACTTGGGACGTCTTAACTAGCTTGAAGTCGTCCCTAGCTGTCCATACAGGAGGTCACAGAGCATGCCGAACGACCGGCTACGTGACGCGCTCCTGCGCAACGGACTGACGTCTGTCTTGATCGCGGAAAAACTGGGCGTCGACCCAAAGAGTGTCGAGCGCTGGATGACGCAGGACCGTACGCCGTACCCCCGCCACCGACACGCGATCGCCGCCATCGTCCGCGAGAGCGAGTCGTATCTGTGGCCCAACGCGGTTTCACCGGAGAAGGCAGCCCGGATCGCTCAATCCGAAGTCGTGCAGATTCACCCCCGACGCGCAGCCGTGCCGCCCGACCTGTGGGGAAGACTCCTCCGCAACGCGGAATCTCAGATCGGCATCCTGGTGTATGCCGGCGTATTTCTCGTCGAACAAGAGCCCAAGCTCATCAGCTTGTTGAGGGCGAAGGCAGCCGAAGGAGTGCAGATTCGTATCCTGCTCGGTGACCCAGGCGCGGACGCGGTCGCGCTAAAGAGCGTCGAGGAAGGCACTGCCGGGGTCATGAGAGCCAAGATTGAGCAGGTCATGCAGTACTACGGGCATCTACGAGACGTTGACAACGTACAGGTGGGCTTCCATCAGACAACGCTGTATAACTCGATCTATCGCTTCGATGACGAAATGCTGGTCAACACCCACGTCTACGGCTTCCCTGCGCCGCACACTCCGGTGATTCACCTCCGTAAGCTCTCCGGCGGCGGCGACCTCTTTGACACGTACGCCGACAGCTTCGACCGAGTCGTGACCGCCTCACGCCCCGCTTGGCCGACGGAGGCAGCAGCCTAGACATGGCCAGGATCGACCACTACCACGAGCCCGACGCCCCAAAGGCCAACAGCATCGTCGTCGCCGCCACCGTGTTCGTACAGGACACCCAAGGTCGCGTCCTGCTCATTCAACGGGCCGACAACGCGCTGTGGTCCATCCCTGGCGGCGGTCAGGAGATCGGCGAGTACATCGCTGACACGGCTGTACGGGAGGTGCGGGAGGAGACGGGCGTCGACGTCGAGGTGACCGGCATCGTCGGCATCTACTCCGACCCACACCATGTCGCCGAATATTCCAACGGCGAGGTACGGCAGCAGTTCTCCATCTGTTTCCGCGCCAGCTACCGGGGTGGGCGCCTGACCCCTAGCGACGAGTCAACCGCAGTCCGGTGGGTAGGTCGCAACGAGCTGGACGAGCTAGACATACACCCATCGGTCCGGCTACGGATCGAGCACGGCTACGACTGCCGCGACCCCTACATTGGCTGAACGGATGGACCAGCGCTCAGCCGCGCCTCAGTACGCCCTACCGCCGCGACAATCTCCGGCTCAGCCCGAGTGATGAACCGGGTGACGAGATGGCCAGACCCGTACCGCGACCGAATCTCTGCCAGCCGTTCAAGGACTTCGAAACTCTGCCCATCCGGTCCCGTCGTCATGTCGGCGTAGCAGAGGGCGTCGGTCACCGGCGACTCTTCCCGCTCGAACTCCTCCCCCAATGCCTGACCTAACCCACGCTCCTCCGCCTCCAACCACGCGCAAGAGTGATGGGCAACCAACGCCGACAGCCGTTCATCCACGTCCTGCCGCCGCAGCCACCGGGCGCCGTCCAACGAGTGAAACCCCGTGTCCACCAGCTCCGGGCTGTAACCCACGTCATGCAGCCAAGCCGCAGCAACCAGAAGCTCCCGGTCCAGCGGCGACACAGCCCCGGCAGCCTGCTCAGCCTTCGCGGCGACCGCTTGGACGTGCCGCCAACGACGAGGCAGCACAACCTCTAGCTGCTGCTGGGCAAGCGCACGAGCAGCATCGACATCGGCCTTCATGGGGGAAGCCTACGGAGCACACCAGTAGCCTGCCAGCGACCGAGGTAGTAGCCCTTGATGGGCTGGGCAGTAGCGCCGACTACCGGCTTACCTGCGAAGTGGTTCAAAGTCTCTGTACGTCTTCAAGGCGGCCCGCAACGGGCAGCACGCGCCGCCGCCTGGGCACGCGCCGGCCGCTGCCGCTGGCGCTCTGCGGCTGGCGCGGAGAGCGGGAAGCCCGGTGGGCCGCCGCGGAACGACAGGAGCGTTGACCGGGTGTGGTGGGCCGGCAACCGGCCGGGCCGCGCGGCCACGAGCCCGCGCGGCGCAGGGGAGGGCACGCCGGCCGCGCTGGCGAACTGGCGGCGGTCCCGGGATTGCGGTTACTGCGCCTCCGGCGGGGGCGCTCCGGCTCCAGGATGGCCGGGGCTTCGTCGGCGGGTCGCGGTCCGTGGGTGGTTGCGGTAGAGGCCATCCCGCCTGCCACTGACCTGGGCAAGCCGAGCAGACCACCGCCCGGCCCGCCAGCGTCCGTGCGAGCCGTCAAGGTCCGCTTGACGTGGCGGCCGGGCGGCGGCCCGCTCCCCATGACGCCGGGTCGATGGCAGACGGGATGGCACTGGGCTCAGGAGCGAGCTATGTCCATCCTTCGTTGCGTGTTCCGCTGTCCGTCTCGGCGTAGGCGTCGATCGGTCAGTTCGATTGACGAGGTCCCGTTTCAACGTCTGGCATCTTGTACCGTGACCGGATCTCGGTTATGCAGAGGGGGGCCAGTGGCGAGGGAAGCTCTGTCGTTGCGGGAGATCATCCAACGTCGGCAACAGGCTGGTTTCGTCGGTCGAGACGGCCAGGTTGCCCAGTTCCGCGAAAACTTGGGGCTCGCCGTGACCGATGCGCGGCGGCGGTTCGTGTTCAACGTGCACGGGGATGCCGGGGTAGGAAAGACATTTCTGGTTCAGCAATTGCGCCGGGTGGCGGGCGAGCAAGCGGCACTGACCGCTTACACCAATGAGGATGCCTTCGACGTCCCAGACACAATGGCGGCGATAGCCGCTAATCTCGCCGACCAGGGGGCGAGGCTGAAGGAGTTCGAGAAGCGGTACGCCACCTACCAGCAGCGGCGACGCGAACTGGAGGCCGACCCCCAAGCGCCCGAGGGGGCGTCAGCGTTCCTAACGCGAACTGCTGTCAAGATCGGACTTGGGGCCGCCCGACAGGTTCCCGTCGCTGGCGCTGTGGTCGATGCGATTGATGCGAACGCCCTCGCGGAACAAGCCGACCGAGTGCGTGTCTTTTTGAGCACCAAGTTTCACGGCCACGACAAAGACATACACCTGCTGCTGTCCCCCTCCGAAGAGTTGACCCCGGTCTTCGTCGAAGGACTGAGGGAGGTGGCGCGGAACCAGCCTCTAGCGTTGTTCCTGGACACTTTCGAGCGGACCGCGCCGCTGCTGGATGGCTGGCTGCTCGACCTGCTCGGTGCGCGCTACGGGGAGTTGCCGGCGAACCTGGTGGTGACGGTGGCCGGGCAGCGCCCGCTCGATCCCAACCGGTGGGCCGCCTACCTGGACGTGATTGCTGACATTCCCTTGGTCCCGTTTACCGAGGTCGAGGTCCGCCAGCTGCTCTCCCACAAGGGGGTAACCGATGATCGGGTCATTAGGGTCATCCTCGAACTGTCCGGCAGGTTGCCGCTGCTGGTAGCGATGCTCGCTGAAAACCGTCCCGCTGATTCCGCTGAGGTTGGTGATCCCAGTGGTAACGCAGTGGAACGGTTCCTCAAGTGGGAGGACGACCAGTCCCGGCGAAATGCCGCACTGGCCGGAGCGCTTCCGCGGCGGGTGAATCAGGACATCCTCGCCGTCGCCACAAAGGCCGAGGACCCTTCGATGTTGTATAGCTGGTTGCGTGGGCAGCCCTTTGTAACCCACAACGCCGGGGTTTGTCACTACCACGACATTGTGCGTGCCTCCATGATCCGCCTGCAGCGCGGGCAATCCCCGAGTATCTGGCGTGAGCAGCACACCAAGCTCGCCGCACAGTACCGCGCATGGCGGAAGGAGTTGGCTCTGAAAGACGACGACGGCTGGAAGAATGCTACCTGGCAGGAGTACATCCTCGAAGAGACCTATCACGAGCTGTGTGCGAACCCCGCTGCCGCACTCCCCACCGCCCTCGAAAACGCCGTCTTCGCCGCCAGAGCCGGCGCAACCATGGCCCGCCGTTGGGCCGAGATGCTTCGCCAAGCCGGCCAAGATGTCAACAACCCGGCCGTCCAACGCTGGGGGGGCCGGCTGTACACGAACATCGACGATGCAGACAGCGGCAGGATCGGTTTCCTTACCGCTCTGCTGCAAGAAGCTGACCTTGCCATGGCGACCCGGACCATCGCCCTTGCCACGCGTGGTAGGCAGTACAGAAGAGGCCGGAAATACGAACAAGCACTCGCGGACTTCAACCGCATCATTGAACTCTCCCCCGATAGGGACTGGCCAATTGTCGACCGTGCCGAGACCTACCAACTCATGGGCCGCTACGAAGAGGCGCTCGCGGACTTCGGTCGTGCCCTCGAGGCTGACCCGGGCAGCGTCCCGGCGCTCACCGGTCGGGGTAAGACCTACCGGATGATGGGGCGCTATGAAAAGGCGCTCGCAGATTTAAACCGCGCCCTTGAGCTTGAGCCGGAAAGCCATGTTCTTTATGAGTATCGCGGCCATACTCATATGGCAATGAAGTGGTACGAGCAGGCGCTCGCGGACCTTAATCACTCACTCGAACTCCTCCCCGACTGTCATGCGGCGTATGAACGCCGCGCCGAAACCTATAGACTGATGAAACGGCATGAGGAGGCGCTTATCGACTTTAAACGCGCTCTCGAAAATGACCCGAAGTGTCTGTACTCCTTGTCTCATCGTGGCCTGACCTATGACGCGATGGGGCGATATGAGGAGGCGCTCGACGACTTCAACGAGGCACTCCGAATTGACCCCGAGAATCATCATCTCTATGAAAGACGGGGTGAGGCGTATATGTCAATGGAGCGGTATGAGGAGGCGCTTGACGACTTCAATCGCTCGCTCGAACTCGACCCCAAGTGTCATGGAGCGCATGAGCGCCGTGCTGCGGTCTATATGCTGATGGAGCGATATGAGGACGCGCTTACCGATCTCAACCGCGCTCTCGAACTCAGCCCCGGGTGCCAGTTAGCCATTACTCAGCGCGACCTTGTTCTCCAAATGCTGGAGCCATGAGCCTGGTCGCTAAACGCCCTGCCCGCTTTGGGGTGGTGAGAAGGTTGCGCCGGCCGCGACGGTCAGGTGGGCGAGGTGAGGCAGCCAGGAGGCAGCGAAAGCAGCAGCAATGACCAGCGGCAGGCGACATGGGACAGCAAAGCGGCCATGGTCGGCAATACAGAACGGTGTTCGACAACACCCAACGGTGAGGCCCATCCGCGTTCACACCGAAGAAGTCAGTCCTGTTGCTGTCGACAGCAACGGCGACAGCAACAGGGTCGGACAGCGAGAGCCGAACCCAGTCGGCGGCGGATCAACGCCCGACGTCAGAGACGTGGGCGGACCGGCCCAGACGGAGCGCCCAGAACTTGTAAACGAGACGTCGAGGCAACTTCTCCAGCGCGCTTCAACGTGTCCACTGCCGAAACGTTCTCATTAGGATCAAGGCGCCGCGCAAGCGCGGCGCACGCCCGCCGCGCTCGGCCTGCTGGCGGCCTCCGGCCGGCATCGACCGGCGCGGCGGGCTACAACCTGTTGACCGTTCGGAAGTCACGCGACAGGCTGAGGGCAGGTCTCCAGACCATCGGGGTGGGCTGCACTCACGGCAAGAGACTCGGACACCCCCAGCGCTCGGACGTGCCCAGTATCTTCGCCTCGTGCATGACGAACAGACGCCGGCAGGGCTCAGCAAGCGCGGGGCGACGTTCGATGACCTCGCTGCTTTCCTCCAACAGCCTGATCCCGGTGGGTACCCAGTCCAGGCCGTACGCGAGTGTGTGTGCCGCTCGTGCGGGGGCCGGTCGTTCGAGGTGGCCGTCATGGAAGAGGAGAGCGCTGCCCGGCGGACATGCCTCACATGCAGGGAGAGCGAGTTCATCGCCGACAGCGAGGAGTACTGGGACGACGACACCGAGGTCGATTACTACTGCGCCTGCCCGTGCGGCGGTGAAGAGTTCGCGGGTGCCGTCGGGTACTCCCTGCGGGAGAACGGGGATGTCCGCTGGGTCTTTGTTGGACTCCGCTGCCTGGCCTGTGGTGGGCTTGGCATCTACGAGGACTGGAAGATCAGTTATGGCCCAAGCGCGTTCCTGCTTGACCGGGCCTGAGACTCTTCCGTTGCTTGCGAATCTGTCAGCGCGGAATCGGCGGGCAGAGTCCGACTACGGGAGCCGCACGTCGTCGTGCGCAACGTCCTTGAAGAGCCGGCCCGAGCATGCCGTGACGATCGCGGGGGTGGTCGGCCGTCGTCGAGGGCGGGGCGATCGCTGCCGCGCCGCTTCGCGGCTTGCCACCGGAGTACGTAGTCCAGACGCGCGGTGACCCGGCGCCACGGCAAGCCGCCCCGGCCCGAAGGCCGGGGCGGAAAGCCGTACGACGCCGGCCGGCCGCGCCCTCCGAGCCGGGCCATTCACGGGCCATAAGCCGGTGCCGTAGACGGTCACCAGCGGGCAGGAGCGGTCACCACTACCCCGCCGCCGACCAGGCACTCCGGACAGATCCGGGCAGCCGGAAACGATCTTCCCAACTGACGGTGCGAGTTCGATTCTCGTCGCCCGCTCCATGCTTTGCCTGCTCAAGGCAATGTTGATCTTATGGTCGATCGCTTCTGATGATCGTTTGGTAGGGATCTTGGCAGGGATTGAAGAAGAGGCGGCCCTCCCCGCTCCCTCAAACCTCGCCCGCGCCTGGCTGCACGTGATCTGGCGCTGCTGGCAAGACGGCGTAGCCTACGACCCCACCCGCCACCGAGCCCTGCAGGCTGTTCTCGCCTCCGCCACTTGACACAGGGCTACTCATGCCGCAGGCGGGGCACGCCGATGTCGTGGTGGCCGTCACTCTGGGTAGCTGCCGACTGGGGCGCATCCAGGTGCGAGGGGTTCGGATCCGCCGATGCCAGTGCATCCGATCTTGGAAATTCGGCGGGACGGTGCGCTGGCAAGATGAGCAGGGTGACGGTGCAGCGCAAGGATCTCCTGGCCGCGATTCTGGTGCTCGCCGTGCTTTGGGTGCCGCCCATCGTCGCCGCCGGTGGCTGGGCCCGGACCTGCGCCGGGATCGTGCTGGCCGCCCTCACCGGCGCCGCGCTCGTCCTCAACGCGCGAGCGCCCGTCGCGACAACCGCGGCGGCCGCGGTCACGACCCTGACGGGTGTCGCCGCTGGCGTTTGCCAAGATCCGATGCTGGCCACCGCCTGGTGTCTCTACGCGGTGGCCGTACGACGCGGTCCGTACGCCAGGCCGCTGGTGATCGCGCTGGTCGGCATACTCGCCGGGCTCGCTGCGGTGACCGGGGTTTCGCCCGGCGTTGGCACGCGGGTGGTCACGGCCACGGCCGCGTTGTGCTCGGCGTGGTTGGTCGGCACCGCCGTCGGCCGACAGATCGCGTCCGCGCAGGAGGCGGAGCGGATGCGGGTACATCTGAACGTGGCCCGTGAGATGCACGACGTCGTGGGGCACACGCTCGGGGTGATCGTCGCCGAGGCCGGCGTGACCCGGGGGCTGCCGGATGCTCACGAGGCCGAACTGCGCGGGGCTCTCGCCGACATCGAGTCGCACGCCCGGGGCGCCCTCAAGGAGATGCAGGGCCTCGTGCGTACCCTGCGAGATCCCGGACCCGGGCTGAGCGGGCTGCCCGCGATCATCGCGACCACCCGTGCCGCGGGAGTCAGCGTGCACGCCCGGCTTGAACCGCACGGCCCGGTCGACGCCGAGGTGGGCGCGGCGGTGGTGCGGATCGCGCAGGAGGCGCTGAGCAATGTGGTACGGCACGCTCCGCGGGCGCGCTGCACGGTCGAGCTGTGGGAGGCCGAGGGGACGATCGCCCTACGGGTACGCGACAGCGGCGCGCCCGGAACCTCGCCGGTCTCCCCCGGTACGGGGTACGGCCTGCGCGGCATGCGAGAACGCGCCACGACGCTGGGCGGTACGGTGGCGTGGGGTGGCACTGCGGAGGGTGGCTTCGAGGTCGAGGCGCGGCTACCGGTGCGGAGGGACTCGCGATGGTGATCTCTGTCCTGCTCGCGGACGACGACGCGCGTTTCCGCGGGATCTACCGCAAGCTGTTCGACCGCACCGATGGTTTCCGCATCGCTGGCGAGGCCGCCGACGGTGCGGAGGCCGCCCGGCTGTGCGTCGCGCTGAGGCCCGACGTGGCGCTGCTGGACGTTCAGATGCCCGGCGCCGACGGGTTGGAGGCGGTGCGACGGATCCTGCCGGCCACCGACACCCGGGTGGTCATGCTGACCACGTTTCACCTGGACGAGTACGTGCAGGAGGCGTTGGCGCTGGGCGCCTCGGGGTTCCTACTCAAGAACGCGTCCCCGCAGGAGGTGCTGCGGGCCGTCCGGACCGTGCACGACGGGCACGCGATGCTCGCGCCGGAGGTCACCGCGCGCCTGCTGCACACCTTCGCGGCCCAACGGCCGCAGCGCCGGCACCCATTCGCCGGGCGGATGCTTTCCGAACGGGAGGTGCAGGTCATCCGGTACGTCGCGCGCGGTTACTCGAACCAGCGGATCGCCGACGAGTTATTCCTTAGCCTGGAGACGGTGCGCACCTATCTGCGCCGTACGTTCGCAAAGCTGGACGTGCGGGACCGCACCCAACTGGCCGTGCTCGCCTACGAGGCGGGCCTGCTGCACGAGCAGCGCTGACCCGCGTTGTCCACTTTTGGGGGACGCGACGTTCCGGCCTCGGAGGCAACCCTGGCCGGGTGATCGAGATAGCCAATCTCACCAAGCGCTACGGGGCCAGAGCCGCCGTGGACGACATCAGCTTCAGCGTTCCGCCCGGACGGGTCACCGGCTTCCTGGGGCCGAACGGCGCGGGGAAGTCGACAACCCTGCGCATCCTGCTGGGCCTGGACCGGTCCGACGCCGGGACCGCCCTGATCGATGGCAAGCCGTACCGGAGGCTGCGCTACCCGCTGCACACGGTGGGTGCCCTGCTGGACGGTGCCGGCCCGGTGCCCGAGCGGCGGGCAATCGACCATCTGACCTGGATCGCCCAGTCCAACCGGATCCCGCGCCAACGCGTGTCCGAGGTGCTCGACGCCGTCGGGCTCGGCGGTGTCGCCAAGCGGCAGGTGAAGAAGCTCTCGCTCGGCATGGGTCAGCGGCTCGGCCTGGCCGCGGCGCTGCTCGGTAATCCGGAGATTCTCGTGCTCGACGAGCCGGTCAACGGCCTGGACCCCGACGGGATCCGCTGGGTGCGGACCTTTCTGCGTGACTACGCCGCCCAAGGTCGTACGGTGCTGCTGTCCAGCCACCTGATGACCGAGATGGCCGACACCGCCCACGAGGTGGTCGTGATCGCCCGGGGGCGCATCACCGCGCACGGCCCGCTCGACGAGATCACCGCGGGGCACGCGTCGCTGGAGAGCGCATTCTTCGCGCTCACCGGCGACCAGGGGTCCCGGTGGTGACCGTCGTGCTCGCCGCCACCCGAGCCGAACTCACCAAGATCCTCACGCTGCGCGGTACGTGGATCGTCACCGGCGTCATCCTCGCCCTGCACCTGCTGATCTGTGTGGCGAATCTGCGGCACAACACCGAGGCGGTCAACAACATCACCCGGGACGGCCGCATCGAGCTGTTCGCCGGCGAGCCGCGCCCGGCGCACCAGGCGATCGTCGACCTCCTGGTCGCCTCGTCGTTCCAGATGGGTTTGTTCCTGCCCAGCCTGGCGGCGGTGCTGGCGGGTCAGGAATTCCGGGCGCATCAGCTCGGGCAGTCGGTGCTGGTGGTGCCGCGCCGGGGCGTACTCGTTGTCGCGAAGACCGTCGCGGTCACCGCGTACCTGCTGTTCGTGTCGCTGGTGATCGCCGGCATCAGTACCGCCTTCATGTACGCCGCTGTCGAGGACTGGGATCCGGGAGTCGTCGCCAGTGGCGACGCGCTGCTCGGGCAGGGCCGGTTCCTGGCCTTCGCCGTGCTGTCGGCCCTGGTCGGGTACGCCCTCACGCTCATCGCGCGTAGCACCCTGGTCGGCATCATCGCCACCGTGGCGCTCATCGCGGTCACCATGACCCAGGTGCTCGCCGTGTTCGCGCCCGCGCTGGACGCGCTGTTCCCGCTCAGTGCCGGGCGCAATCTGCTGCTCAACCCCCAGGACAGCCGGCTCACCGCCGGTCCGGCGCACGCCCTGGCGGTACTGGTGTTGTGGCCACTGCTCACCACCGCGGTCGCCGGGTTGCTGCTGAACCGCAGGGACGCCCGGTGAGCGCACTGCTGACCGCAGAACTGACCAAGATCCGTACGCTGCCGGGTGCCTGGATCGCGCTGGCGTCCACGGTGGTCGCGAACACGGTGCTCGGCATCCTCGCCGCCACCGACGTCGTCCGGGTCGCCACCGCAGAGGGCGAAGTGGCCGTCGACCAGTTCGGCACGCTGATGCTCGCCCCGGCGTACGGGTTCATCGCGATCACGGTCTTCGCGGCCGGCACCGAGTACCGCGGTGGCCAGCTCCGGGTCAGCCTGGCCGCCGTGCCGGACCGGACCCGATGGTTCGGCTCCAAGCTGGCCGTGAGCGCCGCGGTCGCCCTGGTGGCCGCGATCCCCGCCGTGCTGCCCGGCCTGCTCGTCCAGCACATCGCAGCGGGCGATCTTGCCTCGGGCCGCACCGCCACCGAGCTGCTCGGGCTGCTGACCGGCTACCTGCTGCTGAGCCTGGTCGGCTTCGGCTTCGCGTTCCTCGCCCGCGGCGTCGTCACGCCGCTGGCTGTCCTGTTCATCCTGCCGGTGCTGGTGTCGACGACGCTCGGCGGCCTGTTCCCGCAGGTCGTCAAGTTCCTGCCGCACGAGGCGACGCTGAGCCTCCTCGGCCGGGCCGACAACCCGGCGACCACCCTGGGCCGGCCAGCCGGCCTGCTCGTGCTCGCCGGCTGGGCGCTGCTGTTCGTCGGTACCGCCTGGGCCCTGATCGTGCGCCGTGACACCTGACGGACCCCCGCGGCACCGGACGGCGGGTCGCGCCTGCCTCTGTTGCTGCGCCTTGAGGTTGTGCGCCGGGATCCGGCGAGCCCAACGCACACATCGGCCCCGTCCTTGCCCCCGGCCGGGAACCGATCCGCCTCGGTCGACTCCCGCGACCGGAGCGACGACTCAGCCCTCGACGAGCGCTGCGAAGCGTTCGCCGCGGTTGAGTCGGTCGACGAGGTCGAGCACGGCACGCCCTCCGCCGTGCGCTTCGGCCCACTGGTACACCCGGCAGGCGGCCTTGGCGTACACCTGCTCGTCCGTCCGGGCGACGCGCAGCCATGCGTTCAGCGTCCGTGGCAGCGGCTCCGACGAGGCGTTGCGGCAGCGGTCCGGGGCGGTCGGCGGCAACAGATACCGCGCGTCGTCCGAGACCAGGACGGCAAGTCCCTCGTCGAACCACTGGGGAATCTGATCACGTCGGGACCCGAGGCGCACATGGAACTCGACATGCGAGAGCTCGTGTGCGGCGATCACCGGGTCGATACCGCGCGGCGAGAGCATCACCGCCTGGTCGCGTACCGCGATCCCCCGTTCGTCGCCGCCACCGACCCGCTTGTAACAGCCGGGTGTGAAGCATGCGAGTACGGTCGGTCGGCTCTCGCGCCCCTCGTAGAAGCCGTCGATCCGCTGATTCGCGTCGCGGTACACCTCGATGAGCCGTTGCCGGTCGGCATTCGATAGGCCGCGTTCGGTATAAAGTCCGTTCTGTACCGGTACTAGTCCGTAGCAGCGGGGACAGGTGGTCGCGGCAACCGACGGGAACGCCAGGACCGGCACCGCGGCCGTGGCCAGCGTCAAGACGACCAGGCCGGCCGCCCACCATGGCCAGCGTCGGGGTCGACGCGGTCGTGTGCTCATTCGATCTCCTCTTCGGTCCTTGGATTGTCGACGCGCGGCGGCACCGGTCCGGGGGCGGCCGTGAGCACTGGGGCCGGAGGCCTGTCGAACGGTCGGGTTCCTCCGGGCGTCTCAACCGCTCAGGTGTCCGCCGCCCACGGCTGCCCTGGCGCCGGCCAGGATCAGGGCCGCGCGACCCGGAGCATCAGAAGGCATCCGAGCCTCGCTGGAGCTGACGGATCGCGACCGCTTCAGCCTCGGGTAAGTGCGGGGTCACGCGCGTCACCCGAAAGTGGACAACCGCCTGGGACGAGCGCTGCTGCCGCGGCGGACCCACCTCTTCCGCGACCCGCCTCTAGCGACGAGCGGGCGCTGGAGCGTTGGAATCCCGACGACTTCGCGGGCGACGCTCACCAGTCCGGAGCCATGGGCGGGCCGGATCTGCCCAGGGTCATGTAATCCGTAATGCTGTGCAGATGGGTAGTCCTGTCATCGCCGCTGCACGACGACACTCGTTGGGGCTGTGTGCCGATGGCACCGTGGTTGCCGCCGGCACGGGAGCGTCTGGTGAGTGTCGAGTCGAGGATTGGGTCCAGGTGGTCGCCGTGGCGGCGGGCAACGTGCATACGGCGTCGAACACTGGACGGTCCCACAGCGTCGGCCTCCGCGCGGACGGCACTGTAATGGCGACGGGCTGGAACGGCGACGGGCAGTGTGACGTCGCGTCATGGCGCGACGTGACCCTTGTCGCCGCAGGCTGGCGCCGCACCTTGGGGCTCGTTGGTGACGGCACCGTGCTGGTTGCGGGACGACACCGCGAGGGAGGATGCGACGTGAGCCGATGGCGGGAGATTGTCGCGTTGGCGTGTGGCGACTGGCATTCGGTGGGCCTCAGAGCCGATGGGACCACCGTTGCCGTGGGGAACGATCGCCGTGGGCAGTGCGCGGTCGACATGTGGCGTGACGTTGGCGCCGTCGCCGCCGGCTACCTTCACACGGTCGGTCTCACCAACGACGGACGCGTCCTCGCGGTCGGGGATCAATCGACGGGCGCATGTGACGTCAGTGCTTGGAGGGACGTTGTGGCAGTGGCGGCTGGGAGCTACCACACCGTCGGAGTCACCGCGGCTGGCCGAGTCGTGGCCGTAGGCAGCAACGATTCCGGCCAGTGCAACGTAGCCGACTGGCACGGGATCGTCGCGGTGGCGGCCGGATCCACCCACACTCTCGGACTACGCGCGGACGGAAGAGTTGTCGCCGCCGGGAACAACGAGCACGGTCAGTGCGACATCACCGGCTGGAACGCCATCCGGTCGCCTGACTAGCTGCTGCACGGAGGGTTGCCCTGCTGCCGGTCCTGGGTCAACATCCTCATTGCCGCGAAGCGTTCACGCTGCCTTGTAGGACGGGCTGTCGCCGATCGCCCGCCAGGACAGGGCCCTCGCACCGGTAGGCGCAGGATGGCCTGCACCGTGGGATCATGCGGAATCGCCAGACACCGGCCGGCGGGGGTCTGGACGACGGTAGGGATCTTGGTAGGGAACCGTCCGTGATTCCCCGGCCGGCCCCGGGACGTGCCGAAACGAGGCTGAGACGGAACAGCAGGTCAACGGCATCGTGCGGGACCGGCCGGCGCCACCCGGGATGACCGACTGGTTGCTTCCAAACTGACGGTGCGAGTTCGATTCTCGTCGCCCGCTCTACGTTTTGCCTGTTCAAGGGTATGTTGATCTTATGGTCCGTCGCTTGTGGATGATCGTTTGGTAGGGATCTTGGCAGGGATTGAAGCAAGAGATGCCCCTCCCCGGTCCCCCAGACCCTTCACGAAGCCTTTTTGAATATCCCGGTGAGGGCGACAAGGCAGCCCGAAAGGGATGATTCGCCGTCGGATGCCGGGCTCAGTAATAGGCCGGACACGCCGCAACCCTGCCAAGACCGGGCGCTTCAGAGCGGAAAACTGACGGCCAGGCCATCGCACCGAAGGAGCCCCCAGCGCGGCTCCACCGCCGGACCACGCAACCCGACGCGGCGCCGCCGCCCGCAGGCGCAGCCGGCCGCCAAGCCCGCAACGGAGGGCTGTCGGCACTGGTCTGGCGGGATGTCGACCGCTCCCGCAGCACGCGGCGGCGAACCACTCCGCGACCGAAGAGATACCACTCCCCCCACACGGAGCGTCCGCTCATAGCCGATGAGCGTGAAGCCGTACCGTTGCCGTCTGTGCGCAGGAGCTTGGCGGCCCGCATATCGTGACAACGGTGCTCGCCGCCGCTGCCGGGAGGGGTTGTCCCATGAAGTATCTGATGCTGATTTATGGCAACGAGGACGTTTGGAACACGCTCGCGCCGGCCGACCTCGCCGCGCTCATCAGCGAGGTCGACGCGTTCAACGATGCGCTGGCCGAGTCTGGGGAGTTGGTCAGCGCGGAAGGGTTGGTACCGCAGGCCCGCTCGGTCCGGATGGCGCATGGCGGTCCGGTCGTCACGGACGGGCCGTACCTGGAGGCGAAGGAGTACGTGGGCTCCTTCTTTGTGGTGGATGTCGACGTCGACCAGCGGGCCCTGGACATCGCCCAGTCCTATCCAGGGCTGCGTTACGGTGGCAGCGTCGAGGTGTGGCCGTTCATGCGGGGCGGCTGGATCCAGCGTTGAGGGTCGACGCGTCGGTCGAGGGACTGCTGCGGACGCTCGCTGCCCCGGTGCTCGGTGCGCTCGTACGCCGCTACGGCGACTTCTATCGGTGTGAGGACGCGGTACAGGAGGCGTTGATCTCCGCCGTCAGCACGTGGCCGCGCACCGGCGTCCCAGCGCAGCCGCTGGGGTGGCTGAAGACGGTCGCCGCGCGTCGCTACCTGGATCAACTGCGCGCTGACACTGCCCGGGAGCGTCGGGAGCGTGCCGCTCTGGAGGCCACCCCGCGCGATGCGCTGGTCGCCCCGCCGCCGGACCTGGAGCCAGTGCGCGACGACCTGCTTGAGTTGTTGTTCCTGTGCTGCCATCCGGCCCTGACCCCTTCCGCACAGGTGGCACTGACGCTGCGGGCGGTCGGCGGACTGAGCACGGCCGAGATAGCCGCGGCCTTCCTCGTGCCGGAGAAGACGATGGGCCAGCGGATCTCACGGGCGAAACAGCGACTGCGGGACGCCGATGCCCGATTCGAGCTGCCGCCGCAGCCCGAGCGCGGGCCCCGGCTGCAGGCCGTGTTGCACGTGTTGTACCTGCTGTTCAACGAGGGCTACAGCGCCAGTTCCGGGCCGGTGCTGCAGCGGACCGACCTGACCCGGCAGGCATTGTGGCTGGCGCGTCGGCTACACGACCGGCTGCCCGAATCAGGCGAAACCGTAGGGCTGCTGGCGCTGATGGTGTTGACGGAGGCGCGCAGCGCGGCGCGCACCGGACCCGGTGGCGACCTCGTCCCGCTCAACGAGCAAGACCGGTCGCGGTGGGACCGGGCCGCGATCGCGGAAGGCATCGCTCTGGTCACCCACAGTCTCGCCATCCGGCCTCTCGGTCCGTACCAGATACAAGCGGCCATCGCGGCCGTGCACGCCGAGGCACCATCGACTGAGGCCACGGACTGGCCCCAGATTCTCGCGCTGTACCAGGTCCTCGATCGGCTGGCGCCCAATCCCGTCGCCACGCTCAACCGGGCGGTCGCTTTGGCGATGGTGCGGAGCCCGGAGGCTGGGCTGGCGCTGCTCGGCGAGTTGGAGTCCGGGCCACTCGCCGGGAATCACCGGCTGCTGGCGGTCCGGGCCCACCTGCTCGAGCAGGCCGGGGAACGGGCCGACGCGGCTGCGGCGTACCGGGAGGCCGCACGCCTGGCTGGAAGCCGGGCCGAGCAGCGGTTTCTCGTGCAGCAGGCCGTCCGCTGCACCGATTGAGCCCGTTCGTCGCGGCACGCGTGTAGAAATCAACCTTGCGGCTCCGATCTCTAGGTGAGCAGCCCGAACCCAGGGCGCGAGAGAGCGGAGCGAGGACGATGACCAAGGTGACAGCGCAGATGTCGCTTTCACTCGACGGGTACTACGCCGGCCCTCAGGACAGCGGCGACGGCGGCTGGATGGAATCGGCAGAGGCCGCTGGATTCTTCCGGATCACCCGTTGGGTGACCGACGCGATGGCTTGGCGGGAGCGGTTGGGCTTCGCCGGCGGGGAGCAAGACAGGAACTCGGAGATCCTGGCCGAGACGTTCGAGGCAGCCGGCGCGTACGTCATGGGCAGGCGGATGGCCGACGGCGGTGAGGTGCCGTGGGGCGAGGAACCCCCGTTCCGCGCGCCGGTCTTCGTCGTGACGCACCGTCCACGCGAGACCCTGGTACGCAAGGGTGGAACGAGCTTCACGTACGTCACCGAGGGTGTCGCCAGCGCGATCGAGCAGGCACGTGCGGCGGCGAACGGCAAGAACATCGCCGTCGCCGGCGGTGGCAACCTGCTGCGACAGGTACTCGAAGCCGGCCTGCTGGACGAGCTAGAGATCCACATCGCCCCGGTGGTGCTCGGCGCAGGGATGCGCCTGCTCGACGGCGGCCTCGACCTCGGCGACTTCGAGGCGATCGAGCTCGCACCCACCAGGGTCGTGCACACGCCGCGGGTCACGCACATCCGGTACACCGTCAACGGGCGCGCCCCACTCGTGCTCGACGACCGCGGGAGCGGCGGCGGTCTGACCGAAGCCGCAATCTCGCCCGCCGCCTGAAACCAACGCCACGACCGCACCCGGGCACCGCACCCGGTGCCCGGGTGCCCCTAACTCCAATGCCTCAGCAACGGATTCCGCTCACCACACGGGCGGATGAAGACCAATTGCACGCCAAGCGGCCCTGGCTGCCCCGCCCGAGCCTGCTCGTTCTGCGAGCTTCGGGAGGCCGGCCCGGGATGAGTCGAGACGAGGCAGGGATCTTGGCCGCGTACCATCGGAGTGGTCGGGTCTGGCACGGGATCAGCCGGCACGATGGTAGGGATCTTGGTAGGGAACCGTCCGCGAGCGCCCGTCCGGCCCCGGAACATACCGGGACCAGGCTGAAATGAATCAGCAGGTCAGCAGCACTGTCCGGGACGGGGCGAGATCACGCCGGATGATCGACTGATTGCTTCCAAACTGACGGTGCGAGTTCGATTCTCGTCGCCCGCTCCATCCGTTCCGGCCCAGGTCAACGGCACTTCCGCCGAGCCTGGGCCGTACTGTTTCCAGCTCTTTCTGATCTTGAAGGGCCGGCCTCACTCCATACCGGTTCGGAGTGTCTGCGGGAACACGGCGGCGTGAGGTCCGGGCGCCGCCTCGGGGCGGCACATGGGGAGTCGCTGTTACCGGCCGAAGACCCACAAGGCCGCCCGCCGCCCCGCACATGGGCGTGTCTCGTGGCGGCCGGCTCCACCCAGCGGGGTGTGCTGGCCAAACTGCTCCTGCGCCGCCCACAGGTCCACTTGCTCGGCAGGGGTCAGGTACACGCTCAGGAGGTAGCCCGGGACGGATCAGGTGGAAAGACCGACAGCAGGGAGGCACGGACGAGGATCTGTGCCTGGTCGCCCGACCGGCCGTCCTGACAGATCTTCACGCCCTCCAGCCACACCCACTCGTGCTGCTCCGGCCGACTCGTCACCAGGCGCACTCCGGTCACCCACAGGACCACGGGACCATCGGTTGGACGGAACCAAATCCGCAATGCCGATCCGGATCACCTCACCAAGCAGTTCCAGGGCTGTGTCGGTGATCTGTATGAGTGCAGGTCAGAGCGGATACCTCCGGCGGGCCCTCCGGTTCCGGGAAGGCGATGCGAGGGAGCTGGTGATCAACTGGGTGACGATCGAGATGCACACGGCCGGACTTGAGTGGACGACGACGGACGCTGCGGCCTGTTTCGTAGTGTAGGTGCGCAGGTAGAACACCCTTGATCGTTGTCTGGGGGCGACGGGTCTTCCTGCGGAGCTCGCGGCGCCGTAGCATGCGCGCGTGTCAGATGATCCTGTCTTCACAGCAGTGCTCGACAGCCTGCTTGGGTGCCTGGCGTTCTTCGAGCTGTGTGACGACGAGACGCTCCACCCGGACATTGCCGTCCAACAGCTCGAAGATGTGGTGTCGTGCCTGGGCGGACTAGAGCCTGCCGAGCGGGCGCGTCTAGCCGCAGCCATCGCAGCCAGAGCGGAGCACTTCCGACCGCCACTCCGTCAGATCGTCGAGGAAACGCCGGAGGCGCTCGGCCTCCTGGAAGAGGACGACTGACCCGAGCGCCGCCGCCTGGCTGTCGACAGCAAACGGTCACAGCAATGAACTCGGACATGGACAGCCGTCCATAAGCCGTCGTGGACGGCTGCCCGAGGCAGGAGCCGGGCACGGACGCCAGCGGCCGAGGCGCGCAATTTCTTGTAAGTGAGACGTCACGACCGTGGCAGCACCGCTTCCCAGCGTGTTCCCAGCGTGCCCGTCGCATGCCCGATGCCGACAGTAGGGAGACGCGGACGAGGATCTGCGCCTGGTCGCCCGACCGGCCGTCCTGACTGATCCACCTTTTCCCAGCCACACCCACTCGTGCTGCTCCGGACGGTTCGTCTCCAGACGGATCCCGCGGACGATCCTCCAGTCGATCAGGTCACCGACGAGGGTCAGTTCGACCAACGCATCGCACTCTCTGAGCGAAACTGGTCCGCTCTCGCCAATCCCCCAGCGGACCACCCCGCGAACGACGTCCGGCCGGGTTGTCACTTCCAGCGCGAGTGGCCACCTAACGGACCGCCCCGAGAGCGAATCCTGAGCCAACTCGTGCAGGTCTGCGGTCAGGTCCCGGTCCGCCGATAGATCACAACTCATCCAGCCGATGCCGTCACTGGTAGGCACGGCAAACACTGCCGGATCTCGGCCTTGGACCGACGACACCAAGCGCGGAAGAACGTGGTGGGCGACGGGATCACCAACACGGGCGAAGAGAGTCAGTTGGTAGGCCAGGCCGTCCTCCTCGCCCTGGCCGTGCACCGGCCTGCCGGCGGCCTCAGGACGGCATCGGCCGCGCGCGGCCGAGCGGCCTCACTAGGCCCGAGATTCATTGATCGCCGCCTCGACCCGCAGCCCGATTCCCGTCAGCGTAAGGAGGATCGCGAAGATATGCGGTTCGGCCGACCCGCCGTCGCTCCCCATTGTGAACAGCGAGATCAGGAGTCCCGTCACCATTGCCATAGTTCCGAGTACACGTTTGCCGGCCGCTCGCTCAGATCGGAGGTCCACGGCGGGACGGTACTCGAGAACCCGCATCGACACTGGCCGCCCGGAGCGATCGCTGCCGCGCCGCTTCGCGGCTTGCCAGCGGAGTGCGTGGGCCAGACGCGCGATGATCCGGCGCCACGGCAAGCCGTCCGACCCTAAGGCCGGGGCGGGAAGCGGTACGACGCGGGCCGGCCGCGCCCGGGGCCAGGCGGGCTGGGTGCCCTTGTGCTCCCGCTCCCCTGGCCAGCACACTTCGCCTCGACGAAGGGACCAGAGGTGCACCGTCTTGAGATCGACCCAGCCGGAAGGGATTTGGCTGCACGCCTACGCACCATGCCCGAGCCTGTCCGACGAGCGTTTTGCGTGGCTGTTTGTGAGGCCGCGCTATCTCATGCTGGCGTCACACATCCGGGACTTCGTGACGCCATCGCAGAGATCGGTTCGGGTCAGCTGTCGAAGTCGCGACGTGAAGCAGTCTGCGCCATCGTCTACGAACTCGATGTCCTCGCGTGGGATCTGGCCGCCGACGGCGGAGAGGCGTACTCGGCTGCCTTTCGGCGTGCCCGTGCCGCTGCCGCAGTCGAGGCGGCGTGTGGAGGGTCAGCAAGCGCCGCCGAGGAGGCAGCGTACGAGGCACATCACGCAGGGCTCGCCCTTGCCGAAATCGAGCGACTGACGGTCGGCATGGAGCCCCAAGCCACCGAGTAGCACCCGGACCAGCGCCGTCCCGCGTACGGGAAGCGAGGCGTGCCAGCCAACCATCTGATCTGCGCCGCAGCCCCGGATGCGCGCCGAGCACGTCGACGACCCTCGCCAGGGAGCCTCGTCCACGAGGTTTGCTGGCCAGCAGCAGTTTCAAGCACGCTGGAAACGGACGAGGGTGATCTTTCCGGATGGCGGGAGGATGGCCGGGGTATCGGTCAAGTATGCCCAGCTCAGGATTCCATCAATGTTTTCGGTCAATCACCTGTCACCTGTAGAAGCGGTCCGGTTTCTACGGCGCGGGTCTATTGGTACGAGCGGTCTTCCATTTACGATCCTCGATGTCAGGTCTCGTTCATCGGCTGTTCACCACCCCGACACCCGGTCTTCGAGGTATCACCCCACGCCTCGGGCTCAGACCAGCCCGCCCCCAGGCCCGCCCGCATGGAGGAACCGAACCGCCATGAAAGCAACCGCACGCAGAACCGCCGTCCTCGTCGGACTCACGACCGCCCTGCTGACCGGCCCGCTCGCCGTCGCCGCCGTCGCCGCTCCGACCGCCACGATCACCCTCAACGGATCCAGCGCGAGCGTCTCCGGCAGCAACGTCACCGTCTCCGGCAGCGCCGTCACCATCACCGCCCCCGGCTCGTACGAGATCAGGGGCACGCTGAACAGCGGCTACGTCAACGTGGACAGCGCCGCCACCGGCACCGTGGAGCTCATCCTCGCCGGCGCCTCGATCACCAACACGACATCTTCTCCGCTGTACGTGACCAACGCCAGCGCGGTCACCGTCACGCTGGCCGCCGGCACCAGCAACAGCCTCACCGACGCGACGACGTACACCAACACCGGCGAGCCGGACTCGGCTCTGTTCAGTGCCGCCGACCTGACCATTGCCGGCACCGGCTCGCTGACCGTACGCGCCAACGCCGCCGACGGCATCGTCAGCAAGGACGACCTGGTCATCCAGTCCGGCACCATCACCGTGAACGCGGTGGACGACGCGATCCGTGGCAAGAACTCGCTCACCATCAACGGCGGCACGATCAACGTGACCTCGTCCGGCGGTGACGGGATCAAGTCGAACGACACCGAGGCTGGTAGGGGCGTCCTCACCATCACCAACGGCACGATCACGGCCTCGGTCGCCGACGACGCCATCAAGGGCGAGAACGTACTGAACATTTCCGGCGGCACCATCAACGTCACCCGGTCGTACGAGGCGCTGGAAGGGCTGCAGACCACGATCAGCGGCGGCAACATCAACGTCGTGTCCAGCGACGACGCGGTCAACGCCGCAGAGGAGGGCCTGGGTCACATGCAGCCCTCCTCGATCGCGTTCATCAGGGTCACCGGTGGCACGGTGGTGGCCACCGGCGGCACGGACGGCTTCGACTCGAACGGGTCGCTCACCTTCGCCGGTGGCACGGTGGCGGCCAGGGGCTCCAGCACCCGAGGCGGCGGCGAGGGCGCGATCGACGCCGACGGGCCGATCGCCTTCACCGGTGGCACGGTGGTGGGCGCCGCGCTGACCTCGTTGGCCGTGTTCCAAGCGGTGCCGAACACCGGCCAGGGCTGGGTGGCCCCCCGGTTCAACTCCAACCTGGCCGCCAACACCATCGTGCACGTCGTGTCCGGCAGCACGGTGCTGGGTTCGTACCGGGCGTCGGGCACCACGCGGGAGGTCGTCTTCTCGTCGAACAGGATCACCAACGGCCAGAGGTACGACATCTACACCGGCGGCAGCGTGAGCGGCACCAGCACCGGTGGTCTGTACACCAGCGGCAGCATCACCGGCGCCACCCGGGTGCTGACCGGCGTCACCGCCGGCCAGTACGGCCGCTTCTGAGCCTTCTGAGCCTGGTCGGGGCCAGCCAGCCCTGGCCAGGCTTCCCCTGTGGCGGACGGCCGTACGACGCCATTCGACGCCAGACGGCCTCGCCGAGCCCGAGCGCGTGCCAGCCATGTGCCATAGCCCGTTGCATGCCAGATGCCCGCGGCGCTGCCGCCCAGTCGACCGCCCGGCGGAAGTTCCCGGTCCGCAGCATTGCCCCCTTGTCGCCGGTGAACACCAGCGCGTCCAACTCTCCCCGAACTCGGCCAACTGCGCGGCGAGCACGGAGGGGGCCGCCGCCGGGAGCGTGACGGTCCGGTTGCTGGCCTTTGACCTGGCTGCGCCGAGCGCCATTCGGTTGCGCACTGCCGCCATCTCGCGAGGTACCCGCACCGTGCCGGCCGCCAGGTCGATATCGGACCGGCACAGCGGCGTCAACTCGTCCCAGTGGAGCCCAGAGAACGCGGCGACGATGATCGGCACGGAGAACCGGGCCGGCATCCGGTCGGCGAGCGCGAGGACCTGGGGCGACAGTCACCACCGAACAACGGAATCGCCTCACCCAACCGACCCGCCGCCCGATAGGCGTAGGCGAGGTTGTTCCGCGACCTCAGGGTGAACGGATGTTCGGCTCCCGACGCCCGAGCAGCAATGGCGGACACCCGCTCGGCATGATCGATGGCAGCCGGGTACGAGCTACGCGCGCTCAGGGCGTGTCACCGGGATACGTGGTCCAGGCGTGCGGCGAGCCGCCGCCACCAGGGTGACGTGCCGGTGCCAGCCGGTCCAGAATCGGCCTCGAAGCGGTCCAGGCCGAAAGGCCGGTCTTCAGCTCAGGGTAGTCGTGTTCATTCTTCGCCTGCTGTAGTCCTCCGCCAGCGTGATTGGAACCGGTGTGGTGTTGCCGGTGAAGCCGTAGGTCAGGCGTTTAGAGGATGCGGCATGCCAAGACCCAACAGCGACTGTCCCAGATTTCCCAAGATCTGGCGTTGGTCGCCCGGCGATCCATCCCAACTGGTCTGAGCCGACGAACCTGATGACGAGAATTTGACAGCAGCGCCTCCCGGTCAAGGCGCGCCCCTCCTCTCACTCCCCGGCAACTACCGGCGCACCGGGGTCAAAACAATGGGTATCGGGCAAATGGATCAGGGATATTGCCCTCGTAGTCGATCAAAGCCTTCAGGTACCGCTCTTGCTCGGCAAACTGCTGACAGTTACCCTCGATTGACTGTCGCAACGTGAGGTCGGTGAGGTGATCCGACATAAGCCCACCACCCGGTAACAGTCGACGAGAGGCCCCACGGTCGGCTGCCGACGATTTCAAGTTCATCGGTCGAAAATGGTTGATCGATGACATTCGTCGATGGGTCCGATCGGATGGCCAGCTCATGCTTCTCACAGGGCATCCGGGCACCGGAAAAACCGCCGTGGTCGACCATCTGTGGGGTAGCGGGTCCAAGCTTGCTCTTCCTGCTGCCGCCGCCTACTACTGCAGGGCCGACGAGCCTGCGACATGCGACCCCGTCCGTTTCACCGAGTCACTTGCCGAGCAGTTGAGCGTCTCGGTTCCAGGTTTCGCCGAGGCGCTCAAGCAGGAGGTCTTCGATCCGGTCGGCCGAACGAGCCAAATCCACCTCCAAGGATCAGCCTCCGTACAGACGGCGCATCCTGGCGCAAGCGTTATCGGTCTTCGGGTGACGATCAATGCCGTCTCGCCGGACGAGGCATTGGACCGGCTGGTGCGTCGACCCTTCGAACGACTAGGCCTGACCCACCGAGCACTGATAGTCGTCGATGCGCTGGATGAGGCAATGACGTACCGGACGTCCCGAACTCTTGCCGAGTTAGTGCTCCAGCAGGTCGTCCGGCTACCTGTCCGCCTCTTCATCACCTCGCGCCCCGACGAACGACTCGTCGAGACGTGCGCGAGACTGCCGAAGAGCAGGCGGGTCGACCTAATCGACGACGCCCCGCAGAACGCCTCCGACCTGACCGACTACGCAATGTACCGGTTGCGTCGGAAAGTTCGAGATCTGAAGCGACGCCGCCGCCTCGCGCAGCAACTGGCGCGCGAGGGGAGCGGCAACTATCTGTACGTCTATCACCTCACCGAGGACATCCGCCGCGGTGCACGCAGCCTATCGCTCGTTGATGAGGTCAACGACTTTCCACAGGGTCTCGAAGAGCTCTATCGTCAGTTCATCGAGCGGGAGATTCGTCCTATCGGAAACGCTTCCGGCGAGCGGTACTGGCGAGAGGAAATAAGGCCCCTGCTCGCTGTGCTCGTCGCGGCCATGGAGGGTGGATTCTCTGCCACACAACTCGCCGAGATCCTAGAAAGCACCGAGATGGCGGTACGCGACGTTGTCCGCGTGCTCGGGCAGTATCTCATCGGTGGACCCCGCGGTCCCTGGCGGCTATACCACCGTTCCTTTGCGGATTTCCTGCACCGGGGACCCGATCCCTACCTCGACTACGGAGAAGGGCATCGACGGATTGCCAGGTTCGCTTGTGCCGAGTGGCGGGATGACTGGGGCTCCTGTGTCGACTCGTACTACCTCCGGTACCTGCCCAGCCACCTGATGCTGGCACTGGACAGCCCGACCGTGACCCGCGCGCAGGCCCGCGTCCTTCGTGACGACCTCTACAATCTGGCGAGGTCCCCGGCGTTCCTTGATGCCCAGCGCGCGGTCGCGGCCGGCGTTGAACTCCACCTGTCGACCATCAGGCTGGCCATCCGGTCGTCGCTGGCGGCCAACGCGTACGAACGTGCCGCCGTGCTTGGGATCGCCCTGATCTACGGGCGTGCCGGGGCGGACGCGGTGTCGCCTACACAGGCCGCCCTCAGTTGGGGAGTAGCGGCCGGTACCGCGAAGGCGGAGACCTATCCCGCGCAACATTCCTTGATCTGGCACCTGCTCATGCTGGCGTCCTTCGTGGAGCATGGACGCTCAACCGAAGTGCGAGAAATCGTCACCATCATCGGACGCGACTTCCGGCGGATCAGCCCCGAATGGTCCGTGCCGGCGGCAGCGATTGTGGCACCAATCGTGCCACTCCTCGACGAGGACGAACTTCGCGGCATTTTACAGCTCGCGGGCGACCGGATGCTCGGCTATCTGGCGTTCTTCATACTCGAAGGTCCGCATCCCGATTGGGCGATGGTGCCCGCTGTTTGGATCATTGACGACGGCACCCGGGCCAGAGCGACGACGGAAATCCTGTCCCGCCTCGCCTATGCGAAGGACTATCGCCAGTTGCTGCCTAGAATGGCGTCCTGGGTCACCGCCGCCTATCTACAGGGGCATCGTCGCGATCGAAAGCCTACTCGCAGGGCACTGGCCCGGGTACTCAAAGACGAGATCTACAGCGAGATCCGAGAATCGATCCTCCTTGCGGAGGCGGCCCAGGGTAATTCAGACAAGACAAGCGAATTTCTGCAGGTCAGAATCATCGCGGCCCTGATGAATGGCGGGAACGACGACGGGCAGCTCCGACACGATGCCGAGAAGCTTCTCAGGTCACGTTCATCGGATGAGCTGTCGTGCCTTCGCTGCGCCGACTACCTGTTCAGCCAGGGATCGACCGAACCCGCCGCGGCATTACTCGACCGGGTTATCGAACTCACACATGCGGAGCGCTTCAAGGCGGAGTGGGAATACTACGGTGGGCACGAAGACGCTTTCCACGGTCCGTGCGACGTGGGTCTACGGCTCGCCCTGATTCGCTCCCTCTGTGCCCAGGGCCGGCTCACAGACGCCCTAGCGGAGGCAGAACGCTTCCGCAACGATGCGCCTTCCGAACTGATACGAGCGCTGTCCTACCTGGCGGCGTCGGACCCCGACACGAATCAGCCCGTCGTGGCCATGGCCCGGCAGGTTGCCGCCGATGCCCAGACGGATCTCGACGCACAGGCGATGCTCGTGCTGGCCGACGGGGATCGCGAAGCATTTCTGACCCGGGTTGCCGGAGCGTTGGGCCGAGAACGGACCGGGGCCACCGCGGAACATCTGGCGGCACGCGCCGCCTTGGCGTGGGCAGCGAACCGACGCGGCGACAGTGAGCCGTCGGCGGCATTGGCCCGCGATGTCGCCGACGGCTACGCCAGGCTGCCAAAGCAGCGCCGGTACACGGAGTTGACGACGCGGGTCGTCCGGAATCTGCTCCGGGCCGGACAGCCAGATGCCGCTGTTGGCGTGCTCCGGGCGGGAAGTGAAGGCTCAGCGGTTCCTCGACCAGGATCCTGGAAAACTCTATCCATCGACGAACTGCTTGCGATGGACGGAGAGATCCCCGAATTGCGTTTGCTGCTGCTTCGACCAGATTCCCCTGCATCTGGTCACCCAGCGGCTGCCGCGCTGTTGCGCGACCCCCAATGCCGTAATCCCGACGACCTGCTGGGTTCCCCGCGCAGTACGCCTTTGGCGGAACTCGCCTTATTGATATCCGTCGCCAGAGCAGTGGGGAATACAACAGTCGTGTCGCGAGTGGAGAAGCTTCTCCGCGATCGCATACGAAACGAGCTCGAAGTCGCCCTGCAGGAGACGATAGCGGTCCGTGACGGCAAGACGACGCTGTTCAGTTTCTGGCCCAGCAAGGTCCGCTCGGCGGAGTTGGCACTGCGGAGTGCGGAGGTCAACGACGTCGAGTCCTGTGAAAGAGCCCTGTATTCGCTCAGCGTGCTGGGCGCGGAAGCAGAGTTCGCCTGGGGTTTCCGGAGAGCCTTCTGGGGCGTTCCCAGACGCGTTTATGATGAACACGTTCACGAAGAGGACACGGAAACCGTCCGACGTGCGGACTTCCTCGGGCTGCTATCGAACGCCTTTCAACGGGCCGGCAACGAGGCGTACTCCACCAAGTGCTACAAGCAGGCGCTGCTGATTGCCGACCAGATCAAACTGCCCCTGCAGCGATCGGCGGCCTTCCAGGCCATGACCTTGACCGCAGCACGATGCGGTCGCTACGGCGAGCTGCGGCCGTTGTGGGAGGAGGCGATCCGGGTGCACGACGCCGGCATCGCGGCAGTGGCCGAGGTCCTGGTTATGGCAGTGCAACGGGGAGGCGAGGGCGCACCGGCCGCCAGGGAGGCGCTCCACGAGATGCTGATGTCCACCGGATTCGCCAATCTCGACTACCTGGAACTCATCAGCATGCTCGCCGTCCTGGCACCCGAGCCCGGCGCCAAGATTGAAGCCTCGGTCCGAGCCGCGATGCCGAATGAGTGAGGACGGCAAATGCAGATCACGAGCAGTTGGCCGGAGCAGGGGTACGCTTGCGGGCGCTCGGTCGGCCAAAGAAAACCAACATCCGCGTTGCTCAACCGATGCTTTCGACGTCCACACCAATTGCCTGCCCGTCGGGACGGACCGTGTCCGCCGACAGGTGACCGGAGACGGATCCGGTGGCGACCTGTCCGGCGCGTACACCGGCAACGTACCCTTGGACGTCCTTGACCCTAGCCACGCCGGTAACGGTCACCATGTTCGCCGCCTGCGCTTCCCCTTTGAAGACGAGAGGTTGCCCGTACACCACCTCTAGGGCTTTACGCAGGGCGTCCACAAGTGCCAGGATCTGCCGGTTGCCAGAATCGATTTCGTCTACGCCTTGGGCATACTCGGCAAGATCCCGGCGTAGGCCACGCAGTTCCGACTCGAGGGCGTCCACCGCGTCCTGGTTGAGCGCGAGCGGGCCCTCCGGCACGTCGAAGGCATTCCGGGGGACCTCCAGCATGAGTCGCTCCTGGCTGTCCTCAGGAGTGCCGGTCGACCTACGTTCCCGTCGCCGCCTCAGCGCCTCGCCCGCCTGGTCGTACAGGAACCTGACGCCCTCACTCAGCACCAGCGCGCTGACTGCCGCAAGAGTAATTGGATCCGCCACCACTACTCCCTTGTCGACCGGGGACACTGACAGCATCTCAAGTCGGTGCACGTGCGCAACCCCGACCGTACGTCCTGGCGGTCGTCGAACACCCACTCGCCCGGGGTCGCATCCTCGGCGCCCCCGCCCACCTGACTACCGGCTGGGTAACCCAGGCAGCGCGGAACCCGTAATGGACCTCGACGCTTGTGCGGGTCCATACCGATGACCACGCGATCCGAGGCGACACTCACCGCGTCCTCCAACGTGGGCAGCCGAAATGAGGGGGACGGCCCGGGAGCCTGGATCGAAGCCTGGCCAGGGACCACGGTCCTACCTTGATGAGACAAGTGGGCGACCGGCGGATAGAGGGCTTGAACATGCGTTTGCTGCCCACCCGGTTCATGATGCTTTCCTCGTAGGCTGAAGCTCACACGTGACGGGCAGGAGGCTGAGGTGACCGGGACGACGGTAGCCGAGGTGATGACCGAGCTGGCCGCGATCGAGGACCCGAAGACACGCGAGGTGAACAAGAAACACGGCGACGACCACGGTGTGAACCTCAGCATGCTCCGCGCGATCGCGAAGCGGCTGAAGACGCAGCAGGAACTCGCGCGCCAGCTCTGGAAGACGACTGACACCGCGGCAAGACTGCTGGCGATCCTCATCTGCCGCCCGAAGGCGTTCGAGCGTGACGAGTTGGACGTCATGTTGCGCGACGCACGTACTCCCAAGGTGCACGACTGGCTCGTGAACTACGTGGTGAAGAAGAACCCGCACTCCGAGGAGCTGCGCCTGGCCTGGTCCGCCGATCCGGATCCGGTGGTCGCGAGTGCCGGGTGGGCGCTGACCACGGAACGCGTGGCCAGGAAGCCCGAGGGCCTCGACCTCGCGGGACTGCTCGACGTCATCGAGGCGGAGATGAGAGACGCCCCGGATCGCCTGCAGTGGGCGATGAACCACTGCCTGGCTCAGATCGGGATCGAGCACCCCGAGCACCGCGTCCGCGCAATCGGCATCGGCGAGCGCCTCGAAGTGCTCAAGGACTACCCCACTTCTCCAGGCTGCACGTCTCCGTTCGCGCCGATCTGGATCACCGAGATGGTGCGCCGACAGCACGCCAAGTAGGAAGGCCTACGCCCACGCTCGCGCCGCTATCCTCTCGGAGCGCGGCAACCCGATCGACGGACGTCGGCGATCGAGCCGAAGCGCAACGCACCCGGAGACGTACCCACAAGCACCGGAGTAGGGACTCGGACGAGTCGGCGGCCAGGATGGTGGCTTGCCGGTGCCCGCACGTCCGCCCCGACTCAAGCAGGGCTGATGTGCGCCGCGAGTATCCGCCAGCCCCACGCGTCGTCGTAGGTCCAGGTCCGGGTGTACCGAAGCCGGGCCGCGACGGGCGAGCCGTCGAACACCCCGGTCACCCGGCCGAGGAAGAACGTGACCCCGGTGGAGCCCTCGACGACCAAGTCCAACTCCTCCTCCACCAGGTCCTCGATCACCGAGGTCCGGCTGCGGTGGGCGGCCAGGTCGTCCTGCTTGGTGTACCGGCCTCCGTCCGGGCCGATGGCGATCAGGTTGTCGTCGAGCAGCTGGTCCAGTGCGGTGACGTCCCCGGCCCGTTGGGCGGCCTGGAGACGACGCTCCGCATCGAGCAGCGCGGCCTCGCGTTCGGTGTCCGGCATCGTGGCGCCCTCCTGATCCAGGGACCGACGCTATCTCAGGGGACGCCGCTCCGGACGGGTCCTCGGCATTTTCGGCGTTCAGCGTACTGAGGTCGGCGGCCTCCTTGACGGTGCGGACCAGCGAAGCAGTGGCCGTGCCGGACGTGCGGCTCAGGCCGTGGCCGTCTCCCAGTTGGGCCGGAGGTCGGGGAACGAGCCGTCGCCGAACAACACACGTGACGCGGCGGCTCGCCCCGGCACCGTTCGCAGCAGCGTGAACGCGGCGTCGGTAACGGCCGGGGACCGTACACCGGACAGGGCACGACGCATCAGCAGCCGACCCCGGAAACGTGCCCGTAGCGCCGCCCCGTCGTAGTGCCGCAGCACCGACACGTCCCCGGTGCGCAGGTAGTCGTCGGTCACCGCGGCAGCCACCTCCGACAGGCGCAGGCACGGGTCGAGGCCACCGGCGGTGAGCGGTGACACCGCACCGGCCGCGTCGCCGACGAGCAGCCCTTCGGGGCAGACGAGCCGGCGCAGCACACCGCCGACCGGGATCGGTCCGCCACGGCGTCGTACCGGGCCGGTCGGGGCCGGCAACTCGCCGAAGGACTGGCCGAAGGTACGCAGCAGCCGGGGCAGCGGGCCGGCGAGCCGCTCCGGCCGCCCGGCCAGCCCGACGTGGGCGTGTCGCCCGTCGTCGATGACCCAGGCGAGATAGCCGGGGGCGAGCCGGGGATCGATCACACAGTGGAACGTCGGCGGCTCGTCGCCGTCGGCCACCGGGAACACCTCTTCGACGCCCACGATGACATGCTGGTTGACGTCGAGCCCGAGCCGGCGGGCGACCGTCGACCGGGCGCCGTCCGCGCCGATGGTGAAGCGGGCGGCAACGCCGTCCACCGGGTAGGAGACGCCGAGGTGCACCCGCGCACCGGCCTGCCTGACGCGGGCCAGCGCGTGGGCGTAGATGCCGGCCATGTCGGCGACCCGGAACTCGTCGCGCGAGCTGGTCAGCTCGACCGGCCGCCGTAGCGACGGCGGGTAGAGCAGGACCCGGCGGATCGGCGGCCCGAGATGCTCGGCCGGCAGTGCGAAGTCTTCGAGGGTACGGCGGACGAAGATGCCTG
Source organism: Plantactinospora solaniradicis (assembly GCF_042658085.1). Lineage (NCBI taxonomy): Bacteria > Bacillati > Actinomycetota > Actinomycetes > Micromonosporales > Micromonosporaceae > Plantactinospora > Plantactinospora solaniradicis. The sequence continues at coordinate 432,141 of NZ_JBHSPR010000060.1, read as the reverse complement.
TGGTGCGGATACCCGAGTCGAGGGTGCGTCGGCGGTCGACGACGAGCACGTCATGCCCCTGCACTGCCAGTAGCCGTGCGGTGTGCAGACCGGCGAGGCCGGCACCGACGACGAGTACGTCCACGGTCTCCATAGCCGCCGAAGGTAGCGGCGCCAGGGCCGGCAGGCGCCCGCTGTCACAACACCTTCACGCAACTTCCCCAGGTCCTGCCTGGCGTGCACGGCTCTGACACCGCAGGCCAGGGAAGGGCACCTCGCCGTGCGCGCACAGCGGGGTGCCCTTCCCTGCGCTCAGCTCGCGGCGGCGCCGACCGGCGAGCGGTCGTCAGCGGGAAGTTCCTCGTCGCCGGGCACGTCGCCGTGCCCCGGCCACCAGGCCGCGTGGCCCAGCAGCGCGGTCAGACTCGGTACCAGGAACATCGACATCACGAATGCCGAGATGCCGATGCCGATGGCGACCGCGAAGCCCATCTCGGACAGGAACGCGACGCCGCCCAGCATCATCGAGGCGAACGTGCCGGCGAGGATCAACCCGGCCGCGCCGACCGACGGGCCGCCGTGTTCGACGGCCAACTGGGCCGCCGTACGTGGGTCGTTGCCGAGCCGTGCCTCCTCCCGCAGTCGGGCGATCATGAGGATGTTGTAGTCGGTGCCGATCGCCACGACGAACAGGTAGAGGATCGTCGGCAACATGAACGACAGTCCGGGCCGGTCGCCGATGCCCTGGAACATCAGCACCGTCGCGCCCAGCGTGCTGAAGAAGCCCAGCACCACCGTGACCATGAGATAGACCGGCGCGACGATGCTGCGCAGCATCAGCCCGAGGATCAGCGCGATCAGTGCGGCCGCCACGGGAAAGATCACCCGCAGGTCCCGGTCATTGGCGTCCCGGACGTCGGCGAAGATCGAGGTGGCGCCGCCCACCAGTGCCGTGGTGCCCGGCGGAGCCTCGGCATGGGCCACGTCGCGTAGCTTGTCGCCGGCGAGGTCCAGCGCCTCGTTCGAGTACGGGCTGTCCGCGAGCAGCAGGCTGATCTGTGCGGCGGTACCGTCCTGACTCATCCCGGCCGACTCACCGGACTGACCGGCCGGCATGATTCCGCCGACGCCCGGCACCTGCCTGAGGCGCTGGGCGAACCCCTCCACCACCGCCGCGTCGAGCCGCTGGCCGTCGTCGCTGCGGACGTAGACGATGGTCGGGTTGAGCGCTCCGGCTGGGAACCCTGATTGGAGGTCCCGGAAGCCCTGCGAGGATTCGGTGTCCTCCGGCAACTGGGCGGTCTGGTCGTAGTCGGCCTTCATGCCGAAGGAGCCCAACGCGAGTGCCACCATCACGCCGCCGGAGGCGAGCGCCACGACGACGGGGCGCCGCCCCACGAACCGGCCGATGCCCCGGAACGCGCTGCCCTTCGGCGTGCGCTGCCAGGACTTGGACGGCCAGAAGACCTTCGGGCCGAGCAGCGAGACGACCGCCGGCACCAGGGTGACCGCGGCGAACGCCATGACGACCACCGCGATGGCCAGCGCCGGCCCGAGGCTCTTGAAGGCGCCGAAGACCGCCAGCAGCAGCGCCATGAACGCGATGACGATGGCCGCCGCTGCCGAGGCGATGACCTCGCCGACGCGGGCGACGGCGGTGACCAGGCCAGCCTTGCGGTCGTCGCCGTCGCGCAGTCGCTCGCGGTAGCGGAACAGCAGGAACAGGATGTAGTCGGTGCCGATGCCGTACAGGACGATGGTCAGGATGATCTGCAATGACTGGTCGACCTGTAGATCGGTGGCCTTGGCCACCAGCGCGATCAGCCCGGGGGAGATGGCGCTGACCACGCTGACGGTCACGATCGGCAGCAGCGCGGCGATCGGGCTGCGGTAGATGAGCAACAGCAGCGCGATGATCAGGACCACGGTCGCGATGCCGACGATCAGGAAGGCGGTCTCGAAGGCGTCCTGGTTGTCCAGTTGCATGGCGACGTCGCCGGTGACCGAGAGGGTCAGCGGCGTACCGTCGATCGCGGGTTTCGCGACGTCGCGGATCTGCTGGACCGCGTCGAGCACCTTCGGGTCGTCCGGCATGCCCTCGATCCCGGCACTGACCAGCTGCACCTGTTTGTTGGGCGACAGCGCCTGCGGGCCGGTCGCCACCCCGGTGACTCGTTCGATGGTCGCCGACTGGATCTTCTGCGCGAGCGCGCCGACCGTCGTCTGGTCGGAGTCGGTCAACGGTTGGCCGTCGGTGCGCCGGACGACGATCGTGGCACTCGAGTCGTTGGCCTGGGCGAAGGACGTCTCGGCCAACTCCTGCGCCTTGATCGATTCGTAGCTGCCCGGCAGGAAGTTCGCCTGGTCGGTGTTGGTGACGTCGGACAGACTGGGCGCGAAGATGACGATCGCGGCCGCGGCCAGCACCCAACCGATGATGACCTTCCACGGATTGTGGACGACGTAGCGCCCCAACCGTTCGAACATGACTCCCCCTCTGTCGATGCTCCTTACCGTCCGGCAGGTAGACGCCTACCTGCCGGCAGGTAGATACGCTCTGAGAATACGGCCCGTGAGTTTCGGGCACGTGACTTCCCCTGTGGACATCCTGCGGAGGCCGCACTGTGAGCACGCTGAGAAAGCGTTGAGTTCGCGTTAAGATCATCGGCCGCGAGGGAGGGCGGATCGAGCCATGGTCGAGGACACCAAGGAACGGATCAGGGCGGTCGCGCTGGAGCTGTTCACCGCGCACGGCTACGAGCAGACCAGCCTGCGTGAGATCGCCGACCGGGTGGGCATCACCAAGGCCTCGCTGTACTACCACCATCCCTCGAAGCAGGCGCTGCTGGTTGCCATCGTCGAGCCGCTCCTGCGGGACTGGCGGATGATGGTCGAGCGTCTGGAGGCGGTGCCGCACACGCCCGAGCACGTCCGCGACGCGTTGGGCGAGTGCCTGAACACCCTGCTGCGGCACCGAGAGGCCTGTGCCCTCTTCGCGCGGGACGTACCCGCCCTGCTCACCGCCGTCGGGCCGGTCCTGGTGGAGGCGAAGGAACTGGGCACCCGGATGAACGCCTGGCTGGCCGGTCCGGAACCGAGTCAGGCCGACCTGGTCCGGGCGTTCGCCGCCACCGAGGTACTCAACTCGGCGCTCGCCTCCGCGGTCATGCTGCCCAGCGTGCCGCAGGCCGAACTGCGCGCCACACTGCTCGACGCGGCCGCCGCCGTGCTCGGCCTGACACAGGCCGACCCGACCACCGGCACGGCGGGGCGACCGGGGCTCTAGCGGCCGTTCGGGGGTAGCGAAGTCCTTAACACGGAGTGCACGATAGGTGACTCCAGCGGTAGCGTGGCTACCGGCAGTTGATCACAACGCGGATCGGTTAGGTGATGGTGTCCGTCGCCCAGGAGTCGCGCCTGCCAGGTGCACGGTCGCCATGGCCGCCGCGTGCGGCAGTGACGCTGACGCTGGCGACGGTGGGGTTGGGACTGAACCTGAGGGCCTGGATCCTGCTGGGCCCACACCTCCACGAGCGGTTCGACGTCGGGCTCCGGGACTACGTCCTCCTGATGGCGCTGCCGTTACTGGTGGCGGCGCTGGCCCGCCTGCCGGTGGGGGTGCTGACCGACCGGTACGGCGCGCGGGTGATGTTTCCCGTGGTCAGCCTGGCAGGCGCGGCCGCGGTCTTCGGACTCGGGCTCGCCGAGTCGTTGCCGGCCGTCGTCGCCTTCGGCAGCGCGGCCGGGCTCGCGGGCGCCGCGCTGGTCGTGGGTGGATCACTCGTGTCGAGAACAGTTCCGTACGGCCGGCGCGGCCTGGCCCTGGGAGTGTTCAGTCTCGGGACGGTGGTCGCCGTGGTGATCTCCGCCGCGTCCCGGGGCCTCGGCTCCGACGGGCGGCGGGCCGCTCTGGTGCTCGGTGTGTCGCTGGTGGTCTTCGCCGGGCTGGCCGCGCTCGTCTTCCGGGACCCGGTCGCCGCACACCGCGTCCGTTCCCCGTTGAGAACATGCGTCGAGATGACCAGGTTGGCCTCGGCCACCTCGCTGTCGGTGCTGTACGCGCTCGCGCTCGGCGGTGTCGTGGCGATCGCGGTGTATCTGCCGGTGTACCTGGCCACGGCGTTCCACATGGAATGGTTCCACGCCCTGGCGGTCACCGGGGCGATGGTGGGGCTGGGGGCCACCGCGCGGCTGCTTGGCGGATGGTGGACCGATCGGCAACCCACCCCGCAACTGCTGATGGTCTGCTACACCGTTGCCGCCGGCCTGTGTCTCGTCGCGGCGATGAACCCGCAGCGGCTGACGGTGCTGGTGATCGGGGCGATAGCCGTGTGCGACGGCGTGGCCAGCGGGGCGCTGCTCGCATTGATCGGCAAAGCGGCACGGGCGGACAGTGTCGGTGCGGTGATGGGGGCCACCGGCGCTGCGGCGGCCCTCGGGGCACTGGTGCCCGCTGCGCTGATAGCCGGTGCGGAGCGGGTAAGCCAGTCCCACGCCACGGCGTGGATCCTGCTTGCCGCGATGCTGCTCATCGGGGCGCTCTACGTACGGGCGCACGGCCTGCGCATCGGGATGGGACTGGCCGTACGGTTCGAGCCGGAGCCCGGTCCGACGGCGATGACGGTAGCGGTCGTCGGGGAGGCGGAGACCCACCTCGGCGCGGCGGCGGTGGTGGCCCGGCTCGCCGAACTGGCGGCGAGCGACGAACTGGTCGTGGTCTACGGATCCGACGAGCCCGCGCGGCTCTGGCCGAGCGCCAATGTCCTGGTGGTCGGGCTGCGTGACCGCCTGCCCCGGCACAGCGTCGTGGGCGTCGGTGTCGCACCGCACGCCGGGACGCTCGGCTCACTCGCGGCGCCGCTCGGCGAGTCCGTCGAAGCCGGTGAGGTGGCGATCGCCGTCACACCGACGGCGGAGCTGAGTGGTGTCGCCGCCGAGCTTTCCAGCTATCTGCGCGCCGACCGGGTGCTGCGAGTCTCCTACACCCCGGCGGGTGGCGCCGGCCTGCACGAGGTCTGGAACCGCGATCCCGCGGCCACGACCCACTGGTAGCCCTCGTTTGCCGGGCGATTCCGGGAAACGTGCGGATCGCCCGCTCCCGCGTCCACCAGTCGTGAAATTGGCTGCTCGGCGGCGGTGCGCTACGGCATTCTGCTAGCACGGCGTCACCGCTGGTGACCCGGGTCAGGGGGTGCGGCCGGCAATGGCGGTGGAGTTACTGCTGCTCGGCGACGTACGGGCGCGGGTCGACGGCCGATCGGTCGATCTCGGCCACGCGCGGCAACAGTGCGTGCTGGTGGCGCTGCTGGTCGACGCCAACCGGGTCGTACCGGCTGACCGGCTGCTGGACCGGGTGTGGGGCGACCAGCGCCCGCAGCGCGCCCGCAACGCCCTGTCCGGGTACGTGTCCCGGCTGCGTGGGCTGCTCGGACAGAACGGCGACGTGACGATCCTCCGCCGGTCCGACGGCTACCTGCTGACCGTGGACCCGGACGCGGTCGACCTGCACCGGTTCCACCGGCTGCTCACCCGAGCACGGTCGGCAACCCGGGGCGGCGGCACAGGCGGCGGGACGTACCCGGGCGGGGCCGAGAGCCCGGCGGCGTTGCTGGAGCGGGCCCTGTCCCTGTGGCGGGACGAGCCCTTCGGAACGCTCGACACGCCCTGGCTGACCGGAGTCCGTACCGCGCTCGCGGCCGAGCGGTTGGCCGCCGTACTCGATCTGGTGGACCTGGCCCTGGCCGGCGGCCGGCATGCCGAACTCCTCGGCGAGCTGGCCGCGCGGGCCGCCGAGCATCCGTTCGACGAACGGATCGCCGGACAGCTGATGACGGCGCTGTACCGCTGTGGACGGCAGGCCGACGCGCTGCGGCACTACCAGGACGTCCGGTCCCGGCTGGCCGAGGACCTGGGCATGGACCCGGCGGCGGCGCTGCAACGGCTGTACCACCAGATTCTCACCAACGACCCGGCGCTGGAGGCCACGGCGGCGCCGGGCCGGGGGCATGGTCCGGCCGAACCCGCCCCCACGGCCACGACCACACCTCCGTCGGCGTCGGCGCCGCGCCAACTGCCGGCGGCGCCGTCCGCGTTCACCGGTCGGGAGTACGAGCTGACCGAACTGGACGCGCTGCTCGAACCCGGCCCGGATTCCGCTGGTACGACGGTGGTGTCCGGCTCCGCCGGGGTCGGCAAGAGCGCGCTCGCCCTGCATTGGGCACACCGGACGGCCGAGCGCTTCCCCGACGGGCAGCTCTACGTCAACCTGCGCGGCTTCGACCCGGACGGTGTGGTGGTCGGCCCGGCCGAGGCCGTACGCGGGTTCCTGGACGCGTTCGGTGTGCCGGCGCAGCGCGTACCGATCGGGCTCGCCGCGCAGACCGCGCTCTACCGCAGCCTGGTCGCCGGCCGACGGGTCCTCGTCGTACTCGACAACGCCCGCGACGCCGCCCAGGTCCGCCCCCTGCTGCCCGGCGCACCCGGCTGCGCGACGGTGGTGACCAGCCGGAACCAGCTCGGCGGCCTGGTCGCGATCGACGGCGCCCGTGCGGTGACGCTCGACCTGTTCACGTTGCCCGAGGCCCGCCGTTTCCTGGCCCGACGGCTGGGTGCCGACCGGGTGGCGGACGAGAGCGCCGCGATCGACGAGATGGTGGCCCGGTGCGCGCGACTGCCACTCGCGCTGGCGGTGGTGGCCGCCCGCGCCGCCGCCCAGCGGGGCTTCCGCCTCGCCGACCTGGTCGCCGAGCTGCGGACGGCCGGGGGCAGCCTCGACCCGTTCGACGGTGGCGAGCCGGCGGCGGACGTCCGGGCGGTCTTCTCCTGGTCGTACCGGGCGCTCGGCCCGGCCGCCGCGCGGCTGTTCCGGCTGATCGGGCTGCATCCCGGGCCCGAGGTGGGCGTACCGGCCACGGCCAGCATGGCGGGCTCCCCCGCTACGGCGGCGCGCCGGCTGTTGACCGAACTCGCGCAGGCGCACCTGCTCACCGAACGGTCGCCGGGGCGCTACGTCATGCACGACCTGCTGCGGGCGTACGCCACGGAACAGGCCGACGTCGAGGAGGCCGCCCCGGACCGGCGGGCGGCGGCGAACCGGCTGCTCGACCACTACCTGCACACCGCGTACGCCGCCGATCGGCTGCTGTACCCACACCGGGACCCGATCGTGCTGGCCGAGCCCGTACCCGGTGCCGGGCCCGAGCCGCTCGCCGACCGGGCCGAGGCGATGACGTGGCTGCGCACCGAGCACCAGATCCTGCACGCGCTGGTCGACTGGGCGGGCCGTACCGGGTTCGAACGGTACACCTGGGAGCTGGCCTGGAGCCTGACCAGCTTCTTCAACCTGCGCGGGTACTGGCACGACCAGGTGGCCGTGCAACGTACCGCCCTGGAGGCGGCGTGCCGGATCGGTGACGAGGCGGCGCAGGCACACGTACACCGGAACCTGGGCCGTGCCCACACCCAGCTCGGCCAGCTCGACCAGGCCCGCGCCCAGCTCGCTCGGGCGCTGGAGCTGTTCGTCGCGGTCGGCGACCGCGCCAACCAGGCGCAGACGCAGGTGAACATCGCGCGGATCCTGGAGCAGCAGGGTCGGGACATGGAGGCGCTGCACCACGATCAACGCTCGCTCGACCTGTACCGGGACGCGGGGCACCTCACGGGACAGGCCCGCGCGTTGAACAACATCGCCTGCATGCTGACCCGCCTCGGCGACCACGACCAGGCCCGCGCCCTGTGCCGGCAGGCCCTACGGCTCAACGACGAGATCGGCAACCGGCACGGGGCGGCCACGAACTGGCAGAGCCTCGGCTACCTGGAGTACGCCGCCGGCGCGTACCGGGACGCGATCGCCGCCTGCCGGCGCGCGCTGGACCTCTTCGGCGACGTCGGTGACCGGGCCGGCGAGGCCGAGACCCTGACCTGCCTCGGCGAGGCCCTCCGTGCCCGGGGCGAGGTCCGTGCCGCGAACCAGACGTGGAAGCGCGCCCTCACGCTGCTGGACGAGATGGGCCACCCGGACGCCGACCGGGTCCGCCGGCACCTGCTCGACCAGCGGCAGCCCGCCGTCCAGCACGCGCACCCCTGGGTTCGATAGCCGCCTGTTCCGCCAGGCAGGGACTACCGCCTGTTCCGCCAGGCAGCAACGACCGTTGGCCGGTCGGCACCCGCGGGTACCGGCCGGCCAACGGTGATCGAGGGACATCGGGGCCGGTCAGGTGGCGCAGATCGCCTGGGCGACGATGAAGTCCCAATCCTGGCTGACCGGGGTGTTCTCCACCGCGAACGCCTCGACCTCGTCGAGGGCGTTGGACGGGTACACCACCTGCAACGACACCCCGCCCGGCGCGGTGTCGGAGATCGCCGCACCCGCCCCGTGCACGCGCTTGCCGGCCGGGCACTGCGCGAACGCGATCTTCTCCGACTCCGAGTCGCTCTGCGCCGACGGGGTGGTGACCACCTGGTAGCCGGCGGGCTGGTTCACGCAGACCGCGTACGCGTTGACGGTCCAGTTGCCGGCGTAGCCGTCCGCGTCCTCGTGGGCCGCAGCCCGGAAGATGTTGCCGCTGCCGGAGGCCCGGGCCACCTGTAGCGCGACGTCCCGGCCCGGGTTGACGATCCGGGCACCGCCGCCGATGGCCCGCCTGGACCCGCAGTCGGCCTGTGCCTCCACCTCGACCGGCGACGAGGTCGCCGAGTTCAGGGTGGTCACCAGGCTGTACCCGGAGAGGCCGGAGGGGCTGGCGCAGATGGCGTACGCCTGCACCCACCAGTCACCGGTCATCGACGCCGTGGTCTCCGAACCCGTGACCACGAAGCTGTCCCGGGTCCCGTCGGTACGGTGTTCCGGCCGCAACTGGACCAGCGTCACCTTGGCGCTGTCCGCGGCCCCCACCGAGAAGGCCCATCCCCCGCCGCCGGTGACCCATTTGCCCGCCGGGCACTCGGCCCGCGCGGTGTGGGTCGGCTGCGAGTCGATCGCCGACAGCGGCGAGGTCACCTTCTCGATTCCGGTCACGGCGGCGGCCGGGGCGGCGCCAGCAAGCTGGGCCCCGACCTGGGCCGCCAGCACCATCGCGGCGGCACCGGCCAGAGCGAACCACCGTTGTGTTCGGTTCATCGTGAATCCCCTCTCGGTCCGGGCCATCGGGCGGCCCGGCAACTGCTGACCACGGTCGCGGTCGGGGTTTCGGCGATGTTTCGGTGGCGGTGAAATCGCCGCGCCGATGGCATCGACGCGGCTCCTTCGTCCGATGACCGGCAAGGAAAGTCGCTGGTCAGGCTCCCCCCGGGTCGTCGGCCAGGTGACGCAGTTCGAGATGGTGGATGCCCGGCATCGGCAGCGTCAACTCGACCGTCAGCTCACCGTCGGCGGGCTCGACGTACCGGGGCTCCGCCTCGGCCAGCCGGTCCGCCTCGGCCAGCGCCCGCCACTGCTCCTCGTCCGGCCAGTCCGCGTCGCCGCCCAGCTCGCGCCAGCGGGCGGCGACGTTGGAGTGACCGGCGTCCACCTGCCACCGCCGCAGCTCGTACCGTTGGCCGGGCAGTCCGGAGACCCGGACGGTGACCGTCCGGTCCAGCTCGGCGGCACCGTCGGCCCGGGAGTGGTCCAGCGTCCCGTTCCAGCACAGGACACCGACCGTGCCGTCTGCGGCGCGGGCCGCCCACGCCTCGACCAGGCTCCGGGCGCCGTCGCCGACGAGCGTCGCCGGCAGTTCGGTGTCGCCGAGCCGTTGCGCCAGCGCCAGCGCCCAGAACTTCGGCTTGGCGAGGTTGCCGACGGTGAGCAGCCCGAAGCCGCCGTGCAGCAACCGGGGCGGCCGTCCCAACTCCTCGAAGTGGTCGGAGGCGACCCACGGGGCCAGCGCGTCGAGCCGCCCCGAGGCCGAGCGCATGCCCCGGAGCAGGAACGTCGCGGCGAAGACGGTGTCGTTGACGTCGCTGCCGTGGGTCGCGGTGACCCCCCACTCGGTCCAGAGCAGTGGCAGGTCGGTACGGCCGTGCGCGGCGGCGAGCGGACGCAGGTCGAGCGGCGGGCTGCCGTAGACGTGGGTGGAGAGGAAGTCGACAGGTGCGTCGACGGCGAGCTGGTCGTCGATCCAACCGACCGCCGCCGTCGCCGGCCCGCCGACCCGGATCTCCGGATCTACCTCCTTCACCGCCGCCGCGGTGACCCGGTAGAGCCGCCAGTACTCCTCGGGAGAACCGGCCCAGAAGACCGAGAGGTTGGCCTCGTTCCACACCTCGAAGAACCAGTGGACGACCTCGGCGCGGCCGTACCGGTCGACGAGGTGGGTGACGGTGGCGCGGACCAGGTCGCCCCAGCGGTCCCAGTCCTTCGGCGGGGAGATCACCGCCTGGTAGGCGAAGACCGTACGGGACGGGTCGCTGGCGAGGTCACGCGGCATGTAGCCCAACTCGACGACCGGACGCATGCCCAGTTCCAGCACGGTGTCGTAGACCCGGTCGAGCCGGCTGAAGTCGTACCGGGGCTCGCCGTCCACCTCCCGGTAGATCCCGAGGTCGTCGCCGAGGATGGCGTGCGCCCGTACCGAGGAGACGCCGAGTTCGTCGTGTACCCGGCGCAGCGCCTCGCGCAGTTCGGTCCCGATCGGTCGACCGCCGCTCAGGTCGGCGCAGAGCAGGTGGCTGAGGTGTTCCGAGCCGACCATCGCCCGCCAGGGCCGGTGCAGCGGCCCGGTGTCGCCGTCGGCGGCCACCGACACGTGGACAGCCGGCGGCGCGGCACCCGGTTCGGCGGCCACCGAACCACCGGGGACCGGTGGACAGAGTGGACCCATCGCGTTGACGGTGGCGAGCGGCGCCACCGCGTACCAGTACTCCCGGCCGGGCTCCCCGGTCGTGTCGGCGTACGGCGGGTGCGGCACCGCCAGCACGTCCCCGCCACCGTGGTCGACCACCTCATACGGGCCGGTCGCGACGGTGGCGCGGTGCACGGCGTACCCGATGGCGCCGGGCACCGGATCCCAGTCGACGGTGGTCTGGCCCCGGCCGGCGAGGGTGGTCAGCCCGGTCACCGGGGGCAGGTCGGCGGCGACCGCCTCCCCCGACGCCCGGTCCTGCGCCCCACCGGCCCCCATCAGTTCGACCCAGCGCTGCCGCGCCTGCTCTGCGAGGTTGCCCACGCTCATCGTCCCTCCCGGGTGGTCGCCGGTGCGTCGGCCGAGTCCTGCCCGATCGGCAGGTCCTGCCGGGCGGGCACGTTGAAGGTCTCCATCGCCAGCAGCGGCCGGATCGCCCGTTCGAACTGCGGCGTGACGAACGCCTTTCGGACGTCGTCGTCGGCCAGTTCGTTGCCGAGCGCCCCCATGATCATGCCCTGGTCGAGGGCGAGGTACCGGCGGGCGACGGTGCCGCTGCGGACCGCGACCGCGTCGTAGAAGCCGCCGCTGCCGTACACGTCGAAGTCGGCGCGGAGCCGGGCCAGGTTCCGTACCGCCTCCCGGGGTGCGTAGCGCAGCGCCAGGAAGACCGCGTGCGGGGTCACCACCCCGTCGCCGTACGACGGCTGCGGGCCGGCCGGGCGGCACTCGCCGAACCCGGCGTCGTAGTTGGCGCGTTCCACGTCGGAGGCGTAGCCGAGGGTGTCCATGCCCATCGCGTCCACGCCCCACTCCCGGTACCCGCCGAACGGGTCGGATGCGGGCGAGAAGCCCCAGTAGCCGTACCGGGCGTCGGTCATCCCGTGCGCGATCTGGCCGGCGACGGTGGCCGGGTGGTTGCGACCCCAACTGCGCGGCCCCCAGCGGTCTTCCGGCACGAACAGGTCGGGCATCAACGCCTCGAACATGTCCCCGCCCCAGCTCGGCACGAACTGGATGCCCTGGTACCGGTACGCGCCCTCGAAGACCGGTACGCCGAGGTGGGAGGTGTGGAAGCCGACCGGCTTCTGCTCGGCCCAGGACCAGTCGCAGGTGTCCGGCAGGGTGCGCCAGGTCGCGAAGTAGTGCTCCGGCGGGATCTGCCCGAAGGCGATGCCGAGGTAGCTGGCGATCCGTGGTTCGGTGACCGTGATGTCGTAGTGGTTGCAGGTGTACCAGACGTCGGGCCCACGGTCGCGGTAGTTGCCCACCACCGAGCAGCCGGGCGGCGCGGTGTCCCAGAAGCCGCCCCGGATCAGGCCGGGCAGGCCGGCCCCCTTGGCGTCCGGGTTGTAGAAGAAGCCGAAGTCCATCGGTGCGAGCACGGCGTCGACCTCGGCGCGCAGCTCCGGCAGGGCGCTGCGGGCCACCAGCAGGCCGGCGGCGAGCCAGCCGTTGTCCACGCTGGACAGGAACGGGGTGACCGGGTTGCCGTCCTCCGGCCAGACGGTCAGCACGTCGCCGCTGCGCGGGTCGTACCAGTTGTAGAACATGCCCGAGTCGGTGTGCTGGCGCAGCCGGGCCAGCGTCGCCAGGGTGGCCGCCGCCCGTCTCGTCGCCTCCCGGGTCGAGATCAGCCGCAGGTCGCGGGCGACCACCGTCGACCAGAGGTAGCCGCCGATGTTCGTCGGCGAGGTGTAGGTGGAGCGGGTGGCGGCGGCGAGGTCGCCGCCGATGTTGTCGGCCGGCAGGCCGGTGCCCGGGTCGACCATGGCGACCATCGACCGCCAGGTGTCGACGGCGTAGCCGCGCAGCGCACGCTGGTCGGCACCGCCGCCGACCGGAGCGGGGTCGGCGGTGGCCGGGACGGCGCCGGGTAGCAGCAGGACGAGGGCGATGACGGGTACGAGCAGACGTCGCATGACTCTCCTACGGGGGTCCGGTGTCGCGTTACCTGGGTCCGGTCGCGTTACTTGAGTCCGATGGCCTACTTCAGTCCGGTGGTGGCGATGCCGCGAAGGAAGTGCCGTTGCAGCACGAGGAAGACCACCAGTGCCGGCAGGACGACGACGACCGCGCCAGCGAGCAGCAGGCCGAAGTCGATCCGGCCCTGCCCGACGCTGTAGAGCGCGAGCGCCACCGGCAGCGTGTACTTCTCCTCCGTGGTCGCGACGACGAGGGGCCAGAGGAAGTTGTTCCAGGTCGACAGGAAGGTGAGGATGCCGAGCGTCGCCAGCGCCGGGCGGCACAGCGGCAGCACCACCCGCCAGAAGATCCGGAACTCGCCGGCACCGTCCACCCGGGCCGCCTCGATCAGGTCGTCCGGGATGGAGAGCAGGTACTGCCGCATGAGGAAGACGCCGAACGGCCCGGCGAGGAACGGCAGGACCAGCCCGGCGTACGTGTTGACCAGGCCCATGTTGCTGACCAGCACGAACTGCGGCACGAAGGTGACCATCCCGGGCACCATCAGGGTGCCGAGCACCAGCAGGAACAGGGCCCGCCGGCCGGGAAAGCGCAGCTTCGCCAGGGCGTAGCCGAGCAGCGAGCAGAAGAAGAGGTTGCCGACGGTCACCAGGACCGCCACCAGCGCCGAGTTGGCGAAGAACCGGGGGAAGTCGAGCCGGTCGAAGAGTTCGCGGTAGTTGGCCAGGGTGAACGTCTCCGGCAGCCAGGTCGCCGGCACCTGCCGGATCTCCGGCTCGGGTTTCAGCGAGGAGAGCAGCATCCAGAGGAACGGCCCGACGACCGCGAGCAGACCGGCCACGAGTACGGCGTAGAGCACCAGCCGCGCGATCCGGTCGCGCCCGCGCAGTGGTGCCTGGAGGGTGGTCATGGCGGATCAGTCCCTCGAACGGAGTAGCCGGAACTGGAGAACGGAGAGCGCGACGATCGAGACGAAGAGCACGTAGCTCGCCGCCGCCGCGTAGCCGTAGTTGCCGAACCCGAACTGGTTGTAGATGTGGTACGAGACCGAGAGCGTGGACGACAGCGGCCCGCCCCGGGTCATCACGAACGGCTCCTCGAAGAGCTGGAGATAGCCGATGCCGGTGACCACGGCGCCGAAGAGCAGCGTCGGGCGCAACAGCGGCAGGGTGACGTACCGGAACTGGTCCCAGCGGCTCGCTCCGTCGAGGCGGGCGGCCTCGTACAGGTCGGCCGGGATGGTCTGTAGACCGGCCAGGAAGACCACCATCAGGAAGCCGAAGTTGCGCCAGGCCGCCATCACGGTGATCGACGGCAGCGCCAGCCCGCTGTCGCCGAGCCAGTTCGGGCCGTCGACGCCGACCAGCCGCAGGAGTGCGTTGACCAGTCCGGCCTCGGGGTCGAGCACCAGCCGCCAGACCACCGCGATCGCCACGATGCTGGTGACCACCGGCAGGTAGAAGCCGACCCGGAACAGCCCGCGCAGCCGGATCAGCCCCGAGTTGAGCGCGCTGGCCGCGGCGAGCCCGAGCACCATCGTCAACGGCACTCCGACCAGTACGAAGACGCCGGTGTTGAGCGCGGCACGCAGGAACAGGTCGTCCGTGAAGAGCCGGGCGTAGTTCTCCAGGCCGACGAAGTCGACGCGCAGCGGCGTACGCAGGTCGGTCGAGCGCAGGTCGGTCAGGCTCATCACCAGCGACGCGACCACCGGAATCGCCAGGAAGAGCCCGAACAGCACGGTGAACGGTGCGGCGAAGGCCCAGCCGGTCAGTGCCCGACGTCGGCGCTGGCCCCGGGCCGCGGTCGCCGGAGCGGTCCGGCCGGGACGGGACCTGCCGGCCGGCGCGGCCGGTCCCGTCGTCGTCGGCGTCGTCGCAGGAGCCGTCGCCATCGTCAGCTCCCGGTGCCGACGCTGCCGGCTCGCTCCTGCATCGCCTTGACCGCCGCGGCCGGATCCGTGCCGGACTTCGCCACCCGCTCCACCTCGGCGTCGATCACCGCCGCGATCTGCTCCCAGGTGGCCATCGGCGGCGGCGACTTGGCGTCCTTGAGCTGCTCGCCGAAGGCCGACAGGAACGGATCACCGGTCAGGCCCGGGTCCTGCCAGCTCTGCTGCACCGCCGGCAGGTCCTTGACCGTCTGGTACCACTTGACCTGCACCTCCGGGCGGCTGAGCCAGGAGACGAACTTCCAGGCGCCGTCGCGGTTCTTGGCATCGGAGAACACGGCGAGGTCGCTGCCGCCGATGAACGAGGTCGCCGACTTCCGGCGCGGCATCGGCAGCACGCCGAACTTCTCGGTGAAGCCGGGGCCGCCCTGTTCGGCGAGGAGCCCGACGTGCCACGGGCCGGAGATGAACGCGGCGGTCTTGCCGTCGACGAAGCTCTGCTCCAGCGAGCCCTGTAGGCCGAGGTCGGTGGTGGTGGAGAGCTTGTCGACGAAGAACGACCGGTAGTACGCGGCGGCCTCGGTCAGTTCCGGGGTGTCGAGGGTGAGCCGGTCGCCGTCGACCAGGTTGGCCCCGTTGGACCAGGCGAACGGCAGGAACGACTGCCAACTTCCGGTGCCGCCCGGCTGGAGGTAGAGGCCCGACTCGGCGCCGGCCTTCTGCTTCAGTGCCGTGGCGAAGGCGGTCAGTTCCTCCCAACTGCGTGGCAGTTCGGTGATGCCGGCCCGCTGGGCGAGGTCCTTCCGGTAGAAGATCAGCCGGGTCTCGACGTACCAGGGGACGCCGTACGAGGTGCCGTCCACGACGGTGGTGTCCCAGGCGCCGGGGAAGAAGCTGGCGCGGTCGAACAGGTCCGTCGGGGTGGGGTCGAGCGTTCCGGTCTTGGCGAACTCACCCATCCAGGTCGTGCCGATCATCGACACGTCCGGCGTCTGCCTGCCGGCGATGGCGCTGGCGATCTTCTGGTGCGCGGCGTCCCACGGCACCGCCGTCACGGTCACCTTCGCGTCGGGGTTCTCGGTCATGAAGTCCTGGGCGAAGGCACCGAGCTTCTCGCCCTCGGTACCCATGGCCCAGACGGTGATCTCGCCGGTGGCCTTGCCGTCGCTGACGGACCGGGCCCCCTCCTGACCGTCGCTGGAGTCGCGGCCGCAGCCGACGAGCGCGATCACCGTCGCGGCGGCGACCGCCACGGCGAGCCGCCGATGGCTTCTCATCTCGTACCTCCGGGGGTGGTTTCGGGTGGTGGGGGTGTCGCCTCAGGAGGCCGGGCAGCCGCAGCTGCGCCGGACGACGAGGCGGGTGGGCAGGACCCGGCGTCGGGCCGGCACGGGCGTGCCATCCGTGGTTCGCTCGGTGATGCGGTGGTGCAGCCAGCGCGCGGACACCGCGCCCAGGTCGCGCATCGGCTGCCGGACGGTGGTCAGGCCGGTGAACCGGGCGGCGAGCACGTCGTCCCATCCGGTCACCGCCAGGTCCTCCGGTACGCGCAGTCCGGCGGCCTCGGCGGCGAGCCGCGCCCCGAGCGCCACCTCGTCGTTGGCGCAGACGACGGCGTCGGGGCGGTCGGATCCGGCCAGCAGTTCGATGGCGGCTGCCTCGCCGGCCGCCACGTCCAGCGCGCACCGCACCGCCGCCGGTTCGGGCAGGCCGGCGGCGCGCAGGCCGGTACGGAGTCCGGCGAGCCGACCGGCGACATCGGACGAGCGGTCCGGGTCGCCGAGGAAGGTGATCCGCCGGTGGCCGTGCGCGGCGAGGTGCGCGGCGAGTTCGGCGGCGGTCCGGTCGTTGCGGGTCCGGATCGTGTCGATGCCCCGGACCGGCTGGCGGGCCAGCAGCACCACGGGTAACCCGGTGGCGGCGATGTCGGTCACGACGTCGTCCGGCACGGCGTTGGCGATGATCGCCATGCCGTCGACCCGGCGGGCGAGGTCGAGCACGGCGGCGGTGGCGTCGCGGCGCCCGGAGGTGGCCAGGATCAGCACGCTCCGGCCGAGTTCGGAGGCGACCTCCTCGTAGCCGAGGACGACCTCGGCGTAGTAGGGACCGACCAGGTCCGGGAAGACGATCCCGTTGGCCGCGTGCCGGCCCTCGGCGAGGGATCGGCCGAGCTGGTTCGGGGTGAAGTTCAGCTCCTCGACCGCCGCCCTGACCCGGGCCCGGGTCGCCTCGGTGACCAGAGTGGAGTCGCGCAGCGCGCGGGAGACCGTCGCGATCGAGACGCCGGCGTGCCGGGCCACCTCGTAGATGGTGACCGGCTTTGGCTTTGAAAGCGCTTTCATTGCCACGCCGGGCGCCTTACCCCACGCCGATCGACCACAAACGATGGCGATCCCGCTTTTCCTCATCCGCGCCTTCGGGCATTCGACCCGGCGCTCCCCCAATCGGGGATTCGGCCGTACGCCGGGCCGGCGACGATCACCGCGTCAATCGATATCCATCTATTCTAAGTACTGTCACCGTGCTTGCCGGGAGGCTCCTCATGCGGATCCAGACTCGTCGCCTCGCCCGCGCCCTCAGCATCGGACTCGTCCTGGCCCTCGCCCCGGTCACCGCCGCTGCCGCCGATCCCGTCACCACGGGCAGCGTCGCCGGAACGCTCGTCGACGGGTCCACCCCCGTCGCCGACACGGCCGTCGAACTACTGGTGCTTCCGTACGGTGTGAGAGTCCGGCAGACCCGCACCGACGCGGCCGGCGCCTTCCGGATCCCCGAGGTGCCGCCCCGGACGTACGTGCTGAGGTTCGCGCTGCCCGGCGGCCTGGTCCAGTTCCATCCGGCCGTACCCGCGCTCGACTCGGCGGCGCAGATCGCCGTGGTCGCCGGTGCGGAGACGACGATCCACGAGTCGGTGATGCCGCACGGCACGCTCGGCGGACACGTCAGCACCGACGCGGGCGACCCCGCGCCCGGTGCCCGGATCGAGTTGCACCGGATCACCGGCGGCGGCCCGCTCGTCACCGTGCTGGCCGACCAGGCCGGCAACTACCTGATCAACTATCCACCGACCGACCAACTCCGGGTCGCCGTGGCCGCCGCCCAACGCGGCGCCACGAACCAGTGGGCGCACCGGCGCCGCAGCTACACCGAGGCCGACCCGGTCACCATCACGCCCGGTCGGCACAGCACCGTGGACGAGCGGCTGTTCCCGTCCGGCGTCGTCACCGGACGGTTCACCCGGGACGGCGCACCGGTGCCAAACGTCGTCGTCTACGCCACCTCCCAGGCCAGCACCGCGGAGTCGGTCTCCAACTGGACCGACGCCGACGGCGTCTTCCGGCTGCGGCCCTACCCGGGCTCGTACAGGCTCAGGTTCGTCGTACCGGCCGGCACCGGGCTGGACCAGTGGCTCGGCGGGGCCGAGTCGGAGAGCGCGACCCGACCGGTGCAGGTCGGTGTCGGCTCCGAGGTGGTCCTGCACGAACAACAGCTGTCTACCGGGCTGGTCAGCGGGCGGCTCACCGACGCCACGGGTCAGCCTTCGGTCCGCAGTGCCGTGATCGTCTACGACACCTCGCGGGGTCGGCAGTTCCAGGCGACCACCGCCGACGACGGCACCTGGTTCAAGACCGTCTGGCCCGGCACGTACTCGGTGCGGTACGAGACCGGCACCCAGGTGCAGTGGGCGACCGGCAAGCAGTCGCCGGAGACGGCGGATCCGGTCGTGGTGGCCGCCGACACCAGGACGGTCGTCGACGACGTCCTGCTCCTGTCGGATTGACGTCGGCGACTACGTAAACCCGGTATCGCCGTCACCCGACGGCGGTAACAGGCGGCGTCGGACGTCGAGGCGCTGCCGGACGACTTCTGGGTGTGTTGACCCGCGTTCCGAGCGCCGGGATCGAGGAGTTCGATCCCGGCGCCGGACGGTTACGGCTTGTCGGCGATGAGTACCTCGGTGGTCAGGAACAGCGCGGCGATCGAGGCGGCGTTCTGCAACGCCGAACGAGTCACCTTGGCCGGTTCGACGATGCCGGCCTTGATCATGTCGACGTACTCGCCCGTGGCGGCATCGAGGCCGTGGCCGGGAGGGAGTGAGCTGACCTTCTCCGCCACCACGGCGCCCTCGAGACCGGCGTTGTCGGCGATCTGCTTGAGCGGCGCGGTCAGCGCGAGTCGCACGATGTTCGCACCGGTGGCCTCGTCATCGGCGAGGTCGAGCTTGTCGAAGGCCGTGACGGCGGCGTTGGCCAGTGCCACGCCACCCCCGGGCAGGAGGCCCTCTTCGATGGCGGCCCGGGCGTTGCGGACGGCGTCCTCGATCCGGTGCTTGCGCTCCTTGAGTTCCACCTCGGTCGCCGCGCCGACCTTGATCACCGCGATGCCACCGGCCAGCTTGGCCAGCCGCTCCTGGAGCTTCTCCCGGTCGTAGTCGGAGTCGCTCCGGTCGATCTCGGTACGGAGTTGGGCGACCCGGCCGGCGATCTGCTCCGCGCCACCGGCACCGTCGACGATGGTCGTCTCGTCCTTGGTGGCGACCACCCGACGGGCCCGGCCGAGCATGTCGAGGGTGACGTTCTCCAGCGTGAGGCCCACCGCGGCGCTGACCACCTGGGCGTCGGTGAGGACGGCGAGGTCGGCCAGCATGGCCGTACGGCGGTCGCCGAAGCCGGGTGCCTTGACGGCCAGCGAGGTGAACGTGCCACGGACCTTGTTGACGATCAGGGTGGCGAGGGCCTCGGCCTCGATGTCCTCGGCGATGATGACCAGCGGCTTGCCGGCCTCGATGACCTTCTCCAGGATCGGGAGCAGGTCGGTCAGGTTCGAGATCCTGTTCTCGACGAGCAGGATGTACGGGTCGTCGAGAACCGCTTCCAGCCGTTCGGTGTCGGTGGCGAAGTAGGGCGAGATGTAGCCCTTGTCGAACCGCATCCCCTCGGTGAGCTCAAGTTCCAGACCGAAGGTGTTGCTCTCCTCGACGGTGACGACACCTTCCTTGCCGACCTTGTCCATCGCCTCCGCGATGAGTTCACCGACGCCGGAGTCGGCGGCGGAGATGGACGCCGTGGCCGCGATCTGCTCCCTGGTCTCGACATCCTGGGCCTGGTTGCGCAGCGCCTCGGTCACTGCGGCCACGGCCTGCTCGATGCCGCGCTTGAGCGCGATCGGGTTCGCCCCGGCGGCGACGTTGCGCAGCCCCTGGTGTACCAGGGCCTGGGCCAGG
Organism: Plantactinospora solaniradicis; assembly: GCF_042658085.1. Lineage (NCBI taxonomy): Bacteria > Bacillati > Actinomycetota > Actinomycetes > Micromonosporales > Micromonosporaceae > Plantactinospora > Plantactinospora solaniradicis. The sequence goes on along the minus strand of NZ_JBHSPR010000060.1, from coordinate 412,301 downwards.
ACCGTGGCCGTGGTGGTGCCGTCGCCGGCCACGTCGTCGGTCTTCTTGGCGACTTCCTTGACCAGTTCGGCGCCGAGCTTCTCGTACGGGTCGTCGAGTTCGATCTCCTTGGCGATGCTGACACCGTCGTTGGTGATCGTGGGCACGCCCCACTTGCTGTCCAGCACGACGTTGCGGCCCTTCGGGCCGAGCGTCACCTTCACCGTGTCGGCGAGGACGTTCATGCCACGTTCGAGCCCGCGACGGGCGTCTTCCCCGAATACGATCAATTTGGCCATCTGCGTCGTCCTCTACTCGTCGTGCCGGAGTCCGGCACTGGTCGGACCGACCTGCGATGACGTACGCGTACGCCCCACCAGAGGGCTCATCCCATTCGGCTGGCACTCGCGAGTGGCGAGTGCTAACTACGGTGTAGCACCCGCCGCCGGAGAGTGCAAGAACACGAAGATCATCTTCCGTCCCGGCCCAGGACAGGACGACCGCCAGCAACGTGTCCCACAACGGCACACTCGGCGCGGGCGCCAGCACGAGCTTCGGCTTCCTCGGGGCCTGGAACGGCACCAACAGCTCCCCACCCTGACCTGTACCGCATCCTGACGACCCGAACCGGATCCGGGCTCGGCCCGCCACACGAGTCGATCATCTGGTGGCGGCGCCCCATATCCTGAAAGGAGGCCGTCGGGGAGATCGGAGGCCACCGTGCCGTCCGACTCGGTCTGCAGCTACTGCAAGGCGGAGGCGGGCCCACCCGACCAGTGGCGGTACGTGACGCTCTGGCGTGAGTGGCCGCACGACCGGCAGCGGATCCCGATCCCGCGCTGCGCGCGCTGGCGGTGTTGTGGCCGCTCTTCCTGGCCGGACGGGGAACCTGGCGCCACGTCTACATCGTGCGGCACTCGAACGCGGCGGACCTGCTGCGCGACGGATGGCGGTGGTCCGAGCAGCCGAGGCACGAGTGACGGGTGATGGCACGCGAGCCCTCACTCGATGGCGGGGACAGCGCTGGGCGGTGAGAGCAGCGGCCCTTGCCAGCCTTCTCGCGGCTCGTCCTCGTCGCGCCGGGGCGGCGGCAGGGCACCATCCGACCACATCGCCGCGCTGCGGTCGACCGCCAGCAGGAACCGGTCCGGGGTGTTGACGATCCCGACCAGTTCCCGGGCGACGGCCGCCGCCAGACCACCCAGCATCGGATCCCTGATCCGGGAACGGCAGACGAGCAGCCCGATCTCGACCCATTCACGGCTGGTCAACCGGACCTTCCGCCATCGCGTGCCACGCCCGGCCTGCCGCGCCGCCTCCCCCAGCCGCCGGTACTGCTCCGCCAACTCGTCCCCCGTCCCGGCCAGCACCTGGACCGACCACCACCAGGATTCGGCCAGTCGGGCGATGTCCACCGGACGCGGGGAGATCTCGGCCAGCAGCAGCTCGTTCTGACCGGTGGCCACCGCGACGTCGACCGCCCCGTCGTCGAGCGCGATGCGGGTCAGCAGCGCCGCGGCGACCGGGATCGCATGCGGCAGGTCCTCGCCGTACTCCCTGGCCGGCATCTCGTCGAGTTGGGCCCGCGCGCCGGCAAGGTCACCGAGTACGTAGTGCAGGGTGGCCCGGAACTCCCGCGAGGCCAGCTCGGGCCTGCCCGCGGCGTCCTCCGCCTCGATCAGCTCGTCACAGGCCGCCAGCAACCGGTCCGGCGCGGCGCCCTGCCGTACCAGCTCCGAGATCTTCCGACGCTTGGCCGTCACCGCCGGGGCGTTCGGGACCTCCGGTGCCGGATACAGCGCCTGGACGGCCAGCAGGCGCTGCTCGGTGCGCCACCAGCGGCCGGCGGCGCAGCCGACGAAGACGCTCTTCCGGAGCGCCTCCGCGAGAAGTTCGTCCGAGCCGGCCCGTCCCGCCCGCTCGGCGAGCAGGCTCCCGAACTCGGCCAGGGCCTCTTCCCAGTAGCCGACCATGGCCAGGTTGGTCGCGAACTCCTCCCGGTAGCGGGCCGCCCGTGGCCGCCCGCCGAGGACCGCCAACAGGTTCTGCAGCCGGTCATGACGGAACCGGTACGTCCCACCGAACTCACGCACCAGGCCCACGGATTCGACAGCGGCCAGGAACTCCAGCAACCGGTACGGCAGCCGACCGGTCGCGGCCAACACCAGCCGGGTGACGACGAACCGGATCCACGCGCTGCCGGACAGGGTCAGGACCCACCACCCGATGCCGACCCCGAGACCCGCGACGGCCTGAGTCTCCAGCGGTACGGCAGGAAGTAGTTCCGACCGGGACAGGACCGTGAACAGGATCACCACCAGGACCACCGCCCTGACCACCTCGGGCAGCACGGCGAGCAGGGCCGCCGACCGGTCCGCCCGGAGCACCCGGATCGGCTCGGTCACCGTGAACGAGTCCGCCGGGGCGGCGAAGTCGACCCGGAGCGCGTTCCGGACGACGACGTAGCCGCAGACGAACAGTCCCACCGTTACCACCACTCGGCTGTCGCTCGACCACGATCCGACCGGCAGGGCGTACGGTTCCAGAAGGGAGACGATGCCCCGGGCCCGCTCGTACAGCTGGAGCGCAGCCCAGAGGGTGCCCGCCACCAGGGCACCGGCGAACGAGCCGTCGAGCAGGCCCCCGCCGAGAGTCCGGAAGCCTCCCCGGAAGGCGATTCGGGCCGGTGGCACCCCCTGATGGCCGGTGAGCTCCTCCAGCAGCGACAGGGTCGCGCCCATCACTCCGGCCATCACCACGATCGACGTTGATCCGTCGCTGAGGGCTCCCAGCGCCTCGCGCAGCCTGGAGTCGTCGCTCGCCGCCGCCATGGCGCGCAGCGCGTCGTCGGCGAGGGCGAGCGTGATCCAGGTGACGACTGCCACGCGTACTCCGTCGAAGAGCATCCAGAGCAGGCGTGGAACCTCACTCGGCAGTCGCCACCAGACGAACTCGCGCTGGTTCTGGGCTTCGAGGTGTCCGGCGAGGAACGACAGGTACTCCCGGGTCGCCGCCGGTGGCCACCGCTTGGACAACCAACTCTCCCGGTACGGCTGGATGGCGATCTCGACGGCGTCGTTGAGCAGTGCCTCCTCCACCGCCTGCCGGCCACCGTCCCGGGCCAGGGTGACGAGAATCCCGGGATCGTCGTCGTCCGGGTCGACCTGGGAAGGATCGACCTGCGTGGGATCGACCTGGGCCGGAGTCTCCCGTTCGTCGAACGCGATCCGCGCCATCGCCACCATCAGCGGCGTGGACAGCGCCTCGGCCAGATCGCTCCGCCCGTCCCGTGTCATCTCCTCGACCACGGGCCGCCACCTGGCGACCTGGCTCAGCGGCGCGGCATCCTGGAGATAGTTGGCGACCTTCGTCGGGTCGAGGGGTTCGATCAGGATCACCGCCGCGCCGCGGAGTTTCTCGCCCTGCTGGAGATAGCGGTTGTAGAAGCCGCTCCGGCAGGTCAGGACGAGCCGCTGTGCCGGCAACTCGTTGAGTCTCCGCAGGCAGAGTGCTGCCCGCTCCTCGGTCATCTCGTCGAGACCGTCGAGAACCGGCAGGATCAGGTTGGCGTTGAGCAGGTCCCGCACCGCCTCCGCCCAGCGCGGGTGGAGCATCGACAACTGGGGGTACCGGTTCGCGATCTGCGAGACGATCCAGTGGTCGAAGCGCAGGTTCGCGGCATCCCAGGACGCGACGTAGAGCAGCAGCGGGATCGGGCCGTCCGACGTACGTTCGGCGATCAGCCGGCGGGCCAGCCGCATGACCATTATGGACTTTCCCGATCCCGCCGAGCCGAGGACCAGCATCCGGCCGGATGGAACCCTCAGGTAGGAGTCGTAGATGGCGCCGTCCCGACCGGACAGGTCGAGCGGCTCCCCCTCGCTGGAGCGGCAGATCGTCCGCCACGACGGCTGGTAGTCCGCCACCGCGTTGGACCAGGACACCGGCAACGGGTACGGCTCTTCGAGGGTCTTGAGCAGCGCCTCGTCGACAGGGCTACGCCGGACGTGTTCGGCCAGTTGCTCGGCCACGGCCCGGCGCCGCACGGCGGGCGCGCCCCGGACGGCGTCCCGGTCCCCCAGGATCTGCCGGACCACGACAAAGGTGCCGACAACTCCGGCGACGACGCCCCAGGTCCAGTTGACCTTCTCGAAGTCGTAACGCCACCAGACCAGCGCGCTCGCTGCGGTGGCGGCGGAAACCACCAGGATGGACAGGACTCTCCGCCACATCCGCCGGGGCATCCGACGATTATCGCCGCTGGCGGTCGTCCGCGGTACGTGGGACGAACGAGCCGTACCGGAGATGGTCGCGCGCCGGACCGCGTTGCCGCGGTCACCGGCGCACGGTCAGCGGCCGCGTCTGGTACCGACCCGGCTTCCGGCGGAGAACGCCGCCGCGCTACGAGGGGTGAGCGAGGTGTCCCCACCCGCGCCACCCTGGCCGGCGGAACGACCCGCCGAACCGGCGGCACCCGACGACGAGGCGGCTCCGCGCCCGCCACGGCCGCCACTCGACCCACGGCCACTCGACCCACGGCCACTCGACGCTCCGGTCGTGGTGCGCCGGTCATCGGTCGCGGTGCGCCGCTCGCCGGTCGCGGCACGGCGGTCGCCGGTCGCCGCGTGGCGGTCGCCGGTCGTGGCGCCCCGACCGCCGGTCGCGGACCGCCGGCCACCGGTCGCGGCACGCCCCGTCGCGGCGCGGCCCCGACCACCGGTCGCGGCCGGCGTCGTCTGCACCGGGGGTGCGGTGAAGCGGCGCTCACCCGGAGCGAGTTCGGCGAGCAGCGAGTCACCCGGACGCAACGGGGTGATCTTCGGGTTGATGCCCGCCTGCCTGGTCAGATCGCGTACGTCGGCCACCTGGTCGTCGGTCATCAGGGTGACGACGATGCCACTCGCTCCGGCGCGGGCGGTCCGCCCCGACCGGTGCAGGTAGGCCTTGTGCTCGGCCGGCGGGTCGGCGTGGATCACCAGTGCCACGTCGTCGACGTGGATCCCGCGCGCGGCGATGTCGGTCGCGACGAGTGTGCCGGCGTGGCCGGACGAGAACGCCGCCAGATTGCGGGTCCGGACGTTCTGCGCCAGGTTGCCGTGCAGTTCGACGGCGGGTACGCCGGAGGCGACCAGTTGGCTGGTCAGCTTCTTCGCACCCCGCTTGGTACGGGTGAACACCAGCGCCCGCCCGGGGGCGGCGGCCAGGTCGATCAGCACCGGCAGCCGGTCGTCGGGACGTACCCGGAGCACGTGGTGGGTCATCGCGGCGACCGGGGACGACGCCGAGTCGACGCTGTGCGTGACCGGGTTGCTGAGGTAGCGACGTACCAGGACGTCGACACCGGAGTCGAGGGTCGCCGAGAAGAGCAGCCGCTGGGAGCCGGCCGGGGTCCGGTCGAGCAGCCGCTTGACCACGGGCAGGAAGCCCAGGTCGGCCATGTGGTCGGCCTCGTCGAGCACCGTGATCTCGATCGCGTCGAGCACGGCGTGACCGGTCGACACGTGGTCGGCGAGCCGACCCGGGCAGGCGATCAGGATGTCCACCCCGGCCCGCAGCGCGCTCACCTGTGGCCGCGCGCCGACCCCGCCGAAGACGGTCAGGGTACGCAGGGACAGCTCGGCGGCCAGCGGCGCGATCGTCGCCTCGATCTGGGTGGCCAGCTCGCGGGTGGGCGCCAGGATCAGCGCGCGCGGCCGGCCGGGACGGCGCGACGCCGGCCTGGCGGCCGCGAGCCGGGCGAGTACCGGGATGGCGAACGCGTAGGTCTTGCCCGAGCCGGTCCGGCCACGGCCGAGCAGGTCACGCCCGGCCAGCGCGTCCGGGAGCGTCGCGGCCTGGATCGGGAACGGCGTGTCGATGCCGACCCGGCCGAGCGCGGCGACGAGCGCGGCGGGCACGCCGAGGTCGGCGAAACCGGCCATCGTCCGGGTCCCGGTCGCAGCCAGGTCTCCGGCAGCAGCCAGGTCTCCGGCCGGAGCCTGGTCCCCGGCTGCCGGCCGGGCGACGGGAGTGGTGGATGGGACAGAAGTCATCTTGCGGGGGCGGCGTGCCGCCATCGAGTCTCCGAACCTGGAAGGGGTCGGCCCGATTCCGGCGCTGACCGTTCGGTCGCAGCGCGTGGTAGCCGACATCAGACGCAGGCCGTGACCGGGGCCAGGGGCTGCGGAACCAAGTCTACCCGCACCCGATCTCCGCCCGTGCACCATAGTCAACCAACGGCTCGGGGTACGCTGACGGGGCGATCGGAACCGACGGTGTCCGGCCACGGCCGGATCCAGCCTGGTCGCTTTCCGCCCCCGTTCGCGTCTGCCGGTGGGTGAGCGGCGCATCCGCGCGAATCTCTGGAGCAGACGCACATCTGGAGCAGACTTTGACCCATGTGACGGCGACGCACTCGAACCCCTTCGTCGACCCGACAGAGGCGGACCCGAGTGACGAACAGCGGCCGACCACCGACGTGAGCCGGGCCGCCATGAGCCGACTCCGTACCCCGTTCGAGGTCGACAACCCCGACCGGGAGCCCCAACAGGGCGAATAGCACCCCTGCACCAGCCCTGTCCGGCGGCCGTCGACGGCGGCGCCGATCCGGGGTCGGCCCGGCGGCCGAGGCAGCAGGACGAGCCGCCGGGCCACCGGTGCGCGCACCGCGACCAGAGCCGAACAGCGAGGTCAGGCCGGTGCGTCGACCGGTTCGCAGGCGGAGTTCGCGGCGCCGGTCACCGGTATCGGGGCGGCGATCATCGCGTCGAGGATCGACCGGGCGGTCGCCAGGTCCGCGAGGGCGCGGTCGACCCGTTCACGGTCGCGGCGCAGCACCGGAAGCAGTTCGGCGCAGCCGGGACCGAGCCGCCCGCCGTCCTCGACCATGCAGGGCAGCAGCTCGGCGATCGTCTCGGTGTTGAGACCGGCCGCGAGCAGCGTACGGATGTGGCGCACCGTCCGCAGGTCGGATTCCTGGTACGCGCGGTAGCCGCTGCTCTGCCGCGCCGGCCGGAGTAGCCCCTGCTGCTCGTAGTAGCGCAGTGACCGCTCGCTCACCCCGGCCCGTCGGGAGAACTCCCCGATTCGCATGTGACCTCCGAAACGGCACGCTGGCTCTGACACCGGTGTCAAGGTTTAACTTAGCCGACATGACGACGCGATCGATCAAGGGCGATCCGGCACCCGTGACGGTGCTCGGCCTGGGCCCGATGGGGCAGGCGCTGGCCGCCGCCTTCCTGGCGGGCGGACACGACACGACGGTGTGGAACCGGACCGCGGCCCGGGCCGAGATTCTCGCCACCCGTGGGGCGGCGGTCGCGGCAACCCCGGCCGAGGCGGTCGGCGCCAGCCCGCTGGTGGTCGTCTGTGTCCGGAACTACGAAGCCGTACGCGCGATCCTGGCCGACGCCGGAGACGTACTCAAGGGTCGGACCCTGGTGAACCTCACCGCCGACGCCCCGGAACGGGCCCGCGAGTTGGCGGACTGGGCCGCCGAGCGGGGCATCGACTACCTGGACGGGTCGATCATGAGTCCGGTCGACACGATCGGCGGTCCCGGCGCGGTGCTGCTGTACAGCGGGCCGGAGGCGGTCTACCAGGCGCACCAACCGAGCCTGGCCAGCCTCGGTGGCACCGCAAGCTACCTCGGTGCGGACCCCGGCCGGGCGGCGGCGTACGACGTGGCCCTGCTCGATCTCTTCTGGACCACCATGAGCGGCTACGTGCACGCCCTGGCCCTGGCCCGTACACAAGGGATCGCCGCGCGTGACCTCGCCGCGTACGCCCAGGGGATCGTGGGGCTGATGGGCGGGATCATCCCCGAGTTCGCGGCCGAAGTGGACGAGGGCCGTCATCCCGGGACCGACGCCACCCTCGCCTCCGCCGCGGCCGGAATGGACCACGTCATCCACGCCGCGCAGGCCCAGCACCTCGACGTCGGCGTGCTGACCGCCGCCCGGGCGGTCGCCGGGCGGGCCCTCGCCGAGGGGCACGGCGAGGACTCCTTCTCACGCCTCACCGACGTACTGCTCCGGTCGGCCGCCAACCGGTGACCGGCCGGGATCGATACTCGGTGAGAGGTACCCGTCGATACTCATCGTGCTCGGTCGATGACCGGTCTACGCTGCCGTTGTGACGGCTTCCGAGATGTCATCCGTGGCCACCCCGAACGTCGCCGCCGGTGCCCTCTTCTTCGACGCCGAGGGCCGCGTGCTCCTCGTACGTCCCGCCTACCGGGAGCACTGGGACATCCCCGGCGGCTGTGCCGAGCCCGGCGAGTCACCGCGCGCCGCCTGCGTACGGGAGATCCAGGAGGAACTCGGCCTCACCGTCGATGTCGGCCCGGTACTGGTGGTCGACTGGGCACCCGACGACGACAAAGAAGACTGGCTGCTCTTCGTCTTCGACGCGGGGCCGCTCGACGGCGACAGCCAACGCCGCATCGCCTTCGTCGACGGCGAGATCACCGAGTGGCGCTTCGTCGCCATCGACGACCTCGACGCGTACGGGCCCGGCCGGCTCGTCCGCCGGATTCTCACCGCCGTGGCGGCGAAGGCCGGAGAACGGTGCAGCTACGCCGAACACGGAACAGCACCGGTTTGACAACCAGCATGGAATCGCGGCGGTAGGGTGCCGGCCATGCCGCCGTCACTCCGCCTGGAGAAGATCACCCCGGACAATGTCCTCGCCGCATGCCAACTGAAGATCCGGCCCGAACAGGAAGGGCTGGTCGCTCCGGTCGCACAGTCACTGGCCGAGGCGTACGCACAACCCGAGATCGCCTGGCCCCGGCTGATCGTCGACGGAGAAGAACCCGTCGGCTTCATCATGGGATTCTTCGAGGTCCGGCTGAATCCGGACAATCCAGAGGACCCGCTCCGCTCCGGGATCTGGCGGTTGAACATCGCCGCCGAGCAGCAGGGCCGGGGGTACGGTCGGTTCGCCGTACTGGCCGTGTGTGAGGAGATCCGACGGCGTGGTGAGAGCCGTGCCACAGTGACCTGGGTCCCCGGTGAGCGCGGGCCCGAGCGGTTCTACCTGCGGCTCGGTTTCCGGTTGACCGGAGAACAGAGCGGCGACGAGGTCGTCGGCGAACGGGACCTGACCGAAGCCTGAGCGGGTGCGTCCTGGCCTGCCGTCACGGCCGGTACGGCGACGTCTCCCCGGTCGCCGCGTACGACGTCGGTGGGACGGCGACAGCGGCGGCGGTCGACCGTCGGCGGCCGTGCCGACGTGAAGTGCCGACGGTCACACCGACCGATGGGAGGTGGCCGGATCGTCCAGGCGCTACCCTCCGGCCACGGACCACCGGCTCGACGCCGGGCTACCACCCACACCGGCTGCGTGTCGGGCCGGTCACCAGGCGTGACGCCCAGCCGTGAACGAAAGGAACGGGCCATGCTTGTCGACTGGCCACTGGACCGGTTGCGCGACTACCTGCCCGATCGGGACGAGCCAACCGACTTCGACGACTTCTGGGCCGACACACTGCACCAGGCGCGGGACGCCGGCAGTCCGGCCGAGTTCCTCCCGTACGACGCCGGCCTGGCCACGGTAGAGGTGTACGACGTCACGTTCTCCGGATTCGCCGGCCAACCCGTACGCGGCTGGTTCCTGCTCCCCCGGCACACCACCGGACCGCTGCCCTGCGTCGTCGACTACATCGGGTACGGCGGCGGGCGCGGCCTGCCGCACGAGTGGCTGACCTGGAGCGCCGCCGGCTACGCCCACCTGGTGATGGACACCCGGGGCCAGGGCAGCAACGGTTACCTGGTCGGTGACACCCCCGACCCGGACCCGGTCGGCCTGCCGCAGACCCCGGGTTTCATGACCCGTGGGCTCACCCACCCCCGGGCGTACTACTACCGCCGGGTCTTCACCGACGCGGTACGGGCCGTGGACACCGCCCGGGCGCATCCCCGGGTCGATCCGGACCGGGTGGTGGTGGGCGGCACCAGCCAGGGCGGCGGGATCAGTATCGCCGTCGCCGGGCTGGTCGACGGGCTCGCGGCGGTACTGCCCAACGTGCCGTTCCTCTGCCACTACCGCCGGGCCACCGAGATCACCGACGCGCTGCCGTACCAGGAACTGGTGACGTACCTGAAGACGCACCGGAACGACGTCGAGCAGGCGTTCCGGACGCTGAGCTACTTCGACGGGGTGAACTTCGCCAGCCGGGCCACCGCCCCGGCGCTCTTCTCCGTCGCCCTGATGGACGCCATCTGCCCGCCGTCGACCGTCTTCGCCGCGTACAACCACTATGCGGCGGAGCAGAAGGACATCACGGTGTGGCCGTACAACGGCCACGAGGGTGGCGCGGGATTCCAGTTCCCCCGGCAGGTCGACCTGCTCCGTCAACTGCTCGGCTGACCCGCTCCGCCTCGGCCGCCACCGGCCCGGTCGCCCCGGACGGTGGCGGCCGGGCCGCGCTCCGGGTCAGGATCGACGCCGACCGTCAGATCCACGTCCGCCACTTCCCTCCGACCCCGGCGGGTAGAAACGATGGTGTGGAAGTCAGGGGAGGGTTCCATGGACCAGGACGATGCTGACCCGGGACGTCCGGCGGGCCCACTACCCGCCGAGTTCGGATCGGCCAAGCAGAACGCGGACGGTGGCGACCGGGCCGGGCCGCTGTCACCGGTGCCCACCTCGCCCAGTCTGGTCACGGACTCGGTGATCGCCCGACCGTTGCAGGAGCGGATGCGGGAGTCGGGCGACGAACCGATCGGCGTCGTGATCGAGTTGCGTACCCGGCACCCCGGCGGAGTGTCCCGGGCGCAGGCCCGGGTCCGGGAACTCATCGTGCAGATCGCGGGCGCCGGCACCCCGGTCTGGCCGATCGGCTCGTACGTGAGCAGCGCCCTGACAGCCGCGCAGATCCGGGCCCTGGTGGCCGCCGACGCCACCGACGCGACCAACGCGGACGCCGACGCGGAGGCGGAGGCGGAGCAGGACGACGGGGCCGGCACCCGGCCGGGGCGGACCGTCGAGGAGGTGTCACCGCCGGCCGTCAGCGGGCCCGCCCAACGCTGGTCCATCCACCGGATCTGGCCCAACTTCGAGGTCCAGCCGCTGATCCACCGCTCGGTGGTGACCACCAAGTGCCAGGCGGCACACCGCGCCTTCAACGCCTACGGCCAGGACCTCGTCTGGGCGGTGCTCGACTCCGGCATCGCCGCCGCCCATCCGCACTTCCACCGACACGACAACCTGGGCCTGGCCGCGCCGCTGGCCCATCGGTCCTTCGTGGGCAGCAGCGACGACGAGGCGATCCTCGACCTCGCCGGCCACGGCACCCACGTGGCCGGGATCCTGGCCGGCGAGCAGATCGTCGACGACTCCGCCCCGCCACTGACGGCCGCCACCTGGTACCAGCCGGACGCCGGTGACACCCGTTGCGAGCGGGTGCACCTGCGGAAGATCAGCGGAATGGCGCCGCGATGCAAGCTGCTGTCCTGCAAGGTCCTCCGGGACGACGGCTCCGGGGACATGGCCGCCGTGCTGGCAGCGCTGGAGTACATCCAGGAACTCAACGACTACGGTCGTGAGCTGCTCGTACACGGGGTGAACCTGTCGGTCGGCTACCCGTTCGACCCGACCTGGTTCGCCACCGGACTCAGCCCGATCTGCCGGGAGGTCGACCGGCTGGTGCAGTCCGGCGTCGTCGTGGTCGTCGCGGCCGGCAACACCGGGTACGGCTACGTCATCGACGCCGGCGGCCGGCGGATGCGGACGGCATTCGACCTGACCATCAACGATCCGGGCAACGCGGAGTTGGCCATCACGGTCGGCGCGACGTCCTGCCGGCCACACGCCTCGGGCGTCTCCTACTTCTCCTCCAAGGGACCCACCGGCGACGGTCGGGCCAAGCCGGACCTGGTGGCGCCGGGCGAACGCGTGATCAGCGCCGGTACCGGCAGGTTGCTGGAGCGGGCCCTCGCCGGCGTCCCCGAGGCGACATATGTGGAGAACTCCGGCACCTCGATGGCCGCCCCGCACGTATCCGGGGTCGCGGCGGCGTTCATGTCGGTGCACCAGGAGTTCATCGGACACCCGCGCCGGGTCAAACGCGCACTGCTCGAGTCCGCGACCAGCCTCGGTCGGGACCGCTCGTTCCAGGGCTACGGACTCGTCGACGCGATGCGTGCCCTTCAGTCGGTCTGATCCATTCGAGCCGGATGGAGCACTGAGAGATGCGGTTGCAGTTCCCGTACGCGGAGGTGGAGATCGAGTCCACCGGCGCGATCCACGACGAGAACCAGCGGCGGGCGGCGTTGGACCTGGTCGCCGCCACCGGGCCGACGGACATCCTGGTCCTCTGCCACGGCTGGAACAACGACATCCCGCGGGCCCGCCGTCTCTACGCCCGGCTGACCGACAACATGGCGGGGGTACGCCCCGCGGTCCCGTCGGCGGCGTCCCGGTCCCTGCTGGTGATCGGCGTGCTCTGGCCCTCGATCCGCTGGTCCGACGAGGACGAGGTGGCCGGTGGCGGAGCCGGGATCGGCGACGAGGCCACCGCGCTGACCGAGGCGATCGCGGAACGGATCGAGGATCCGACCAGGGCGGCGCTGCTCACCCGGCTCGTGCCGAAACTGACCGGATCCGCCCAGGCTCGACGGGAGTTCCTCGACGCCCTGCGTGAGCAGGTCCCGACCGCGCCGGCCGCGCTGACCTCCGGAAGCGGTACCGGAGGCAGCGGTGTGGGGGTGGACGAGGATCCGCCACCCGCGGCATTCCTCGACGGCGACCCGGAGGAGGTCTTCGCGGAGGCGGGTGGGCCCGAGATCGACCTCGGCCTGCCGGAGCGGCTCGGCGGCGCGGCCGGATTCGGCTTCGGCTTCGGCCTCGGCCTCGACGACGTGCTGCGTCGGGCGCGCGGCCTGTTGAACATCACCACCTACTACACGATGAAGGACCGGGCCGGGCAGGTCGGCTCCGGCGGCATCGCCGCGCTGCTGTCCGCGCTGGCCACGGCGGCCCCACGGGCCCGGCTGCACCTGGCCGGTCACTCGTTCGGCGCTCGGGCGGTCTCCGCCGCCGCAGTGCGGCACCCGAGCCTGCACTCGTGCACCCTGTTGCAGGGCGCGTTCAGCCACCACGCCTTCGCCGTCAATTTCAACGGCCGGGGCGACAACGGACTCTTCCGACCGCTGCTGGCCAGCGGAAAGCTGACCGGACCGGTGCTGATCACGCACACGGTCAACGACCGCGCGGTCGGCCTGGCGTACGCCGCCGCCTCCCGGCTGGCCCGGCACGCCGCCGCCGGGCTGGGTGACGAGAACGACCCGTACGGCGGGCTCGGCCGTAACGGCGCGCTGAAGACACCCGAGGCCGTCCAGCCCGGCGAACTCCTGGACGTCGGCGGCGCCTACCGTTTCCAGGCTGGCCGGGTTCACAATCTGCGGGCGGACTCCTTCATCCGGTCGCACGGCGACGTCGGCGGCCGACAGACCGCTTACGCACTGTTCGGCGCGATCAGCAGTGCGTAGTCGTCCGGCTCGGCGGAATCGGCGCCCGATGGAGGGAAAATGGTCGCCGATGCGGGATGGCCTGGCCAGCTTTGATTGACATCGCCACCGGTGGGTACCGTCCGCTGTACCCTGACGGGTCCGGTGACCTTGGAGGCGCCATGACGGATAGTCCGTTGCACGATCAACGGACGGATACTCAGCATGGCGCTCTGTTGTTCCAGGACGACTTTGACGGCGTGCGGGTCGCCGACGTACGACGATCACTGACCGAGCGCCTCCTCAGGGCCGGGTTCGGCGGACCACGACTCGACGACTTCGTGACCGCGATCAACGAGGCGATGACCAACGCAGTACGGCACGGCGGCGGCTGGGGCGAGGTACGGCTGTGGCGGGCGGAGCACCTGGTGTGCGAGGTCCAGGACCGGGGGCCCGGCCTCGCCGATCCGCTGACCGTTCCGAAGGACCGTCCCCGGCCGTCCGCGAACGGCGGGATGGGACTCTGGTTGGCCCAGGAACTCGCCGACTCGATCGACATCAGGAGCGGATCCGACGGCGTCCGGATACGCCTCACCCTGACCCCCGCGCCCGACACCGACGCCGACGCCGAACTGGCGTGACCTGACCGGAACGGACTCGACCGGGGACGGGTGGAGCGGGGTAACCGGGCGGCCAGCCGATGTTCGTTTGACCTCGATCAGGTCCGCCGGAAGTCTGGCTGGTGTCCCGTTCCGTCCCGCCCGGAGGCGATGGCCTTGCTGTCACAGATGAATCGTTCGAACCGACCCCGTCGGGCCCTGACCTCGTCGGCGCTCGGCCTCGTACTGGCCGTCCTGGCGACAGCGAGTCCGGCGGTAGCGGCGGCTCCCGTTGCTGTCACGCCCGGTGCTGTCACGCCCGGTGCTCTCGCGCCCGGCGTGACGTACCGGGAGTTCACCCGGGACACTGCCGGCGGCACCGTGCCCGGTCATCTCGTCGAGGTCGACCTGCGCAACCCCCTGGTGGCCGTGGACCTGCTGACGGCGGGCGCGGTCGCGGCGCGGGCGCCGATATCCCAGCAGGCGAACGGCCGACGGGCGGTCGCGGCGGTCAACGGTGACTTCTTCAACATCAGCAACACCCAGGCCGGCGTCGAGGTGACCGGGTCCGCCGTCGGGCCGGCGATCGCCGGTCGCGACGACCTGAAGGCCGCCGTACCGAACGGGCAGCGGTTCGGGCCGGGGCTGCCGCCGGGTACGTCCACCTCCGACGTACTCGGGGTCGGGGTGGACCGGCGTGGTCGGCTCGCCCGGGTGGACCTGCGCGGCACCGTCTCCGCCGGCCGGGACAGATTCGCGGTCACCGGGTTCAACCAGTACGCGCTGCCGGTGAACGGGCTCGGGGTGTTCGACCGCGACTGGGGCACGGTGTCCCGTAAGCGCCCCACCTGCGGCACCGACACCGACCGGGCCGCCGCCTGTAGCACCGACACCTACGAGGTGAGCGTGCGACACGGCCGGGTCACCGCTGTCGGCACCGAACCGGGAACCGGCGCCATCGCCCGGGACACGGTGGTGCTGGTCGGCCGGGAGCAGGGTGCCGACACGCTGCGCCAGCTCGAGATCGGCGAGCGGGTACGCGTCGACTACGACCTCGTCCCCGACGCCCGGGTGCCGTTCACGTTCGCGGTCGGCGGGTTCCCGATCCTCCGCGACGGTGCGCCGCTGGCCGGACTGGACGCGAGGACGGCTGCCATCCGTACCGCGGCCGGGGTCAGCGCCGACGGTCGGCGACTGTATCTGGTGGCCGTCGACGGCGCCGGGCCCGGCCTCACCATCCTCGACCTCGCCCTGACGCTGCACGACCTGGGCGCGGCCAGCGCGGTGAACCTCGACGGCGGCGGATCGTCGACCCTGGTCACCCGGACCGTGGCGGATCCCGCCGTCGAGGTGCGCAACCACCCGTCCGGTGGCGCCGAGCGCCCGGTACCGAACGGCATCGGGGTGTTCTCCCGACTCGGCTGACCGACACCGCTGGCCCCGTCCAGGTACGGACGGGGCCAGCGGTCCCCCGTGCCGGCACTCCCCCTGCCGGCGGTGCCGCTACCGGGGCGGTATCCCGCTGGAGACCGCGCTCGGCACCGGGCTGTAGCCGGTGGCTCGGGTACTGAAGGTGCCCCGGCCCTGGGTCCGGCTACGCAACCGGGTCGCGTAGCCGAACAACTCGGCCAGCGGCACGGTCGCGGTGACCACGACGGTGCCGGCCCGGGTGGTCGAGCCCGAGACCCGGCCGCGTCGGGCCGCCAGGTCGCCCAGCACCCCGCCGACGGCGTCGTCGGGCACGGTCACCGTCACCTCGACCACCGGTTCCAGCAGGACCATCTCGCTGGCCCGGAGCGCCTCCCGCAGCGCGAGCCGGCCCGCCGTCCGGAACGCCAGCTCCGAGGAGTCCTTCGGATGCGTGGCACCGTCGGCCAGGTTGACCCGCAGGCCGATGACCGGATGGCCGCCGAGCGGACCCTCGGTGAGCGCGTCCCGGCAACCGGCCTCGACCGCCCGGACGTACTCCTTGGGCACCCGGCCGCCGACGACGGTCGAGCCGAACGCGAAGTCCGGCGCGTCGCCGTCACCGGCCCCGGAGCCGCCGGCCGGGTCCGGGTTGGTGGCCGCCAGCGGTTCCACGTCGAGTACGACGTGCGCGTACTGACCGGCGCCGCCGTCCTGCTTGACGTGCCGGTACAGCAGCCCGGACACCCCGCGTACGACGGTCTCCCGGTAGGCCACCTGCGGTCGGCCGACGTTCACCTCCAGCCCGTGGGCTCGACGGATCTTCTCCACCGCCACCTCCAGGTGCAGTTCCCCCATCCCGGACAGCACCGTCTGGCCGGTCTCGGAGTCGGTCCGGATGGCCAGCGAGGGGTCCTCCTCGACCAGCCGGGCCAACGCCGACGTCAGGCGCTCGCTGTCGGTGCCCCGTCGGGGCTCGACCGCCACCGAGACCACCGGATCCGCCACGCTCGGCGGTTCGAGGACCAGTGGCGCCTCGGGCACGCACAGGGTCGCCCCGGTACGGGCGGCCTTGAGCCCGACCACCGCGACGATGTCGCCGGCCACCGCCCGGTCCACCTCGGTGTGCCGGTCGGCCTGGACCCGCAGGATCCGCCCGATCCGTTCGGTACGACGCGCGCCGGTGTCCAGCACCACGCCTCCCTTCTGGATCGTTCCCGAGTACACCCGCAGGTAGGTCAGCCGCCCGGTCGCGGTGGAGTTCACCTTGAACACCAGCGCGGCGAACGGCGCCGCCGGGTCGGCGGCCCGCTCCTGCGGCACGCCGTCCCGTACGCCCCGCACCGCCGGCACGTCCAGCGGCGAGGGCAGGTAGGCCACCGCCGCGTCGAGCAGCGGCTCGACGCCCCGGTTGCGGTACGCCGATCCGCAGAGCACGACCAGACCGTCACCGGTACGGGTCAGGTCCCGCAGCGCGGCGGCCAGGGTCGTCGCGGACAGCGTCGAGTGGGCACAGAACTCCTCCAGCGCGGTCGGATGCAGTTCGGCCACCGCCTCCTCCAGTACCCGGCGCCGTCGCTCCGCCTCCGCCCGCAGGCCGTCCGGTACCGGCCCCTCCTCGAACGTGTCGCCGTCGGCCCAGACCAGCGACCGCATCCGGAGCAGGTCGACGACGCCGGTGAACCCGTCCTCCCGCCCGATCGGCAGTTGGACCACCAGCGGGGTCACCCGGAGCCGTTCGCGGATCGACCGGACCGCGTCGTCCAGGTCGGCGCCGGCCCGGTCCAGCTTGTTGACGAAGGCGATCCGGGGTACCTGGTGCCGATCGGCCTGTCGCCAGACCGACTCGCTCTGCGGTTCGACGCCCGCCACGCCGTCGAAGACCGCGATCGCGCCGTCGAGCACCCGCAGGGCCCGCTCGACCTCGTCGGCGAAGTCGACGTGGCCCGGGGTGTCGATCAGGT
Source organism: Plantactinospora solaniradicis (assembly GCF_042658085.1). Classification (NCBI taxonomy): domain Bacteria; kingdom Bacillati; phylum Actinomycetota; class Actinomycetes; order Micromonosporales; family Micromonosporaceae; genus Plantactinospora; species Plantactinospora solaniradicis. The sequence continues at coordinate 394,922 of NZ_JBHSPR010000060.1, read as the reverse complement.
TGATCCGGTGACCGGCCCAGTCGCAGCTGACGGCGGCGGCGAAAATGGTGATGCCACGGTCCCGCTCCTGGGAGTCGAAGTCGGTGACGGTCGTCCCGTCGTGCACCTCGCCACGCTTGTAGGTGGCGCCGGTGACGTACAGGATCCGTTCGGTGGTGGTGGTCTTGCCGGCATCGACGTGGGCGAGGATGCCCAGGTTGCGGATGCGGGTCAGGGCGTCGGTGGGATGACGGTGCAGGTCGGTACGCACGGCCGATGGCCTTCCTGGGTGAACCGGACGAGGACGGCGCGATTGGCGTGACACGGCCGGCCCCGTCGATGACGGCGGCCGGGCAGGGAGGGACCCCACGGATCGTCCGGGCCGATCGGGGTTACGCCTCGGGGCATGCCTCGATCGGCTCGGATCAGGGGTGTGTCACGACATCCGGTGGGGCCGCGCGGGCCGCCGACCGGAGGTTACGAAGACGTCAGAATCACCCGGTGCCGGGACTGGGGAATGGTCACAGCGGTGCGGTACTGCACGGCCGGCTCCCCTCGTTCGTCCTCTCGCGCGCCGCCACTGCGTGGCAAGATCGCGCTCGGTTCGTGCTGAGTGTACTGAAACCCGGGCCCGCGCATAACCCGGTTTTCGACCGGCTACTTCACCGCTCCGGCGGTGAGACCCTGGACCAGGAACCGTTGCAGCATAAGGAATCCGGCCGCCACCGGCACGCTGACCACCAGCGAGGCGGCCATCACCTGGTTCCAGTAGACGCCGGCCTGGGTCGAGTAGAGCTGGAGCCCCACCGGCAGCGTACGGCTCTGCTCGGTGGTCATGATCGAGGCGAACAGCACCTCGCTCCAGGCGGTCACGAAGGCGTAGATGGCGACCGCGACGATGCCGGGCAGGGCGACCGGCACCACCACCCGGAGCAGCGCGCCGACCGGTCCGGCCCCGTCGACCAGCGCGGCCTCGTCCAGCTCCCGGGGGATCGAGTTGAAGTAGCCGACGAGCATCCAGATCGAGAACGGCAGCGAGAAGGTCAGGTAGGTGACGACCAGACCGAACCGGGAGCCGTACAGGGTGATGCCGGTGAGCTGGTCGATGTTGACGTAGATCAGGAACAGCGGCAGCAGGAACAGGATGCCCGGGAACATCTGGGTGGAGAGCACCGTGACCGAGAAGAGTCCGCGCCCGGGGAACCGGAACCGACTGATGGCGTACGCGGCGAAGACGGCGACCAGGACCGAGAAGAGCGCGGCGGCCGACGAGACGATGACGCTGTTCAGGAAGTACCGGCCGAGCGGGATCGTCCGCCAGATGTCGACGAACGGCTGCAACGTCAGCTCGCTCGGGAGCCAGCGGAAGTCGCTCTGCACGTCGCGCAGCGGCTTGGCGGCGGAGGTCGCCATCACGTACAGCGGCAGCAGCACGAGGCCGGCGAAGAAGGTCAGGCCCACCCAGCGGACCCAGCGGAACCAGCGGGGCTCAAACAGCACGACGGCGCCTCCTGGACGTCAGCAGCAGGTACCCGGCGGTGAGCAGGAGCAGGAAGAGCAGCAGCAGGACGGACATCGCGGAGCCGAGCCCGAAGTTCCAGGTCACGAACGAGCTCTGGTAGATGTGCACCGAGATCAGGTCGGCCTGCTCCGGTGTCGCCGCGCCGAAGAGCACGAACGGGGTGGTGAAGTCGTTGAACGTCCAGAGGAACAGCACCAGGACCAGCACCAGGGTGACCGGCCGCAGCATCGGCAGGGTCACCCGGCGGATCTGCTGACCGGGCCCGGCACCGTCGATCGCGGCGGCCTCGTAGAGCTCGGTCGGGATGTTCTGCATCCCCGCCATGATGATCAGGAAGGCGAACGGCCAGTGCCGCCACACCGACACGAGGACGACGGCGACGAAGCTGCGGTCGCCGAGCAGCCAGAACGCCCGGTCGTCGGTCAGGTGCAGGTTGTCCACCAGTAGGTGGTTGAGCATGCCGGTGTCCCGCTGGAGCAGGAAGTTCCAGGCGATCACCGCCGCGTAGGCCGGCAGCGCGTACGGGACGAGGAAGAGGGTACGGAGCAGTCCCCGGTTGCGCATCGGCCGCTGGAGCAGCAGGGCCGCGACGAAGCCGAGCAGCCAGGAGCCGACGACCACCAGCAACGCGTACGCCAGGGTGATCCAGAGCGAGCGGAGCAGCGCGGCGCCGATCGCCGAGTCGACGTCGACCGCCACCTTGTAGTTGCGGAGCCCGGCCCAGGGTGCCGCCGACCAGTTCCGGATGAAAAACTGGGTCAGCTCGCGGAAGCTCATCCAGACCCCGACGGCCATCGGCACCAGGTGGACGAGCAGTTCCAGGAGCAGCGCCGGCAGCAACAGCAGGTACGCCAGGCCGGGCCGGCGCCAACCGGCACCGGCCCGACGACGCGCCCCGGTCGACCCGGGGCGGTCAGCCACCGGTGCCCATCTCCTGCTGGGCCTTGGTGAGCGCCGCCGCGACCTCTGCCTCACCGACCGGTTGCCCGCTGGCGACCTTGGCGAAGAGGTCCCGCATCCCACTGCCCACCGTGGTCTCGAACTTGCTCTCCTCGGGCACCTGTGGCAACGGCCCGGCGGTGTTGGCGAGTACGTCCTGGAAAACCTTGATCACCGGAGTCTGGAACGCCGGATCGGAGTAGGCGTCCTTGACCACCGGCAGTGACCCGAACGCCTTGTTGAGGATCTGCTGCTCCCCGCTGCTGGTCAGGAACTTCACCAACTCCAGGGCGCCGTCCCGGTTCTCGGTGTTCTTGAAGACCGAGATGTTGATCCCGGCCACGTGGCTGTTCACCCGCTTGCCACCCGGCGGTAGCGGGTCGGCGATCGGGATCGGCGCGACGCCGTACTCGTCGGGTTTCATCCCGGCGGCGGCGAGCACGCTGACCGCGTTGCTCTGCCAGAGCAGCATCCCGGCCTTGCCCTTGGCGAAGTCGCCGATCGGCTGGTTCGGCGTGGTGTACTCGGCGTTGCTGGGGTTGGCGATCTTGTGGGTCGCCATGAAGTCGATGTACTGCTTGACCGCCATGACGTGGTGATGCCCGGTGAACTGCGGCTTGCCGGCGCTGTCGAAGAATTCCGCGCCGTGCTGCTGGCCGAAGATGAAGGCGTGGTGCGCGTTCTCGGTGTAGCTCGCCCCCTCGACCGCCAGGCCCCACTGGTCGCCCTTGGTCAGCTTCTTGCCGGCGGCGACGAACTAAGCAACGGCGCCACCCCGCCCATCGCGATCAGGAATCCCAGGATCCCGCACTCGGCAGCGGCTTCCCGGTAGGTGACCCGGGACGGCTCACGGCGACGCAGCCGTCGCAGCGTGCGTACCGACCGCCGCCGCCGGCGACGTTGCCGTTCGGCGAGTTTCCGGGCCCAACGCTCTCGGGCGGCCGGGTCACGGCGGTGCCGAACGCTCCGGATCGGGTAGCCAACCAACACCAGTGCGCCGATGCTGACCGGGATCCCGACCGCCGGGCCGAGCAGCGCGGACGGAACGGCGACGATCACGACGAGGAGGTTCGCGGCGAGCGGAATCGCGAGGAAGAGCAGGACGCCCCTGCCGAATCCGCGCCACCACTTCCGCGTCATGGCCCCGCCCGATGGTCGTGAGCAGCCCCGTCCGCGTCCACCGTAAAGGGCGCTGTCGATCTGCCGTACCGCGTCGAGGCGGTGCCCCGACCCGGTGGTCGTGGACGGCTCAGCCGTCGGACGCGGCGGAACCGTCACTGGCGTCGTGGGCGAGCAGCGCAAGCTGGATCCGGTTGGCCAGGTCGAGCTTGGCCAGGGCACTGGAGACGTGCGCCTTGACCGTACCGACCGACATGAACAACCGATCCGCGATCTCGGCGTTCGACAACCCCTCCGCCACCGCGACCGCCACCGACCGCTCCCGGTCGGAGAGTCGACCGAACCGTTCCCGGGCCTGCCGGTGCCGCTGGTCGGGGCGGCGGTGCGGGGCGACGCCCGCGACATGGTCGATCAGAGTACGGGCGACGGTCGGCGAGAGCACCGGTTCACCGGCGGCGGCCCGGCGTACGGCCTCGACGATCTGCTCGGGTGGAGTGTGCTTGACGAGGAAGCCGGCCGCCCCGTTGCGGAGCGCGTCGAGGATCGTCGCGTCGGCGTCGAAGGTGGTCAGCACGATGACCTGGGGAGAATCTCCGGAGCGTGCCGTGATCGCCCGAGTCGCCGCGATACCGTCCAGCAGCGGCATCCGTACGTCCATCAGCACGACGTCCGGGCGCAGCCGGGTCACCGCGTCGGCGACGTCCGCACCATCCGCCGCCTCACCGACGACCTCGATGTCGGGCGCCCCGCCGAGCATGAGCCGCAGACCGGTACGGACCAGCGCGTCATCGTCCACGAGCAGAACGCGGATCACGCCACCGCCCGAGGTCATGCGGGCCACGGTAGCCGAGTGGTGAGCCGGAACGTTCCGCCGATCACGCCGTGCTCGATTGTGCCGCCGTCGATGGCCAGGCGTTCGGCAAGCCCGGTCAGACCGGCCCCGGCACCCGGCATCTTGTCGACGGTACGTCGCTCCTGCGGCAGCGGATTGCTGACCGTCGCCACGATCCCGGTGGCCGGGGTCGCCTCCACCCGTACCGCCACCTCGGCCTGACCGGCGTGCTTCCGGGCGTTGGTCAGGCCCTCCTGCACGGTGCGGTAGACCGTACGGTGCACCGCCGGACGCAACTGCTCGGCCGCACCGGGTGCGCAGACCATCTCGAACGTCACCCGCTGACCGGCCGCCTGCGCCTCCCTGACGAGGCGGGCGATGTCGGCGAGCCGGGGCTGCGGGGCGGCCCGGTCGGCCGCCGTACCCGAGGTGGAGCTGCCGGCCCGGCCCCGGCTGCCGGCGTCGCTCCGGCCGTCGGCGTCGGCGTCGCGGGGATCGCCGTCGCCGTCGCCGTCGGTGTCGGTGTCGGTGCCGGTGTTGCGGGGATCGCCGTCGGCGTCGTCCGGTGCCGCGTCCGCGTCGGGATCGTCGTCGGCGGTGTCGGCCAGGCGAAGTACGGCGAGGACGTCGCCCAGCTCGACGAGCGCCTGTCGGGCGTTGTCCCGGATGACCTCGATCGCGCCGCCCACCTCCCCCGCGTCCAGCGGAGCGCTGGCACCCGCGTCGGCCTGCTTCGTGCGGTACGCCAACGCGCCGGCATGCACCGAGATCAGCGAAATCCGATGAGCCAGTACGTCGTGCATCTCCCGCGCGATGCGCTCACGCTCCGCTCGGCGGGCACCGGACAGCCGATGCCGGTGCTCACGGCGCTCCCGTTCGACCTCTCGGTGCAGGTTCTCGATGAGCTGTCGGCGGGCCCGCACCGCGATCCCCCAACCGAGCGGCACCAGGTACATCAGACAGATCAGCGTGAGGTACGCCCACCGGGTGACGCCGGGCGGCGGGTAGTCGTACCCGAATGGCAGTGACGGCAGCAGATGGAGCACCGTGACCAGCGTGGCCGGCTGCCAGTTGCGGTGTACCGCCACGGTGAGGACCGCGATCAACGCCGCGCCGAGTCCGCTCGCCGCCAGTCCCAGCACCAGGGCCATCACGACGCCGATGGCGATCGGGTACTGCCGCCGCCACCACAGGGCCAGGCAGGCCAGGCCGCCGACCCAGGGATCGATCGTCTGCATCCAGCCGGGGATCACGTCGACGTAGTGCAACGGGGCGCTCTGCCAGGCCCACGCCCAGAACAGCACCGCCAGGCCGAACAGCACGACATCGACGATCCAGTCCCGGAGCGTACGGCGGTGCCACCCCGTACCGCCGGAAACCGCCGGCCGTCGGGCCGGCATCGCGTCGCCCGCCCAGCGGCGGAACCAGCGGAGGTCCGGGGCCCAACCCATGCGGCGAGCCTACAAATGGTCAGGTTCCCGGCGGCCCGGTCGACCGGCCAATCAGGCTGGCCAGCCGACCAGAACCATGGCCGGGCGGCAGATCAACAGAGGTCCGCACCTGGTACGCCGCCAATCGCATGGAATGTGGTTCCAGCCGAAATGACGTGCGGCCGGGCCCAGCCCGTTGATCGACTCACCTGTCCGTGTCGACGCGCCACCAGTCCCGCACGTCAGCCGCTTCTCCGGACCAGAATTCCAGGAGGTCTCCCGGCGCGAGTCCGAGAGCCCGTTCGATCTCGCTGGGAGTGAGGCTTCGCAGCGAGTCGGACAGCGACCGGGTCAGGTCGAGCCAGTAGCCACGCAGCGTGGACTCGCTCACGAACAGTTGCTTGGCAATCTGGCCGTAGCTCAGTCCGCGGGCACGGCCGTGCAGAAGCTGGCGTTGGCGCTCGCTGAGCAGGGTGATGCAGTTGCGCCGGACCAGAACCTCGAGTATCCCGACGACCGACTGCGGCACGACGGTGCCACCGGAGGCGACCTCGAGGAGGAGTCGCTCGGCCCGGCCGGTCGGCAGCGCCTTGGAGACGATCCCGCTCGCACCCGCCGCGATGCACGCCGCCAGGACGAAGCGGCGTTCCTCCTGGCTGTAGATGCAGACCCGGTAGCCACGGCTTGTCAGAGCCCGGATCGCGGCCACGCCCTGCCGGACGTCAGGCTGCTGTTCGAAGTTCGTCAAGTGCAGGTCGAGCAGGACTGCGTCCACCACCGGGCGGCGGCGCACCAGTTCCTCCACCGTCGCGACCGCAGCGACGACGTCGAGACCCGGCATGAGCAGGCCGATCGACTCGCGGATCAGCGACGCGTCGTCGACGACCGCCACCGTGGGCCTCATGCCGCGTCCGTGGAGGCGTCCCGGTCCGCACGAACGGCTGCCGACCCGGGGCCGGACGAGATCGTCACCGTCGTCCCCTCGTCCACTGCGGACTCGACTTCGACGTCGAGCCCTCGCCGCCGCAGTTCGCCCACGACAACCTCGCGCAGGCCGACCCCGACGGTCACCGACGCCGGGTCGAACCCGACGCCGTCGTCGCGCACGGTCAACGTCCAGCCGCCGTCCGTACCCTGGTCGAGGTGGACCACGACGGCATCTGCCCGGGCGTGCACGCGTACGTTGAGCAGCAGGCTTTCGAGCGCGCGTTCGAGAGCGTCGGCCTGCGCGGCGGGAAGTTTCAGGTCGGCGCCGAGGTCGAGCAGGGCATCGATGTTCAGGTCGGCGAACCGGTCACACACCCGCTCGATCAGCGGAGCGAGCACTACGGTGGGGCCGGAGCCGGCCGCTGTGGCGGCGGCCCCACCCCCGTCCGGCGTCTGGCCACGCAAGTAGGTGCGCATTCGCCGCAGTTCCACCTCAGCCTGGTCGATGAGCCGGGAGCGTGAGGCGTCGGTCCCCGGCTCGGTGAGCAGGCGCATGAGGGCGACGCCGTTGTGCATCATCACCTGAGCACGTCGTTCCTCCTCGCGCCGTGCCAGCTCCGCGGCGCGGGCCCGCGAGGCGTCGGCGTCGTGCGCGATGCGCCGGGTGAATCCGAAGAACATGCGGGCGACCAGGGCGTACACCACATAGCTGATGACGTTGCCGATCGCGGTCGAGGTCATGTTTCCCCCGACCTCTCCGCCGAGGTAAACGGCATAGCAGACGACAACGCCGAGGAGCCCGCCCGCCCAGAGGGTGAGGCTGCGGACACCGCTGGCCGTGTAGAGGACCGACAGTGCGTAGCCCGGCTGGTAGGCGACCCAGGTGCCGAAGCGGTCTCCCGGCGTAAGCACCAGCGGCCCCAGCACGAGCAAGAGGCAGGCCAGCGCGAAGTCCACTGCGGAACCCGCCGCGCCCAGCGGTCGACGGCGCACCAGCGCCACCGCGCTGACCGTGACGGCCGCGCACGCCGCGGCAACCCAGCACGCGAGGTAGGCGATGCCATGCGGTGACGTCGTCACGCCGATGTATACCGCCGGGATCATCTGCGCGACCGTGCCTAAGCGGACGCCCGTGATGAAGTACGAGAACGCCCGCTCGACGCCGGCCTTGGTCGTCGGCAACTCCGCGACGCGCCACAGCCGGATCCGACCGCTCATGGTCCTCCCTCGGATGGCCGACGGTCCGGGCCGACAGAAGTTCGCGGATTCGTTGGGTCACAGCGAACCCGCGAAACGCAACGATCAGGCTACTTCAGCAAACGGAGCTGGATATCACCAGTTTTCTCCGAGAGGACACAATAGATGCGACGAGCACTGACCCTGCTCACCTCGCTGACGATCACCGCCAGCCTGACGCTGGTCGCGGCAGCTCCCGCCCCGGCAGCCCCCACCCCTTCCGACACCGACAACGCAGCGGTTTTCGGTACCGGGGCCGTGCCGGTGCGAGCCGTCCCGACGTCGGCGGGCACGTTCCGGGTGACCGGGACAGGCAAGTCCGCACAGGCTCTGGATGACGCGGCGATGCAGGACCTGACCACGTCTGCCGCGGAGAGCGGACGGGACCTGTCCGCCGTCGTCGCGGCACACCAGGGCATCCACGAGTTCAGTGCCTACACCACGCAGCTGGAGGAGACCAGCCCGGACGTGTTCGTACGGGCCGGTCTGGCTACCGAGGGTGGGGCGGCCAACCCCTGGATCCAGTTCACCGCCAAGCCCAGCGCGGATATCGTTGCCGCACTGGAGCGTCTGCCGGTGAACACCGAGGTGCAGTACGGTGCGCCGGCCAGCTCGACGGAGCTGGCCGACCTGGCGTACGCGCTCACCACGTCCTTGGCGGCGCGCTCCGACGTAATCCAGTCAGCGGGGACCCGCTACGACCCCGAGCGACGCGTGCTGCGTCTCCAGTACGCGCCCGTCGGGGGAATCCAGCGGAGCGCCCTCGACTCGGTCTTCCAGGGGGCGCTGACCTCGGGCACCATCGGGGGGCAGCTTCCCATCGAGGTTGTGTTCGAGCTCGACGCCGACCGGGCGGGGGTCAACGAGCGAACCATCGAAGGTGGAAGGGACCTCAACCTGACCAACGGCGACGCCCACTGTACTGCCGGGTTCACCGTGGTCCGCTACGGTAACCGGGGTGTGCTGACCGCGCGGCACTGCAACAACGCGCTCCGGTACGGCAATGCCGTGGGGCTCATCAGCACCAGTCCGGGCCAGGCCCCGAACGCCGCGATCGATCTCCAGTTCCACCGGACCCTGACCGAGAACGGCCACTCGACGAACATGCAGTTCCGGGCGACCAACCGGCAGGCCGCCGGAGACCGGACGGTGACGGCCGTCGGCAACGCACCTGTGAACTCGGCCGTATGCCATTGGGGCCGGACCAGCGGGTACCGCTGCACCTACATCGCCGACACCAACACCTGCCAGGTGTACCTCGGTGGCCATCGGTGGTGCGGTCTGGATGTCACCGATGCGGATGTCTCGGCGGGTGGTGACAGCGGCGGGCCGTGGTTCTTCGGGAACACTGCCCGGGGCATCCACTCCGGCGCCTGGGATGACAGGGAAAGCTACCTCACCCGGATCAGTCGGGTGAATCAACACCTCGATGCCACGGTATTGCGGAACTAGCTCGTCTTCGATGCCTGGTCTTTGCAAGTTGATCGGGTAATCCGTCGGTTCTGAGGATGTGTCACGCAGGCCGTCTCCCAACGGTTCGCCGTTGGGAGACGGCCTGGTTGGTGGACCGTAGGAGGATGGCCCCGGAGGGAAGCATGTCGACGCATCGCGTGACCCGGATACTGCTCGGCTGCGGGGCGGTCGCTCCGGGTCTGTTCATCCTGGTGTTCCTGGTCGACGGCGCCACCCGGGCCGGCTACGACCCGACCTACCACCCGGTGAGCGCGCTGAGCCTCGGTCCACGCGGCTGGATCCAGATCACCAACTTCGTCCTGACCGGACTGCTGCTGCTCGGCTTCGCCGTCGGGCTTCGCCGGGCCCTGTACCCCGGTCGCGCCAGTCTGTGGGGACCGCTCGTGATCGGCGGGTACGGGCTGAGCCTGCTGCTCTCCGGCACCTTCGTGATGGATCCGATGCGTGGCTACCCGCCCGGCGCTCCGGCTGACCGAAGCCCGGACCAGAGTTGGCACCATGTACTGCACGACAACCTCGGTGCCGTGGTGTTCCTCTCGGTGCCGATCGCCTGCTTCGTCCTCGCCCGCTGGTCCGTCACCCGGCCGTACGGTCGCGCCTGGGCCGGGTACGACATCCTGACCGGACTCGCCGGCCTGGCCCTGCTCGTCGCGTTCGGTGCGGCGTGGGAGACGGCTCATTCGTCGGCTGGCCTGATCCAACGAGTCATGATCGCCGTCGACTGGACCTGGATCACCGTGCTCGCACTCCGGCTGCTGGCGGAGATCCGTACTCGGGCCGACGAGCCGTCCACGGCAGTCCATCGGCTGCCCGAGGGTGTCTAACACCCGCCTAGCCGTCTCAGCGCTCCCGTGCCCGCGTAGACCGCCGTCGGGTCGTACTCCCTCAGCCTGGCTCGTCCTCGTCGTCGCCGACTGGTGGCCGAGGCTGGCGGTGCTTCTTGATCCATGCCTCGACCTCGGCACGGACCCAGACGGACCCGCCGATGAGTGTCTGGTACGGCTTCGGGAAGTTCCGCTGGTTGATGATCTGCCGTGTCCGCGACCGGCCCACACCCAGCATCGCCTGTATTTCCGCAGGTCCGACGAGCGGACCGGGCAACTTGGTCATGGGCGCGACCATACTCACCAGTGTGTCTCCGAGGCCGCTAGGCCTGCCCCAGACTACTCGCTTCCGTGACCGCGATGATCCGCACCGCCGCGATCACGGCAACCGGTGCCGCCGGCAAGAACTCCACCATGCGCAGAGTCCTGCGGGCGCTACTGATCGTTCCGCTGGTGGCCGGCGCCCTGGCCGTCGCCCAGCCCGCTCAGGCCGAGCCCGGCTACACCACGACCCCGCCCGAGGGCTGCTACGTCTACCCCTACGCGTACCAGGGCTTCACCTACGCCTCGGAGACCTACTGCACGAGATCAGGCGGTTGGCACCGCGCGGCGGCACGCTGTTCCGATGGTCGGGTCGTCTACGGCTATGCCGAGGAGATGGCCTACTTCCTGATGTCCAAGGCCGAGTGCCGTACCGGCGTCGGATGGGACGGCGGCCCCCCGATTCCGGCCGTCGAAATCTGGGGCGAGTTCTGGCTCGATTATTGAGCGGGTTCACCACGCTGACTCTGTCGACCGTCACCTCCGCTGCGAGTGACGGTCGACTGGTGTCTGAACTGGCCGTCGTCACACCGTGGCCCAGCCGGCTTGGACCCGACGGTCAGCCGCTGGTGTCCCACGCGAGCACCCGGGCCGGCGCGTCGACCAGGATCCGGCGTACGACCTCCGGGCCGAGGTGCGTACGCAGCCGGGGCAGGAACCGGTTCGGCAGGTACGCCATCCCCGGGATGCCGCCGTACGCGACGTACCGGCTGCGGCGGGCGACGTCACCGCCGAGCAGCAGATGGTCGGTCATCCCCTGCCCGCACACCGCCTCGATCAGCTCGATCAGCGCACTGTCCGGCCACTCCCGGTGCCGCGCCATCCCGTCGTAGCCCAGGTACGCGCCCCGCTGGAGGAGTTCCACGTGCAGCCCCGGGTCAGGATTACGGTCGGCATGAGCGAGCACGACCCGTCCCGGAGAAACCCCATCGGCGCCCAGCAAATCGAGAACCTCGTGCGCAGCGCTCCCATGTTCCAGGTGCACCATCACCGGAGCACCGGTCGAGCGGTGCGCGGAGGCCACCGCCCCCAGCACCCGCCGCTCGAACGGACCGATCGACCAGTACCCGATTCCCGCCTTCAACAGCCCGGCCCGCACCGGCCGCCCCTGCGGATCCAGCGCAACCGCCGTACCGCTGCCGCCGTCACCGTCGACCGGGCCGCCACCGACGTCACGCAGCGGACACCCGTCGACCAGATCGGCAAGGAACCGCGCCGCAAGCTGTGCCTCCGACCAGGAGACCAACGGATGGTCCGGCCCGTAGTGAGCCTCCCGGTGCGCCCCGGTCGTCGCCACCACCCGCATCCCGGTCGCCGCGCTGATCCGGGCAACCGCCGCCGGATCGCGGCCCAGCCCGACCGGAGTCGCCTCCACCATCGCACTGATACCGGCCTCGAACAGCGACGCCGTCTCGGCCTGGCTCGCCGGCTCGTCGTCCAGTTCGTCCCCCGGCAGCAGCGGAGTGACCTGGAACAGGTGCTCGTGATAGTCGGTCGGTCCGAGAACCGACGGCGACACGTCGCCGAGCACGGTCCGAACGAAGGTCACCGCACCGCCTCGGCCGCCGCCGACAGCCGCTGCACCGTCGCCGGATCCATCGGTACGTCGAAGATCTCGGCGATCGCCTGACTCCAACCGTGGATGAAGTACCGCCAGCCGTCGACCACGGTCAGGCCACGCTCGTCGGCCTGTCCTCGGGCCCGGTGCAGGAATTCCAGGCTGCCCCGGTAGTTGAACTCCCAGACGTAGCCCTGCCGGGGCAACCTGGCCCTGGGCGGCAGTGGCGAACCGGGGCGGTCCTTGCCGAGCCCGGTCGCGTTGACCACGAGACTGCCGTCCGGCGCCGCGTCGAGCAGATCGAGGACGGCCCACGGGTCGGTCGCCGGCACGTACTCGACGAGGTCGGCCGGTATGCCGCCCCGCTCGGCGACGGCACGGAGGTGGGCGAGCCGATCCGGATCGGTATCGGTGCAGACGATCCGCTTCGGCTGGTCCTCCCGCTGGCTCAGGTACCAGACCAGGGCGGTGCCGGCGCCACCCGCGCCCAGGCAGACCACCTCGGCACCGGTTGCCGTGAAGTGATCGTCGGGCAGGAACTCCTCGGCGGCGAGGCCGGCGGTCAGCGGGTCCTTGGCGTGTCCGAGCAGCTTGCCGTCCCGCTTCGCGATGCTGGAGATCTCGCCGCAGAGCTGGGCGAAGTCGTCCACCTCGTCGAACAGGTCGTGTGCCGCATCGTAGAGCCGGAGCTTGTGCGTCGTCACCAGCGCACCCAGGTGTGCCGGGTCGTCCCGGATCTGTCGTACGAGGTCGCGGTACTGCTCGTCGTCCGCGTCCAACGGCAGGTCGTGCCCGACCAGTCGCCGGGTCGGCAACCCGAGGATCTCGGCCCAGCTCGGAAAGACCTGGTTGATCGACGAGCTGCCGGTGGTGACCCCGACGAACCCCATGTAGCCGGCCCGGTCCACCGTCTCACCCGCCTCCGGCCCTCGGTCAACGCGGTGCCGGCCGCTCACCTGGAACCCCCTACCGAGACGGGATGAGCCGGACTACCGCCGTCGAGCACGGCGAGCAGGTCGGCCACGGCGAGCGAGCCCATCCGGTCGATCGCCTCCACAGTTTGCGCCCCGAGATGAGGCGTCACCACGACCCGGTCGGCCAGGTCCTCGGCGAGCAGCGGCGAGGTGCCGCCGGTCGACTCCGTGTCGAGCGTGTCGGCGGCGTACCCGGCGACCCGACCGGTGCGGAGTGCGGCGGCGAGGGCCGGCTCGTCGACCAGGTCGGCGCGGGCGCTGTTGACCAGGACCAGGCCGTCCCGGGCCCCCGCCAGCCAGTCGGCGTCGACCAGCGGCCGGCCACCCCCGGGTGCGTGCAGCGAGACCGCCGTACAGCGGGCCGGCAAATCGGCCAGTTCCACCGGCTCGGCGCCCGCCGCCCGGATCGCGTCGGGGTCCAGCATCGGGTCGTACGCCAGGACCGTGGCACCGAACCCGCACAGTCGGCGCCCGACCGCGCGACCGATCCGGCCGAAGCCGACGATCCCGATGGTGAGCGAGCCGAGTTCCCGCCCCCGCGCGACGGTCCAGCTACCGGACCGGACCCGCCGGTCCCCGGCCGGGATGCCGCGCAACGCGGCGAGCAGTAGCCCGATGGTGAGGTCGGCGACCGCCTCGGTGTTCGCCCCCGGTGTGTTGGTGACGACGACGCCGTGCGCCGCCGCCGCTTCCAGGTCCACCGCGTCGACGCCGACGCCGTACCGGGCCAGCACCGTCAGCCGGGGCGCGGCGGACAGGTGCGCCTCGGTCACCGGACCGGTGCCGGCGATCCAGCCGACCGTGCCGGCGAGCAGCGGGCGCAGCGCATCGAGCCGGTGGTCGGCGGGTCCGCGTACGACCGTCAGACCGGCCGCCTCCAGTTCACCGAGCAGGTCCCGGGAGCCGGAGGAGAACGACCGCGACGTGACGAGCACACTGCGCCCTCGCCCGCCCCGCGGACCGATTCGTCGTTCGCTCACGCTCATCGCGGACCACCGCCGCCCCGGCCGTCGAACCACGGCTCAAGCCGGCGGTACGCGTCGAGGAAGACCGCGTGCCGTTCCCGGTATGCGGCGTGCCGCTCCGGGTCGGGCGTGAACTCGGCGGTGACCTCGGACAGCTCGCGGGCGACGCCGAAGTCGTCCACCAGGCCGAGCCCGACGGCCGCGGTGACCGCCGCACCGAGGCTGTTCGCCTCCTCCACGATGGAGCGTCGGCGTACCGGGCAGCCCCAGACGTCGGCGAGGATCCGCAGCCAGACGTCGCTCGCCGCACCACCGCCGATCGCGTCCACCCGGTCCACCGGCGCGCCATGTTCCCGGAAGGCATCCACGCAGGTCAGCAGGTTGAACGCGACCCCTTCCAGCACGGCCCGGACCAGGTGCGGCCGGTCGTGGTGCCGGCGGATCCCGACGAACGCCCCGGCCGCGTCCGGATTCCAGTACGGCGACCGCTCGCCGAGCAGGTGCGGCAGGAAGTACAGGCCGTCGCTGGACGCGTCGGCGGTGTCGGCCGCCTCGACCAGTCTGCCGAACCGGTCCCCCGCCTCGCCCGGTTCCAACACGTCGGCGATCCATTCCAGGGAGGCGCCGCCGGCCTGCATCGTCGCGGTCGGCACGTAGTGCCCGGGTACCACGTGGTCGAAGGTCATCGTGCGCATCGCGGGGTCGTGCAGCGGGCGTGGCGCGGCCACCGAGACCCAGGACGACGAGCCGAGATAGCAGTACGCGCCGTCGGCCGGCGACACCACCCCGGCACCGACCGCCGCCAGTGGACCGTCCCCGCCGCCCATCACCACCGGGGTACCGGCACGCAGCCCGGTCGCCCCCGCCGCCGCCGAGGTCAGCGTGCCGACGACGGCGGTGGCGGGGACGATCTCCGGCAACAGCGCCGGATCCAGCCCGGCCGCGCCGAGCACCACGTCCGACCAGGTCCCCCGCTCCTGGTCGTACGCGTTCGTGGAGGAGGCGTCGGACGGATCGGTGGCGAGCCGGCCGGTGAGCCGGTACACCGCGTAGTCCTTCGCGAGGCAGACGTGTCGTACCTTCGCGAACACCTCCGGTTCGCGGTCCCGTACCCACATCACCTTCGTAATCGAGTACGTCGGGTTCAGTCGATGCCCCAGCAGCCGGTACGCCCGCTCCGCGCCGATCCGCCCCACCAGTTGGTCAGCCTGCTCGCCGCTGCGTGTGTCGGCCCAGATGATCGCCGGTCGGACCGGCCGGTGTGCCGCGTCGAGCAGCACCGCACCCATCATCTGGCCCGAGATCGCCAGCCCCCGGACCTCCCCGGCGTCGACGTCGTGGCGGGCCAGGAGTTCCCGGGTCGCCTCGGTCAGCGCCCGCCACCAGTCGTCCGGGTCCTGCTCGGCGATCCCGCCCGGGGCGAACCGGGTCGGATAGGTCACGGTGACCGAGCCGATCAGGGCACCGGTGTCGGAGTGCAGCGACGCCTTGTCGCCGGTGGTGCCGAGGTCGTGGGCGATCAGCATCGTCACGCCCCCCGGCGGACGTGTCGCCGCCCCTGCAACTGGTCGACGCCGACCGCGACCAGGATCAGCGCGCCGATCGCGACCTGCAACCAGAACGGGTCGATCCCCAGCAGGGTGCCGCCGTTGTTGAGCAGACCCACGATGAGCGCGCCGACCAGGGCACCGAGCGCCGATCCCCGGGCACCGAACAGGCTCGCCCCGCCGATCACACACGCGGCGATCGCCTGGAGTTCGTATCCGGTGCCGGCGGTCGGTACGCCGTTGCCGAGCCGGGACGCCAGCAGAATGCCGCCGAGCGCCGCGAGCATGCCGGAGAGGGCGTAGACGCTGAGCAGGACGGCGTTCACCGGTACCCCGGTGAGCCGGGCCGACTCCGGGTTGGACCCGACCGCGTAGATGTAGCGACCCCAGATCGTCCGGCGCAGCCCGAACCCGACGAGCAGGGCGATGAGTACGGTCAGCCAGATCAGGTTGGCGACGCCGAGGAACTCCCCGCCGGCTATCTGGGTGAACGAGCGCGGCAGCGGCTGGATGGTCCGGCCATCGGTGTAGAGCAGGGTCAGGCCCCGGGCCATCCCGAGGGTGCCGAGGGTGACGATGAACGGCGGCATCTTCAGGATCGCCACGAGTACGCCGTTCAGCAGCCCGACCGCCGCGCCGACCAGCAGCGCGAGCACGACGGCGAGCAGCACCGACCCGCCCCCGGCGGTGTCGAAGACCGCCTTCGCGGCGATCACCCCGGACAGGCCGACCACCGAACCGACCGAGAGGTCGATGCCGGCGGTGAGGATCACCAGGAGCTGGCCGATCGCGATGATCGCGTAGATCGAGACCTGCCGGCCGAGGTTGTCCAGGTTGGTTCCGGTCAGGAAGGTGTCGGTGGCCAGGCTCAACCCGAGGACCAGCAACACGAGTACGGGCAGCCCGCCGAAGCCGCGCCCGAGCAGGGCGCCCAGGCCGAGCACCTCCTTCTCCGGCTTCTCCGGCGCCGTACCCGGCTCCGCGCTGGCTGCCGGCTGTGCACTCGTCACCGGATCATCGGTGGACTGTCCGGTGGCCGGGGTCGCGTTCTTGTCGAGGGTCATCGGGACTCCAGAGGGGCTTGCGCGGGCATCGGGGCCGACAGGTCCGCAGCCGACGTCAGTGGACTGGTGAGGCGGAGGATCTTCTCCTCGGTGGCCTCCGCCGCCGGAAGCTCACCGACGACCTCCCGCTCCCGTACGACGACGATGCGGTCGCAGAGGCCGAGCAGCTCGGGCAGGTACGAGGAGACGACCAGTACGGCGAGCCCGTTGCGGGCCATCTCCGCGATCGCCTGGTAGATGTCGGCCTTGGCGCCGACGTCGACACCCTTGGTCGGCTCGTCCAGCAGCAGCACCTTCGCGCCGGTGGCGAGCCAGCGGGCGAGCAGGACCTTCTGCTGGTTGCCGCCGGAGAGCGAGGTCACCGGGTCGTCGAACGAGCCGTACTTGAGGCGTAGGCCCTCGACGGACTGCTGGACGTGCCGACGTTCGCGGCTACCGCGCAGCACCGACCCGCTGGAGACCTGGCCGAGGCTGGCGATGGAGACGTTCGCCTCGATCGAGAGTTGGAGCAGCAGCCCCGACTCCTTCCGGTCCTCGGTCACCAGGGCGACGCCGTGCCGGGCGGCGGCCCGGGGCGAGCCACGAGGGACTTCCACCCCGTCGACCCGGACCTGCCCGCCCTCGACCGGATCGGCGCCGAAGACCGCCCGGACGATCTCCGAACGGCCGGCGCCGAGCAGCCCGGCCAGGCCCACGATCTCGCCCCGGCCCACGCTCAGGTCGACCGGGGCGGCGAACCCGGCGATCCGCAGCCCGCGTACCTCCAGCCGGGGCGGGCCGATCTCGTGTCGTACGCCGGGATAGAGGTTCTGGACCGGGCGGCCGACCATCGCCTGGATCAGCGAGTCGTGGTCGTACTCGGCGACCGGCCGGGTGGCGACGACCCGGCCGTCGCGGAGCACGGTGACCCGGTCGCCGACCTCGAACATCTCCTCCAGCCGGTGGGTCACGTAGAGCACGGTGTGGCCGGCGTCCCGCAGCGCGCCGACCCGGTCCAGCAGTGCCGCCGCCTCCCGCTCCGACAGCGCGGTGGTCGGCTCGTCGAAGATGACCAGCTTGGCCTCGGTGCCGAGGACCCGGGCGATCTCGACGAGCTGGCGGGTCGCGGTCGGCAGGGCCAGGACCGGCTGGTCCAGGTCGAGGTCGCCCAGGCCGACCCGGTCCAGGTGGTCCCGCGCGGTCCGGCGCTGCGCGCCCCGGTCGATGATGCCGAACAGCCGGCGCGGGAACCGGCCCATGGTGAGGTTGTCCAGCACGCTGAGATCCGGCAGCAGGCTCAGTTCCTGGTAGACGACGCCGATCCCGGCGTCCCGGGTCTCGACCGGCGACGGGCGTGGCCCGAGAGCCTTCCCCGCTACCTGGTAGTCGCCCCGGTCCCGGGCCACCGCACCGGTCAACACCTTGATCAGGGTCGACTTGCCGGCCCCGTTCTCCCCGGCGAGGCAGTGCACCTCGCCGGGGAGCAGGTCCAGGTCGACGTCGTCCAGCGCCGTCACCGGCCCGTACGCCTTGGTGACCCCGCGCAGCCGTACCGCCGGATCGTCGCTGTTCATGACACCTCCCTGGAGTTCGCCCGCCTCAGCCTCAGCCCTTGGTCTTCGGCGGGTTGAGCAGCGCCTGAAGCTCCTCGGCGTCGACGTTGCTCTTGTCCACCAGTACCGCACCCGGGTCGAGCCGCTGCGGCGCGTTGCTGCCGGCGACCGCCATTGCCGCCTCGACCACTCCCTGGTACCCGAAGAAGAACGGATTCTGTACGACGATCGCGTCGATCCCGCCGGACCGTACCGCCTCGACCTCGGCCGGGTCGGAGTCGAAGGCCACCACGGCGACCCGGTCACCGACGCCCTTCTCCTGGACCGCCTTGGCGGTACCGACGCCGGAGGTGTTGTTGTCGGCGAAGATGCCGGCGAGGTCCGGTACCCGGGTCAGCGCGTCGTTGACCTGGCCGACGGCCTTGTTCAGGTCGTTGTCGTTGACCAGCGTCTGCACGATGGTCGCCTGCGGGCACTTCTCCGCCAGGCCCTGCTTGAAGCCCTCGAACCGATCGATCAGCACCTGTACGCCGGAGACCGCCGACTCGTGCAGCACCTTGCCGTTCGGCTTGCCGGCCTGGGTGATCAGCTCACAGAGCCGCTGGCCCGCCTGGGCACCGGCCTTGACGTTGTCGGTGCCGATGAAGCCGTCGCTCTTGGTCTGCACCGCGTTGTCGACGATCACCACCTTGATCCCGGTGGACCGGGCCCGGTCGATCACACCGTTCAGCGCGGTGGACGAGTTCGGCGCGAGGACGATGCCCTTGGCGCCCCGGGAGATGGCGTCCTCGACCAGCCGTACCTGCGGTTCGATGTCGGCTTCCGAGGTGGGCCCGAACAGGTCGAGTTCGACGCCGAGATCGGTGCCGGCCTTCTTCGCGCCGGCGAGCATGGACTGCCAGAACTCGGATTCGGTCGCCTTGACGATGACGTCGATCTTCGTACCGGCGATCGCCGCCGTCGCGGCGTCACCGCCACCGTCGTCCGATCCGGAACCGGAGCCGAAGGCCCGGCCGGCGACCACGCCGACGGCCAGGGTGACGACCGCGGCGAGCCCGGCCGCGGCGAGTGAGACGCTCTTCGTTGCCATGGGGTCTCCTGTCAGTGGAGGCGGGCGGTGGGTCAGTGGGGGCGGGCGGTGGGTCCGGTGGTCCCTGCCGGGGTGCCGAACGGGACGAGTTCGACCGTGCCCTCGGCTCGGCGGGCCCGCAGGCCCATGCCGTGGGTGAGCACCCACCCGTAGTCGTGCCCGGCGCTGCCGGGATAGACGGCGAGGAACCGGTACGGCTCGTCGCCGACGTTGACGCTGCGGTGCGCCCAGCCCGGCGGGATGTAGCCGATTACTCCGGGAGTGATGTCCAACCACTCGGCCCGCTCGCCGTCGAACAGCAGCAGGCCGCCCCGACCCTCCAGCCCCAGGTAGATCTCGCCCTGCGGGTCGGGGTGCTGGTGCCCCTTGGTCATCCAGAACTCGCCGCCGGTGTCACCCGGAAAGATCGTGGTGATCGACTGCGGGAGTTCCCGGCTGACCTCGGGCACCGGCGAGGAGACGACGGTGTAGACCACGGGGTCCCCGTCGGCGACGGCCTGTTCCCAGGCGCGACGGTCCGCGAACAACCCCTCGAGGTCGGACATCCGCCGCTGGAGAATCTGCCCCTGCGGTTCCAGGGTGGCGTTGTCGTCGCCGAACCGGATCGCGAAGGGCTGGAGCGGCGGGGTGGCGCTTGAAGTCACGTCAGCTCCCGTTTCGGTCGTGTTTCCGGACACTGTCGTCCTGTCATTACAGGATGTCAAGAGGTCCGCCGAGATTGCCGCAGGTCCGGACGCTGCCGAGCAGGAGATCGACTCCGGGCCGGAGCCCGGTCAGGACGTGACGAGTACGAGCGGAGTGCCGGCCCGGCCGCTGGCGGCGGCGCGGTTCAACTCGACCTGGAACCGGCTCCGGTCGCCCCGGTGCAACGCGAGGAAGCTCTCGACCGGGCGCCCCGACTCACCGATGCTCACGCTGCGCAGCACCAGCACCGGATCACCCCGCCGGATGCCGAGCAGCCTCGCCTGGGCCGCACTCGCCACCGCGGCCTCGACGGAGCGGACGCCCCGGACCAGGCGTACCCCGTACGACGCTTCGAGTACCTGGTAGAGCGAGCGGTCGGTGAGGTTCTCGTCGACCAGCCCGGGGGCGAGCACCGCCGGAATGTGGGTAACGGTCCAGACCCACGGCTCGTCGTCGACGAACCGCAGTCGCTCCAGATGGATCACCGGATCCCCGGGCGCCATCTCCAGGTCGGCGGCGACGGCGGCATCGGCCGGCAGCACCTCGGCCCGCCGGACCTCGCTGCGCAGGTGGCCGCCCCGGGCGGCGACGTCCTCGAACAGCCCCGTCAACGACTGGACCAGCCCCTCGGCGGTCTTCGGATGCGCGACGAAGGTGCCCCGGCCCTTCACACGCTCGATCAGGCCCTCGTTCTCCAGGTCGGTCAGCGCCTGTCGGACGACCGTACGGGAGACGTCGTACCGGGCGCACAGCTCGTGGTCGCCGAGGAGCCGGTCGCCCGGCTGGAGCCGCCGTCGCTCGATGTCCCGGACTATCAACTGCTTGAGCTGGTAGTACATCGGCAGCGGCGAGCCGCGGTCGATCCGGTCCCCTGCCTGCATGTCATGAGAGGATAACAGGACCGGTCCGGGCGAACGGGGCTGACTGACGACCACCGATGGGCGTAGATTCGCGTCCCATGACCGAAGCCATGGCGCGTGCCCACATCGATCGCTTCAACGCGGCCGTCGCCAGTGGCGACTGGTCCTGGCTGACCGCGAGCCTCCACCCGGACGCGGTCATGACCTTCGTCGGCCCGCCGGTCGGCCCGTTCGTCGGCCGGGACGCCATCGCGCAGGCGTACGCGACGAATCCTCCGGACGACACGATGCGGATCCTCGCCGTACGCACCGACGCGGAGGCCGAGGTGGTCTCCTTCGAGTGGTCCCGTGGCGGCACCGGCACGCTCACCATCCACCGCAACGCCGACCAGATCACCAGCCTCGCGATCGAGTTCGACTGATCGGCCCACCGGTCGCCACGTAAGGGGGGCGACCTCGGCGGGCCTGGTCTTCCGGCCCGTCGAGGTCGCCCCCGTCGCTGTGCTCAGCCCGTCCCGCTGCCGGTCAGGGGTTCAACTCCTCCTCGGCGTTGCCGGCGGCCAGCAGGATGTCCCAGCGGTCGTCCTTGGTGATCAGGCCCAGCCGTACCCACTCGGTCGACGTCTGGGAGACCTTCGTCATGAACCTGCTGTGGCTGGCGAAGGGCGCCGCCGACCAGACGGCATCGAGGAACGACGTACCGTCCTCGCGCCGGGCGTTGGCGACGCCGGAATCCTGCGAACCGAACACGATCGACGGCTCGTGGCGCCGGAAGTAGACGTGGTGCGCCTGGGTGTCGCCGACGTAGAGCGGCCGGAGCGTGTGCTCGTTCGTGGTGAAGGTGTTCGAGCCGGCCGGGAGCACCGCCCGGGAAAGATCGCCGTTGCGGGTGTAGTGCCGGTAGAACGAGAAGTCCCGCAACGTCGTCGCGGTGCTGAGCGCCGGCAGCAGGACCGGGCCGTTGAAGAGGGACTGGACCTCGGGGGCGTCCAGCGCCTTCTCCACCCGCACCGCGAACGGAATCGACACCTCGATGGTGTCGCCCGGCTTCCAGTTGCGCTGGATGCTCAGGTAGCTGCCCGGGGTCACCTTCCCCTTCCGGAGTACGCCGTTGACCTTCACCGAGAAGTCCTTCGCCCAGCCCGGCACCCGGAGCTTGATGTCGAGCCGGCCCCGCCCGTTCACGGTCAGCCTGCTCTGCTCCGACCTCGGGTAGTCGGTCTCCTGCCGGACGACGAACCCGTTCGCCTCCCAGGTGAGGACGGACGCCACGTACAGGTTGACGTAGAGCGCCGAATTGTCCGCGGCCCGGAAATAGATTGACTCCTGGTACTTCGTGTGGTTTTCCAGACCCGACCCGCCGCAGCAGGTGCCGGTGTTGCCGTAGCCCCGGGAGTTGCCCGGGGACAACGGGACGAAGTAGGTGACGTTCGGGCTGGTGGCGCTGTCCGCGTCCCGCCGGGAGCCGAGAATGTGGTTGAGCAGGGTGCGCTCGTAGTACTCCATGTACTTCGGATCCGGGTCGTGGAAGAACAGATTCCGCGCCACCTTCAACAGGTTGTACGACGTACAGGTCTCGGCACCGCTTCCGCCGATGGAACCGGCGATGTTCCCCCTCGGCTGGAACAGTTCGGCGTTCGTGTTCGCCGGCAGTCCCGGGCTCGCCGGCCAGGTGCCGCTCGTGCCGCCGTGGCTGTACATCCGGTGCGGGACCACCATGTTCCAGAAGTTCTCCGAGGCGGCGTGGTACGTCTCCTCGCCGCTGCGGTCGAAGACCCGCAGGTAGCCGACGAACTGCGGAACGTGGGTGTTGGCGTGCAGCCGGGTGATGATGTCCTGGTCGTTGACGCAGGCGTCGAAGAGCGACTGCCGGTTGTCGAAGCACTTCGCCGTGGTCAGGTACTTTTCGTCACCGGTGAGGGCGTGCAGGTCCGCCATCACCTCGTTCATCCCGCCGTACTCCCCGGCGATGTAGATGGCCCACATCCGGTTCAGGATCTCCCGGGGCAGCACGGACAGCCGGCTGTGCACCCAGTCGCCCATCTTCGTCACGACGTCGAGCGCCTGCTCGTTGCCGACCAGCAGGTACGCGTCCAGCAGGCCGCGCATGATCTTGTGACAGGTGTAGTACGGCGCCCAGATGGTGGGGTACGTCGCGAACGATTCGAGCCGGACGAACTGTTCCTCCGGATAGGCGGCCAGGAATCCGGGATGGCTGTAGAGCCCGCTCTCGGCCATCGCATCCTGGCACTTCGCCAGCTCGGCGACGATGTAGTCGACCTTGTCGGAGAAGACCGAGTCGCTCGTCGAGGCGTACGCCTGGCTGAAGGCCGTGATGAGGTGTCCGCTGTAGTGACCGCGCAGGTTGCCGGTGGCGTCGTCCCAGCCGCCCGGCGGGCTGGACCCGACCGGCGTGGGCAGGCCAGCGGTGACCCGGAAGTTGTGCAGGACCCGGTCGGCCGGGTACGCCGCCGCGAAGTCCAGCACCCGGTCCCGCTTCTCCGTGAACAGCGTTCCGTCGAGCAGTTCGACCTGGTCCAGGCCGAACGGCTTCACCACCCAGCGCGGGTTCTGGTCGTAGAAGTCGCCCTGTGACCTGATCGCGGCCTGCGCCGCCGCGCCGGAGCGGGCCGTGGTCCGGCCCACCGGTTCCGCCGCCGGAACGGGGGCGGCCGTGGCGGCCGTCGCCTCGATCTGGGTGGCGATGACGGTGCCGGCCGTGACGGCACCAACGGTCTTCAGGAAAAGTCGCCGGTCAACTGCCTGCTGCTGGTCTGAGGCCACTGCCTACCTACCTCTCGGGTGGTGGCCGGTGCCCGTCGCATCCGATCCGGGTGAATCGTGGCGGGGGCGGGCCACGGCGCGTTCTGGCTGGCTGTCGGTCCGTGGCGGCGCCTGCCACTCAGGGACGCGAGGGCAACACCAAGATCGACATCCATGTGATCGCTAACAATGGCCGGAATTTACTGAAGATTCCCGGCGGGCGCCTATGGACGTTTGTCGGAAACCTGGCCCGGCAAAGACCTGCTTCCGCCGCACACCCCGCTCAAGAGCCGGCACCCCCGCACCCGTCGACCCCGTCACGACCCCGATCCAGTGAATCTTGGCGATCTGCGGTCGCGGACGCGACAACAGATCGTCGAGGTCTACGCGACCTGCGGCTCGTTTGCACAACCGATGTTCGGATCCTTGGATCTCGTCAGGCGCATCGGAGCGGGAGCAAACAACTCGGCCTTCGGCGAGCCACAACGTTCAGTTGGGCGTGCATATGCTGGGCCGATGGATACCGAGGCAGTGCGATCGTTCGTCCGCGCGGCCGAGCTCGGCCAGCTGCAACACGCGGCCGACGAACTCGGCGTGACGCAACAGGCCGTGTCGAAACGGATCGCCACCCTCGAACGCCAACTCGACGTCCGCTTGTTCACCCGTACCGCCCGAGGGGTCGAGCTGACACTCGACGGCCAGGCGTTTCTTCCGCACGCCCGCAACATCGTCACGGGTGTCGACCGCGCCATCACCGCGATCAGGCCGGGCTCGCGGGCCCTGCGGATCGACGTCCTCGGCCTGCGGTCCGCGCAGGCCGTCGTCCTGCACGACTACTGGCGGTCACGTCCCGGCACCGACCTCGACGTGGTGACGCTCAGGGTCAACGACCCGCGCGTGGCGGTCGCCGCCGTCCAGGCGGGCGACATCGACGCCTCGTTCCGCACGGTCACGGACGCCGCCACGCTGCCGCGCGACGTGCAGATGATCCACGCGTTCGACTCCCCGCTGGAACTCCTCGTCGGCCCCAGGCATCCGCTCGCCTCCGCGCGCACACTGACGCCACCCCAGCTGCGCAGACACCGGATCTGGGTGCCGGGTATCGCGCCGCGAAGCGAATGGGCGGAGTTCTACGACCAGCTCACCACCGCCTTCGATCTCCGCATCGACGCCGCGGGCCCGAACTTCGGCAACGAGGTACTCCTCGACGCCCTCGCGGACTCCGCAGACGTGGCCACCCTCGTGGGCGCACGCGACCGGTACATCTGGCCGACGAACTACGACCTACGCCGCATCCCGATCGTGAACCCGACGCTCGCATACCCGCTCTCGCTCATCTTCCCCAGGGCGAATCCGCACCCAGGACTCCGGGCGATCATCAACCACTTCGGAAGCCTGACACCGCTCCCCGAGCCGGCCTGGCGCCCGTCCTGGGCAACGGCGACCCGGCGCAGCGACGGCGACGGCGACGGCTCGGGCTACGGGGATCCGGGCTCTACCTGATCACGGCGGGACGGGCGGGACGGGCGGGAGGGGTGGCCCGGCTATGGAGCCTTCACCACCGGACGATCCGGGACGGGCGGCATCCAGGGGCGTGAGCCGAAGGTGAGTTTGGACGGCTGGACCCGCCAGCCCGGAAGGTTCGGCTGCTCGGTACGGTGCCGCTTCAGCTCGAAGAAGTTGTCGTACCGGGCGAGCCAGGACAGGTGTCGCCAGATCCGTACCGCGTCCTCGTCGCCCGGCAGTTCGCTGAGGACGGGGCCGAAGATGGCCGGACCGGCGCCACCGTCGAGGATCAGCGTCGGCAGGCCGATCCCGCCCTTCTCGGCCACCAGGTGCCGGTGCTGGGCGAGTACGTCGAGCCAGGTGTCCGGGTCGGCCTGCGCCTCGTCGAAGAGCGACCGGTCGAAACCGGCCTCCTCGACCGACTCCGCCACCGCGAGGTCCCGGTCCTTCGCCGGCTCGCTGGTCTCCCAGACGCGGTCGCCGAGCGCCTGGTAGAACCGCCCGATCGCCTTCGAGTTCTCCTTGCGGCCGATCGCGGCGGCGGCCCGGAGCGCGGTCGCCGACCGGGCCGTCTCGCCCAGCGGTACCGGGTCGGCTCCGTCGGCGAGGTTGGCCACCTCCAGGCAGTAGAGCGCCCAGTCGAGTTCGATCTCGCCGAGTGCCTCCAGTCGACGGGCCCACCGACTGGCCTGATAACACCAGGGACAGCGTGGGTCGAAGTAGAACGTGACCTTCTCCATCTGACTTCTCCTTCGTCGCCGACCGTCGGCCGATCGGGTCGGCCGGTCGGAGTACCGGCCGACCGACCCGATCGCACGCCGCGCCGTCAGTTGCTCTGGGAGACCTTCTCCCAGGCCACCCAGGGCACGCCCTGGTCGATCCCCTGTACGGACTTCGCCGCGACGTTGAACGTCTGTCGGGTGAAGAGGATCTTGTTGTACGCCTTGTCGTTAATGATCTTGAAGACATCCTGGTACGCCGCCGCGCGGGCCGCGGTGTCCTTGCCCTGCCGCGCCTTCTCCAGTGCCGCGTCGAGGGCGGGATCCTTCACCCCGCTGTTCAGCCCCTTCGAGCCGAAGTACCGGTCGATGCTCAGCCCCAGTGCCGGGTCGTAGTTGCCCACCCAGGCGAAGTCCAGCGTCCAGTTGTTGGAGGCGAAGTTGTCGTTACGGGTCTGCAACGGCTCCTGGTTGATCGCCTTGACGGTGATCCCGGCCGCTCCCCACATCGTCTTGATCGCCTCGGCGACCTGCATCTCCTCCTGGGCGCCGCCGAGCATGATCTCGACCTCCAGGCCGCCCAACTGCTGGACCAGTTCCTTCGCCTTCGCCTGGTCATAGCCGCGGTAACCGTCGATCGTGGCCTGGTAGAAGAGGCCACCCGGCGCGGTCGGCGTCTGAGCCGCCTGGTTGAGACCGCCGAACAGCACCTTGTTGATCGTGTCGGCGTCGGTCGCGTACGAGAGCGCCTCCCGGGCCCGCTGGTCGTTCAGCGGCGCCTTCAGGGTGTTGTACTGCAACTGCCACACCGAGACCGAGGCCACCGGCGCGAGGTTGAACTGCTGCTTGGCCTGGGTCAGCAGCGGAACGGTGGTGATGCCCTCCAGCACGTCGGCGGAGCCGGACTGCAACGCGGCGAACGCCGTCTGGTCCGAACCGATGGTCTTGAAGGTCAGCTTGTCCAGGAACGGTGCTGCCTTGTCGAAGTAGTTCTCGTTGCGCTGCAGTACGAGTTCCTGGTTGGCGACGTTGCTGACCACCTTGAACGGTCCGGCGCCGACCGGCTTCTGCCCGAACGCGTCGGCGCCCATCGACGCCAGTGCGGTCGGCGAGGGAACCCAGTTCGGTGCCTCGTTCAGGAACGAGGCGATGACCAGCGGGAACGGCTCGGAGAACTTGAGTACGACCTTGTGGTCGCCGTCCGTCTCCACGGAGGTGACCGGCTCGAAGAGCTGCACGCAGCGGCAGGCGTTCTTCGGGTCGAGCGAGCGGTCGAGGTTCGCCTTCACGGCGGTGGCGTTGAACGGCGTACCGTCGGAGAAGTTGACGCCCTCGCGGAGGGCGATCGTCACGGAGAGCTGGTCGTCGGCGAAGGTGTAGCCGGTGGCCAGGACGGGCTCGATGGCGTTGTTCGGTCCCTGGGTGAAAAGCTGGCCGAAGATGGCGTTCCGGTATTCGTGGTTGGCCACGCCGGAGGCGACCGGGTCGAGGGTGGGCCACCGGGCGAATCCGCCCTCCGACACCAGCACGGTCAGATCGCCGCCCCGGACGGGTGCACCGGTGGCGGCGGCGCCGGGCGAGCCCGACGAGCCGCAGGCGGCCGAGGCCAGCGCCAACGTGGCGACCAGCGCGGCGACGACGCCTTTCCTTCGCCTATTCATTGTCGTTCCTCATTCTGTGGTGGGTGGTACTGGCGGTGGACGTGTCGAGCCCCCGGGGGCCCCGCCGGCAGCCGCTCCCCCTCTGCTGTCGAGCCCCCTCCTGTCGAGAGCCCTCCTGTCGAGGAATGAGCGCACAGAGTCGCGGTGGGCATCGGTCGTGTAGCAGATGGCCTGGGCCTGGCTGCCGAGGCTGGCGATCTGGTCGAGCGAGGATTCGAAGCTGCGGTTGATGATCGACTTGGCCAGCATCAGGGCCGCCCGGGACCGTTCGGTGAACCGGGCCGCGTACTCGGTGGCGTGCGCGACGACGGCACCGGGCTCGGCGAGGAGGTCGATCAGCCCGATCTCCAGCGCCTCCGTGGCGTCCACCCGGCGGCCGGACAGCAGCAGTTCCTTGGCGCGCTGCGGGCCGACCCGGCGCGGCAGGTGGTACATGCTGCCGCCGTCGGGGACCAGTCCGCGCAACACGAAGCTGGCGACGAACGACGCGGCCGGATCGGCCACGATGAAGTCGCAGGCCAGGGCCAGGTCCATGCCGAGGCCGGCGGCGGGTCCGTTGACCGCCGCGATGGTCACCTGGTCGAGGCGGTGCAGTCCGGCCGTCAGGGCGTACGTCCCGTGCTGGCGCTGCCAGCCCCGGATCGCCACCTCGCCCGGGGGCGCCGCGAGGCGCTGCTCCATCGCCTGGATGTCGCCACCGGCGCAGAACGCCGAACCGGCGCCGGTCAGGATGACCACCCTGACCTCGGCCGCCTGGCCGAGTTCGGCGAGCGCGTCACCGAGGGCCGCCCGGGTGGCGTCGTCGATCGCGTTCCGCACCGCCGGACGGTTGAGGGTCAGCACCGCGATCGGCCCGTCGACGTCGACCAGTACCGGAGCGGAAGCGGCGGCCGGAGCCGGGGTCGGGCGGTCCGGGGTCGGGGTGCCCGGGTTCGGGCTGTCCGGGCTAGCCATGGATGGTCCTGTCGACCCCGCCGGTGAGCGCGACCACCTCGCCGGTCATCGCCACCGAGAGAGGCGAGGCGAGGAACGCGACGAACGCGGCGATCTCCGGCGCGGTGACCAGCCGCCCCAGGGCCGTACGCCCGGCGACGTGCCCGAGGTGTTCCTCCAGGGTCACGCCGCGTCGCTTGGCCACCTCCGCCATCCGGGACTCGAGCGTCTCGGTGACAGTGGTGAACGGATGTACGGCGTTGACCGTGATGCCGTCGCGGCCCAGTTCCAGGGCCAGGGAGCGGGTCAGGTGCACGATCGCCGAGTTGCGGGCGCCGGCCGCGATGGCGCCGCCCTCCCGGGCCTTGTGGCCGGCGATGTTGATGATCCGGCCGAAGCCCTGGGCCCGCATCAGCGGGACCACCGCCCGGCAGCACCGCATGGTGCCGAGGAACTTCTCCTCGAACGAGGTCAGGATCAGCTCGTCGGTGATGTGGTCGAAGTCCTCGGCCTGGTTGCCGCTGACCACGGCGCCGTTGTTGACCAGGATGTCGACCCCGCCGAACTCCTCGGTCACCTGGCGGACCATCGCCTCGACGGACTCGGCGTCCCGCAGTTCGGCCTGCACCGGCAGGGCCCGCCCGGGGCCGGTCAGGTCGGCGGTGGCGGTCCGGGCGCGGTCGAGGCTCCGGCTGGACACGGCGCAGTGCACGCCCTCGGCGACCAACTGTCGGGCAATGGCCTTTCCGATGCCCGCACTGCCTCCGGTGACGATGGCTCTCTTGTTCGCCAGGCCCAGATCCATAAGTCGGTCTTCTTTCCTTTTTCCATCGGGTCACGACCGCCGCCACACAGCTCGGCGGGCCGCCTGCCCAAGCCGACTAGCTGCGGAAACGTTGCGTACGGTGCCGGGTCATAGGATGGGTTCCGGGGAGAGGATCTTTACCTCTCACCTGGTCGTACATTACGAACGGATTTCTCGTGGCGCTAGATCTTTACATCTAGTTCTGTATAACAGAACGGTTGCGAGTGCTACTGCTCCCGATAGCGCCCGTGAAGACGGGACGGGTCAGTCGAAGGTCAGTGGAAGAAGGCTCCGCCGTCGACCACGACGGTCTGGCCGGTGATGAAGCTCGACATCGGACCGGCGAGGAACCGTACGGCCCCGACCACGTCCTGCGGGCGCTGCTCGCGGGCCAGCACCCGCTTGCCGGGGGCCGCGCGCCGGATCCCGGCCAGCTCCGCACCCCCGTCGAGGATGCCGTCGCTCACCGTGAAGCCCGGCGCCACGGCGTTGACCAGGATGTTGTCGTCGCCCAACTCCCGGGCGCTGGCCCGGGTCATCGCGATCACCGCCCCCTTGCTGGCGACGTAGTGCAGCAGGTTCGCGACGCCCTTGAAGGCCGTCGTCGAGGCGATGTTCACGATCCGCCCGCCGCCCCGGTCCCGCATCGGTCCCACCACCGCCCGGATACACAGGTACGACCCGAGCACGTTGACGTCCATCACCCGCTGCCACTCGGCGACGTCGATCTCCTCCAGCGGCCCCGGGCGGAGCGTGGTGAAGATGCCGGCGTTGTTGACCAGGATGTCGATCCCGCCGAACTCGCGTACCACCTCGTCGGCCAGTCCCCGGGTCGCGACCTCCGACGAGACGTCGACCTCGATCCCGATCGCCGACGTCCCGTTGTCGCGCAGTTCGTCGGCCGCTTCCGCCGCGCCGGCCCGGTCGGCGACCACCACCCGGGCCCCCGCCCTGCCGAGGTCCTCGGCGATGGCCCGGCCGATTCCGATCGCCCCGCCGGTCACGATCGCCACCTGACCGGTCAACTCGGTCATCGGTCCAGCCCCGCCAGGTTCAGGTACTTGATCTCCAGCCATTCGTCCAGGCCGTACTTCGAGCCCTCCCGGCCGATACCGGACTGCTTGATGCCGCCGAACGGTGCCTGCTCGCCGGAGACCCGTCCCGTGTTGACCGCGATCATGCCCGTCTCGATCGCCTCCGCCGTCCGCCAGATCCGACCCAGGTGGTGGCTGTAGAGATAGGCGACCAGGCCGTACTCGGAATCGTTCGCCAGCGCGACCGCCTCGTCCTCGGTGGCGAAGCTCCGGATCGCCGCGACCGGGCCGAAGGTCTCCTCCCGCCAGGCCAGCGACTCCGCACTCAACCCGGTGATCACGGTCGGCTCGAAGAAGGTGCCGCCCAGCTCGTGGGGCCGGCCGCCGGTGAGCACCCGCCCGCCGTGCTCGACCAGGTCCGCGACGTGCCGCTGCACCTTGCGCAGCCCCTGGTCGTCGATGAGCGGACCCATCTCCACGCCGTCGGCGAAGCCGGTGCCGACCCGGACGGCCCTGGTCCGGCGCAGCAGCGCCTCGGTGAACCGTTCGAGGATGCCGTCCTGCACCAGGATCCGGTTGGCGGCCGTGCAGATCTGACCGGCGTTGCGGTACTTGGCCGAGAAGATCCCCTCGACCGCCAGATCCGGGTCGGCGTCGTCGAAGACGATGAACGCGGCGTTGCCGCCGAGTTCCAGCGACACCTTCTTGATCCCGTCGGCGCACTGCCGCATCAGCAGCCGGCCGACCTCGGTCGATCCGGTGAAGCTGAGCTTGCGGACCACCGGGTTGTCGGTCAACTCCCGGCCGATCTCCGGCGCGTCCTCGGCCGCCCCGGTGACGATGTTCAACACCCCGGGCGGCACCCCGGCCCGCAGGCCCAACTCGGCCAGGGCCAGCGCGGTCAACGGGGTCTGCTCGGCCGGCTTGAGCACCAGGGCGCAGCCGGCGGCCAGCGCCGGGGCCGCCTTTCGGGTGATCATCGCGGCCGGCAGGTTCCACGGAGTGATCCCGCCGACCACTCCGACCGACTGCTTCAACACGATGATCCGCTCGGCCGCCGAGTTCGACGGGATGACGTCGCCGTAGACCCGGCGCCCCTCCTCGGCGAACCAGTCGAGGAAGGCGGCGCTGTAGAGCACCTCGCCGCGCGCCTCCGCGAACGGCTTGCCCTGCTCAGCGGTGAGGATCGTCGCGATGTCGTCCGCGTTGGACCGGATCAGGTCGGCCCAGTGGCGCAGGATCCCCGACCGGTCCACGGCGGTACGGGCCCGCCAGCCCGGCAGGGCACGCCGGGCCGCCTCGATCGCCCGAGCCGTCTCCGCCCGACCGAACCGGGGCACCTCGGCGAGCAACTCGCCGGTGCCCGGATCGAGGACCGGGAACCGGGCGCCGCTGTCGGACCCGACCCACCCGCCGTCGACGAAGGCGTCGGTACGCAGCAGTGTCCGGTCCCGGACCCGGGAAGTGATCACATCACCGATTGCGGTGGTCAACTCAGTGTTCCTCCTGCCGGTCGTGCATCCGTGTCGTCCGCCGCCGGGCTGCCGGTGCCACCGGCCAGGGGTGGCGCGACGGCGGCAAGGCCCCCGGCCACCCCCGTCGAGCTGGTGTACCAGGCCAGGCCGAGCCCTTCGAGGATGCGTACGCAGGACTCGGCCGGATGGGTGTAGGTGTAGACGACCAGGGGCGGCAGATCCCGCTGGAGCAGCGCCGACAGGGCTTCCCGGTCGTCCTCCAACCGCCCCGCCGAGGCCAGCGAGGTGGCCAGGACGACCGCGTCGACCTCGCCGGAACTGGCCAGCGCCTCGATCGCGGGCGCGAACGAACCGCCGGCGATGAACTGGGCGGTGAGGTCGACCGGGTTCACCGGTGAGCCGTACTCCGGCATGAAGCCGGCGAGCGTGTGCTGCAACTCCGGCGACAGCTCCGGCACCGCGAGCCCGGCGTCCCGGCAGGCGTCGGCCAGCCACACCCCGGCCCCGCCGGACGTGGCGAGGATGCCGATCCGCCGCCCGGCCAGCGTCGGAACCTTGTCCAGCGCCTGGAGTACGTCGATCAGCTCGCGCTCGTCGCCGGCCTGCGCGATCCCCTGCTGGGCGTAGAGCGCGTCCAGGCCGCCCAGCGTCGTCGCGTCGTGCCGGGTGTGCGCCAGGCTGCCCCGGGCGCCCGCGTCGGTACGGCCCAACCGGGCGACCAGCAGCCGCTTGCCGAGTTCCCGGGCCTGCCCGGCGAGTGCGGCGAGCCGGCGCGGATCGTCGACCCCCTCCAGCACCAGGACGGCGAGTTCGGTGTCGGTCTCGACCAGCAGCGCCCCGGCCAGCTCCAGCACGTCGAGGTCGCCCTCGTTGCCCGTGCTGATCAGATAGTTGAAGCCGATCCCGACCCGGGACCCCCACTGTGCGACCGCGAACCCGAGTCCGCCGCTGTGCGACAGCACCGCGACCTTGCCGGGCAGTACCACCTGCCCGGTCCGGGCCGCGTCGAGCACCGGACTGAAGGTCAGTGGCGCCGACGCCGGCAGGCTGGCCAGGCCCTCGCAGTTCGGCCCGAGCACCCGCATGGTGGTACCGGCGACGATGTCGGCGATCTCGTCGCGGAGTTCGGCGCCCCGCCCGGTGCCCTCACCGAATCCGGAGCTGAGCACGATCGCCACCCGCACTCCGGCCGCGTCGCACTCGCGCAGCACGGCCGGCACCATCCGGGCCCGGACCATCACCATCGCCACCTCGACCGGCTCCGGCAGGTCCCGCACCGACGGGTACGCCGGTCGACCCTGCACGGTGCTTCGGGTCGGATTGACCGGGTAGACCCGACCGGCGTACCCGGCCGCGGCGAGCAGTCCGAGCGGGCGGCCGCCCAGGCTGACCGGGTTGTCCGAGGCGCCGATGATGGCCAGGCTCTCCGGGTGCAACAGGACGTCCAGCACGGACCGCCCCGCTCCGGCCCGGACGATCGGCCCGCCCTCCAGCCCGAGTACGTCGTCCACACTGGTCATTGCCGCTCCTCGCCGCGCTCGGTCATCTGGTGCCGTCCGATCCGGCCGTCACGCTGGTCCGGAGCACGCCCAGGCCACTGATGCTGGCGGCGAGCACGTCGCCGGGGTGGATCGGACCCACCCCCGGCGGTGCACCGGTGAAGATCAGGTCGCCGGGAGACAGCGTCATCACCCGGGACGCGTGTTCGACGATGGCCGGCACCGCGACGATCAGGTCGGCGGTGTTCACCCGCTGCCGCTCTTCGCCGTTGACCAGCAGCTCGATCTCGAAGTTGTCGTCCGGGCCGGCCTCGTCCGCGGTGGTCAGCCACGGACCCAGCGGACTGAACGTGTCGTAACTCTTGCGCCGTGACCGGTCCCCCGGGCTGCGTACGGTGATGTCGAGCCCGATGCTGTAGCCGAGGATGTGCTCCCGGGCCCGCTCGGCGGGAATGTCCCGCCCACCCTTGCCGATCACCACGACCAGTTCCGACTCGTGGTGCACCTCGTGTCCGGCGGCCAGTACGGCGGCCGGCAGCACGATCGGCTCCTCGGGGCCGGCGAGCGAGGAGGGCGCCTTGAGGAAGACGTCGAACGACATCATC
Organism: Plantactinospora solaniradicis; assembly: GCF_042658085.1. Taxonomy (NCBI): domain Bacteria; kingdom Bacillati; phylum Actinomycetota; class Actinomycetes; order Micromonosporales; family Micromonosporaceae; genus Plantactinospora; species Plantactinospora solaniradicis. The sequence goes on along the minus strand of NZ_JBHSPR010000060.1, from coordinate 361,046 downwards.
CACTCTTCGACCTTGCCGAGGGTGCGCTCCTGCACCGCGTGCATCTCGTGCACGTGCTCGGCGTAGTTGCTGGCCGCCGCGATGATCTTGGACGGATTGAGCGCGGGCGCACGCAGGCGTACCCGGTCCAGCGGAACGACCGGTCCCTGGGCGACCGCGTCGGCCAACCGATCGGCCAGCTCGGCGTAGTCGCGGCAGAGCCGGCGCCACGAGCCGACGGTCTCCGGATCCGGATCGTGCGGCCAGGGCAGGCTGGCGGTCAGGTCGACGATCCCGCCGTCGACCACGGCTCCGGTGCGGTAGTCGTCGAAGAGGCAGAGCTTCACCGGACCTCCCCACCGGCGACGGAGAGCGGAGCCGGGGCCACGCCCGTGCCGGGAGTCGGGGCCACGCCTAGGCCGGGGGCCGGTGCGCCGTCGAGGGTACGGGCGGTGAAGGTCCCGGTGACCGGCTGTTGGGCGTCGAGGACGCGTTCCCGGTAGATGCCGAGCGCCCGCAGCACCGGGGCGTCGGTCAGCCGGAACAGATCGGCCGGCGCGCTCGCCCGGTGCTCGACCGGTACCCAGGACGGAACGACGAACATGTCACCGGGACCCCAGTCGAAGCGCTGGCCACCGATCACGCTGTAGCCCTCGCCCCGGAAGACCACCCAGATCGCGTTGCCGGTCTGCTGGCGGGGCCGCGTCACCCGGTCGACCGGCAGCCGGTGCACGCTGCAACTCAACGTCGGCAGCACGCTCGCGCCGGAGTCCGGATTGGTGAACTCGACGCTGGCGATCTCCTGTCCGTTCTCGGCGGCCAACCGGGTCAGCTCGGCGTCGGTCTCCGCCCAGCGGTAGACCAGCAGCCGCGACGGCTTCGGATCCAGCTCGTCGGTGACCGCGCCGGGCCGCAGCCGGCGCGGATTCGTGGCGTAGGCGGCCTCGCCGGCGTTGCGACGGACCGGCTCCGGCTGGGCGAACTCGGGGTACTCCTCGAAGAAGACCGCGTCGAGCGCCTCGATCATCGGCAGGTCGAGTCCGTCGAACCAGACCATCGACTCCGTGCCGCCGTTGGTGTGGTCGTGCCAGTGCATGCCCGGGGTCAGGATCAGGTCACCGGGATGCATGTCGCAGGCGTCGCCGTCGACCGTGGTCCACACTCCGCTGCCGGCCAGGACGAACCGGATCGCACCGGGCGAGTGCCGGTGCGCGGGGGCGGTCTCCCGGGGGCCGAGGCACTGGATCGCGCCCCAGAGCGTGCCGACGGCGTACGGCTGTCCGCCCAGGCCGGGGTTGCCAAGGCTCAGTACCCGACGCTCCCCGCCCCGGTCGACCGGCACCAGGTCGATCGCCCGCTCGGCCAGAGACCGGAGTACGGCTCCGTTCCAGAGCCACGGCACCGCCTTCGGCCGTGGCGTCTCGGTCAGCAACTGGGCGGTGATGTTCCACAGTGGATGCAGATCGAGCGCGTCGAGATCACGGTAGAGACCTGCCAACGCCTCGCCGGTGGCGTCGTCCACGCCAGCCGTCTTGTCAGAGATCATGATGGACCCTCGTCCTCTTCCCCAGGGATTTCCGGAACAGCGCCCGGTCGATGTGCACGATGTGCGTCATGCGGCGCTCGCCGGAGCGGACTCCCCGCCCGCCGTCGCGCCCGGGACGCGTGCGATGCCGAACCGCCGTACGCTCTCCAGCAGTGACGCCCGCCGGACCCAGGCGTGGTGCCGGACCGGATCGGCGGCGATGGCGCGCAGCTCGTCCTGGTTCGCCCGGCGCCGCTCCGGGTCGGTCTCCTTGAGCCGCTCGGTGTTGCGGTGCGTGTCCGCCTGCACGTAGTCCAGCGCGACCCTGCGACGCACCGCGTCGAAGGCGGCGAGTTCCGCCTCCGCGTCCGCGCCGGCCCGGATCCGCACCAGCCGGCGTACCACGTCCATCGCGTCGTGGATGCCACTGTTGAGGCCGACCCCGCCGACCGGGCTGTTGATGTGTGCCGCGTCCCCGACGATGACCACGTTGCCGAGTCGGAACGTCGACGCCACCCGCTGGTGCACGTTGTAGATCTGCCGGTCCACGATCGGGTAGTCCTCGGCGCGGGGCGCGATCCCCTGCAACTGCGCCTGCAGGGTGTCCGGATCGAGCGCCACCTCACGGGGCTGGTCCGGCGGCACCGGATAGACGGCCCGCCAGGATTCCCGGGTGTGCAGCAGGAACAGCCACTCCCGGGGGTCCGCCACGTAGTTGACGTCGGCCAGGCCGGGGATCATCTCCCGCAGGTCGACCGAGGTGCTCACGATGAGGAACCGCTCCGGGTAGGTGTGCCCCTCGAACCCGATGTCGAGGGTCTGCCGCACGGTGCTGTTCGCCCCGTCCGCCCCGATCAGGTGCGAGCCGTGGATCTCGGTCTCGCCCGAGTCCGTCCGTACCGTGACCGTGACCCCGCCGTCGACCTCGCGTACGCCGGTCACCCGGGCTCCGAAGACTGCCCTGGCGAGGTCGCTGCCGCGCAGCCGTTCGACCAGCATCCGGACCAGGTGCTGCTGGTTGAGCTGCAACCGGTACGGGTGGGCCGTCTCGTCGCGCAGCAGACCGAAGTCGAACTCGGCGACCACACCCGCGTTCCGGTCCCGATGCTGGAAGCGCGGTACGACCAGTCCTTCGGCGATCATCTGGTCGACGATTCCGAGTTCGCCGAGGAGTTCGAGGGTCGGCGGATGGAAGGTCGACGCCCGCCAGTCGGTCTTGGGCTCGGACTCGGCCTCGATCAGTACGACCGGCACACCGTGGCGGACCAGTTCCGCGGCGGCGGTCACCCCGACCGGGCCGGCCCCGACGACGAGCACCGGGACGGCGGCGGAGGTCGGAATCGTTCTGGACATGCTTGTCATCGTAGCCACGATTCCAATAACCGGAAGAGATGGATAAGTAATTCTGCAACCCGGAACACTCGCCTCCGCCAGCCCACCTCACTCCACTCCACTCGACAAGCGAAGGCCCCAACCACGCTGACTGGAACACCAGTGCTGTTATCCACCCCCCTTAACAACCCTGCTGTTCCAGTCACCGCACAGAAGATCGCCTGTGGTACGGCGGAAGATGCGCATGCCGCCGCCCCGCCCGACGGGGGAAGTCGAGCGGGGCGGCGGCGCACCAGCCGACACGTCCACCCGGCCACGCCGGGGAGCGTCGGGCTGATCGGTTAAGAAGGGGCCCTTCTTCTACAGAAAGCGATAACAAGGGGCCCTTCCTTGCATCAAAAGCTGTAGATGTCCACGGTGAGTTCGCCCTGGCGGATCCGGTTCAGGTAGCGGCGCTCGGCCTGCTGGCGTTGGCGGGCAGCGGTCAGGACTGTCCCGACCCGGTCGGCGGGGAGGACGACGACGCCGTCCTCGTCGGCTAGCACCAGGTCGTCGGTGTGGACGGTTACTCCGCCCAGGACGATCGGTTCGCCGACCGTGCCGGGGTCGTTCTTCAGGGTGGTACGAAGCGCGATCGAGCTGCTGAAGGTCGGAAAGGCGAGGGCGGCGAGGGCGGCGGTGTCCCGGACCCCGCCGTCGATCACCAGGCCCGCGATGCCGCGCTGCTGGGCGGCCACCGTGAGCACCTCTCCCCAGTAGCCGCACGGCTCGCCCTGTGCGGCCACCACCAGGACCTGGCCCGGCCGGGCGGCGGCGACCGCGAGGTGCAGCGGCAGGTTGTCGGCCGGCGCGGTGCGTACCGGCAGCGCCGGACCGGCCAGCCGGGCACCGACCCAGGCCGGGCGCAGGGTGTACGGCAGGAAGCACTCCTCCCGGGCCGCCTCGTAGACGGTGGCGGTGCCCAGGGCGAGCAGTTCCGCGGCCACCGTCAGGCCAGCGGGGCCGGCCGAGCCCGTCGAGTCCGTCGAGTCCGTCGAGTCCGGCGGAGAGGGCGGTAGGGCGGGCATCAGGCGTCCGCCCGGCGCTGCAACTGGTGGTACCCGTGCCGGCGGCGGGCCTCGGCCAGGGTGCCACCGGACAGCACCTCGGCCACGATCGCCTCCTCGCTGGCGTGGATCCGTCCGGCGAGGGCGAGTACCTCGTCCTCCACGTCCGCCGGCACCGCGACCACGCCGTCCGCGTCGCCGAGCAGCAGTTGCCCGGCGGCGACCTGCACCCCGCCGACGGTCACCGGTCGACCGACGTCGGAGACCTCGACCCGATCCTTGCCGGTACGCATGAAGCGCCCTCGGGAGTAGATCGGGTAGCCCACCCCGAGCGCCCGAGCGACGTCCCGGCAGACTCCGTCGATGACGGTGCCCGCCACGCCCCGGTCGTGCGCCATCGCGGTCAGGATGTCTCCCCAGACCGTGCAGTCGGTACGCCCGCCGTTGTCCAGCACCACCACGTCCCCGGCGGGTACGTCGTCGAGATAGTCGCCGACGCTGCCGGCCGGGTTACCCGCGGTCACGTAGCGCACCGTGAAGGCCCGCCCGCAGAGCCGGGCGCCGTCGGCCAGTGGTGCGATCCCGAGCAGGCTGCCGGGGCGGCCGAGCCGGTCGAGTGCGTCCGAGACCGTCGCGGTCGAGTACGCCGCCAGGGGGTGGCGGCTGCTGCCGGGCTCGCTCATGCCGTCACCTCGCTGCGCTCGGCGTCGTCATGAGTCTGGCTACTGAGCTGGCCGATTCGCTCGCTCCGCTCGCTCATGCTCACTCCTCCACCGAGGGGAATTTGCTGTCGTGCATGACCTGGTCGACCGGCTGTCCGGCCCGGACCGCCTCGGCCATGCCCTCCTCGCGGCGCACGATCCGCTCGGCCAGCGCGACGACCCGTTCCGCCTCGGCGGCTGGGACGAAGACCACGCCGTTGCGGTCGGCGACGACCCAGTCACCGCTGTCGACCGGGGTGCCGGCGACCTCGATCCGCTCGTCCATTCCGAGCTGCACGATCCGGCCCCGGGCACTGACCGGGACGACGGCCCGGCCGAAGACCGGAAAGCCCAGCGACTCGCTCTCCGCGATGTCCCGGCAGGCTCCGTCGATGACGACGCCGCCGATGCCGCGTCGGGTCGCGGCGAGCGCGAGGATGCCGCCCCAGCAGGAGACGTCGAGCCGGCCGTCGTTGGCGATCACCAGCACCTGCCCGGGGCCTGACGAATCGACCGCCGAAGCGGCGATGTGCGCGGCGGGCTGTCCGCTGCGCCGGGGACCGGCCCGGACGGTACGGACGGTGCCCACCACCGGTTCGGTCACCGACCACAGTGCCCGGATGCCGGTGGTGGCACCGGCCAGTCCGAGGGTGTCCAGCGCGTCGGAGAGTGCGCAGCTGTCGAGTACGGCGATCCGGGCCCGCAACGCGTCCGCACCGGTGCCGCCGTCGGTGGCATCCGCGACCCGGCTCTCGGCGGCGGTCATGCCGGCCCGGCCGAGGTGTCGGGCTCCCAGGCGACGAAGCCCATGGCGTTGCCGGTGCCCGCCGCCGAGCGGTAGCAGGGCTGGTAGTCGACCAGCCGGGGGGTCAGTCCACTGCCCCGGAGCGCACCGGCGACCACGATCCAGTTGCGCAGCTCGGAGGTGCCGGAGCGGAGCAGTGGTGCGGAGAGTCCGCTCAGGTGGTCGCCGTCGTCGGAGAGCAGCGCGTCGAGGAAGGCCCGGTCCAGTTCCTCGTCGATGACGAAGTGGCTCAGTCCGCCGGAGGCGGCCAGCCCGACCCGGAGGTCGCCCGGGAAGGAGGCGATCGCCCGGCCGAGCGCGAGGCCGAAGTCCCAGCAGCGGGCCGCGCTGGGCGGGTTCGGCTCCCAGAAGGTGTTGACGAACAGCGGCACGAACGGGATGTCGCCGGAGCCGCCGAGGATGTTCTGGTAGACGAATCCCCAGCCGTGCGGGATGCCATGGTCGCCGTACTTGCCGGCGGGGAGTTCCTTCGACGCGCTGGGGTCGAAGCCCTGCTCGCTGGTCGCCCGGATCAGGTGTACGGCCAGTTCGGGATGGCACCGCCGGATGGTGCTCTCGGCCGGCACGTTGGCCACCTCGGCGATCGCCAGTCCGGGCGGCATCGCCGCGAGGTCCTCCGGCTTGAACGGCTCGTGCCGCATCGTCGCGCCGTAGTAGAAGGCGAACTGCGGCAACAGCTCGTCGGTGAAGGTCTCCTTGTGGTCGCTGCTCACGACGACGAGTACGTCGGGTCGGGCGCTCCGGACCACGTCGCCGAGGGCGTCGATCGCCTCCCGACACCGCTGATGCCGCTCCCGCCGTACGTCTGGTTCGTTTTCGGCGGTGAAGTCCTCGCGCAGCTCGGTGAGCTGGTCGAAGGTGTAGTCCTCGCCCCGGTAGGCCAGCGCGGGGTTGCGCCGGTCGGCGGCGGCCCGCTGGCCCCACTGGTCCGGTGGGGTGTTGAGCAGTGGCCCGTGCGAGGTGCCGATACCCACCACGATCTCTGCCATCGGTGCTCCTTCTCCTGCGTCCCGCCGCCCGCTAGAGCCGGAACAGTTCGCGGGCGTTGGTCTCGAACAACTGCGTACGCTGCTTGTCGTCGAGCCACTCGATGTCGTTGATCAGCAGGTGGATGTCGTCGATCCAGCGACCGGTCTCCGGATCCCGCATCGAGCCGGTGCCGGGCTTCTCGGTGCCGAACAGGGCCCGGTCCACCCCGACCGCCTTGAGCAGGAGCTCGATGGAGTCGCGGGTGTAGAGGCAGGTGTCGTACCAGAGCTTGCGGAGGTTGTCCTCGAAGCGTTGGCCCTTGCGCAGTGCGCCCGGGGCGAACCGACCGCGCTGGTACGGGATGGCCCCGCCGCCGTGCGACACCACGATCTTGAGGTCGGGGAAGTCGGTGAAGACGGCCGACTGGAGCAGGCCGATGACGGCGAGCGTCTCCTCCTGGATGAAGTGCAGCGAGTAACTCTCCCGGGCCGGGGCGCGGCAGCCGGCGGAGTGGATCAGCACCGGTACGTCGAGTTCGCAGAGCGCCTCCCAGACCGGGTACCAGAACCGGTCGCCGAGGCCGGGCGGCTGCCGGGTGCCCTCGTACGGGTCGGGGTTGAGCATGGCGCCGACGAAGCCCAGTTCCTGGACGCAGCGACGCAGTTCGCGGGTCCACTCCGCCGGGTCGGTCTCCATGCTCTGTGGCAGCCCGGCGACGCCCCGGAACAGTCCCGGCTCCAGCTGGCAGACCCGGTGGATGACGTCGTTGGTCTCGGCGGTGAACCAGTCGACCAGGAAGGCCGGCGACTCGCTGTGCATCGCCTGGTAGGGCCGGGGCGAGATGAGCTGGAGGTCGATGCCGGCGGCGGCCAGGTGGGCGAGGTGCGACTCGCCGCCGAAGCTCGGGTTCGGCTCGTGCAGGGCTGCCCGGAGCCGGTCGTCGCTGATCCCCGCGCCGCCCCGGCCGTGCGCACCGCGGTGGGCCAACAGGCCGGCCTTGTAGGCGTACAACTCACTCGGAGCGCTGACGTGACCGTGGACGTCGATGAACATGGTGCCTCTCCCGGGACTGGTGGTGACCGCGGCGGAGCTGGCGGTCGCGGTCCGGGGCCGCTCCGCCGTGACCGGGTGCGGGCCCGGCCACGGCGACGTCGGCCACGAGTGCGACCACGCAGTGCTCACACGCTAGCCCCGTGCATCGCCCTAGGGAATAGGAGGCACAGTTATTCTGATGTACGGAATCGACTGCTCAGCGGTAGAGGCTCTCGCCGAGTTCCCTCGCCGCCTCGCGAAGCGCCTCCACGGCCCGGTTCACCCCTTCCGGGCCCATCCGGGCGGTCGGGCCGGCGATGGTGAGCGAGGCGACCGGCGTACCGGTGCGGTCCGGCAACGGTACGCCGACCGCCACCAGCCCCGGTTCGCTCTCACCGTGGTTGACCGAGTAGCCCTGGGCCCTGGCCTCGGCCAACTCCTCGAACAGGGTGGCCCGGTCGGTGTTGGTCGCGTCGGTCACCTGCTCCAGCCGCTCGGTCGGGTAGAGCCGCTGCACCGCTTCCAGCGACATCCCGGCCAGCAGCACCTTGCCGCCGGAGGAGGCGTGCGCCGGCAGGCTCACCCCGGCCCGGGAGGCCACCCGGACCGCGTTCGTCGACTCGACCGAGTCGACGAACCGGACGTGGTTGCCCTCCAGGATCTGGAGGCTCGCCGTCTCGCCCGTCGTGGCCACCAGACGCTCCAGGTACGGCCGGGCCTTGCGCCGGACGTCCAGCTTGGACAGCGCACCCATGCCGACCTCGATCAGCACCGGCCCGGGATGGTAGGCCCGGGTGGTCGCGTTCTGCGCCGCGAAACCGCGGTAGACGAGCATCGCCAGCAGGCGGTGTGCGGTCGACCGGGCGACGTTCAACTCGTCCGCCGCTTCCGCGACCCGGATGCTCGGCTTGGTCTTGAGGAGCAGCAGTAGCCGCAGGGCGTGGTCGACCGAAGCGATGTGATACGGCGGAACGGCCGGCTCATTCTTCATGGCGGAATGATAGCCAGGCTATTGCCACTGTGCAGATCCGCGCCGTAAGTTTCTGGCCGAGAGCACCGGCCACCCGCGCTACCCACGACCCGGCATCGACTCGTCGAGCGCCAGCACCGGGGGGTGCTCCGCTACTACGGCGCGCATGTCGAGCAGCGCGCCGTTGGTCGATGGGAGATTGTTCCATGTCACTGGCCGACCTGGTAGGACTCGCCCCGGACGCGCTGCGCGACCCGGGCCCCGTCTACGACGAACTACGGGCGAAAGGCGTGCATTTCGCCCCGGAAGTGAACGCGTACGTGGTGGCGAGCCACGACGACGTCGGGCGCGTACTGCGGGACGCCAAGCGGTTCTCCTCGACGATTACTGTCGGAAATCCGCCACCGTCGCCGACCGACGACCCCAACCGGCTCCGCCCGCTGCTGCTGCTCTCCGACGACCCGGTGCACGCCACCCGACGCTCCATCGTCAACCGCGCCTTCACCCCGTCCCAGGTCCGCAGTTGGGAACCGGTCGTCCGGCGGATCGCCGTGCAGCACGTCGAGGCGCTGCGCGACGCCGTCGACGTCGACCTGGTCGAACGGATCGCCGCACCGCTTCCGGTACGGGTGATCAGCGCCCTGCTCGGCGTACCCGCCGACGACGTGGACCAGTTCCGAAGCTGGTCCGAGGAGATCACCGGTTCGCTGGGCGGGCACGGCGGCGACCCCGAGAAGCGCGAGCGGGTGCAGCGCGAGTTCACCGGCTACATGGACGCGTTGATCAGCCGGCACAGCGGCGAAGCCGGCGACGACGTCCTGTCGACCATCGTGGCGGCCGACCGGGCCGGCGAGCTGACCCGACGCGAGGCGATCAGCTTCACCATCGAACTGCTGATCGCCGGCAACATCACCACCACCCACCACCTGGCCAGCAGCATCAAACTGCTGGCCGAGACGCCCGGCCTCGCCGACCGGCTCCGGGCCGAACCGGCACTGATCCCCCGGTTCATCGAGGAGTCGCTGCGGCTCGAATCGCCGATCCAGGGCTTCTACCGGCTCGCCCTCGAAGACTCGGTGGTCGGCGGCACCGAGATCCCGGCCGGTTCCCGGCTGCTGGTGCTCTACCAGGCGGCCAACCGCGACCCCGCCGCCTGGGAGCAGTGCCCACACCTCAAGCTCGACCGGAGCAACGCCGCCGCGCACCTCGCCTTCGGCAAGGGGCCGCACGCCTGCATCGGTTCCTCGCTGGCCCGGCTGGAGGGCATCGTGGTGATCGAGACGCTGCTCGACCGGCTGGCCGAGATCACCCTGCTCACCCCGTCGGACGAGGTGCCGTACCTGGCCAGCTTCATCAACCACGGCCCGACCTCGCTGCCCGCGAAACTGGTGTTCAAGCCGGAGGTGGCAGCCTGATGGCGCTGCGGGTACAGGTCGACCGGGATCACTGTGAGCTGCACGGCCAGTGCGTCGAACGGGTCCCGGCGGTGTTCCGGTTCACCGACGCGGGCGACCTCGACCATCTGACCGAGGCCGGTGACGACCTGGCCGACGACCTGGCGGACGCCCAGTTCCTCTGCCCGGCCCAGGCGATCGAGGTCGGCCCGGCGTGAAGCCGGGCGATCGAGGTCCGGCCGGCGTGAACCCCGGCCAGGCCGAGGGCGCTCCTGGCCGGGTGGTCGTCGTCGGCGCGTCGCTGGCCGGGGTCCGTACCGCGTTGGGGCTGCGCCGGGCCGGGTTCACCGGCACGGTCACCCTCCTCGGCGACGAGCCCTGGCTGCCGTACGACCGTCCGCCGCTGTCCAAGCAGGTGCTGCTCGGCGAGTGGCCGGCGGACCGGACCCGGCTCGCCAGCCCGGAACAGCTCGCCGGACAGGGCATCGAAGTCCGGCTCGGCGACCCGGCCGGGGCCCTCGACGAGCAGGGCCGGGCGGTGGTGCTCGGCTCCGGCACGCGGGTCGACTTCGACGCCCTGGTGGTGGCCACCGGAGCGGCACCCCGCCCCTGGCCGTTCCCGACCCCCGCCACCGGCGTGTACGACCTGCGCCGGCTCGACGACGCGGTCGCGATCCGAGACGCCTTCGCCGGTACGCCCCGGGTGGTGGTGGTCGGCGCCGGTTTCATCGGCACCGAACTCGCCTCGGCCGCCGCCCGGCGTGGTCTGGCGGTCGACGTGGTCGAGCCCCAGCCCGCCCCGCTCGCCGCCCAGCTCGGTACGGTCGCCAGCGCCGCCCTGCTCGACCTGCACCGCCGGCACGGGGTGCGGTTCCATCCCGGACGCGGCGTGGTCGCCGTACACGGGCGGGACCGCGTCGAGTCCGTCGAACTCGACGACGGCACCGTGCTCGATGCCGACCTGGTGGTGGTCGGCATCGGCGTACTGCCGAACACCGGCTGGCTGCGGGGCAGTTCCCTGGACCTGGCCGACGGGGTCCGTTGTGCCGCCACCGGTGTCAGCACGACGAATCCGGCGATCTGGGCGGTCGGCGACGTGGCCCGGTGGCCGGTCGTGGGAAGTGTCGAGCCGCGCCGGGTCGAGCACTGGACCAGCGCCGTCGAGCAGGCCGGCGTGGTCGCGTACAACCTCCTCCAGCCGCCGGCCGCCCGCCGGTCCGGCGTCGGAGTGCCGTACGTCTGGACCGACCACTACGGGCTCAAGGTGCAGCTCGTCGGGCTGGCCTCGGCCGCCGACGAGACCACCGTCGTACACCGGTCACCGGACGGTGAGCGGTTCGTCGCCGTCCGGCATGCCGAAGGCCGGCTCAGCGCCGCGCTGGCCTTCGGCATGCCGGAGACGCTGCCGAGGATCCGGGGTGCGGTCCGGTCCGGCGCCACGGTGGCGGAGGCCGCCGCCCTGTTCGGCTGAGCCCGCGTCGGGGTCAGGGCTGCGCGGCACGTACCCCCGCGCGGCGCGGCGCGGTACCGGCTCGGTGCGGCGGCGGGGCCTCGGCGGCGGGGCGTCAGTTCTGCTGGTCCGGCCGGCGCCGGTAGGACGGACGGGACTCGGCGCCGGACTGCCCGGTGTTCCCGGACTTTCCCGCGCTGTTGGCGGAGGAGTACTTGGCTGCCCGGCTGAGCTGCCCACGCTCGATCTCCCGCTCAAGGTGACCGAGCACCTTCTCCTCCTCGGCCAGGTCCTCGGCCAGCTCCGCCGGAGCGTTCGCCTGGGCCGCGCTGTTGAGTTGCTGGGCGCTCCGGATCTCCCGGAGCGCCGCGGCCGAGTCGCCCTGCGAGAGGTTGGTGGAGGCACGCCGTTTCGCCTGCTGGACCCGCAGATACACCACCTCCGTCCGCACCACGGGGTCGGGCACCCGCCCGGCCGCCTCGTCCCCCGGAACGACGTTGACGTGGATCGGGACGGTGACGGTGTACTGCTTGAGTTCGGGCAGTTGCACCCAGGTGAACTCCAACGTCGCCACCTCGGCCAGGCCGAGGGCGGAGATCGCCGGGATCTCGAAGAGCAGCAGCAGCTTGCGTCGCTCCTCGGCGTAGAACCCGCCCAACTCGGCCTGGACGCCGTGCGTTCCGGAGGACACCGGCAGGTCGTTGAGGACCCGTACGGCCCGAACCCGCGAGGACGGCTGGACGAGCACCGAGGCCGCCTGGGCGACCAGGGACAGCAGGCTCTCCACCTCTCCGGCGATGAGCTGGGCGGCGGTGTCCGGATCCTCGGCGAACAGTTCGTTGCCGGTGCCCTCCCGGGCCAACGCGGACAGGATCGTCTCGTCGTATCCGAGGCCGTAGCCGAGCGTCGACGTCGTGACCCGGTTCTCCCGCGCTTCGGCCGCGACCCCGCCGAGCACGACCGGATCGACGATCCCGTTGTTGGCATGGCCGTCGCTGATGAGCAGGACGGTCGCCCCGGCCGGACCCGCCGCTCGGCGCGCCTCCTGCAGGCCCCGTAGGTACCCGGCGGACAGATCCGTGCTGCCCCGCGCGCCGACATCGCCGATGGCCCGCTTCACCGCCGCCTTGTCGCCAAGCGGCCCGGCCGGCACCACCACCTCGACCTGGTTGTCGAAGGCCACCAGCCCGAAGTTGTCGGTGGGGTCGAGCCGATCGACCAGCAACTGTACGGCGGTCTTGGCCCCTTCCAGGGGGCCACCGCGCATCGACCCGCTCCGGTCGAGCACCACCACGAAGGTGTTCGTGGCCCGCGCCGGCTGTTCCCCGGCGGCGGACGGCGCATTGATCTCGATGAGCACCGACAGTTCGTCGTCGGTCTCGTGGGCCACCAGATCGATGTCGAGATGGGCCTCGATGTGCATGTGCTGCTCCCGCCTTCGACCATCAGTAGGAGGTTGTGGCGACCGGACTGTAGCCCAGGGCATCAACCCCGCTGAATCGTCATGTTCGTCGCTGCCGTCGTCGGTCGGCGACCCCGTCCTGAGTCCACGCGGCGTCGGCAGCGATATGCGTTGCCCCGGGTTCGCCGGCACGACTACCTTGCCCGCAGGTCCGGGTACGAGCACGAGCACGGGGAGCGGGGCTGGGGTGGCGGACTCGACGACCGACTCCTTCGGCGCGGACTCCGCGGAGGCGCCCGGGGGCGGCACAGCCGCCGGGGCTTCCCCGCGGCAACACCGATCACTGCGGCGCAACCATGCCTTCCGGGCGCTGTGGTCGGCTCGGGTCATCTCGTACGCGGGCGACTCGCTGAGCCTGGTCGCGCTGATGCTGCACGTGGCCGACAGCACCGGTCAGGCGTTCGCGATCGCGTTGCTGCTGCTCGTCGGCGACTTCGCGCCCGCGCTGCTCGGCCCGCTCACCGGCGCGCTCAGCGACCGCTTCGACCTGAAGCGCGTGATGATCGGCGCCGAACTCGTCCAGGGCGGGGTGCTGCTGCTCATCGCCGTACTGCTGCCGCCGCTTCCGGTGCTGCTGGCGTTGGTGGCGGTCCGGGCGATCGCCGGGCAGGTGTTCCAGCCCGCCTCCCGGGCCGCGGTGCCGGCCCTGGTTCCCGACCGGGACCTGGAGACCGCCAACGCCAGTATCGGCTTCGGCACCAACGGCGCAGAGGCGATCGGCCCGCTGCTCGCGGCGGCGCTGTTTCCGCTTGCCGGCGTACGCGGGGTGCTGCTGGTCGACGCCGTCTCGTTCCTGCTCTCGGCGCTCCTGCTGGCCTCGCTGCCCAGCCTGCCGGCGACCCCGGGCGCCGACACGGGACGCGGGGCACTGTTCCGGGACGCACGGGCGGGTCTGGGCTACCTCTGGTCGACCCCGACGGTCCGGGTGATCTTCCTGGGGTTCTGCACCGTCGTGGCGTTCAACGGTGTCGACGACGTCGCCCTGGTGCTCCTGGCCACCGACACCTTCCAGGCCGGGAACTCGGCGGTCGGGCTGCTGCTCGGCGCGGTCGGAATCGGACTGTTCCTCGGCTACCTGCTGCTGGCCCGGTACGGGATGCACGCGTCCACGGCCGGACTGTTGATCGCCGGATTCGCGATCAGCAGTGTCGGCAATCTGCTCACCGGGCTGGCCTGGGCGGTCGGCGCCGCCTTCGTGATGCAGGCAGTACGCGGACTCGGCATCGCCGCCATGGACGTCGCCACCAGCACACTGCTCCAGCGCGCCGTACCCGAACGGATGCTCGGCCGGGTCTTCGGCAACCTGTACGGCGCGGTCGGGGTGGCCGCGGCGCTGTCCTACCTCGGTGGCGCCCTGCTGCTCGACGCCACCTCGGCCCCGACCACCCTGCTCGTCGCCGGTGCGGGCGGCACGCTGGCCACCGTCGCCACCGCCTGGGCCCTGCACCGGAGCCTGGGGCGAATGAACCCGCGCGCTTGACCTGTACCCCCGGGTCCGGGTTTAGCGTCGAGGCGTGCGAGCAGGAGAGTTGGCACGTCAGGCCGAGGTGACGGTCCGGGCGTTGCGGTACTACGAGAAGGTCGGCCTGGTAGTCCCGGTCCGGCTGCCGAACGGTTACCGGGACTACGACCCGGTGGCGGTCCGCCAGGTACGGGAGATCCGGGAGTTGACCGGTCTGGGACTGTCGGTCGAGGAGACCCGGCCGTTCGTGGAGTGTCTGGCCAGCGGTCACGGCTCGGGTGACGAGTGCCCGGCGTCGCTGGCGGCGTACCGGCACGCCATCGACGAGCTGTCCGCGCGGATCGTCCGGTTGACGCGGCGCCGGGACGCGCTGGCCGAGCACCTGCGGGCCGCCGCCGAACGATCGATGCCGAGAGGTGTACAGCCGTTCTCGGCTGGTCACGGGCTCGACGGCCGCCCCGTCCGGTGCGACCCGCCGATCCCTTCCGACGACGGCACGGCGGACCGCCTGGTTGGGGTACGCCTGCCCGGCGTGACACTTCCGGCCACCGACGGCTCGACGGTCGGACTGGCGGCGCTGGGCGCCGGACGGACCGTGCTGTACGTCTACCCGCTGACCGGCCGCCCCGGCGTGGACCTGCCGGAGGGCTGGGACACCATTCCCGGGGCCCGGGGCTGCACCGCCGAGGCGTGCGGGTTTCGCGACCACCACGAGGAACTGGTCGGAGCGGGCGCGGCCCGGGTGTACGGCCTCTCCTCGCAACCCGGCCACTACCAGCGGGAAGTGGTCGGTCGACTGCGTCTGCCGTTCACCATGCTCGCCGATCCGGAGTTCGCGGTACGCGACTCGCTGCGGCTGCCGACCTTCTCCACGGGTGGGATGATGCTGTACCGGCGGCTGACGATGATCGTCAGTCGGGGCGTGATCGAACACGTCTTCTATCCGGTGTACCCGCCGGACCAGCACGCCGGCGAGGTCCTCGACTGGCTACGGACCCATCCGGACACGCGGTGAGTGCCGCTGCCGGGACCGGTCCGGGGGCGCTGGACGGCGGCCCGGCGCGCGGGATCCGGACCAGCACCGTCGTCTTCGACCTCGACGGCACCCTGGTCGACACGATGGCGACGGTCCCCGCCGTGTACGCCGACACGATCCGTACCCTCGGCGGCCCGGACGTTCCGCCGGCCGCCGTCGTCGCGGCCTGGCACATCGGCGCCACTCCCGCCGTACTGGCCCACTTTCTCGGCCGACCCGCCTCGACGGAGGACGTCGAGTGCTACCACCGCAATCTCGAATCGGCCACCGCACGGGTGCGACCGTTTCCCGGCGTACCGGAGTTGGTCGACGAACTGCGCCGGGCGGGTTGTCGGCTCGGCATCTTCACCGCCGCGACGAGACGTGCCACGAGTCGGATACTGGCCGGCACCGGACTCGACCGGCTGTTCCCGGTAGTGGTCTGTGGTGACGAGGTCGGCGAGCCCAAGCCAGCTCCGCACGGCCTGTGGCTCGCCTGTCGGCGGTTGGGCGTCGACGTCGCCGACACCGTGTACGTCGGTGACGCGGAGGTGGACCTGCGGTGTGCCGAGGCGGCGGGAGCGGTCGCCGTACACGCCCGTTGGGGCAGCACGACCGAGGCACCGGCAGACTTAACGTTGGTGGCCCACCGGCCCGCCGACGTCGTCGACCTACTTCCGCGCTAGGAGACCCCTGTTGATCAGCGTCACCCCTCTCGGTCAGGACGACCGCGCGACCTGGGAACGGCTCTTCGCCGGCTACAACGCCTTCTACGGGCGTACCTGGCCGGCGCCCCGTTATGACGGCGCCTGGCGGGAGTTCCAGCGGGACGACCGGGTGCACGCGCTCGGCGCCCGACTGGACGGTCGGTTGGTCGGCATCGCCCACTTCCTCGTGCACGCCAGCACGACCTCGCCCGACGTCTGTTACCTCCAGGACCTGTTCACGGACCCGGACGCGCGCGGCAAGGGCGTCGCCCGCGCGCTGATCCACAGCGTGCGGGAGTGGGCCGGCCGACAGGGCTGCGACCGGCTGTACTGGCACACCCGGCAGGACAACCACACCGCCCGCCGGCTCTACGACCAGATCACCGACAAGAACGACTTCGTCGTGTACGCGGTGCCGCTCCACGCCTTCGGCAACGCGGGTGACGCCGGTACCCGCGAACCCGACCCGCAACCCATCTGAACTGCGTAAAGTACGTCCCCGATGCCATCTGAGCCGGGCCCCGGGCCACACCTGCCGGCCCAGGCGTCGGCACGTCAACCGATGCTCGGGCTGGCCGGACTGGCGGTGGTCGTACCGTTCTTCTTCCTGCTCGCCTTCGCCCTCGGCGGCCCGGAGGAGTCGCTGCTGGTGCTGGGCCCGCTGGCCACCTTCGCCCTGCCGGTGATCGCGACCATCGCGTTCTGGTGGCAGGACTGGCCGGGCAGCCGACTCCGGCCCGGGTGGTCGGGCCTGACCGACACGCTGATCGTGATCGCCAGCGCGGTGGCCCTGACGATCCTCGGCCAGGCCGTGACCAGCCAGGTCGACCTGCGCGGCGTCTTCGCCGCCAACCCGGGGCCGGGGCATCCGCCGACGTTCCCGGTGACCCTCGCGCTCGGCGCGGGCGCGTTCACCTTTCTTCTGCACCTGACCCTCGTCGCCGAGGGTTGGCCGATGCGCCGCCTCGGCTGGTTCTGGGGTGGCACGGTGGCCCTGGTCGTGACGTTCGGGCTGGCCGTGGCGGCGTACCTGCTGCTGGTGAACCTGGACAACGTGCCGGCCGCGTTACGCCACGCCGAACGGCTGCGCAACCCGGGCGGGCCGGTTCCGGCGGCGCTGTACAGCGCCGCCCTGCTGATCCTGGGAGTGTGGCAGGTGGCGTTGTACGTCGCCCTGCGCGGCTGGCCGTTCACCCTGATCCGGCGGCGCGGCGCCCGGCTGGCCGCCGGCAACGCGACGGTCGTCGCCGCCGCCGCCGGAAGCTTCCTGCTGCTCTGGTCCGTCGCCGGCTGGCGCCCGGACCAGATCAACGCCGTGGGAGGCACGGTGATCGCGAGCGGGTTGCTGGTCTCGATGCTCTTCGACGGCTGGCCCGCGAGCCGGCTCGGTCCGACTGCGGCGCGGTTCTGCACGCTGCTGCTGGTCGCGCTCGTCGCGGCCCTGCTGTACGCGGCACTGTCGGCCTACGCCGGGCAACTCCACTGGCGGCGGGCGAATCCCGACGCCTGGGTCGCGCTCGCCGCGCTCAACTATCTCGCCCTCGGAATCGTCCTGCACGTCGCCGTCTGGCAGCGTTGGCCGGTGGTGCGCGCCACCCGTCCACGCCCTGCCCCCGGATCCGGTTCCTGATCGCGCGGGGGCACCCGGGTGACCTGGCCGTGGTCTACTCTGCCCTGCGTGACGCTCTTCCAGCATTCTCCCGACGGCGACGTCGTGAAGCGGGCGTACCAGGCGTGGGACGCCGGGGACTGGCAGCGCGCCGGTGAGTTGATGGAGGCCGCGGTCCGTCAGGCACCCGACGCGCCGGGCAGTGGGACGCTCTGGTTCGACGCGGCACTGGCGTACAAGTTTCTCCGCGACTGGCCCAAGGCCTACGAACTGGGCAGGGAGGCCGCCGCGCGGGCGTCACGTGGACAGCAGGACCCGGCGTTCTGGAACCTCGGGATCGCCGCCACCGTGCTGCGGGACTGGTCCACCGCCCGGGACTGCTGGACCGGGTACGGCGTCGACCTCCCACCCGGCGAGGGCGAGATCCTGGCCGACCTGGGGATCACCTGCGTACGCATCGACACCGCGACGGGGCAGGAGGTGGTCTGGGCCCACCGGCTCTGTCCGACCCGGGCCCGGGTCCTCACCGTGCCGTTCGATCCGAGCCGCCGGTTCGGCGAGGTCGTCCTGCACGATGGCGCTCCCAACGGCGAACGGATCGTCCAGGGCCGGCGCTACCCGGTCTTCGACGAGATCATGCTGTTCACCGCATCGGACCTGGCCACGCTCTCGGTGACCGTGACGGCGGCGACCGCCGACGACGTCGAGGCGCTGCTCGAGGCCTTTCCACGACACGACTTCGGCGCCGAGGTGTTGACCAGTGGCGAGGTGCTCTGCAAGTGCTGTAGCGAGGGCTCGCTGACCCAGGAACGGTCGGTCGAGGCCGGAGAGCAGGTCGTCCTGCTCGCGGCTCCCGAGGACCGGGCCACCGAGCTGCTGGACGAGTGGCGCTCCGCCCGGCCCGACGGCCGCCATTGGACCGGGCTGCATCTGGCGACCTGACGCGTCCTGCGTCCTCCCGGGCTACCGCTGCGGCGGGTCGGACCCCTGGACGGGCCGCGGGCGCTCGGCGCCGTTCTCCTCGATCCCGGCGCCGTACTCCGGTGGGAGGTCGGCACGGAGCTGGGCCAGTTCCGTCGGGGTGCCGATGCCGGCGCGGAACTGCGGCTGTTCGGCGTACCGGCGGATCGCCCCGGCGAGGAAGGCGGGCCGCACGTTCAGCAGCCCGACCGGCAGTTCGTCGGTGCGAGGTGGACCCGCGCCCGGTTGCCAGCCCCGGCGGTAGAGCGTGACCGATGGGCTGACCCTGGCCGGCGGTGGTGGCCCACCCGGCGCCAGCTCGTCCCACGGGATGACGGTACGGCGCCACCGATTCCGCTGGATGGTGATCCCGGTCGGTTCCAGTACGACGGCCGCCTGCTGGACGAAGGGGGCGGCCACCGCCACCACGACGATCACACCGAACAGGCCGACGGGGACAACCGCGGCCTGCCAGTCGCCGAAGTTCACCTCTCCATCGGGGGCGCGTGCGGCGCTCATGATGAAGTTGCCACCGATCCAGAACAGCAGTATCGCCTGGGTTCCGGCACTACGGGGAAAAGTCCCGGCCACGAACCGACGCGCGGTGGGGTCGACCTGGAACGCGGCGGGGCGCAGCCGCAGCGGGCAGACGAACCGCAGGAAGATGACGAGTGGTACGACCACACTCACCGTGTATGCCAGCAGATAGACCATGGAGCCCAGCCAGGAGGGTTCGATCCGGTCCCGGAGCGGCTGCGTCCAGAGGGTCAGCGTCATTCCGGTCAGCAGGGCGCCGAAGCCGATCACCACGGCACCGACCCGAACGCCCCTGAGTGACATGACGACAGCGTAGAGCTAACGGTCAATGGGGCCGGACCACCGGACCAGGGAAGAAAAACGATTCCGACGGCGGTCAGCGGAAAGAGAACTCCTCGAAATGGATGCGGGCGGAGGGGAGGCCCCGGCGCCGGAATCCACGTTCGAAGGCCTTGACCATCGGAACGGGTCCACACATGAAGACGTCGGCGTCGGCCAGGTCGGCGGCCTGGTCGGCGACGATCCGGTCCACGGTCAGCGAGCCCGTCTCGGCCGAGACGTTCAGGTGTACCCGCAGGCCGGGATTGCGGACGGCGGCCGCCCGCATCTCGTCCTGGAACAGCGCTTCCGCCGGCTGCCGAACGGTGTAGTACAGGTCGATACGCCGTTCGTCCGGTCGCTCCATCTCCCGCAGCCAACTCAGGAACGGGGTGATACCGATGCCTCCGGCGATCCAGATCTGCCGCCGTCCGGCACGCCGGTAGTCGAGCATCCCGTAGCTTCCCTCGACCGTGGCCCGGCATCCGGCCTCGGCGTGCGCGTGGAGCCGGGCGGTGTAGTCGCCGACCGCCTTGATGGTCAGCCGGAGCCGGTCCTCGGACGGCGAACTGCTGACGGTGAACGGATGTGGCTCACGCAGGCCCGACCGGCGGATCTTCACGAACACGAACTGGCCCGAGGTGAACACCAGGCGTCGCGCCTTGCGGGGGCGCAGCGAGACTTCCAGCGTCGTCGGGTTGAGTCGCCGGACGTCGTCGATGACGTACCGGTAGCGGGGCCGGACGAATCGCGCGAGGAGCACCGTGTAGAGGTAGGCGACGATGCCGACGACGTAGGCCGCCAGGAGCAGGGCGAACGGCACGACGGTGGTTTCGACGACCTGGTCGACGAGGAGCGCGTGCGCGAAACCGAAGGCAAAGAACAACCCGATCAGCTTGTGGGAATGTCGCCAGCTCCGGTAGCTGACCGTGATCAGGTTACGGAGTAACGGCAGCCGTGGACCGATGCTCAGCAACACGAGCACCACGATCCCGACGAAGGCTATGAGGCCCGACGGCGTACCGCCCGGCGAGTCGAGGAGCCAGGGCACGACCGTGACGTGGGCGACCAACAGCAGGAAGCCGGCGACCGCCGCTCGACGGTGGACCCGGTACATCCGGTCCAGGCCGCCGAAGAACGGTTCGATCCAGCGCGCCCGGGTGGCCAGCACCAGAGCGACGGCGAACAGCAGAACCGCGGCGGACGCGGCGAACTCGGCCAGGCACTGACGCAGAAAGTCGGGGCGACCGTCGTCGGCAGGCGGGAAGACCAGCCACGTGGCGGCGTTCACCGCCTCGAGCCCGACAACGACCAACACCCCGACGTGTCTTCGTCGCACACCGCCTCCGCTCGGCGCCGATCGCCACGGACGTGGAAAGCCTATCGACATCCGCCCTCCGAACACCCCGACCGGACCGGCCCAGGGCGGCAACCGTTCGGGGTTGCGTGGCCCAGTCATGATCACAGCGTGTCGTCCCGACATCGTCCGGACAGGAGACGCGGATGTTCCTGACCGCAGAGCCACGACTGCGGGATCTGCCACCGGCACTCGCCGCGCAACTGACCTCGCTGCGCGGCAGTGTCGACGAGGGACGGTTACGCCGACACGTGGAGCGGTTGGACGCGCCCCGTGGCCGGCACCACGCCGCGCCGGAGATGCACAGAGCCGAGTCGTACGTGGTCGGCGAGCTGGAGCGGGTCGGCTGGCGGGTCAGGCGGCGGGCGTTCACCGTGCCGGGCGACGCGATCGCCGGGGCCAACCTGTTCGCCACTCCCCCGATCGGCGACTCCGTCCGCTCGCCGGATCCCGCCGGCCGGACGTCGATGGGTGAAACCACCGTGCTGATCGGTGCGCACCTGGACACCGTGCCCGGCAGCCCCGGCGCGGACGACAACGCCTCCGGGGTGGCGTGCCTGCTGGAACTCGCCCGGCTCCTGCCGGCGTACGGCCTGGCCCGGGATGTCCGGTTGGCCGTCTTCGACGAGGAGGAGACCGGACTGCACGGGGCCCGGGCGCTGGCCGGCGAGTTGACCGGTCCCGACCGGCCGGGCGCGGTGATGGTTTTCGAGTGCATCGGGTATTACTCCGCGCACGCCGACACCCAGGTACTGCCGTCCGGCGCCGGGCTCGTCTATCCGGGTCAGCGTCGCCGGATCCGGCAGCGCGGCTGGCGCGGGGACTGGACGCTGGTGGCGTACCGGCAGTCGGCCGTGCGGTTGGCCCGGCTGTTCGGCGAGTGCCTGGCCCACCTGGCCGGGCCCGGCACCGCCGTACTGACCCGGGACGCGCTCGACCTTCCGCTCGCCGGTCCGCTGCTCCGCCGGTACGTGCCGGCGACCGAACACTTCGCGCGCAGCGACCACCAGCCCTTCTGGGACGTCGGCGTACCCGCGATCCAGATCACCGACACGGCCGACTTCCGCAACCCCCACTACCATCAGCCCAGCGACACCCCGGAGACCCTCGACTACACCCGGATCGCCGACATCGCCGCCGCCACCGCCGTGAACCTGGCAAACCGCGATCCCGACTGAGTGTGGGGTGCGGCCCGGCGGCCACCCCGCGGATCGGGATAGCCCGGCCGGGTCCACTGTCGAACCCAGCCCGGCCGGTCCATCGCCGGCTCACCCGGGCGGTTCGTGCCCGCCCTGCGGCGGATCCACCAGCACCCGGAGCACCGGCCGCAGCGCCGCCATGATCCGCTCGGGCGCGGCGTCCTGGAGCGCGTCGAGGTCGAGCAGTTGGCGTCCCACGGTCAGCCCGACCATGGTGGTGATGACCAGGGCGGCCCGCAGTCGCGGATCCGGGCCGGGGATGACGGCGCCGAGCTGCGCCACCTGGTCGTCGAGCGCGGTCCGGACCGTCGCGGCCGCCTCGGGGTGGGTGAGCATCGAACGGAGCATCGCCAGCGAACTCTCCGGCAGCCCGCCGATCTTGATGCCCAGGGTGGTGAGCAGGTGTTCGACCAGCTCCTCGGTTCCGCCCGCCCCGATCTCGGTCACCGACCGGCCGGCGCCGGCGGTCGGGCTCCGCCCGGCGGTCGCGGTGCCGTGGGCCGAGGGCGCCGCCTCGACCGGCGATGCCGGACCGTCGGCCGGCATCGGCGCCCCGACGAGCGGAGCCTGCACCGCGCGTACGAAGAGACCCTGCTTCGACCCGAAGTACTGCATCACGAGCGCCGGATCCACCTGTGCCGCAGCCGCGACCGACCGGATTGTCGTGCGCTCGAATCCCCGCTCGGCGAACAGCGTGCGGGCTGCGGCGAGGATGCGGCCCTCGGTCTGCCGGCGCCGCTCGGCACGGGTCAGTACTGGCTCGGCCACGCTCGCTGACTCTACCGGTGTTGACGGGGCACGAATTGGCTCTACACTCGTTGAGTGAGTCAGATCAACGGTTGTTGAGTGAAGGAGTCGAGATGGACCCGTCCCAGATTGAGAAGGTGCAGCTCAGCCCGTCCGAGGTGCTCGCCCGCTACCACCGCGCCATGCTCGACAAGTCGGCCGACGACCTGGCCGACCTCTACTCGGTCGACGCGATCCACGAGTTCCCGATGCTCTTTCCCGGCATGCCGGAGTCGTACCACGGTCGGGAGGAGATCCGGGCCGGCTATCGCGCCGCCTGGGCCGCGCTCCCCGCCCGGGTCGAGGAGATCGGCGACGTCGTACTGCACCAGACCGCCGACCCCGAGGTGATCATCGTCGAGCAGCGGGTCGGTTGCGTACTGACGGCGACCGGCCGGCCATTCGCCGCGAACAACCTGCTGGTGATCCGGGTCCACGACGGGCTGATCACACACGTCCGGGACTACCTGGACGCACTCACCCTGAACCAGGCACTGAACCGTCTCCCCGCGGTGCTGACTCTGCTCGCCGGAGATGACGCGCGTTAATAAGGGGCCCTTCCTATGCAAAAAGCGATAAGAAGGGGCCCTTCCTTACGCCCGGAGGGCGGACATCGCCCACTCCAGGCTGGCGTTTTCGTGGGGGGCGCCGGGGGCCTGGGCGGCGCGGGCGGCGCGCATTGCCTGGATGCGCAGGTCGGCGCGCCAGACGGCGGCGGGTAGGTCGGCGCGCAGGGTCAGTTCCTTGCGGCGCTTGACCTCGAAGAGGTAGTCGTAGCCGACCAGTCCGGAGAAGTGGGTCCAGAGTTCGAGGCAGGTCTCGTCGTCCGGGAGTTCCCGGATGACCGGGCCGAAGACGGCCGGGCCCGCGCCGCCGCCGAAGACCAGGGTGGGAACGCCGAACGCGCGTACCCGGTCCTGCCAGCCGCGATGTTCGTCGAGGACGGCGGTCCAGGTCGCCGGGTCGCCGATCGCCGCGTCGACCAGGGCGGGGTCGCGGCCGATCGCGGCCAGCGCGGCTCGGGAGCTCTCGGCGCTGGTCGGGGCGGGGACCGGTCCGCCGGCGGGGGCGGCGGGTGGCGGTTCCACCTCCCACATCAGGGCGCCGAGGACGCTGTAGAAGCGGCCCATCTCGGCCCGGTCGTACCGGTCGCGGAGCAGGATCGCGGTACGCAGCGCGGCGCCGTACTCGGCGTCGAGCGCCGCCGGGTCCTCGTCGGCGTGCAGGTTGACGACCTCAAGGGAGAGCAGGCCCCAGTCGAGTTCGATGGCGCCGAGCGCCTCCAGCCGGCGTGCCCAGCGGGAGGTCTGGTAGCACCACGGGCTGCGCGGATCAAACAGGAAGGTGATCTTTTCCATCTTCGGGACCTCGTTCTCTAGTCGACCGTGTCGTCGGAGTCGTCCGCCGGGGCGAGCGGGGAGACCGGGGACGCCGGGGAGAGCGGGAAGTGGCAGGCCACGGCGTGGTCCGGACGCACGGTCCGGATCGGGGGCGCCTCGGCGGCGCAGATCTCGGCCGCCCGGGGGCATCGGGTACGGAACCGGCAGCCGCTCGGCGGGTCGAGTGGCGACGGCGGCTCGGCGGCGAGTTCGGCGGGGACCCGGGGCCGGGGCATCTCCGGGTCCGGGCTCGGAATCGAGTCGAGCAGCGCTTTCGTGTACGGGTGCAGCGGGTTCCGGTACATCTCCTCGGCCGGACCGACCTCGCACAGCGCGCCCAGGTACATCACCGCGACCCGGTCGCTGACCTGCTTCACCAGCGCCAGATCGTGCGCGATGAAGAGGTACGACAGTCCCAGTTCGGCGCGGAGCCGTTCGAAGAGGTTGAGCACCTGGGCCTGGCTCAGCACGTCCAGCGAGGAGACGGCCTCGTCGCAGACGATCAGCGCCGGCGAGAGGGTCAGCGCCCGGGCGATCGCCACCCGCTGGCACTGGCCGCCGGAGAGCTGGCCCGGCTTGCGGGTGCCGAAGACGCCCGGGTCGAGCCCGACCAGGTCGAGCACCTCCCGCGCCCGGGTCCGGCGCTGCGTCCGGTCACCGACCCGGTACGCCGCCAACGGCTCCTCGACGATCGAGGAAACCGTCCACTTCGGATCGAGGGAGCCGTACGGGTCCTGGAAGACAGCCTGCATCTGGCGGCGCGCGGCGACCAGGTCCCGGCGTTTCCGGGCGGTCGTCAGGTCGACTCCCTGGAACCACACCTCGCCCGACTTCGGCGGTGGCGCCTGGAGCACCGAACGGACCATCGTCGACTTGCCGGAGCCGGTCTCCCCGACGACGCCCAGGGTCTCCCCCGACCGCACCTCGAACGAGACGTCGGAGACGGCGTGCACCACGCCGCCCCGCACCCCGCCGTGGGCCCGTACGACGAACTCCTGGACGAGGTTGCGGACCTCCAGGATCGGCTTGCTGGTCCCGTTTCCGGCCGTCATCTCTCGTCCTCACATGGGAAGAAGCAGGCCCACTCGTGCCCCGGCTCCTGCTCGTCCAGGTCGGGTCGCTCCGCTCGGCAGCGCTCCTGCACCCGGAAGCAGCGCGGCGCGAAGGCGCAGCCGTCGTGCAGCACCGTCAGGTCCGGCGGTCGACCGGAGATCACCGGCAGCGGGGCGTGCGGCGGGCGTTCCAACCGTGGCGTCGCGTCCAGCAGTGCCCGGGTGTACGGCATCCGGACGTGCGAGATCATCTGCCGGGTCGGGGCGCGCTCGACCACCCTGCCGGCGTACATCACGGCGATCTGGTCGGCGTACGAGGCGGCCAGCCCCATGTCGTGGCTGATCAGGACCAGTCCCATGTCGAAGCGCTGCTGGAGGTCGAGCAGCAGGTCCATGATCTGCGCCTGGGTGGTGACGTCCAGCGCGGTGGTCGCCTCGTCGGCGATCAGCAGTCGCGGCTGGCAGGCGAGCGCGATCGCGATCATGACCCGTTGCCGCATCCCGCCGGAGAGCTGGTGCGGGTACTCGTGGAACCGTCGCGCGGGTGCCGGCAGCCGGACCATCGCCAGCAGTTCGACCGCGCGTTCCCGGGCCTGACGCCGGCCGAGTGGCAGGTGCACCCGGATCGCCTCGGTGAGCTGGTTGCCGATCCGCATCGTCGGGTTCAGCGACCGGGCCGGGTCCTGGAAGATCATCCCGACCTCCCGGCCGAGACACTGCCGCAGTTCCTTCTCGCCGAGCCCGACCATCTGCCGGTCGCCGAGCCGGATCGAGCCACGGACGGTGGCGGTCCGGGGCAGCAGGCCCAGCACGGCCCGGGAGGTGACGGTCTTGCCGGAGCCGGACTCCCCGATCACCGCCAGCGTCTGGCCGGCGGTCACGGTGAGGTCGACGCCGCGGACCGCGTACACGGTCTGGTCACGGGTCCGGAAGGTCACCGACAGGTCCTCGATGGCCAGCAGTGGCGTGTCCGGGTCGGCGGCCCTGGTCGCGGTGCCCGGCTGGGTCTGGAGGGTCATGGCGCACCGGTCCGGGCTCGCAGGGCGTCGCCCAGGGTGTTGAGGCAGACGATGGTGAGGAAGAGACAGGCGCTCGGAATCAGCACCAGCTCGGGATTGCTGGAGATGTACGCCTGACCACGCGAGATCATCATTCCCCAGCTCGGCTCGGAGGCCGGTACGCCGAAGCCGAGGAAGCTGAGCGACGCCTCGATGGTGATCGCGGCGGCGACCCAGAGCAGGCTGTAGGTCAGCAGTTGCGGCAGCACGTTCGGGGCGATGTGCCGGACCAGGATCGTGCCGTCCCGCTGGCCGGCCAGCCGCGCCGCGACGACGTACACCTGCTCGCGCAGTCGCAGGGTGGCCGCCCGGGCCAACCTGGCGAAGGTGGGGATGGAGAAGAACGAGATCGCCCAGATCACGTTGAGCTTGCTCGGCGTCAGGTACGTCGAGACCACCAGCACCAGCACCAGGGACGGGAACGCGATCAGCATGTCCAGCAGGCGCATGGTGAGGGTCTCCAGCCACCCGCCCTTGAACGCCGCGAACATCCCGAGCGAGCCGCCGAGGACCAGCCCGATCAGGTTGGAGGTCAGCCCCACCTCCAGGGACACCCGGCCGCCGTAGAGCAGTCGGGAGACGATGTCGTTGCCGAGCGGGTCGGTGCCGAGCAGGTGCCCCGGCGAGAACGGGGGCAGGTTCGCGTGCAGCAGCGAGCCGGTGGTGGGGGACGGCAGGTCGCGGTAGACCAGCGGCCACAGGAAGCAGGCCAGCACGATCAACCCGAGGATCACCCCGGGAACCCAGATGTCCCTGCCGGTGCGTTCCCGCCGGCCGCGACTCCGGCTCCGGCCCCGGCCGGTCGGGGCGGTGGCGGTGGGTCCGGCGCCGGTCGGGTCCGCGCCGCCCGGATCGGCGGCGATCCGGTTCCCGGCGAGGTCAGGCGGTTGGACGGCCATGGCGAATCCTTGGATCGAGGACGGCGTAGAGCAGGTCGGTGACGAGGTTGGCGCCGACGACGAAGCACGCCATCACCACCACGTACGCCTGGACGACCGGGATGTCCCGGCTGTTGATCGCCTGGAGCAGGCCCTGGCCCATGCCGGGCAGGCCGAACATCTGCTCGATGATCACCGTGCTCCCGATCAGGGCGCCGAACTGGAGCCCGACGATGGTCAGCAGGCTGAACACCGAGTTGCGCAGGGCGTGCCGGATCAGCACCTGCCAACTTCCCACGCCCTTGGCCCGGGCGGTGGTGATGTAGTCCTCCCGGGCCATCTGGTCGACGATGTCGGCCCGCAGCACCCGGGTGTACTCGCAGAAAAGCGCGAACGCGATCGCGGTGGACGGCAGGATCATCGCCCGAAGGTTCTGCCCGAGGCCCTGCGCGACCGGCACGTAGCCGACCGCTGGCAGGACCCGCAGGCCGACCGCGAAGACGAGGACCAGGACGAGGGCGAAGACGAAGTTCGGCACCGAGAGCCCGAACATGCTGACCTGCATCCCGACCCGGTCGGCGAACCCACCGGGCCGCTTCGCCGCGACGACCGCGGTCGGCACCGCGACGAGCAGTGCCAGCGCGAACGCCAGGACGACCAGTTCCAGCGAGACCGGCAGGGCCCGACCCAGGATCGTGGTCACCGCCTCGTTGTTCTGCAACGAGTTGCCGAGGTCGCCGGTGAGCGCGTTGCCGAGCCACTGGAGGTACCGGAGCAGGAAGGGTTCGTCCAGGTTGAGCCGTGCGGAGAGGGCCGCGACCTGTTCCGGGGTGGCGTCGTCGCCGAGCAGCGCGACGGCGGCGTTGCCCGGCAGCAGGTTCATCAGACAGAACGTGATGAAGGTGGCGCCCCAGACCACCGGGATCGACTGGAGCACCCGTTTTCCGGCGACCCGTACCGCCGGCGACCGGTTCAGCAGGCCGAGCAGCCGGCCCGGACGGGACGGCGTCCGGGCCGGCTGACCGGCTGACCGGGTCAGCGTGTCAGACATCGATCACCGCGCATTCCGGGGTCCCACCCGGACATCGGCGCCGATGACTCCGGGCCGAGTTTTGGAGAGCAGAAACGAGACCTACCGGAGTGTCGTCCACGAGAATTCCTAACATATCCGGGGCGGTGGTGTCACGGGTTGCGTCCGCAGGCGAGCAGCAACCGGGTCTGCAGGTCGGCATCGGGTACGGCCTCCGGCAGCGGCGCCCCGAACCGGTCGGCCGGCAGGCTCCCCTCGGCCGCGGCCGGCGCGAAGAACCCGTACGCGACCCGGACCAACCCGTCGTCCATCGCCTCGTCGACCCCGATCGCCCGCGCCAGGTCCCAGCTGTGTACGACCAGCCCACTGATCCGCATGATCAGAAACTGCTCGCCGCTCACCGACCGCTTCGGCAGCCGTACCTCGGTGGTCATCGCCCCGGGCTCCCGGAACGCGGACCGGATCACCGGGACGCTGGCCCGCCAGGCGGCGGTCAGGTCCCCGGTGACCGGGGTCCGGTCCACCTCCTCGCCCCGCAGCAACTGGCCGCAGTGCGCGTTCCCCTCGATGACGTGCCGGACCAGCGCCGACACGTCCCACTCCGTGCACGGGGTGACCCCGGTCCACTGGTCCGGGCCGATCGCCACCAGCCGCTTCTCGAAGGTGTCCAGAGCCTTGTCCAGCTCTCCGAGCAGGTCCATTCCGCAAGCTCCTAACAGGTCAGTCGGGCACTCTTGAACTGGGCACCGACGGCCGCGAAGTCGACGTCGGCCAGGCACTTGGACTGGAAGGTGTAGTTCGGCCCGCTGATGATCGGGATGTCGACCGCGAGGTCGTTCATCGTCGACCACACCTTGCGCCAGGTGGTCTGCCGGGCCGCCGGGTCGAGGGTCTGGTTGGCCGACTGGATCAGCTCCGGCACCTCCGGGTGCTCCCGGGCGAACCCGTGCTTGCCCTGGGGCGTGGACGGGGACTGGAACGAGGTGTAGAACTGCGGGTCGTTGATGCCGCCGCTGAAGGCGTACGCCATCTGGTAGGTGCCGTCCGAGTACGCCTCGCTGAGCTGCGGCCCCTGCACCGCCTTGACCTGCGCCTTGATCCCGCACTGCTGCCACTGCTGGGCCAGCGCGTTCGAGATCACCTGCGAGTGGCCACCGATGTTGAGCAGGGTGAACTCCAGCCCGCCGAGCTGGTCGACCAGCGCCTTGCCCTTCACCGGATCGAACGGGTACGGGAACTGCGCCTTCGCCCCGTCCACCCCGCCGTCGGGGTAGTACAGGCTGTCCGCGCCGGCCAGTACGTACGCCGGG
Organism: Plantactinospora solaniradicis; assembly: GCF_042658085.1. Lineage (NCBI taxonomy): Bacteria > Bacillati > Actinomycetota > Actinomycetes > Micromonosporales > Micromonosporaceae > Plantactinospora > Plantactinospora solaniradicis. The sequence continues at coordinate 331,724 of NZ_JBHSPR010000060.1, read as the reverse complement.
GTGACCCAGCCGCGCTGCACGTTCTTGGCGATCGACTCCCGGTCGGTGCAGTAGTTGATCGCCTGCCGCGCCTCGGGCCGGTTGAACGGCGGCTTGTACGTGTTGATCGGCAGGAAGGCGTAGAGGGTGTTCTCACCGGCGATGGTGGCGATCTCCTGGTTGGCCTTGGCGTCGTCCAGCACGTTCGGCGGGGTGGAGACGCCGCTGACCTGCACGCTGTCGATCGAGCCGGAGGCGACGTGCTGGTAGGAGACCTGCGCCTCGGGGCTGGTGTTGATGTACTTGATCTCGGCCAGGTGGACGTTGCTCCGGTCCCAGTACTTCTCGAACGGCTTGAGGATCAACTCCTCGCCCGGCTTGTGGCTGACGATCTCGAACGGCCCGGCGCCGACCGGCTTCAGCCCGAACTGCTGCTGGCCGACCTTCTTGTGCGCGGTCGGCGAGGCGATCAGCGTCGCCGGGGTGTACGTCAGGAAGGCGACCATGGTCGCCGTCGGCTCGCTGAACGTCATCGTGACCTGGTGCTCGCCGCTGGCCGTGACCGACGCCATCTGCTTGAAGTACTGGGCGTTGGGCGACTCCGCGCTCTTGTAGCGCTCGAAGTTGTAGACCACCGCCTCGGCGTTGAACGGCGTGCCGTCGGAGAAGGTCACGCCCTGCCGCAGGTCGATCGTGAGCGTCTTGAGGTCGTCGCTGTACTTGTAGCCGGTGGCCAGGTCCGGGACGAAGTCGCCGCCCTTTTCCTTCGGCGGGTCGAAGAGCGAGCCGTAGATGTCCAGCGAGATCGGCACCGCCTTGCTGATGTACCCGGTGCCGCCCGGGTCGAGGGTCTTGTTGTTGTAGCCGCCGATCGTGATCTTGCCGTCCGCACCACCGTTGCCGGCGGCGCCGTTCCCACCGGACCCACCGCAGGCGGTCAGGGCGAGACCGACGCTCGCGACCAGGGCCAGCCGGAGGAGTACGTTTCGCCGTCTCATCTCTGCACTCCGTTCTCGTCCGTCGAAGCCGCTACTGGTTGATCTGGAGCCGCCGTCGCCGGCTCGGGCTCGGGCTCGGGGGCGGCCCACGGCCGTTGACCCCAGGGCCACCACGGTGTACGGGCACCGTCGTCGTAGAAGATCGCCGGCAGCGTCGGGGCGCCGAGCCGGCCCCGCTTGAGTTCGGAGAAGCTGTCGTACCGAACCAGCCAGGAGACGTGCCGCCAGAGTTCGACCGCCTCGTCGTCGCTGGGCATCCGGTTGAGCACCGGCCCGAAGATCATCGGCCCGTCGCCGCCGTCGAGCGCGATGGTGGGTACGCCGATGCTCCGGGCCCGGCCGATCAGCCCCTGGTGGTCGGCGACGACCTCGGCCCAGGTCTCCGGATCGGCCATCGCGTCGTCGAAGAGTGCCTCGTCGAAGCCGGCCTCGACGACCGACTCCCGGACCGCCACCACCAGGTCCGGGGCGGGTGGCCGGGACTCCCAGGTACGTCGGGCCAACGCCCGGTAGAACGGTCCGATGGCCTTGGAACCCGCCTTACGCCGGATCGCCACCGCGCAGCGGAGCGCCGGCCCGGAGATCGCGTTCAGTTCCAGCGGGTCGGCGTCCTCCGGCAGGTTGAGGATCTCCAGGCAGAAGAGTCCCCAGTCGAGTTCGACCTCGCCGAGTTCCGCCAGTCGCCAGGCCCACTTGGTGGTGAGGTAGCACCACGGGCACCGGGGGTCGAAATAGATCTTGATGGCTTCCACAACGGATCACCCTTGTTCCACGGCAACGGTTCGGTCAGCGGCATCGGTTCGGTCAGCGGCATCGGTTCGGGAGGTGGGAACGGACGGATGGAGACGGGCGGAGACGGGCACGTCGACGGCCCGGGTGCCGCCGAGCGGAAAGTGGCAGGCGACCCGGTGTCCGGGCGCGATCTCCCGCAGCTCCGGCACCTGGTCGGCGCAGGTCTGCTGGGCGTAGACGCAGCGGGTACGGAACCGGCAGCCGGACGGCGGACGCAGCGGGGAGGGCTGTTCGCCGACCACTGGGATCCGTTCCCGGACCGTCTCGGTGTGCAGGTCCGGCGGAATCGCCGAGAGCAGCGCCGCGGTGTACGGGTGGGCCGGGTTGGCGAACAGCTCGTCCGTCGGGGCCGTTTCGCAGAGCCGCCCGAGGTACATGATCCCGGTCCGGTCCGCGAGGGTACGCACCACCGCGAGGTCGTGGGCGATCAGCAGGCAGGTCAGCGACAGCCGGTTCTTCAGGTCGAAGAGAAGCTTGAGCACCTGGGCCTGGATCGAGACGTCGAGCGCGGTCACCGGCTCGTCGAGGATGACCAGGTCCGGTCGGGACACCAGGGCGCGGGCGATGGCCACCCGCTGGGCCTGACCACCGGAGAGTTCCCGGGGCCGCCGGCCACCGAACCGGCTGGCGCTCAGGCCGACCAGGTGCAGGATCTCGGCTACCCGTCGGCGCCGGTCCACGCCCGACCGCACCCCGGCGGTGATCAGCGGCTCCGCCACGCTCCGCTCCACCGTCCACCGTGGATCGAGTGCGGAGAACGGATCCTGGAACACCATCTGCACGCCGCCACCGGTGCCCCGTCGGCCACCGCCGCGCATCCGCCGCCGGCCCACGGTACGGCCGCTCACCGTCACCCGCCCGCTGACCGGCCCCGGCGCCCCGATGACCGTACGGGCCAGCGTGGACTTGCCGGATCCGGTCTCGCCGACCAGGGCGAAGGTCTCGCCCCGGGCGATCGTGAAGCTGACCCCGGCGACCGCGGACACCGTCGACCGCTGGAACGGCCGCCGCCCCTTGACCCTGAACTCCTGGACCACGTCGACGCAGTCCAGCACCACCGGCGCGGGGACCGGATCCGGTCCGGACTCGATCGTCATGGCGTCACCTCCGGTTGCTGGGGCGCCGACCGGGGGTGCCAGCAGCGGACGAGATGCCGGTCGGTCACCTCGACCAGTGCCGGGCGGTCCTGCCCGCAGTCGTCCTGGGCGTGCTCGCACCGGGCCGCGAAGGCGCATCCGGGCGGCGGGTCGCGCGGGTCGGGTGGCGACCCCTCGATCGGCAGGGGTGGCCGGCCGGGCACACCGACGTCCGGCACCGCCCGGATCAGCGCCTGGGTGTACGGCATCCGGGAGGTCCGGGCGAGTCCTCGGGCCGGCAGTGCCTCGACCACCTGTCCGCCGTACATCACCAGCACCTGTTCGGCCCGGGAGGCGGCGAGCGCCAGATCGTGGGTGACCACGATGTTGCTGATCGAGTGGGCCTCGCGCAGCCCGTCCAGCAGGTCCATGATGGCCGCCTGGGTGGTCACGTCCAGCGACGACGTGGGCTCGTCACAGAAGATCACCTTCGGGCGGCAGGCCAGCGCTATCGCGATCACGATCCGCTGCCGCATCCCGCCGGAGAGTTCGTGTGGATAGGCGAAGTACCGCTCGTCCGGCGCGGCGATCCCGACGTCGCGGATCAGCTCGACGCTGCGCCGACGCGCCTCCGCCCGGCTCAGCGGTGCCTCGCCGGCAGCCTCGTCCGGCCGACCCGATCCGGCGAGCATCGCCTCGGCGATCTGCGGGCCGACCCGCATGGTCGGATTCAGCGACCGGGTCGGATCCTGGAACACCAGCGACGCGACACCGGTGACGAAGCCGCGCCGCTTCGCCTTCGGCAACTGCGCCACGTCGACCCCGTCGAACCGTACGGTGCCGGTGACCTCGAAGCGGCGCGGATCCAGCAGCCCGAGTACCGCCCGGATGCCGATCGACTTACCGGCGCCGGACTCGCCGACGATCGCCATCGCCCGCGCGGGTGCCAGCCGGTAGGACAGCCCCTCCACCAGGGTCAACATGGCCGAGCCCCGCCGCACCCGTACGGTGAGGTCCTCGACCTCCACCACCGGGGTGGCCCCGGGATCGGTGGATGCCGCGGGCCGGGCGGCCTGGGCGGGTCCGGAACGGGTCATCAGCGCTCCTCGGTCAGCCGACCGCGGAGTCCGTCCGCGACCAGGTTCAGGGACAGGACGGTGATGAACAGCGCCATGCTGGGCAGGACGACCAGTCGGGGATCGCTGCTGAGGTACGCGTCGCCGGAGGCGATCAGATTGCCCCAGGTCGGCTCGGGCTCCGGTACGCCGAGTCCGAGGTAACTCAATCCGGCCTCGATCATCATCGCGGTGCCGATGGTGAAGAGCGCGAAGCCCAGCAACGGCGGCAGCACGTTCGGCAGGATGTGCCCGAAGATCACCCGGTACGCGGCGGCGCCGTCGCTGCGCGGCGCGGTGACGAAGTCCCGGTGCCGGACGGTCAGGGTCTGCGACCACGCCAGCCGACCGAACCGGGAGACCCCGAAGAGGCTGATTGCCAGCGTGGTGTTGGTGAGGCTGGGCCCGAGGTAGTCGGCGATCACCAGCGCCAGGATCAGGCCCGGGAAGGCCAGCAGCGTGTCGAAGAGCCGCATCACGAACGTCTCGTAGAAGCCGCCGAAGAATCCGGCCGTCACCCCCAGCAGGGCGCCCGCGAGCAGGCTGATCGCGGTGGCACCGAGTCCGACGACGATCGACACCCGGCCGCCGTGCAGCAACCGGGACAGCACGTCGTTGCCGAGTTCGTTGGTGCCGAGGGGGTGACCGGGCGACCCCATCGGGGCCATCGCGTTCGCCAGGTCGCCGGTGACCGGGGACGGCAGCGACAGCAGGGCCGGACCGGCGAAGCAGGCCAGCACCACGACGACGAAGACCGCGGCCGGGATACCCACCGACGGCGCCCGCAGCGCCCGGCCGAGCTGGGTGAGCCGGGCGAGCTGCCGGTCCCGGCGGGGAGCGGAGATCCACGCCTCGTCGGCGTCGGAGACCGCGATCGAGGCGGCGGGCGCGGGGCCCGGCACGTCCTTCCGCGGTACGTCGGTACTCATCGCGATCGCCTCTCCCTCGTCTGTCCCGCCGTGCCGCTGACCCGTGCCGGTCCCGAACGCCTCGCCCCTGCCCGGGGCCGGTTCATCCGGCCCGGACCCGGCGGCGCGCACCGGGGCGTACCCGTGGGTCGAGCCGCATCTGGATCAGTTCGCCGACCAGGTTCGCGACCACCACGCCCACCGCGATCAGCACGATCGCGCCTTGCAGCAGCGTCGCGTCGCGGTTGTTGATGGCACCGAGCACCAGGCGGCCGATCCCCGGGATCGAGAAGACCTCTTCGACGATGACCACGCCGGAGAGCAGGAACCCGGTGGTGAGCGCGATCAGCGTGATCAGCCCGCCGACCGAGTTGCGGGCGACGTGCAGGACCAGGACCCGGGTGTTCGACAGGCCCTTCATCCGGGCGAGGGTGACGTACTCCTCGCTCTCCAACTGCTCGTGGATCTCGCTGCGCAGCACCCGCATGTACTCGGGAAAGACCGACACCCCGAGCGCGACCGACGGGATGATCATCGCCTTGATGTTGGCGCCCCAGCCCCCGGTGGCGGGATCCACCCAGCCGATCGAGGAGACCATCCGGAGGCCGGTCGCGAACACCACGATCAGCATCAGCGCCACCACGAACGCCGGCACCGAGTTGCCGATCAGCCCGAGGACGGTGACGAACCGGTCCGCCCAGCGGAACCGCAGCGAGAGCACGGTGGTCAGCAGGGCCAGTGTGATGCCGACGAGCTGCGCGCCGATCAGCAGTTCGATGGTCGGCGGCAGGGCCAGCCGGATCGCCTCGCTGACGCTCTGGTGGGTGATCACCGAGGTGCCGAAGTCGCCCCGTAGCGCGGCGCCGAGCCAGTCCAGGTACCGGACGTAGAGCGGATCGTCCAGTCGCAACTGGGCGGTCAGTTCGGCGGCCGCCTCGGGGGTGTAGAAGTCACCGAGGATGGCGTAGACGACGTTGCCCTGGAGGATGTTGACGAGCCCGAACCCGAGCGCCGTCACACAGATGACGACGACCAGCATCTGGAGCAGCCGGGCACCGATCACCCGGAGCATCGCGGTGTTCCTTCGTGGGATCGACGAGGCCGGCTGATCATCGGAGGACTCCCTTGGCTTCTGGGGTCGTCGCGTGCGTGCCCGACCCGTCCGGATCCGCTGGGACACCAGGTGGGGCCGGCTCGCCGCTTAGCCGGACGCTACAATTCGGTTCCGCTCATAGCAACGCCCCCCTCTGTTGGTTCTGCTAGGCGGAACATTTCGTGGCCGTTTCGTAACAACATCAAGTACGGACCGCTCGACGACACTCGGACATCCGGCTGGCACGGCCGACGAGACCGGGGTGGGTGCGGTGTCCTGACGCGGGCTCGACCCGCACGGCAGCCGGGAACGACGCGCTACACCCGTCGGCGCACCGCAGCACGAGCGGGGGCCCGCCGAGGTCAGGTATCCGCGTGCCCGGGACTCAACCGACCGGCGTCGTCGGCTCGCCGTGCTCGGCGTGCCGTCCGTGGTCGCTGACCTGGGCGTCGAACCAGGCGTGCAGGGCACTCAGCAGCGCGGGTTCCGCCGTCAGATAGTCCAGTTGGGCGCCGTCGGGCAGCTCGCGGTAGTCGATCCGGATCCGGGCGGCGCCGGCCCTCAACTCCGCCAGGCCGGGCATCTCCGCGCCGTGGATCCGGGCCGGGTCGGCGAAGTCGCCCCGCCGGAACCGTTCCGCCTCCGCCCGGAGGTGTTCCCGGACCAGCCCGACCTGCCGCTGGTCCACCGGTTCGTCGACGGTCACGGTCTGCCGTCCACCGGTGCCGGTCTTGCTGAACCGGTGCGTGCTGCGCTCGAGGTCGAACGGCATGACCTCGCGTCCCCGTTCGGCGACGTCGGCCTGGCGCCCGGCGTCGGCCGGGGGGGCTTCGCCGGCACGCCGGAAGTCGAGGAGGACGACCAGCGCGACGACGACCAGCGCGGCCGCGACCACCGCGAGGACGGTCCCGCGGCCGGGCGACGGGCGCCGCGACTGCGCGTCACTGGTCATCTGCGGCCTCCGCGAGTCGCTGCACGGCCGACAGGATCGCCGGCCGCTCGTCGGGTGGAATGCGGTCCAGCAGTGCGGCGAACCTGGCGTCCCGGGCCTGGGCGAGCCGTTCGGCCACCCGTACGCCCTGCTCGGTGAGGGTGAGCCAGATTCTCCGGCCGTCGTCGGCGGCGTCGGCGCGACCCACCCAGCCCCGGCCGACGAGCTGCCCGACGAGCCGGCTGACCGTGCTCTTCTCCAGCCGCAGTCGACGAGCCAGCTCGGCCTGGCGCAGCCCGCCATCGCGCTGGATCTCCGTCAGGGCGTGCGCCTCGGAGACGGTCATCTGCTGCCCGCAGGGGGTCTGCTCGGGCCGGTGCAGCCCGAATGCCCGGACGAAGGAACTGACGGCGTCCCGGATGGCCCGCGCGTCGTCGGTGGTCATGGTTGCACGATACAACCAAGTAGGTGCACGCTACAACCAGTTGACGGACCACGGGCGCCCAACTCGTCGGCGACGGCCGGACAACTCGATCAACCAGTCAGCCGCCGACGGCGCGGGTCACCACGAGCTTCCGTGACAGAGTCGTTCGGCGCTCGGCGGTTCGACCTGGAGGGTGGCGTGGTCGATGCCGAAGTCGTCGTGCAACTGTCGACGAGCCGCCGCCAGCACCGCCGCCACGTCGGCACCCTCGATCAGGTTCAGGTGTGCCGACGCCACGTCCATCCCGGACGTGAGCGTCCAGACGTGCAGGTCGTGCACCTCGGTCACCCCGTCGAGGCCGGCCAGCCGCTCCCGGACCAGGGCGACCTCGACGTGCGGCGGCGCGGCCTGCACCAGCACCCGGCCGGCGGCCAGCGCCAGCTTCCAGGTCCGGGGCAGGATGAGCAGGCCGACCACGACGGCGACGATCGGGTCCGCGTACCGCCATCCGGTCGTCGCGATGACCGATGCGGCGATGATGACGCCGACCGAACCGAGGAGGTCACCCAGCACCTCCAGGTAGGCACCGCGCAGGTTGAGGCTCTCCTTGGCCCCGCCGCGCAACAGCAGGAAGGCCACCACGTTCACGGCCAGGCCGCCGACGGCGACGACCAGCATCGGCCCGGCCGCCACCTCGGGCGGGTCGTCCAACCGGCGGACGGACTCCACCAGTACGAAAATCGCCATCCCGGAGAGCAGCACCGCGTTCGCCAGCGCGGCGAGCACCTCCAGGCGGTACAGCCCGAAGGTGCGCTGCGGATCGTCCGACGCCCGGCCGGCGGCGGTGATCGCCGCCAGCGCCATGCCGATGCCGAGGACGTCGGTGAACATGTGTCCGGCGTCCGAGAGCAGTGCGAGCGAGCCGGTCAGCCAGGCGGCGACGGCCTGCACCACCATGTAGAGGGCCAGCACTCCGAAGGCCAGCCAGAGCGGTCGACGGTGCCGCTCCCCCGCCCACGTCTGCGGACCTGCGTGCGCGTGTCCGGCACCCATCCCCTGATCCCCCGTTCCCCGGGGCCGGCCCCCGCCGTCCCGGAGACAACGTATGCGGACATCGCTATGTATGCAAGTTGAAAGTGGATGTCACAACGGAACCGCCCCGTCACCCGGAGTGGGTGGCGGGGCGGTTCCGTTCGTACGGGGTGTCGCGCGCGATTCCCTTACAGCATCGACATGTGCACGTGGTCGGTGTGGTCACTCGGACCGCTGTAGGACTTCCAGCCAGTGGCCGGGAACCAGATCTCCCTGTACCAGATCACGTACAGGATCCCCAGTCGATCGGCGTTGCGGACCAGGAAGGCGGTGAGGTCGTTGCCGTACTTCATCTGGTCGTCGTTCGCGGCCCGGCTGAAGCCGGAGCTCTTCAACGACCAGTCGCAGGCCCGACCCTTGGGATGCTCGAACGGACCACCGTCGCGGTGGCAACCGACGAACCTCTTGAAGCCCGCCCGCCGAACCTCGTTGTACGCGTGCAGGGTCCGGGGCGTGACGCATCCGTTGGTGGTCGGATCGTCCCTGGTGCACCCCTCCCCCGGGAAGCCGTCCGCCATGCCCGGCCCGGGCCGGGCGACCGGCGACTTGGCGTCCACGAGGCCCCGGTCGGGGCGCGACCTGCCGCCGACCAGCGCGAGCGCCTTCTCCGCCTCCTTCTGCTGCTTCTTGATGATCTGTTCCTGCGCGGCCTGCTTGGCAACCTCGGCGTCGACCGCCGCCTTGGTCTGGCTGACCTGCTCGCGCGCCTGGTTCAGGGCCCGGAGCTTCTGGTTGTTGAACAGGTTCAGCTCGTCCAGCGCGGCGGCCCGGTCGATGAACGAGTCGGACGAGGCGCTGTTCAGCAGCATCGACACGGCACTGAGCTTGCCGCTGCGGTACGACTCGGCGGCGATCTTGCTCGCCTCCGGAGCGAGCGCTTCCAACCTGTCCTCTGCCCGCTTGAGGTCTTCGGCGAGTTCCGCCTGCCGCTGCTTGGACTTCTTGACCGCGGCCTTGGCCTCCGCGTACCGCTTACCGGTGGTGGCGAGTACGTCACCGAGGATCGGCGAGTCGACGTCCTCCTTCGGACCCGCCGGCTTCGGTGCGGCCGGTGCCGCCGACGCCACCGACGGAACCACGATCAGTGCTCCGGCGGTGAGCAGTGCCAGGGCAGTCGCCAGCGATCGGCGTAGGGGTGCCCTCACATGTATCCCTTCCGTCGGCCGCCGACCGGGTTAGCTGACGGGTTCGGGATGGAAGTGGTCCCTACCGCTCGCGCGGATTCACCCCACGTGCATGGGTCCCCGGTTCGCCGGGTGGCGATTAGGCGGCGATCAGCGCCGGCACCACGTGGTGTCCGGCGGCTATGAACGGCAGACAGCATACCTGGTTTCACTTCCGGAATGGCAATACCCGATTGTCGGCAAATGTGTTGCCAGACAACGACTATCAGTAATCACGGCGCGTCGGATGCATCGAAGAACATCCTTTGGGTCGGGGTCATTAACAAGATGCTGTCGGCTATTTACCGGGCGCGTAGGCGAGGTGCCGCCGACCCACCTGGGAAATGTCCAGTTTGACTGGTCGACGATTGCCGGCCATCTGCGACAAACCCGCAGGTCAGAGTGGTTTCGAGGGACGGGTCGGGGCGGATACGGCGCCGCGGGTCGGCGACCGGGACGACGGAGTCGACTACCGTCGGCGGCGGACGGCGGTGCCGAGTACCACGCCGACGGTCGCGGCGGCGGCCAGCCCGGCGACGAGCAGACTCCGGTGCTGCGACAACCACAGTTGGGGACTGCGAGCCCGGGACCGTGGGTCGAACGAGCCGTGTGCTCCCGGGTCCGCCCCGCCGCCGTCGTCGACCGGGTGCCACAGGTTGCTCGGCCGGTGCGGATCGGCCGGCTGGTCGGTCTGCTGAGCCGAGTAACCCGAACGGGCCAGGTAGCGATCGAGCAGACCGGGTACGCACCGGTTGGCGAGGATGGTGCCCACGGTGGACGCCCCGACCCAGTACTCCCGGCGCCGTGGCCGGTCGGCCGCGTACACGATGGCCCGGGCGGCGACCTCCGGCTGATAGATCGGCGGCACCGGCCGGGCCCGGTTACGCAGCCGGGACAGCACCCAGTCGAACTGCGGAGTGTTCACCGCCGGCAGGTGCACCATGGTCACGCGTACCGGGCTGCGATCGTGCAGAAGTTCACAGCGCAGCGACTCGGTGAAGCCGACGATCGCGTGTTTCGCGCCACAATAAGCGGACTGTAGCGGAATCGATCGGTACGCCAGCGCGGATCCCACCTGCACGATGGTGCCGGACCCTCGGGGCACCATCCGACGAAGCGCGGCCCGGGTGCCGTACACGTAACCGAGATAGCAGACCTCCGTCACCCGGCGAAACTCCTCCGGGCCGATCTCCGGAAACGGCGCGAACACCGACGCGAAAGCGTCGTTCACCCAGAGGTCGATCGGTCCGAGTTCGCGCGTGACCCGGTCGGCCGCCTCCTCGACCTGGTGATAGTCCGCCACGTCGGTCTCGATCGGCAGCGCGACACCCCCGTTGGCTCGCACGTCCTCGGCGGCGGCACGCAGACCGATTCCTCCCCGGGCCAGCAGGGCCAGTCGCATTCCCCGTCGGGCCAGCAGACGTGCCGTGGCCCGGCCCACCCCCGCGCTCGCCCCGGTGATCACCGCCACCCCTGGCGCAGGTCGGGCACGCATCTGTCGTCTCCTCTGTCCATCCTGGCCACCCGGCCCCGGCCCGCACACCAGGCAGGCTCCGGGCCCGAGCCGGCCCGCCCGGCTACCCGGAATCCGGCGCGGCAAACGTCGGACGGTCCGGAGCGGGCCGCGCGGATCCGGAAACGAACTCCCAACCCTCCCACTCCACCCGTCCGGGTGAGGGTGAAGGCGGCTGTCGCGGGTACCCGGCCGGCGATGGTGAGGCGGGTGGAGGAACGGGTGCGGTCACGCGCGGTACCGGCGACAACGGTCGGTGCCGCGCTGGCCGCCCAGGTCGTGCCGGCCCTGACCGTGCTGCCCGGCGTACGGCTCCGGTTCTTTCCCCGGCTGAGCGGCCGGGGCGCCCCGGGCCACGTCGCGCTGACCTTCGACGACGGTCCCGACCCGACCTCGACCCCACTCTTCGTCGAAGCCCTGGCCGCACACCGGACCCGCGCGACGTTCTTCGTGCTCGGCTCCATGCTCGCTCGGGCACCGGAACTCGGCCTGGACCTGGCCGCCGCCGGCCACGAGGTGGCGGTACACGGCTGGGCACACCAGAACCTGCTCCTCCGCGGCCCACACGCGACCTACCGCGACCTGGCCCGGACCCGCGAGCTGATCGGGGCGGTGACCGGCCGGACGCCCCGGTTCTTCCGGCCACCGTACGGCGTGTTCAGCACCGCGTCGCTGATGGCCGCCCGCCGACTGGACCTGACGCCGGTGCTCTGGACCTGCTGGGGCCGGGACTGGACCCGTTCGGCGACCCGCTCGTCCGTGCTCGACACGCTGCGGACCGGTCTGGCCGGTGGCGGGACGGTGCTCCTGCACGACTCCGACTGCACCTCCGCGCCCGGAGCCTGGCGGGCCAGCCTCGCCGCCCTGCCGCACCTGCTGGAGGAGTGCCTGAGCCGGGGCTGGCGGGTCGGTCCGCTCGGCGAACACGGCTGACCGGTCCGGGGGGACCGGTCAGCCCACCCGGTCGGTCAACTCGCCGGGCGACGCCTCGGTCAACTCGCCGGGCGACGCCTCGGCACGGGTTCCGGGCACGGGTGCCGGGGACGGACCGGCACCGGCACCGGCACCGGCACGAACCGGCATGGTGGTCGGGTGTCGGATCCGGGCGACCATGCCGATGTGGGCCCGGCGGGCGACCCGGAGCGCGGCGAACAGTCCGTAGCCCCCGCGACCGACGAGCCGGTGCTTGAGCCCGAGCGCGCCGCCGGGCGGCCGGTATCCACCGGACGGCAGATGTGCGCGGTAGCGGGTGACGATCTCGGCGAAGAACTTCCGGCGCCGGCCCGGCGGCACCCGCCGGGGATGGCCGAGGACCTGTAGCAGGTGCCAGATCATCCGCTGGAAGATCAGGTGACGCAGTTCGGCCGGCACCGCCGGATCGGCCTCCAGCCGAGCCAGTACCCGGTCCCAGTGCCCGAACACCTCGAAGTGACGCTCGCTGACCGTCGAGGTGATCGCCCCGCCGGTCCGCTGCCGGTACGCGTAACAGCAGCGGTCCAGCAGGCTGATCCGCTCGGCGGCGAGCATCAACGGGAAGGTGAACGAGACGTCCTCGTACCAGCCGGAGCCGAAGGTCAGTCCCGACTCGGTCAGGAACTGTCGCCGGATCACCTTGTTGCAGGTGATGTGCAGCACCGACAGCAGCGCCGGGCGCTCCCGCAGCGTGAAGGTGTCCGGCACCGGCCGCCCGGCACCGACCTGGGACAACGAGTGGTGCCGGACCGCACCGTTCGGGTAGTGCCGGGTGTACGCGGTGACCAGCAGATCCGGCCCGGTCCGGGCCAGCCGGTCGGCCACCGCCGGCAGCGCCCCCTCGGGCAGCCAGTCGTCGCTGTCCACAAACCACACGTACCGTCCGGTCGCGTGGGCGAGCCCGGCGTTGCGGGCCGCACCCAGCCCCTGGTTGTGCTCCAGGGTCACCACCACGACCCGGGAGTCCCGCTCCGCGTACCGGGAGAGGATCCGGGCGGAGCCGTCGGTCGAGGCGTCGTCCACCGCGACCAGTTGGATGTCGTACATGGACTGGTTGAGGATCGAGTCCAGGCAGTCGGCCAGGTACTTCTCCACCTGGTAGACCGGAACTATCACGCTGAGCAGGGTCACCGTCGGCAACCTCCAGAGGAGGGGCGGAGACCGAATAGTAGCGTCGGGTAATCGAACGACAGGCGCGCAGTAACTATCGAGTGACCAAATTGTGATTTATCGCTTCGATCAACACCTGTCCCGGATCGTCGGACTCACAGCCCGGCGACCCAGTTCCACAGGTCCACGACCCACTCCGTCTGGCGCAGGTAGGCCACCCCGACACCGACCAGGAACACGGCGGTCACCAGGTGGGCACCCCGGGCCGTACGCCGGATCCGGCCGAGCTGCCGCTCCCAGAACACCCGCCCGACCAGCCGGGCCAGCGCGAAGAGACCGACCGCGACGAAGAGGGTCAGCACGAAGGTGACGACCGGACTGGTCAGGTCGCCACGTCCCGAGATGGCCCAGATCCCCCAGCAGACGAAGGCGAACAGGCCGCCGATCATGCTCCAGTGCATCCCGCGACGCAGCTGCCGCCAGTGGTAACCCGGGGGCAGCCGGTGCGGCTCCTCCTCCACCGCCGGCCACCCCGTGCCGGTCGGCTCGTGCGGCGTCACCGGCGGCGATCCGGCGCCCGGCCTGGGCGCGCCCACCGGTGCGACCCCACGCCGGAAGCCTTCCGGACGGAGACCCTCCGGCGGCATCTCGACGGTCCGCTCGGCCCACGGTTGCGTCTGGTCTGACATCTGGTCCTCCCCATCGGCTCGGGCGCGAACCCCGTCCCGCTTTCGAGGGTAGCCAGCCCGTAAACAGCTCGCGGAATCAGCACCCGGTGGACTAGACAGAGACGATGCTCGACACAGAGTCACCGATCGAGACCGCCACTCCCGCGGACCTGGACGCCATCGGCTCGCTGATGCGGACCCTCTTCCACAACGAACCGGACAGCACGCTGGCGGAGGTCCATGCCGGCATCGCCGAACCGGGACGGTCGCTGGTGGTCCGGTCCGGCGAGACCGTGGTGGCCCACGCGGGGGTGTACACGCGGGGACTGACCGTGCCCGGCGCCACGCTGCCGGCCGCGCACGTCACGGACGTGGGGGTGGCGCCCACCCATCGGCGCCGAGGGCTGCTGACCCGGCTGATGCGGCAGCAGTTGCGGGACGTCCGGGCCGCCGGGCGGGAGCCGATCGCGGTGCTCTGGGCCAGCGAGGGCCCGATCTACCCCCGGTTCGGCTACGGCCAGGCGACCCAGCAGTTGTCGCTGCACGTCGACACCGCCGCGCTGCGGCTGGTCGAGCCCGCCCCGGCGGACCCGTCCGACGGTGCGGGATCGGCCATCACGTTCCGGATGGGCGATCCACTCCACCTCCAGGCCGTGCTCGCCCCGCTCTACGAACGGGTCCGCGTCGGCCGCCCCGGCTGGTCCGACCGGACCGAGCCCTGGTGGCGGTACGTGCTGACCGACTACCCCTCCCGCCGGTTCGGACCCACGGGAGGGGTAGTGATCACCGACACGCCGGGCGGACCCACCGGGTACGCGCTCTGGCGCAGCCGCGCCGAGTGGGACGTCCGTGGGCCGCGCGGCCAGGTGATGGTCGACGAGGTGGTGACCGACGATCCCGCGGCGTACCAGGCGCTGTGGCGGTTCCTGCTCTCCATCGACCTGACCCGGAGCGTCAGCTTCCACCACGCCGCCATCGACGAGCCGTTGCAGTACCTGGTCGACGAGCCGCGTCAGCTCGGCGCCGGGTTGAACCACGGGCTCTGGGTCCGGATCGTCGACCTGCCGGCCGCCCTGGCCGCCCGGAGTTACGCCGCCGGGGTCGACGTGGTGCTCGACGTCACCGACCCGCTGCTGCCGGAGAACGCGGGCCGGTGGCGGCTGACCGCCGCGTCCGGCACCGCCCGGTGTACCCGCACCGACGCGCCGGCCGAGCTGGCGTGTGACGTACGCGATCTCGCCGCCGCCTACCTCGGCGGGCCCTCCCTCGGCACACTGGTCGCGGCCGGACGGGTCCGGGAGATCCGGCCCGGCGTGCTGCCCCGGGTCTCCGCCGCGTTCGGCTGGCACCGGGCGCCCAGCGGGCTGGGAGTGTTCTGAGCGGCGACCGCCGGGCCGCCGGGCGGTAGTGTCGGTTCATGGGTGATCCGGAGCGTCGACGGCGCCGACTGCGGCACGAACCCTCGAGCGGTGCCGGTGGACCGGCCGGCGAGGGACGCCGCGGTCCCGAGCCGGGTGCCGGCCCGGGACCGGTGAACGACGACCGGGACGCGGAACGCGGACTGCGCGGCCTGATCGGCTCGGGCGCCTCACAGGTGAACGTCTCCGCGGCGATGCGGGCCCGGGACGCGGCCCGGCCGACGGACGCCGACCTCGCCGAGGCGGCCGAGCGGCTGGTCCTGGTCCGCCGCAACTGGGTGCCCCGGGAGGACCTTCCGCGCAACGGGCGCTGACCGCCGCCCCGCCACCCGCGGCGGACGTCGGGTGTCCCCGGCTACGGGCTGGTCGGCAGCGCCGGCAGCACCCCTGCCCGCTCGTACTCGGCGACCTGGGCGATCCGGCGTGCGTGCCGCTCGTTGCCGGAGAACGGCGTGGTGAGGAACGCCTCCACGATCGCGGCCGCCTCGTCCAGGGTGTGCTGCCGGGCGCCCACCGCCACCACGTTCGCGTCGTTGTGCTGCCGGGCGAGCTGCGCGGTCTCCACGTTCCAGGCGAGCGCCGCCCGTACTCCGGTGACCTTGTTCGCGGCGATCTGCTCGCCGTTACCGGACCCGCCGATGACCACCCCGAGGCTGCCGGGGTCGGCCACCACGCGGGCGCCGCTGTGCAGGCAGAACACCGGGTAGTCATCGTCCGGGTCGAACAGGAAGGGCCCGACGTCCACCAGGTCGTAGCCCTGCTTGGCCAGGTGGTTGGCCAGATGCACCTTCAGTTCGTAACCGGCGTGGTCGGATCCCAGATAGACGCGCATACCGCGCAGTCTTCCAGCCCGCCGCGCCGCCCCGCCGGCAGGCGCGGCGGCAGCCGGACAGATCACAGCCCGGACCGCCGTGAAGCCAACCATCTGGGCCGCCCAGCGGCCGCTCGATCGCCCAGCGGCCGCTCAGCCGTCGCGGCCCAGCTCGGCCAGGACGAGGCCACCCCGGGCCTTCGGGGTGAACCAGGTGCTCTTCCGGGGCATCTTCTGCCGGGCCAGGTTGACCGCGACGAAGTCCCGCACCGTCACCGGGGCGATCAGGATCGCCAGCTCCGCCCGGCCCGCGTCGACCTCGCCGACCAGCCAGGCCGCCGGGTAATCGCCGCCGACGTAGGTGATCCGCTTGTCCCCGGGATCGAGACCGAGCGCCTCCCTGAGCAGGACCCGCTCGACGAGGGCGTGGTCCAGGTTGTCCACCCCGTCCCCGGTACCTGACGGCAGCGTGACCGCGTACGTCGTGCCGGCGGCGTACAGGACGATCGTTCCGCCGGAGTCGGGCACCGCCGCCGGGCCGGTCACCGGCTCGACCCGCGCGCCCGCGCCACGCAACCGGGCGATCAGCTCGTCCGGAGTGCTGGTCAGCTCGCTGACCAGCCGGTTGTACGGCTGGATCGCCACCGACGCGGGTGTGGTGATCACCGCGAGGAAACGGGGTAGCCCGCCGATCTGCGCGGCCAGGCTCCGATGGTTGCCGTCCGCGACGACCAGCTCTCCGGCGCCGGCCAACGCCAGCAGTTCGTCCTGGCGGCGGCCCGGCCCGACCAGCCAGATCGCGTGGGTCCGCCCCGCCTGGTCGGTGTCCGTCGCGGCGGGTGCCCCGGCCGCGTCGGTGGCCTCGGCGAGGGCCAGGTGCAGGGCCTCGGCCGGATCCCGGTCGCCGGCGGCCCGGTTGCCCGTCTGGAGCAGCAGCACGGGCGAGAGCAGGTGACCGGTCGCCTCGGCCAGCGCCACCCGCTCCCGCACCTTCGCGATGAAGACCTCTTCGTTCCGGATCACCAGGCCGGGCTCGTCGGCGCTGGTCGAGATCTGGTCGGTGTCGACCATGGCGAACAGGCCGTAGCCGGGCTCGTCGTCCGCCGCGGTTATCCGGTACAGCACCACCACCTGCTCGGCCGGGGTGTAGCTACCGTCGTCCCGGGCCTGTGCCAGCCGGGCGACGGCGTCGGTCAGCGACTCCGCGAAGGACCGCCCGACGCTCTCCGGCGCCCGGTGCGGCATCTCGATCGCGAGTGCGCTGTGCGGATTGGACCGGATGATCTCGGTGATCTCGGCGTCGTCGGCGAACTCGTCGTAGTTCTGCGCGCCGGTGCCGCCCGTGGTGATCCAGGCCCGGGTGATCGGATGCACGACCGTCATGTCCCGGAACGCTACCGGCGGCACCGGATCCCCTGTACGGACACCCCAACCCCGCCCACCTCGTGGGCATTCGCGGGAAGGGTTCGCGGTTAGGAAGGGGCCCTTCTTATACAGAAAGCGATAAGAAGGGGCCCTTCCTTACACCGTCACTCGAAGCTGGGCGCCTCGGTACGGCTGCGCTTCAGCTCGTAGAAGCCGGGGGTTCCGGCGACCAGGAGCACCCCGTCCCACAACCGACCCGCGGCCTCGCCCTTCGGTGCCGGAGTGATCACCGGGCCGAAGAACGCGACGGTCTCGCCCGGCACCGGACCCGGAGCGTGGATCACGGGCGTGCCCACGTCCTGACCGACCGGCTTCATCCCCGCGTTGTGGCTGGCCCGCAGCGCCTCGTCGTACTCGGTCGAGTCGGCGATCTCGGCCAGCGCCGGGTCCAGCCCGACGTCGGCCAGCGCCGCCCGGTAGAGCTCCTGGCCCCGTTCCTCCTTGCCGAGGTGGATCCGGGTACCGAGGGCGGTGTACAGGTCGCGTACCACCGCGGATCCGTGCTCCTGCTCCACCGCGATGCAGATCCGTACCGGCCCCCAGGCCTTCTTCAAACCCTCCCGGTACTGCTCCGGCATGTCCCGGCCCTCGTTGAGCACCGACAGACTCATCACCCGGAACCGGACGTCGACCGGTCGTACCTGCTCCACCTCAAGCAGCCAGCGAGAGGTGATCCAGGCCCACGGACAGGTCGGGTCGAAGAACATGTCAACGGCCGCGCGCTCGGACACGGCGACTCCCTTCGTCGTAGGGACGCCGGATTCGGCGACACCGTTACAGATCTTCACCCCAGTAGACCCGTATCGACAGCGGGATGAGACCGTGACCTGGAGCACCAGTACCACCGTCGCCGGCATGAAAGACTCGGCATGAGTCGTGGGGATGGCTCGATGCTGTCAATGGCGACAGCCAGCGGGAAGATCGGATGGAGATTCACGTGCCCGGAGTGCGCAACCTGACCCAGGTCGAAGCGACGGAGCGGGGGCGTCTGCTCGACGTCACCGGCTATGACATCCGCCTGGACCTGTCGTCCGCCGGACGAGCCGCGGACAACCGCACCTTCCGCTCGACGACCGAGGTCCGGTTCCGCTGCGCCGATCCCGGCGCCACCACCTTCATCGAACTGGCCGCCGACTCCGTCCGGGCCGCGACGCTGAACGGCGCCCCGGTCGACCTGTCGGACTGGTCCGCCGAGGCCGGGCTCACCCTCCCCGGCCTGGCCGCCGAGAACATCCTGGTCGTGGAGGCGGACTTCCTCTACTCGTCCAGCGGTCAGGGGCTGCACCGCAGCGTCGACCCGGTGGACGGCGAAACCTACCTCTACAGCCAGTTCGAGACCGCCGACGCCCAGCGCGTCTTCGCCTGCTTCGACCAGCCCGACCTGAAGAGCGCCTTCACCTGGCACGCGACCGTTCCGGCGCACTGGCGGGCGGTCTCCAACATGCCGGTACGCGACGAGGAGCCGGCCGGCGCCGACAGCAAGACAATCCACTTCGTCCCGTCGGCCGTGATGAGCACCTACGTCACGGCGATCTGCGCCGGGCCGTACCACGAGGTCCGCTACACCCACGACGGCATCGACCTCGGCTACTTCTGCCGGGCCAGCATGTCCCAGTACCTCGACTCGGCGGACCTGAACCTGGTCACCACCCAGGGCTTCGACTTCTTCCACGACCAGTTCGGCGTCCGCTACCCGCTGCCAAAGTACGACCAGGTGTGGGTGCCCGACTTCAACGCCGGCGCGATGGAGAACTTCGGCTGCGTCACGCACGCCGAGGCGCACTACCTGTTCCGCTCGCAGGAGACCGACTTCGAGTACGAGCAGCGGGCCAACACCATCCTGCACGAACTGGCGCACATGTGGTTCGGCGACCTGGTGACCATGCGCTGGTGGAACGACCTCTGGCTGAACGAGTCGTTCGCCGAGTGGGCCAGTCACTGGGCCAACACCAACGCCACCCGGTTCTCGGACGCCTGGACGACGTTCCTGTCGGTCCGGAAGAACTGGGGCTACCGCCAGGACCAGCTCTCCTCCACCCACCCGGTCTACTGCGAGATGCCCGATCTGGAGGCCGTCGAGGTCAACTTCGACGGCATCACGTACGCCAAGGGCGCCAGCGTGCTCAAGCAACTCGTCGCGTACGTCGGCGAGGGGCCGTTCCGCGAGGGCCTGCGCAGCTACTTCGGCAAGTACGCCTGGAGCAACGCCACCTTCGACGACCTGCTCACCGAGCTGGAGGCGGCCTCCGGCCGGGAACTGCGCAAGTTCGCCGCGGAGTGGCTGGAGACCGCCCAGGTCAACACGCTGCGGCCGGAGGTCTCGATCGGCCCCGACGGCACGTACCAGTCGGTCGTGGTGTTGCAGGAGGCGCCGAGCGAGCACCCGACGCTGCGTACCCACCGGATCGGGGTGGGCCTCTACGACCTGCGGGACGGCCGGCTGGTCCGGCGGGACCGGATCGAGGTCGACGTCGCCGGCGAGCGTACCGAACTGCCGCAGCTCACCGGCGTGACCGCACCGGACGTGCTGCTGCTCAACGACGACGACCTGACGTACGCCAAGCTCCGGCTGGACGACCGGTCGATGGCGGCGGTCGTCCAGCACATCGCCGCCTTCGAATCGTCGCTGCCCCGGGGCCTGTGCTGGGCCGCCGCCTGGGACATGGTCCGGGACGCCGAACTGTCGGCCCGGGACTACGTGGCGCTCGCGTTGACCGGCCTGCCCGCCGAGACCGACATCAACCTGGTCACCCAGACGCTCCGGCAGGCCGCCGCCACGCTCACCTCGTACGCGGCCCCGGACTGGGCGCCGACCGGCTGGGGCCAGCTCGCCGGCACCGCGTCGACCGCCCTGCGCGCGGCGGAGCCGGGCAGCGGGCTGCAACTGACCTGGGCGCGTACCTACGCCTCGGCGGCCCGCAGCGAGACGGAGCTGGCCGTACTCCGGGGCTGGCTGGACGGCGTCGAGGTGCCGGGCGGGCTGACCATCGACACCGAGCTGCGCTGGACGGTGCTCCGGGCCCTGGTCGCGAACGGGGCGGCCGGGCGGGCCGAGATCGACGCGGAGTTGTCGTCGGACCGGACGTCGAGTGGTGAGCGGGAGGCCGCCCTGGCGTACGCGCTGATCCCCACCGCCGAGAACAAGGCGCAGGTGTGGCGCACCCTGACCGGGGACGAGATCCTGCCGAACTGGCGACACCGGGCACTGTTGCAGGGCTTCCAGCACCCGGCGCAGGTCGAGCTGACCGCCCCGTACGTCGAGCCGTTCTTCGCCTCGGTCGGCCGGGTCTGGGCGAGCCGGGACAGTGAGCCGGCGCAGGAGTTCGTCATGCTGGCGTACCCGGCGTACCAGGTCGGCGAGGACACCGTCCGGGCCACCGACGGGTGGCTGGCCGAGTCGGGCCACCCGGCGTCGCTGCGCCGGCTGGTCGCCGAGGGTCGGGACGGGGTGCTCCGGGCGCTGCGGGCCCGGGCGAAGGATTCCGCCCCGGCCTGAGCACCGGCCCTGCCCGGGGCGCCGGCCGCGCCGCAGCCGATCGGCGGCCCGGCCCGGCCGGGCGGTTAGCCGGACCGGCCGGCGCGGGTCGCGAGCTGGTCCAGACCGCTGACGATTCCGCCGGTCAGGTCGCCACCGCCGAAGGCGGCCACCATCGAGAGCGCGGCCAGCTTGGCGTCCCGGTCGGGGATCCGCTTACGCGCCTCCGAGCCGGTCACCACCTCCAGCACCCGCTGGTTGGGCGAGAGCGCGATCATCACGGCGTGGGCGGGATCGGTCAGCTCGGCGTGCAGTCGCTGCGCGTGCTCCCGGACCGGTTCGGTCAGCGGCCCCACGTAGACCGTGAAGACCAGCCCGGTGGAGCCGTCGGCGATCCGCAGCGCCTCGTCGATGCGCAGCAGTTGACGGGTGGTGAAGGGACCGTCCAGCACGTTGGGCCGCCCGGCGGCGTCGGGTCCGGCCGAGGTCTCCGGCCGGTCGGTCGTCGCCATGCTCTTACCAGCGGTCACTTGCGCCCCCTGTCACGCCGGCGCGCGTCGGCGCGCTGATGGTCTCGATCTCGCCGCTGGTCAACGCGCGGGCCTCCGCGCCGGCCGGCAACGCGGTCCGCGCGGACTCGGTCAGGTGCTCGGGCGAGGAGAGGAACCAGACCGGCGTGAACTCGAACGGTCGCCCCGGCCGGTAACGCTTGGCGTTACGCCCACTCTTACCGGCCCGCGCCAGCACGCTGATCACCAGGATGGCGGCGACCGGGATGGCGACAAAGACCAGCAACGTCTCGGAAACAGACAACCTGAACGCCCCCAGACGAAAACGGGATCATCGTGCCCGGCCCGAGCGGCTGACGATCTTGTCAACCCGCCCGATCCAGTCGCCGTTCACGGTATCGGAAAGCGACGCCCGGCAGATCTCGGGGGGCCGATCCCAGCGGCGACGGGCAGCCGATCCGCTCCGCCGACGCCCGGTCCGGGCGCGGCAAGGCCGGTGTCGGGCCTCGCCGCGCCCGCCGGGACGCGACCAGCGTCGGCGCGCCCGGTGGGGCCGGCTCCCACGGCACCGGCCCCACCGGGCGCCGCGCTACGGCGTGATCGCGTACGCCCGGATCACGGTCTGCCGGACCGTGTTGCCGGCCCGGTCCGTGGCAGCCGCCCGCAGCGAGACGAAACCCGCCCGGTTCGGATGCTGGAGCAGCACCACTCCGGTGCCACCGACCGCCAGGACGTGGGCCTTACGCCAGGTCACACCGTCGTCGTACGACACGTCGACGGTCAGCGACCGGGTGCCGCCGCCCACCGAGCCCGGTTGGCGGTGCACCGACACCGGAACGCTGAACAGCCGGCCGGCCGGCGCCCTGTTCTCCTGGTCGAGCACCGGACTGAACCGCACCGTGGACAGTGGCAGGCGTACCGGTGTCTCACCCGTCGCCGGTCCGGACCGGAAGGTCCAGGTCGCGTCCACCCGGGTGGAGAGCGAGAACGGGGCACCACGGGCGGCGGTCGCCTCGATCCGGTAGTCCGCCGCCGCCGACGGCACCTCGAACGCCGCGTCGAGGACATCGGACTCGCCGACCTTGACGCCGTTCCGGTACATCGTCATCCGTTCGGCCTCGGTGACCGACCGCCCCGGTCGACCGGCGCCGTCGCCGAACATCGGCACCGACGCGACGATCTCGTCACCGGTCCGGGTGATCCACGCCCCCGGCCAGCTCGGGTCGTCGAGGCTCGGCCCGAAGACCCCGCCGTTCCACTGCCGCCGGGTCACCGTCCCGGCCCGGTACGCCGTCTGCCCGCCCCCGCTGAAGGCGAGCGACTCCGTCATGCCCTGATCGTCGACCTTGGATTCGTTGACGTGCTGTACCCACCGCACGCCGCCCTCGGTGTTGAAGTACTCGGTCCGTTCGAAGGGTGTGGCGAAGATCAGCCACGACGGTGTCGGCAGGTCGAAGACTCCCGGCAGGACCGCGAACTCCCATCCCATGACGACGACGTCGGGCCCGGACGCGTGTCTGGCGTAGCGCGCCTTGACGGTGGCCAGCTCGGCCGGCCGCACCACCCGGGTGAAGCCGTCGAACATCCCGCCCTTGCGGAACCAGGCCAGGTGGTAGACGAACGGGCTGTTGTCCGTGGAGCCGTCCGCGCCCACCTTCGCCCACTGGCCGGCGAGCCTGCCGGCCATGCCCTCCACCGGCCCGGAGTTGCCCAACTGTCCGACGTACAGGCGGTCGAATCCGTCGAAGGTGGTTGTCTCGAAGCCGGCCTGGAAGTCGCCCCGGATGAACTCCACGGCCATCGACGCGTGGCCGGCGGTCGCGTCGGCCCGGGGCACGGTGACCGACACCGGCTTGGCCAGCCGGGCGTCCAGGGTCAGGCTGACCGGCCCGGTCACCTCCAACCCGGGCCGGGTCAGGAGGCTCGTCCCGCGGTCGTCCGGGTTCTCGGGATCCGCCGGTTCCTCCCAGATCTGGTTCACCAGGTGGTACCGACCCCTGGGCACCCGGATCGTGACGGTGCCGTCCGGGTCGTACCCCTGGTGGACGACGCCCGCCTCCAGCCCGACGAGTGAGGTCGCGTACACGGCGGTCACCTCGCCGGTCCGATCGAGATGGGTCACGGTGACGTCGTAGCTCTCCACCTCGCGTTCCAACGCGAACGGGGTCCGGATCAGCGCTCCACCGGCGGCGCTGCCAACCAGCCGGCCGGTGTAGTAACCGTCCGCACCCTCGACCCGGGTGTCGGCGGCGACGCTCACCTGGGCGGTACCGGCGGCCGGCACGGTCACCGTCGACGCGCCCAGGGTGAACATCCCGGCCGGGGCGGGGCGGCCGTCCGGTCCGGTCGACTCCACCGTGAGGGCCAGCGTCACCGGGGCGGCACCACCGTTGGTGTAGGTGACCGTTGCCGTCTGCGGTACGTCGTCGTCGTGCGGCCACAACGGCCGGCCGAAGCTGAGACTCGGCGGGTCGGTACGGATCGTCTGGTTGATCGCCCGAGCCACGTCCACCCGACCCGCACCCTGCGCGTACGCCCCGAGCTCCGGATGCGGTACGGCGGAGGCCATCAGGGTCGACTTGAGGGTGCCGGCGCTCCACTGCGGATGCCGTTGCGCCAGGATCGCCGCCGCGCCGGCCACGTGCGGCGTCGACATGGACGTGCCGGAACTCGTCGCGTACGGCTCCCCGGGGCGGCCCATGGAGCCGTCCGGGCTGTTCGCCGCGACGATGTCCACCCCCGGTGCGGTGATGTCCGGCTTGATCGCGCCGTCGCCGCTGCGCGGCCCACGGCTGGAGAAGTCGGCGAGTTCGTCGGAGCGGTCCACCGCCCCCACCGTGAGCGCCTCGTCTGCGCTGCCGGGTGAGCCGACCGTGGCGTCGCGACCGCTGTTGCCGGCGGAGATCACGAAGAGCGTGCCGAACCGGCCGGTGAGCGTCCGCACCGCCTGCTCCATCGGATCCAGCCCCGGGCTGTCCTCGGTGCCCAGGCTCAGGTTGACCACCGTGGCACCCTGCTCGGCGGCCCACTGCATGCCGGCGATGACCCAGGAGTCGGGACAGCCGTACTCCATGCACACCTTGCCGTCCAGCAGCCGGGCGCCGGGTGCCACGCCCCGGTACCTCCCGGCGGAGGCGGCGCCGGTGCCGGCGATGGTGGAGGCGACGTGCGTACCGTGGCCCACCCGGTCCCGGTCGTCCTCCACGCCGCCCGTGAAGTTGGCCCGGCCGACCACCTGGCCCGCCACGTCCGGGTGGCTGGCGTCGATGCCGGTGTCCAGCACCGCGACCGTGATTCCGGTGCCGTCGAAACCGGCCTGCCAGGCGGTCGGCGCGCCGATCTGCGGCACGCTGTGCTCCAGCGTCGGCTTACGCAGTCCGTCGAGCCAGACCTTCGTTCCGGTGCTCCGCGCGGCCGCTCCGGTGGCGCCGTCGACGATGTTCCGCCACAACTCGGGCAACCGCTGCCGGTCGGCGCTGACCGCGACGCCGTCCGCAGCCGGCAGTTCGCGGACCACCCGGGCGCCCTCCGCCAACGCCCGGCTGCGGGCCGTACCGCCGGACCCGCTCGCGGAGATGATCAGCGGAAGGTCGGTCCGCCGGTCGTCGTAGCCGAATTCGAGCAGGGTGGTCACGTCGAAGAGCCGGGCGTCCAGCCGCCCCGCCCGGACCAGGGCCGCCGCGTCCGACGGCAGCACGGTCAGCCGGCCGTCCGCGCGACCGACCTGCACCGGTATCCCGGACCGCCCCAGCGCGGGCTGGATCAGGGCCAGCTCGCCCCGGCGGACGGTGACCCGGTCTCCGGTGATCAGGGTCACCGAACCGTCCGGTCCGACGGTCCCGGGGGTGGCCGCCCCGGGTCTGGCCGCCGGATCGGGGCCGGGTACTGGCGCTCCACTCGCCGGCCCGGCCCCGGGGATCGTCGAAACCACGAGGGCGGCGGTCAGCAGACCGCCGCCCCATCGGACAGATCTTGTCGACATAGGTCCTCCCGCGCCGGCTCGTGTGATTCCGGAACCGTTAGGTAGACCATCGACAAGGTTGAAAGGTTACGTCGGATGTCGTACCGGTCGATCCATCCTGGGTGCGAGGGCGTCCGAACCGGTCACGACCGGGGCTGACCTGTCTCGTCGACGAGCCGGGCCAGCGCCTCGGCCGCCCGCCAGCAGTCGTGGTACGTAGAGTAGAGCGGCACCGGGGCCAGCCGGATCACGTCCGGTTCGCGGTCGTCGACCAGCACCCCGTACTCGGTGGAGAGCCGTTTGGTCAGCGCGGCGGCGCCGCCCCGGCCGATCCGTACCGAGAGCTGGCAGCCGCGCCGGGCCGGGTCACGCGGGGTGATCACGGCGAGCGGCCGGGTCGGGGTGATCTGGTCCAGGAGTTGTTCCAGGTAGCCGGTCAGTCGTTCGCTCCGGGCCCGGAGGGCGGCCATCCCGACCTCTTCGAAGATCCCCAGGGCGGAGCGCATCGGCGCCATGGCCAGTACGGGCGGATTGGAGATCAGCCAGGCGTCCGCCGTCGCCGGTGGCCGCGACACCGGGGCCATCTCGAAGCGGGTCGCCTCGTCCGTGCCCCACCATCCCTCGAACCGGTTGACCGCCGGATCGCCGAGATGCCGCTGGTGGACGAAGATCCCGGCCAGCGCCCCGGGCCCGGAGTTGAGGTACTTGTACGTGCACCAGGCGGCGAAGTCGACGTTCCAGTCGTGCAGCGCCAGCGGCACGTTCCCGACCGCGTGCGCGAGGTCCCAGCCGACCAGGGCGCCCGCCCGGTGGCCCGCCTCGGTGATCGCGGGAATGTCCAGCACCTCGCCGGTCAGGTAGTTGACCCCGCCGAGCAGGACCAGTGCCACCCGGTCCCCCTCCCGGTCGAGATACGCGACCATGTCCTCGGTCCGCAGGGTCTCCTCGCCGGGGCGGGGACACAGCCGCACCACGGCCTCGTCCGGATCCAGCCCGTGGTGCCGGGCCTGACTGCGGACCGCGTAACTGTCCGACGGGAAGGCGGCGTCCTCGATGAGGATCCGGTTCCGGGCGCCCGCCGGCCGGTAGAACGACACCATCAGCAGGTGCAGGTTGACGGTCAGCGAGTTCATCACCACGGTCTCGGCCGGCAGCGCGCCGACCAGCGACGCACTCGGGCCGGTGAACGAGTGGTAGGACGGCACCCAGGGCCGGTCGCCGGAGAAGTGGCCGGACACGCCCCGGGTGGCCCAGGCGTCCAGCTCGGCCAGCAGATCGGACCGGGCGGCCCGGGGTTGCAGGCCGAGGGAGTTCCCGACCAGGTAGGCCGCCTCCAGGTACCGGCCACCCTCGGCCGGCGGTACGTGGAACAGGTGCCGGTGGCCGGGATCGGCTTCGTCGCGGCGCCGGGCGGTCGCCTCCGCATCCAAGGGGGTCATGCTGTCTTCTCGCTCCTTCGTGGATCACCCGCGTCACCACGGGACCCGGCCGTACGGCACGGCCGGGCTCCGCTACATCTGGGTCCGGGCGGCCCACAGCTCCGGGAAGACCTCCCGGGCCATGCTCCGGCGCAGCCATGCCGCGCCGGCCGATCCTCCGGTGCCCACCTTCGCGCCCATGGTCCGGCGTACGGCCTTGAGGTGCTGGTGCCGCCAGTCGTCGAACTGCTCGACGATCTCGCCCAGCGTCTCACCCAGGATCCGGAGGTGGTTGTCGGGCCCGGCGTCGGCGTAGACCTCGACCCAGGCGGCGGTGACCTCGGCGCTCGGCTCGGCCTCGACCGAGAAGTCCCGGTCCAGCAACCCCGCCGGTACGTCGAAGCCCCGCCGCGCCAGCACGGCGATCACCTCGTCCCAGAGGCTCGGCGCCCGCAGCGTCTCGACCAGGTCGGCGTACACCTGGGGTTGCCGGTGGAACGGCCGGGCCAGGGAGGCGGACTTGAGCCCGAGCAGGAACTCCAGGTTCCGGTACATCGCGGACTGGAACCCGGAACCCTCGCCGAGCAGGTTACGAAACCGGTTGAAGTCGGCCGGGGTCATCCAGCGCAGCCCGCGCCAGGCGGCGTTCAGCCCCTCCAGGTGCAGGGCGGCGCGGCGCAACGGGGCGAGGGCGGCCCAGACGTCGTCGTCGCGCAGCCGCTCCCGGGCCTGGCGCAACTCGAAGCAGGTCAGCCCGAAGTAGAGCTCCATGATCTGGCTGACCATCAGGAAGGACATCTCGCCGGGGTCCCGGCTCAGCGTCTGCTGGAGGCTGTGCAGGGTACTGGCGTGCACGTACGCCTCGTACGGGGTCCGCTCGGCGAGTTCCAGGGTGGGCTCGCCGCCGTTGGCCGCCGCCCGGGCCGCGCGCTGCTGGGCGTTCACCGGCCGTACGCGGGGCCGCTCGGGCAGCCGCTGCCGTTGAATGCTCTCCACCAGTTGCCTCCGTTCCGTAACCCGATACCGTCATGATCTCGCTGTTCGACCGGTCGACGGAATGCCGGAACGACGGCACTTGGCCGGTAGGTTCCGTGGTTGTGCGGTTGATCGCCGAGATGACTTAACGTTTGAAAGGTCCTTTCGGCGCTCGCAATGAATTACGGAGAGTCAGCAACTATGGATGACATGGACTGGGCGCTGTTGCGGGAACTCCAGGCCGACGCCCGGCTCTCGTTCAGCGAGCTGTCCCGACGGGTCCACCTCTCCCCGCCGGCCGTCGCCGAGCGGGTACGACGGCTGGAGGAATCCGGCGTCGTGACCGGTTACCACGCGCACGTGGACCTGGCCCGGGCCGGGCGGGCCGTGGTGGCGATGATCCGGATGTCCTGTTACGGGTCCCGGTGCATCCTCCGCGACCCCGAGGTGCCCGGATGGCCGGAAATCCTCCAGATCCATCGGATCACCGGGGACGCCTGCAGCATGCTCAAGGTGGCAACCGGGTCGATCGAGGCGTTCGAGCAGGTCATCGACAGACTCGCCCCGTACGGGCAGCCGTCGAGCACGATGGTGCTGTCCAGCCCGCTCGCCTGGCAGCCGGTCGTCCCGATCGCACCGGTACCGGCCGACTGACGAGCGCCCGCACCCGGCCGAGCGAGGCGTCCGGCCCCTGGTCGGGGCGGGTACCGGCCATCCCCGGTTGGCCCTGCCGGGCGCCGGGCGCGTGTGTGCTCCGAGTCGATGGGAACACCGATCCCGACGACGGTCGTGCACACGACCGGCCGGGAGAACCGGCGGGAGGGAAAGTCATGCTCACTGCGAAGATTGTCGGCCGCACGATCGCCGCCGGCATCACCGTCGCCGCCCTGGCCCCGGGGCCGGTGTTCGGGACCGTGTCGGCCGTACGGGCCGGGCCGAACACGTTCATCGAGGTCACCCCGAACACCGCACAGGGAGGCACCCGGGTCAACCTCCGGGCGAGCTGCGAGAACGGCAACAACCAGCAGGCGACCGTGCAGTCCGAGGCCTTCGGCAGGGTCATGCTCCGCCCCGACAACGGCTTTCTCACCGGTTCGGTGACGATTCCGGGCAACAAGGCACCCGGACCGTACGCCGTCAACCTGAGCTGCCAGAACGGCAACACCGCCACCACCACGCTCACCGTGGTGAACATGAGTCAGGGCAGCCAGGGACCGGCCACCGGTGGCGGCGGTACGGCGGGCGGACCGGGCGGTGCGCTGATCCTCGCCGGCGGTATCGGTGTGATCGCGCTCGGCCTCGGAGTCGGGCTGGCCGGGCGGAACCGGCGGCGCACCGAGCCGGGTAGCTGATCCGGACCGACAATGTTCCGCGCTCCCACGGCCGACGGCACGTGGCGGGGCCGGGCGGACCGGTGGCGCGGCCGGGCACATCGGTGGCGACGCCGCACGGCCCGGCTCGTCCGCCAGGCCACCGCGGCGAGCATCACCAGCCCGGACCCGACCGACGGCACTCCGCCCGGAACGCTGGGAACGGTGCCGCCGAAGCCGACCCGCCGGACGGTACGGCGGGGCCGGCGGACCCGGCGGCCAGGCCCGGTGGCCGTGATCACGTTGCTGCTCGGCCTGTTCATAACCCTCTTCGGGGTGCAGAACCTGACCGGCATCACCGTGCTGCCGACCGGGCTGACCTTCGGCGCACCGGCGCCGCCCCGGAAGTTCCCGGTCCTGGACTCGAGTCCTCCGGTGGGGATCGGCATCCGGGCGCTCGGCCTGACCGCGCCGGTGCATCCGGTGGGAGTGGCCGGGGACGGCACGATCGAGGTACCGGCGTCGGACCGGCGCGACGAGGCCGGCTGGTACAGCCAGAGTCCCACCCCCGGCCAGTACGGGCCGGCGGTGATCGTCGGTCACGTCGACACCCGCACCGGGCCAGCCGTCTTCCACGACCTCGCCGGGCTCCGGCCCGGCTCGAAGATCGAGGTCAACCGGGAGGACCGGTCGGTGGCGGTCTTCGAGGTCAACTCCGTCAAGCGGTTCAACAAGTCGCAGTTGCCGGTCGAGCGGGTCTACGGCGACTTCAGCCGGCCGTCGCTGCGGCTCATCACCTGCGGCGGGCGCTGGGTGGGCGGCTCCACCGGGTACGCCGACAACGTCGTCGTCTTCGCGTCCCTGGTCTCCGCCCGCCAGTCCTGACGGGCCGTGGCGGGTCAGGCCGCTTCGGTCTCCCGCAGGTCCAGCCAGTCCGCCCAGCGCGGGTCCGGTGCCCGGTGCCCGAGCACCCGCCAGGCGATCCCCTTCGGCGCCGCGGGCAGCGCGTGCAGCCGCCAGCCCAACTCCGCCGGAGTCTTGTCGCCCTTGGTGTGGTTGCACTTGGCGCAGGCCGCCACGACGTTCTCCCAGGCGTGCCGGCCGCCCCGGCTGCGCGGGAAGACGTGGTCGATGGTCTCGGCCGGGCCACGGCAGTAGACGCACCGCCAGTTGTCCCGAGCGAAGATGGCCCGCCGCGACAACCCGACGTGGGTCCGGTACGGTACCCGGACAAAACGGGTCAACCGCACAACCGACGGTACGGGGAGGGCGTTGCGGGCACTGTGCAGGATCCCTTCCCCGTCGGCCACGCAGACGGCCTTCGCCGACAGGACCAGGATCGCGGCTCGACGCACTGAAACGACACACAGCGGCTCATAGGTGGCATTGAGCACCAACGCTCCGGAGCCCACCGTGGGTCGTATGTCAGGCATCGCGTTCACCTCTCGGTCGTGTCTCGTCCGCTCCCTGTCGCCCGCCGGTGCCGACCCCGCTCCCGGTGGCCACAGTCGGCCCAGCACGCACCGACAGACCGCCACGACCGCGGCCGACGCCGGCAGATCACCGGCGTCCGTGCGCCAATAGTCCCCGATAGGTGCCGCGATTGCACGTACTAATCGGGGGTCCCGCAGAAAGCTTTCACGTCCCATGGCAAGATGACCGGTTCCGTCCCTCCGCCCAGCCGGGCCGGAGCGCCGGGCGAGGCCACGGCGGCGTCGGCCACGAGCCGGCGGGGCGGCCGACGACGACCGTGGGTCGTGCGGTACGAAGACAAGCGTGAACCCCGCGAACCTGTTGAGCGCCGTCGTCTTCGGGATGCCCTCGTCGCCCTCGCCGACGACCCCGGACCCCCAGCCGAGCTGCCTGGACAACCCGCTCTGCAAGCAGGTCTACCAGGTGACCGACTCCGTGTGGTTCGCCGAGGGCAGCAACTATCTGCTGATCAAGCCGGCGACCATCGCGCTGATCCTGCTGCTGGCGATCCTGCTCCGGTACCTGCTGAACCGGACCATCAACCGGCTGGTGCGCAGCACCTCGGAGAGCAGGATCCCGGCCGTGCTCCGGCCGCTGCGGGAACGGATCCCCACCGCCGCGCCCGACCCGCAGGCGGTCGTACCCGAACGGCGTCGCCAGCGGGCCGAGGCGATCGGCTCGGTGCTGCGCAGCCTGACCACGGCGGTCGTCTTCGCCATCGCCACCCTCCAGATCCTCAGCGAACTCAGTCTCGACCTGGCCCCTCTGCTGGCCAGCGCGGGTATCGCCGGCCTGGCCCTCGGCTTCGGCGCCCAGACCCTGGTCAAGGACCTCATCGCCGGTCTCTTCATGCTGTTGGAGGACCAGTACGGCGTCGGCGACACGGTGGACCTCGGCGAGGCCACCGGCGTGGTGGAGGCGGTGGGGCTGCGGATCACCACCGTCCGGGACGCCCGTGGGGTGGTCTGGTACATCCGCAACGGCGAGATCATCCGGGTCGGCAACAAGAGTCAGGGCTGGGCCATGGTCGTCGTGGACATGCCGATCGGCTTCGCCCGTACCGAGGAGGCCACGGCGGTGCTGCGGACCGCGGCGGCCTCGGTGGCGGTCGATCCGGAACTGGCCCCGGAGCTGGTGGAGCCGCCCGAGGTGGTCGGGGTCGAACAGATCACCGTGGACGGGTCGGTCATCCGCACCATCGCCAAGACCACGACCGAGGGACAGTTCGCGGTCTCCCGGGAGCTGCGTCGCCGGCTCGCCGAGGCGCTGGAGAACTCCGGCATCACCGCCGGTATCGCGGCGACCCGGATGTTCCCCCGACCGGCGACACCGCCGGTCGAGGGCGAGACCGGCCAGGGTGGAGCGACCTGACCGACCGACGGGCGGGCGTGGCGCGACCTGATCTGTCAGACGGGCGGAGCGCGGGCCGGACGGCCGCCTCCGCCGTGCCGGACGGCCCTCGACGGGCACCGCGTGGCAGGGGTCGCGTACCGCGCGGGCGGTCGGGTATCGTCCGTTCGACCAGTCGGAGATGCGACGATCTATCCGTTCGCCCTAGCCAGTTGTCATACGATCGGGCAGAATCCAGAACAAGCTCCCTCCCGGAGCGTAATTAAGACCTCGCTGATCCGAACGTCTAACGTTCCCGGCAGCCCCATCACATTTGGTCAGCGGTCGAGAACGATGGAGGCCCATCGGTGTCCGAAGAGACACACGCGCCCGAAAGGCCGGCAACCTTTCGGGAGGTGTTCGCCGAGCGTGAGTATCGGGCGATCTTCGCGGCTACCGTACTGACCTGGACCGGTGACTATCTCGCCAAGGCCGCCGTCACGCTTCTGGTCTACCAGCAGAGCCAGTCGGTCGCGCTCTCGGCCGCCGCGTTCGCGACCAGTTACCTGCCCTGGCTGATCGGCGGGCCACTACTCGCCACGCTGGCCGACCGGTATCCGTACCGGACGGTCATGGTCATCTGCGACATCATCCGGGTCCCGTTGTACGCGGTCATCGCGATCGAGGGCCTGAGCGCCGAGGTGATCCTCGTGCTGCTCTTCGCCGCCACCCTGGTGAGTCCGCCGAGCCAGGCTGCCCGGTCCGCGATGCTGCCGCTCATCCTCACCGGCGACCGACTCGTCGTCGCGCTCGGACTGCACGCCAGCACCGGCCAGGCGGCGCAGGTCGTCGGCTACCTCGTCGGCGCCGGCATCGCGCTGTACAGCCCGGCCCTCGCGCTGCTGATCAACGCCGCCGCCTTCGCGCTCTCCGCATTGATCATCTGGTTCGGTGTCCGGCACCGGTCCGCCGCGGTGGCCGACGGCGGCCGACGTCATCTGCTGCGGGAGACCGCCGCCGGCTTCCAACTGGTGTTCGGCACCCCGGTGCTGCGGGCAATCGCGATCATGGTCTTCTGCGCGATGCTGTTCGCCATCGTTCCCGAGGGGCTGGCCGCCGCCTGGGCCACCACCTTCGCCGGCGAGGGTGCCGACCGGAACGCCACACAGGCTCTGATCATGATTGCCGCGCCGGCCGGCTTCATCCTCGGCGGCCTGGTGGTCGGCCGGGGGGTCCGGCCGGACCGGCGCCGGGCCCTGGTCCGGGTGTTCGCGGTCCTCGCCCCGCTGGCGCTGGTACCCACCCTGTTGAATCCGCCGCCGCCACTGGTGGCGCTGCTGGCCGCGGTCGCCGGCTTCTCGGTCGCCGGCCTGCTGCCGGTGACCAACGGCCTGTTCGTGCAGGCACTGCCGCACGGCTACCGCGCCCGGGCGTTCGGGGTGATGAACACCGGCGTCCAGGTGATGCAGGGCGGCGCGGTCCTGGTCACCGGGGTACTGGCCGAACGGTTCGCGATCCCCCGGGTGGTGGGCCTCTGGAGCGTCGCCGGAGTGCTGCTGATGCTGCTCCTGGCCATCCGCTGGCCGCGTTCCGAACGGTTCGACGCGGCGATCGCCCAGGCCGGGGCACGGGCCGCCACCCCACCCCAGGTCGCGCCCAACCGGGCCGGTGGCCGCACCGGAGCCGGTTCGCCGCCCGGCCCCAGGCCCCCGTCATCCGAGGCCGGAATCGGCGCCGTCTGACCCCGGCCCGGCCCCGGTGAGCCGGGCCGGGCTGTGAGCCAGACCGCACCGGTACGCGGCTCCGGCAGCGGTCGATCACCGTGTCGGATGGCAGGATGGAGCGGTGAATCCCGCAGGTGAGCGAGAGCAGGCCCGCCCGTCGCCAACCTTCTTCGAGGAGATCGGCGGCGAGCCGACCTTCCGGAGGTTGGTGGACGAGTTCTACGCGGGCGTGGCCGCCGATCCGGTGCTCCGGCCGATGTACCCGGAAGCCGATCTCGGTCCGGCCGCCGACCGGCTCACGCTGTTCCTGATCCAGTACTGGGGCGGCCCCAACACCTACTCGGCGCAGCGCGGCCACCCCCGGCTCCGGATGCGGCACGCGCCGTTCCGGGTCGGGCCGGCCGAGCGCGACGCCTGGCTGCACCACATGCGTCGGGCCGTGGACAGCCTGGATCTGCCGGAGGAGTCGGCCACGACCCTGTGGCAGTACCTGGAACGGGCCGCGTATTTCATGGTCAACACCATGGACGAGACGCCGGGCCCGAACCACTGACGGTCGGCGGACGGACCCTACGTCCGGTGCGGGCTAGAGCAGGGCGCCCTCGTCGTGCAGCCAGTCGACGAACGTCGTGGCGACCGCCGCACCGCAGTCCAGCATCTCGACCAGCAACGCGTCGTGGGCGCCGGCACTGAGCGGCACCTGCAACTCGGCGTAGATGGGCAACTGCCCGCGCTCGGTGGGATCACCCACGTACGCCTTGCAGAACCGGCGGGTGTGGTTCCACTCGTTGACCACCCGGTACGCCCGGTCGGCCCAGTCCGGCGGCACCGTCGAGTGTGGACGGGCCCGCATGACGAGGATCTCGTCGTCGGGGCCTTCCAGGGCGAACAGCACGGCATGCCGTTCCCACATCGCCAGCAGGCTGCCGTCGCCGTCGGCGAGGTAGCGCACATCGAGCAGATCGAGGGCGTCGCCGACCCGGCGTAGCGTCACCGGCGCGATGACCGGAGGAACCTCTCTTATCGTTGCCCGGTCTCCCGGCCGGGAGTCGTGTTCCGGCTCCCGGGGCGCCGGCGGTCCGACCCGGACCGCGCCGTCCGTCTGGATCCTGCTTCGAGTTTCCGGCTCACCGCCACCGGCGTGGCCGGGGCGCCATGACCACCACGGCATCGCTTGCGCACCTCGCTCCCCAGCGGATCCACTCGCCTACGTTGCGTTGGATCCGAGGCCCGACGGTACCCGTACAGCCGGCTTGAAGCACCCCCCCAACGACAGCCCCAGGACAGATGGACCATGC
The DNA here is from genome assembly GCF_042658085.1 of Plantactinospora solaniradicis. Classification (NCBI taxonomy): domain Bacteria; kingdom Bacillati; phylum Actinomycetota; class Actinomycetes; order Micromonosporales; family Micromonosporaceae; genus Plantactinospora; species Plantactinospora solaniradicis. Next base: position 296,764 of record NZ_JBHSPR010000060.1, on the reverse strand, counting down.
CTCATCAGCCGTTCGGGTGATCACGAACCGGTGTTATTGCAAACTGACTAACTTTCTGTAACCACGCTGCTCCGAAAGGTGCGGCAAGTCCGACCCATCGACCCGCGATCCGCACCTGTACGGCGTCCCACTCGGTCGAGCCGGGGGAACCGAGAAAGCCCATCCGAACGATGGCCTGGACGAGTCGTTGAGAGATCTCGATCCGGCCGCCCCCGGCCGACGGACCGGGTACGCCCGCACCGGGCGACGCCGCCGGAGTCACCACCACCGCGACGTGGTCGAGCAGGGCGTCCCGCAGCGCCCGCTGACCGACCGCCCGACCGCCGACACCCTCGGCGGCGGCGCTCCGGAGGGTGCCCGCCGCCGCGACGGCGATCCGGCGCAGTTCGTCGCCCGCGATGGTCTCGACCACCGTGCCCGCCGTGCCCGGCACCGGCCACCGCCAGTCGGCATCGCGGCGGGGCGGCAGCGCGGTGCCGCCCCGGGCGAGTTCGCCGAGCAGTTCGGCGGCCGACACGGTCGCGTCGCCCGGACCGTTCCCGGCGACCACCCGGCTCACCAGCACGGACCAGGGCAACCGGGCCCAGAGCGCGGTTCGGGCGGTTCCACCGGCCGCTCCGGGGGTGGCTCCGGAACGCAGCCGGACCACCGATGCCGGATCGAGTCGGGTCAGGCGAGCCAGGAAGGCTCCCGCGTCCGCCGCACCGGACAACCCGTGCCCGTCGCCGGAAGCCACCGTCGCACCGCCCTCAGGCCGCTCCGCACCGGACATCGGTCCACTCCCTACGGTCGCTCATCGCCGCGCTGGCTCGCCCTTCGTGCCGGCCGGCGGGGCGAGGTACGGCCGGAGGAACTCGTGCTCCTGGTCCGTCAGCCGACGCGGGCGCTGCCGCTCCAGGTCGAACGGCACGAGCACCGAGCGGGCCCGGCTCGCCAGCACGTCGGCGTCGAAGAGCTCGTAGGCGATGGTGAACCGGGACTGGCGCAGGTCCTCGACCCACATCTCGATCCGTACCGTCGGCGCACGCTCCGCCGTCGCCCGGCCCAGGGCGTACTCGACCGGACGCAGGTAGTCGATCTCGTGCCGGTAGATCACCACACCGTCGGCGAACGAGCCGACGCCCCAGGCCCGCCCACCGGCAAACATCAGCGCCACCCGGGCCTCCTCGTACAGGGTGAGGAAGCGGGCGTTGTTGATGTGCCCGTACGCGTCCAGGTCGGACCAGCGCAGTACGCAGTCGTAGACGTACCGGGTGGCCTGGGGCTGGTCCGCCTCGACCGGACTAGTCACGGGTGAGCTTGCGGTACGTGACCCGGTGTGGCCGGGCCGCGTCCGCACCGAGCCGGTCGACCTTGTTCTTCTCGTACGCCTCGAAGTTGCCCTCGAACCAGAACCACTTCGACGGGTTCTCGTCGTCGCCCTCCCAGGCCAGGATGTGCGTCGCCACCCGGTCCAGGAACATCCGGTCGTGCGAGATGACCACGGCGCAGCCGGGGAACTCCAGCAGCGCGTTCTCCAGCGAGGAGAGGGTCTCGACGTCCAGGTCGTTGGTCGGCTCGTCGAGCAGGATGACGTTGCCGCCGATCTTGAGGGTCAGCGCCAGGTTCAGCCGGTTGCGCTCGCCACCGGAGAGCACCTTGGTCGGCTTCTGCTGGTCCGGGCCCTTGAACCCGAACGCGGCCACGTACGCCCGGGACGGCATCTCGACCTTGCCGACCATCAGGTGGTCCAGCCCGTCCGAGACCAGCTCCCAGACCGTCTTGTCGCCGTGCAGACCCTCCCGGTTCTGGTCGACGTAGGAGAGCTTGACCGTCTCGCCGACCCGGACCGAGCCGTCGGTCGGCTGCTCCAGCCCGACGATGGTCTTGAACAGGGTGGTCTTGCCGACGCCGTTCGGGCCGATGATGCCGACGATGCCGTTGCGGGGCAGCGAGAAGCTGAGGTTGTCGATCAGCACCCGGTCGCCGAACCCCTTGCGCAGCGACTGCGCCTCGATCACCACGTTGCCCAGGCGCGGGCCCGGCGGGATCTGGATCTCCTCGAAGTCGAGCTTGCGGGTCTTCTCGGCCTCGGTGGCCATCTCCTCGTAGCGGTCGAGCCGGGCCTTGGACTTGGTCTGCCGGGCCTTGGCGTTGGACCGGACCCACTCCAGTTCCTCGGTCAGCCGCTTCTTCATCTTCGCGTCCCGGCGGCCCTCGACGGCCAGCCGGGCGGCCTTCTTCTCCAGGTAGGTGGAGTAGTTGCCCTCGTAGCCGACGGCCCGGCCGCGGTCCAGTTCGAGGATCCAGCCCGCGACGTTGTCCAGGAAGTACCGGTCGTGGGTGATGGCCATGACGGTGCCGGCGTACTTGGCGAGGTGCTGCTCCAGCCACTGCACGCTCTCCGCGTCCAGGTGGTTGGTCGGCTCGTCCAGCAGCAGCAGGTCGGGTGCCTCCAGCAGCAGCTTGCAGAGCGCGACCCGGCGACGCTCACCACCGGAGAGCTGGGTGACGTCGGCGTCCGGCGGGGGGCAGCGCAGCGCGTCCATCGCCAGTTCGAGCTTGGAGTCGATGTCCCAGGCGTCCTCGTGGTCCAACTCCTCCTGGAGCTGGCCCATCTCGGTCATCAGTTCGTCGGAGTAGTCGGTGGCCATCTGCTCGGCGATCTTGTTGAACCGCTCCAGCTTGGCCTTCGTCTCCGCCACCGCCTCCTCGATGTTCCCGAGCACGGTCTTGGCATCGTTGAGCGGCGGCTCCTGGGCGAGGAGTCCGACGGTGTAGCCGGGCATCAGCCGGGCGTCGCCGTTGCTCGGCCGGTCCAGACCGGCCATGATCTTGAGAAGGCTGGACTTACCGGCGCCGTTCGGCCCGACCACACCGATCTTGGCCCCCGGCAGGAAGCTCAGCGTCACGTTGTCCAGCACGACCTTGTCGCCGTGCGCCTTGCGCGCCTTCTCCAGGACGTAGATGTACTGGGCCACGGTGCGGCCTACCTCCCACGGATAATGTTTCCCGAATGCCGTGACGCGTTTACGACCGATCACGACGTCGGGCTTCCTTTGGACCTCGGAGTCGGTTTCGTACCGGCTCCGAGGTTGGGCGAAACGCCGTCGTCAATCCTGACAGGTCCGCCACGCTGCGCCCACATCACCCTCCGCCGGGCCCGCAAGTGTCCATGATCACCTTCGCGTTTTCCCCGAACGTCCCGGAGGGCAGTAAGAGTGGCACTGGGGGCTAGGCGCCGCAGCTACGCTCAGTACGCTCAGCGGTGGACACCCGTCATCACCGGAGGTGCACTGATTGTGACCGTTCGTAGCTCGTTCGTGGTCGTAGCGAATCGTCTGCCGGTCGACGAGGTGAACACGCCCGAGGGACGACAGTGGCGGCGGAGCCCCGGAGGCCTGGTCACCGCCCTGCACCCGGTGCTCGCCCAACACCAGGGGACCTGGGTCGGCTGGGCCGGCGGGGTGGGCGCCGCACCGGAGCCGTTCGACCTGGAGGGGATCCGGCTGCACCCGGTGCCGCTGAGCGCCGAGGAACTCGAACGCTACTACGAGGGCCAGTCCAACGCCACGATCTGGCCGCTCTACCACGACGCGGTGGAGACCCCGGTGTACAAGCGCCGGTGGCGGGAGGCGTACCGCCTGGTGAACGCCAGGTTCGCGGAGGCCGCCGCCGAGGTGGCGGCCGAGGGCGCGACGGTCTGGGTGCAGGACTACCAGCTCCAGCTGGTACCGGCGATGCTCCGGGAACTCCGCCCGGACCTGCGGATCGGTTTCTTCCTGCACATCCCGTTCCCGCCGATCGAGCTGTTCATGCAGATGCCGCTCCGCGCCGAGGTGCTGCGCGGCCTGCTCGGCGCCGACCTGGTCGGGTTCCAGCAGCGGCTCGCGGCGCAGAACTTCGTCCGGCTGGCCCGGCACCTGCTCGGGCTCCGCTACGAGGGCCAGATGATCCAGGTCGACGGGCGCCAGGTGAAGGCGGGCGCGTTCCCGATCTCGATCGACGTCGCCGAGATGGAACGGATGGGTGCCGACCCGGCGGTCCAGGCCCGGGCCAAGCAGATCCGCACCGAACTGGGCGACCCGAAGACCGTGGTGCTGGGCGTGGACCGGCTCGACTACACGAAGGGCATCGAGCTTCGACTCAAGGCGTTCCGCGAGTTGCTCTCTGACGGAAAGTTGACAGTTCCCGATGCGGTTATGGTGCAGGTTGCTACGCCAAGTCGGGAACGTGTGGAGCACTACCAGGCACTCCGGGTCAAGGTGGAACGCGAGGTTGGCCGGATTAATGGTGAATTCGGCCGGGTCGGCGTACCGGCAGTCCATTACCTCCATCAGTCGTACAGTCGCAGTGAACTGGCCGCGCTCTACTGCGCGGCCGACGTGATGATGGTGACCCCGCTGCGAGACGGAATGAATCTGGTGGCCAAGGAGTACGTAGCAACGCGCGCCGACTCGGGCGGCGCACTCGTGCTCAGTGAGTTTGCCGGCGCCGCCACCGAGCTGCGCCAGGCATTCCTCTGTAACCCGCACGACCCGGACGGAGTCAAGGACGCGCTGCTGCGCGCGGTCCACGTCGACAAGGTCGAGGCCCGGCGCCGCATGCGCATCATGCAGCGCCACCTGCGTACCCACGACGTCGGACACTGGGCCCGTTCCTTCCTCAACGAGCTGGGCGTACCCGAAACGGAGGCGGAGTGAAGCCCTCCTCCGTGCTAGACGGCGGTCCACGGACCCTCGACGCGATCGACCCGGAACTACGGGCCGCGGTCGGGCGGATCGCCCGGGTGCCGCAACTGCTGGTCGCCTGCGACTACGACGGCACCCTCGCGCCAATCGTGGAGGACCCGACCAAGGCGGTGCCGCTGCCCGAGTCGGTCGCCGCGGTACGCGCCCTGGCCGCGCTGCCGCAGACCACGGTGGCCGTCGTCTCCGGTCGGGCGCTGCGCGACCTGGCGACGCTGTCCCGGCTGCCCAGCGAGGTGCACCTGGTCGGCAGCCACGGCTCCGAGTTCGACATCGGCTTCGTCGAGCGACTCTCGCCCGAGCTGATCGAGGTACGCACCCGGCTGCGCAACGAACTGCGGCAGATCGTCGCCGGCCGGACCCGGGTACGCCTGGAGACCAAGCCGGCCAGCATCGCGGTGCACACCCGGGGTGCCGAACCCGAGGTGGCGGCCGAGGTCGACGCGGCGGTCAGCGACGGCCCCGCCACCTGGCCGGACGTCACCGTGACCCGGGGCAAGGAGGTGATCGAGCTGTCGGTGATCCCGACCAACAAGGGCACCGCGCTCGACCAGCTCCGTACCCAGATGTCGGCCAGCGCGGCGCTGTTCCTCGGCGACGACGTCACCGACGAGAACGCCTTCGCCAAGTTGCACGGGCCGGACGTCGGTATCAAGATCGGCCCCGGCGAGACAGTGGCCGGCTTCCGGATCGACCAGCCGGTCGACGCCGCCCGGGTGCTCGGACTACTCCTGGAGGTACGCCGGAACTGGCTGTTCGGCGAACGGGCGGTGCCGATCGAGCGGCACTCGATGCTGGCCAACGGTCGTACCGTCGCGTTGCTGACCCCGGAGGCGAGCCTGAGCTGGCTCTGCCACCCCAAGCCCGACTCCCCGGCGATCTTCGCCGACCTGGTCGGCGGCAACCCGGCCGGCTACTTCAGCATCGCCCCCGAGCGCGGTGGCCTGCCCCTCGGGCAGCGCTACCGCTCCGGCACCATGACGGTGGAGACCCGCTGGTCCGGGCTGACCGTCACCGACTGGCTCGACCGCCCGTCCAGCGTCGGCGTGCCCAGCGGCCCGGCGGTGGTGACCGGCGACTCGACCCTGATCCGGGTGCTCAGCGGGGCCGGCCGGGTCCGGCTGGACTTCGCCCCCCGCCCGGAGTTCGGCCAGGTCGCCGTGCAGCTCCAGCCGCTCGGGGACGGACTGCTGGTGCTCGGCTCGAACGAACCGATCGCGCTCTACTCCCCCGGCGTCGAATGGGAGATCGTCAACGACGGCGGCTACGAGACCGCCCGCGCGGTGGTCGACCTGGCCGCGGCCGGCGGGTCGGTCACCTGTGAGCTGCGGTTCGGCTCGCACAGCCTGGCCCACCACCGGGTGCCGGTACACGAGCGGCAGGCCCTGGCCGAGCAGCCGTGGCGGGACTGGGTGGCCGGGCTACGGCTGCCGAACACCGCCCGTGACCTGGTCGGCCGGAGCGCGCTGACCCTGCGTGGCCTGGTCCACGAGGCCAGCGGTTCGATCCTCGCCGCCGCGACGACCTCGCTGCCCGAGGAACTGGGCGGGGTCCGCAACTGGGACTACCGCTACTGCTGGCTGCGGGACGCCGCGCTGACCGCCCGCTCGCTGGTCGACCTGGGCTCGCTCACCGAGGCCGAGGGCTTCCTGCGCTGGGTGGACGGCTGCATCGAACGCACCGGCGGGCATCCGGAACGGCTGCACCCGCTCTACACCGTCGACGGTTTCGAACTCGGCGCCGAGGCGGTCATCGACACCCTGCCCGGATACGCCGGATCCCGGCCGGTCCGGGTCGGCAACCTCGCCAACCACCAGCTCCAGCTCGACGTCTTCGGGCCGGTCGCGGACCTGCTGGCCGCGGTCGCCGACCTGCGCGGCTCGGTACACGACACCGAGTGGCGGGTGCTGGAGAACATGGTCGAGGCGGTGAGCCGCCGGTGGCACGAGCCCGACCACGGGCTCTGGGAGGCCCGGCTGCCACCCCGGCACCACGTCTACTCCAAGGTCATGTGCTGGATGACCGTGGACCGGGCGCTGCACGTCGTACGGCAGCACGGCGACGGGGACCGGCCGGAGTGGGTGGAACTGCGCGACCGGATCGGGCACAACGTGCTGGAGTACGGCTGGCACGAGCAGGCCGGCGCCTACACCGTGGCGTACGGCGACGAGGAGATGGACGCCTCCTCGCTCTGGATCGGCCTGTCCGGCCTGCTGCCAGACGACGACCCCCGGTTCCTGGCAACGGTGCTCAAGGTCGAGGCCGACCTGCGCAGCGGCCCGGTCGTCTACCGCTACCGCTGGGACGACGGCCTACCCGGCCGCGAGGGTGGCTTCCATATCTGCACCGCATGGCTGATCGAGGCATACCTGCGCACCGGCCGCCGCTCCGACGCCGAGGAACTCTTCACCCAGATGGTCGACACGGCCGGCCCCACCGGGCTGCTCCCGGAGCAGTACGACCCGATCTCCGAACGCGGCCTGGGTAACCACCCCCAGGCGTACAGCCACCTGGGCCTGATCCGCTGCGCCCTGCTGCTCGACAACATGGTCAAGGGCTGAAAGGAAGGGCCCCTTCTTATCGTTTTCCGTAGAAGAAGGGGCCCTTCCTAACACGTCTGTTCCGGCCTACGGCAAGCCGGCCAGCGTGGTCACCACGTCGCCGAAGACCACCACCGCAGGAGGCCGGAAACCGGCGGCGAGCGCGTCCGCCGCGACCGCCTCGAGCGTCGACCGGACGACCCGCTGACCGCCCGTCGTACCCTCCTGCACCACCGCCGCCGGCGTCTGTGGCGACCGGCCGTACGTTCGCAGGGCCGCCGTGATCGCCGGCAGGTTGTTCAGCCCCATCAGTACGACCAGGGTGCCCCGCAACCTGGCCAGCGCCGACCAGTCGACCAGCGAGTCCTCGTGGTCCGGCGGAAGGTGGCCGGAGACGACCGTGAACTCGTGCGCCACTCCCCGGTGGGTGACCGGAACGCCGGCCGCCGCCGGGGCGGCGATCGAACTGGTCACTCCCGGCACGACGGTCACCGGTATCCCCGCCGCCGCGCAGGCGAGCGCCTCCTCGCCGCCACGGCCGAAGACGTACGGGTCGCCGCCCTTGAGGCGTACGACCCGGGCCCCGGCCAGGGCCCGGTCCACCAGAACCCGGTTGATCTCCTCCTGGGCGGCGGCCGGGCCGTGTGGGATCTTCGTGGCGTCCACCAACTCGACCTCGGGACGCAATTCGTCGAGGAGCAACCCGGGTACCAACCGGTCGGCGACCACCACGTCCGCCTCGGCGAGCAACCGCCGACCACGGATCGTGATCAACTCGGGGTCGCCCGGTCCCGCACCGACCAGCGCGACCCAGCCGACCGGCCGAGCCGCCCCGTTGGCCGACGCCGACGCCACCCCGTCCGGGAAGGTCCCACCGGGCTCCGGCACCCCGTCCATCGCCCCGTCCGGCACCGGCACGCCGTCCACGGCCCCGTCCGGATCCGGCCCGATCTCCGGCGTCGGGCCGGATCCGGGCAGGGTGCCGTCGATCAGCCGCTCCCGGATCGCGTCCCGGACCGCCACCGCCCGGCGCGGATCACCGCCGCCGAGCACGGCGACGGTGACCGCCCCGTACCGGGTCACCGCCGGGGTCCAGGCGGTCGCGGCGGCGCGGTCGTCCGCGCGTACGCAGAAGACCTGGCGCGCGAGCGCGGCGTCGCTGACCGCCTCGGCGGCGTCCGGATCGTCGACCGCCACCTGGACCAGCCAGGCCCCGTCGACGTCGGCCGGCTCGAACCGGCGGGCGACCCACTCCAGCCGCCCGGCGTCGACGTGGGCCTGTAGGGCCGGGGTCAGCTCCGGGGCGACCACGACCACCCGGGCCTCCGCCTCCAGCAGCGCCGGCACCCGGCGGGTCGCCACGGCGCCACCGCCGACCACGAGCACGCGCCGACCGTCGAGCCGCAGCGCCAGCGGATACAGCGTCATTTCTCCGAGACTCCCGCCGCGTCGAACGTGGCCACCTCGTGCAGTACCCGGACCGCACCGGCGGCGACCGGAAGGGCCAGCAGGGCGCCGGTGCCCTCGCCGAGCCGCAGGCCGAGGTCGATCAGGGGTGGCAACCCCAGTCCGGCCAGCCCGACGGTGGCGCCGGGCTCGGCCGAGCGGTGGCCGGCGACCAGCGCACCGGCCGCGTCCGGGGCGAGCGCGACCGCGGCGAGCGCGGCGGCCACCGCGTTCACGCCGTCGAGCAGCACCGGGACCCGGGACGCCGCGCCGGCCAGGATGAACCCGACCAGGGCCGCGTGCTCCAACCCGCCGACCGCGGCGAGCACCCCGATCGGATCGGCCGGATCCGGCGCGTGCCGGGCCAGCGCCGCGCGGACCACCGCCACCTTCCGGGCGTACGTCGGATCGTCGACTCCGGTACCCCGCCCGGTCACCTCGGCCGGATCGGCACCGGTGAAGGCCGCGATCAGCGCCGCCGCCGCAGTGGTGTTGGCGATGCCCATGTCCCCGGTGATCAGGATTCCGGCGCCCTGACCGCAGAGGTCGTAGCCGGTTCGGAGCCCGATCTCGACCGCCCTGCGTGCCTCGTCCCGGGTCAGGGCGGGCTCCACCGTCATGTCCCGGCTGCCGTCCCGCACCCGCATCGACACCAGCCGGGGGCCACGATCGGGCGACGGGTGCCCGGCACCCGGCACGGCCGACGGCTCCGGCGCGCGCGGGGTGGGAACGGGTGTCACCGCCGGCTCCGGAGTCGTCGGCCCGGCGATCGGGGTGGCCACGCCGACGTCGACCACGGTCACCGTCGCGCCGACCTGTCGGGCGAACGCGTTCACCACCGCGCCACCGGCCAGGAAGTTGCTCACCATCTGCGCCGTGACCTCCTGCGGCCACGGCGACACACCCTGGGCGTGCACGCCGTGGTCCGCCGCGAAGATCGCCACGGCCGCGTCCTCCGGCAACGGCGGCGGGCAGGCACCGGCCAGGCCGGACAGCCGTACCGAGAGTTCCTCCAGGACGCCGAGTGAGCCGGCCGGCTTCGTCAACCGGCCGTGCAGTTCCCGGGCCTCGTCCATCGCCGCCCCGTCGAGCGGACGAATCTCCGCGATGGCTTCGTCCAGCATCATCCCGCCTCCAGAATCTTGGCCAACGCGTCCACGAACACATCGGTCGTCGCAGTGTCCCGTACCGCCACGCGCAGCCAATCCGGACCCAGCCCCGGAAAGGTGTCGCCACGCCGGACGGCGAGGCCACGCTCGCGCAGCGCCAGCCGTACCCGCGCCGCCCCCGGCAGGTGGATCAGGACGAACGCACTCGCCGGAGTGCCCGCGACGCGTACCGGTGGAAGTTCACCCAGCCGGCGGACCAGGTACGCCCGTTCGACCGCAAGCCGCGCGGCGATCCGACGCTCCGCGGCGACGGCCGTGGGGCCGGCGCATGCCTGCGCCGCCGCGAGCGCGGGGGTCGACACCGCCCAGAGCGGCTGTACGGCGGCCAGTCGCTCGATCAGCTCCGCCGGGCCGAGCAGGTAACCGATCCGCAGCCCCGCCAGCCCCCAGGTCTTGGTGAGGCTCCGCACGACCACCAGCCCCGGCAGGTCCCGGCGGCTGGCCAGCGATTCGGGCTCGACCGGGGAGGCCGTCGCTGTCCCGTTGGCCGGCTCGACCCCCTCGACGGTGGAGTCGGCGAACGCCTCGTCGACGACCAGCACCCGGCCCGGCCGGGTCAGTCGGGCCAGCACGGCGGCCGGATGGAGCACGGAGGTGGGATTGGTCGGGTTGCCGACGAAGACCAGATCGGCGTCGGCCGGTACCAGAGCGGGATCCAGCCGGAAGTCGGTCTCCGGCGGCAGCAGTACCCGCTCGACCCGGTGTCCCGCCGCCCACAGCGCCGCCTCCGGCTCGGTGAACTGCGGATGCACGACGACCGGCCGCCGGGCGTCGCGCAGGGCCTGGGCGAGCAGGACGAATCCCTCCGCCGCCCCGGCCGTCAGCAGCACCTCGTCGGCGGGCCGGCGGTGGCGGGCGGCGATAGCGGCCCGGGCCGGTGCCGGATCGGGATAGGCGGTCAACGTGTCCAGGGCCGCCACGATCGGTTCCCGCAACCAGGCCGGCATCGGATCTCGCCGGACGTTGACCGCGAGGTCCAGCAGGCCGGGCGCGACCTCCGCGTCGCCGTGATGGCCGAGGTCGGGCCCGGCGGGGGTGGGCACGGGTGCCTGCATGGGGATGATCCTGCCGGGGCGCCACCGGCGGCGGCCAGCGGGCGACTCGGGCGGGATCGGAGGCGATCGACGCGATCGGCCCGAGGACTGACACATTCGCGAATCTTTATCATGTTTTTCTGGGCTTTGTCATACCTTGAAAAGGTGACCAATCCCACCCGCCCCTCCTCCGGTCGAATCGTGTACCTGCTCCGCGCCGGGCTCATCGCCGGAGTCGTCGTCGCGGCGGCGGCGTTCCCGCTGGTCGCGGTCGGCGGACTCGCCGCGAAGGCCGGCGCCGACCTGGTGGACAAGACCCCGGCCGACCTGCTCGCCTCGGCCCCCGCCCAGACCAGCTACGTCTACGCCGCCGACGGCACCACCCTGATCACCACCTTCTACGAGGAACACCGGCGGTACGTGCCACTCGCGCAGATGTCGCCGTACATCCAGCAGGCGATCGTGGCCTCGGAGGACTCCCGGTTCTACGAACACAACGGGGTCGACCCCAAGGGTGTGGTCCGGGCCTTCGTCGCCAACCAGCAGGCCGGCGGCGTGTCCCAGGGCGCCTCGACCCTGACCATGCAGTACGTCCGGATGGCCCTGCGGGACAGCGCGAAGACCCCGTTCGAGGTCCAGCAGGCCACCGAGCAGACCCCGCTGCGCAAGCTCCGCGAGATGCGCCTGGCACTCGACCTGGAGAAGGAGGCCAGCAAGGCCCAGATCCTGGAGCGCTATCTCAACTCGGCCTACTTCGGCCACCGGGCGTACGGGATCTACTCCGCGTCGGAGATCTTCTTCTCCAAGCTGCCGAAGGACCTCACCCCGGTGGAGGCGGCCACCCTCGCCGGCCTGGTGAAGGCGCCCACCGCGTACGACCCGGCCAGCTCGGACCGGAAGGCCGCGACCGACCGGCGGAACTACGTGCTCGACCGGATGCAGGCGATGGGGTACCTGTCCCCGCAGGCGACGGCGACGGGGAAGGCCGAGCCGATCCAGCTCCAACTGAGCAGCCCACCCAACGACTGCATGTCGGTGCCGGAGGAGCACAACAGCTGGGGCTTCTTCTGCGACTACCTGAAAGCCTGGTGGAGCGCCCAGCCCGCGTTCGGCGCCAACCCGCTGGAGCGGCTGGACAAGCTCCGCCGCGGTGGGTACACCATCATCACCAGCCTCGATCCCAAGATCCATGATGCGGCCGAGGATCGAGTGCTGACCTCGGAATCCGCGGGCAGCCCGTTCGCACACGGTCTGGTCGCGGTCGAGCCGGGAACCGGGTACGTCCGGTCGATGGCGGTCAACCGGGTCTACTCGCTGGACCAGAGCGGGAACGGGGCACACTCCGACCCCAGCAGGCGCGGCCGGATGAAGGGCAACTACCCGAACACGGTCGTTCCACTGCTCGGCGGCGGCGACCTCCCCGGCTACCAGGCCGGATCGACGTTCAAGATGTTCACGATGGTCGCCGCGCTGGACGCTGGGCTCGGCCTGGGCACCGCGTTCGACTCCCCGCACAAGATCGTGTCGATCTACCCGGACGGCAGCGGCGGGCCGACCGACTGCGGTGGATTCTGGTGTCCGTCGAACGCCAGCGGCGCGATGAGCGGCCGGCAGACCATGTGGTCCGGATTCGGCAAGTCGGTCAACACCTACTTCGTCTGGCTGGAACAGCAGGTGGGTGCGGAGAACGTGGTCCGGCTGGCCGAGCGGTTGGGCCTACAGTGGCGCACCGACATCGACAAGCGGCAGGCCTCGCCCAGCCAGGCGAACAAGTGGGGCTCGTTCACCCTCGGGGTCTCCGACGTGACACCGCTGGAGATGGCCAACGCGTACGCCACGATCGCCGCCGACGGACGGTTCTGCGAGGCGCTGCCGGTGGTCTCCATCACCAGTCCGGACGGAACGCCCGCGACGTACCGGAGCGGGTCAGGAATGGATCTGGAGATCGCCCAGCCCCGGTGCAACCAGGAGATCGATCCGGACGCGGCGCGGGCCGCCACGGACGCCGCCCGGTGCCCGACCGGAGACACTCCGGCCCGGGGCTCCTGCGGAGGCTGGTCCACCGCCGACCGGGTCCGGGGCATCGTCGGCAGGCCGGTCGCCGGCAAGACCGGAACCACCGACAGCGACCGGGCCGCCTGGTTCGTGGCGTACACCCCCGAACTGGCCGCGGCGAGCTTCCTCTCCGACCCGGACAGCCCGATGAACCCGGTGGGGTCGGGGCAGGCGAACAAACCGATCGACGCGGTAGCCGGATTCCTCAAGGACGCGTTGAAGGACCAGCCGGTCCGTCAGTTCACGCCACCGTCACCGGAGATCAGTGCCTGACCGAGGTCGACGGTCGACCGCCCGATGCCTGACCGAGGTCAGCGGTCGAGCGCCCGATGCCTGACCGGTGCCCGGCCGCGACGCTCAATGCTGCAGGTCGGCCGCCACCAAGGACCAGACCTCCAGGTCGACCCGGCCGCTGTGTACGTACCCGGCGTTGCGCAGCAGCCCCTCGTAGGTGAAACCGGCCTTCTCGGCGACCCGGCGCGACGCGGTGTTCCCGGGCGCCACCCGTAGTTCGAGGCGCTGGAAGCCGTGCTCCAGGATCAGTGCCACCGCCAGCGCGTCGACCGCCTCGGCCGCCATACCGAACCCGCGCGCCTCCGGTGCGATCGCGTACGACACCTCGGTGACCCGGCCGCCCCAGTCCGTACGCTTTGTCCAGAGGCAGCCGACCAACTGCTCGTCCTCGCGCCTGATCACGCCGTAGTGATCGCCGCTTCCGCTGTCGCGCCGCTCCTGCGCCATCTCGGTGCACCAGGCCTCGCCGTCGATCTGTCCGAGTTCCCGTTGGAACGGCAGCCAGCGCTGGGTCTGCTTGTCGGCGAAGATCGCGGAGACCGGCTTCGCGTCGACGGCGAGCAACGGTCGTACGTGCACCCGCGGCGTCGACACGGTCAGGGTCGGAAAGCGGCGAATCGCCACCTCGCCGCTCATCGCGCCGAATCACCCCACTCCACGTCGGAACAGGGCACGACTCCGCAGAGCCGGCCGGTCACGTCGTCGGCCGCACGGGTTGTCCGGACTGCGCCGATCCGGCCCTCGGGTCCGGTCCGGACGACGGCACCGGCCCGGACGCGTTGACCGTCGGGTCGGAGTCGGACCTGGTGCCTGCCGACGTCCCGTCCGATCCGTTCGCTCTCGCGGACGTCCGGTTGGCGCCGGCCGACGACGGCGGTCCGTGATCGGCGGGTGCCGCACCCGGCCCCGGCACCGTGGACGCGGCAACCGGCATCGACTGCGCCGGCACACCGGACGGCGGGGCGGCAGCGGGGCCGACGGGCCGCGCCCCCGGTCCTCGACCCCCGGCGATCCGGTCCGCGACGACCCGCTCGTCGACCATCGGGGCGGGCGGTCCGGCCGGAGAGGTCGGTACCGCGTCCGCCGGTGCGGCCGACACCGGCCTGGCCGGGATTCCCGAGGTCGGGGCGACCACCGGAGCGAACGCCGCAGGAGCGGGCACGGGCGCCGGAGCCGGCCGGGTCGGAACCGGCCCGGCCGAACCAGCTGGCGCGGCCATTGCCGGATCTGGCGTTCCGGTCGGAGTGGGCGTTCCGGCCGGAGCCGGCTGCGCGGGCGACCCGGCCGGGCCAGCCGGCCCGGACGATCCCACCGGCCCGGACGACGCGGATGACCCGACCGGCGTGGGTGCCCCGACCGGCGTGGGTGCCCCGACCGGCGAGGGCGACCCGACCGGCGAGGGGGAGGGGGTCGGCGACGGCGACGGCGACCCGGAGGATCCGGCCGGAACGGCTGGTCCCGGCCCGGCTGGCCCGGTCGGGGTGGACTGGGCGGATCCGCCCACGCCCGGAGATCCGGCCGGCGCCAGCGGACCGGTCTGACCTGACGGTGCGGCCGAGGCCATGGCCGCCACCAGCCGGCGGGCGATGGCGGGGCTGCTCGCCCAGTGCAGGGTCAGCTGAGACGCGTGGACCCGCCGCCACACGAAGCCCTCCGGCGGTCCACCGCCCCAACTCCACGCCGGGGTCTGCCCGGCCCGGGGCGTCAACACCCCCCGATGGTGTTTGTAGCCGACCATCCGGGCGCCGAGCCGGGCCACCGGCGTGTCGGCGCGAGCCGTCGCCTCGCGGTAACCGACCACGGTCCGGTCCAGGCTCACCCCGGTGGCGTCCAGCACCCCACACATCGGGCGGCCGTCGAGTTCTCGGGCCAGCCACAGCAGGCCAGCCCCCTCGGCGATCACCGGCCGACCGGTACGGGCCAGTTCCGCGACGGCGATGCACAGCCGACGGTTCGCCGACAGTTCCTCGGCGTACGCCTCCGGAAGAGCGCCACCGATCACCAGGGCGCCGGTGTCGGCCGGCAACGTCTCGTCGCGCAACGGGTCGACGGTCACCACTTCGGCACCAGCCGCAGCCAGCAGCTCGGCGGTCTCCGCGTACGAGTACGACAGCGCCGGTCCGCCGGCCAGCGCCACCACCGGGCGCCGGGCCGGGGCATCGCCGGCCGCCCCGGACGGGTCCAGATCGCCGAGCGCCTCCGCCGCCGACCACGCCGTCACCGAGACCCGGGGCGCCGACCGGGCCAGCGCCAGCAGCCGGTCCAGGTCGACCGCGCCCCCGATCGCCTCACCGAGCCGACGCACCCCCCGGTACGCCTCCACGCCGAGCTGCATCACCGGCACCACCCCATGCTGCCGGGACGGCAGGACGGACGGCAGATCCCGGCGGCGCAGCGCCCCGAACACCGGTACGCCGATGTCGTCGAGCGCGTCGCGGAGCAGTTGCTCGTGCCGGTCCGAGGCGACCCGGTTCAGGATGACGCCACCGAGCCACAGCATCTCGTCGTACGCCCGGAAGCCGTGCGCCAGCGCCGCGACCGACTGGCCCATCGACCCCACGTCGACGACCAGCACCACCGGCGCGCGCAGAGTCGTCGCGATCGCGGCGGTCGAGTCGCTCTCGGGCCTGCCTGCCAGGCTGTCGAAGAGGCCCATCGTCCCCTCCACCACCGCGACCTCGGCACCGGCCACGCCGTGGGCGAAGAGTGGGGCGATCCGCTGTGCGCCGACGAGCCGGGGATCGAGGTTGCGGCCCGGCCGCCCGGCGGCCATTCCGAGGTAGGCGGCGTCGGTGTGGTCGGGGCCGACCTTGAACCCGGCGGGGTTCAGTCCACGGGCGGCGAGCGCGGCGAGCAGGCCGACCGTGATCGCGGTCTTGCCGTGCCCGGACGACGGTGCGCTCACCACTACGCGCGGCACGGCGATCATGGTCGGCTCCTCGGTACGCGGACACCAGCCCGGTGCGGGCGGTGCGAATGACAATGACGGCAGGTTGGTGCTGCGGACGGTGGTGCTGCGAAGCTGGCGCGGCCCGACCCGTCGATCGGACCGACGCGCGTGAGGATACCCGGCGACGGGCGTCGGGCTGGACCGCCGAGCCGGCCACCTGGGGAACCGCCCTGACCGTCCGGGTAGCCTCATCGGTGTGTACCGGTTCCTGCTCACGCCCCGCTGGCTGGGCATTCTCGCCCTGACCCTGGCTGCGGCCGCGGTGATGGTGCTGCTCGGCAACTGGCAGCTGAGTCGCTACCAGGAACGGGCCGCGATCAACGAGCGGATCGACACCACCGCGAAGGTCCCGCCGGTACCGGTGGACCAGGTCCTGCCCGACCCCGGCGGCACGGCCGGCACGGCGGGTCAGGCACCCCCGGCCGACGCGGCGTGGACCCGGGTCACAGTCACCGGGCGGTACGACAACACGAACGTGATCCTGATCCGCAGCCGTACGGTCGAGAGCAAGGTCGGATTCGAGGTGCTCACCCCGTTGCTCCTCACCGACGGCAGTGCCGTGCTGGTGGACCGGGGATGGATCCCACCGGCTCCGGGCGGTAGCGCGCTGGCCCGGCCCGAGGTGCCCACCGCCCCGTCCGGCGAGGTGACCGTGGTCGGCCGGGTGCACCTGTCGGAGAGCAAACCCGACGCCATCGTCCGTCGGGACGGCCGGATCGAGACCCGGCGGATCGCCGTACCCGCGTTGGCGCGCGAGCTGCCGTACCCGATCTACCACGGCTACCTGCTGCTGGACGAGCAGACGCCGGCCGCCGACCCGATCTTCTCGGCGATACCGATCCGGCACGAGAACGACTGGCAGAACGCCGGGTACGTCGTCCAGTGGTGGCTGTTCGCGGTCCTGGCGCTGGTCGGGTTCGGCTGGGCGGCCCGCCGGGAGGCACGCGGCGGCCCTGGCAACGACAGCGGCGATCGGGACCGGGCAGGCCGGGACCGGCTGGGCGAAGACCGGCTGGGTCAGGACCGACTCGGTCGGGACCGACGGGGCGAGGACCGGCTGGGTCAGGACCGACTGGGTGAGCCGGCTTCCACCCCTCGGCCCTGAGCATCCCCTTCCGAACTACTCGTCTTCCCCGTTCAGCCTGATCCGGACGCCGGGCGCATACCTACCGATGTCACAGCACGCCGGCCCGGGTTAGGGTCTGCGGAGCGCGTGGTGACACGGGTAGGTGGGACAGGAGCGAGCGGAGCGAGGTGGGGGCATGAGCGTGGACCCGACCGGGTCGGCGGATGTTCCGCCACCTACGGATCCGTGGCCGACCGACGCCTCGGTCTCGCCGGCGTATCCGCCCACCGAACCCCTACCGGCGACCCCACCGGATCCGCAGCCGCCGGCTCCGCCGTCCTCGTACCCGGGGACCGGTGACCCGTACGCCGGATCGGCACCGCGGTATCCCGCCCCGACGCAGCCGTACCCCGTTTCCGCGCAGCCGTACCCCGGTGGTGGGCAGCCGGTCGGTGGCCCGCCGTGGCAACCGGCGACCGGGCCGGAACCGGTCATCGCGCAGATCGGTGAGATCGCGGTGACGTCGTCCACGGTGCGGACGCCGAGTGGCGACATTCCCCTGGCCGGCACGCAATGGCACGTCGCGGACTACTGGCAGAGCGAGCAGAAGACTCCGACCTGGGCGATCGTCGTAGCGGTCGTGGGCTTCTGCGTGTTGACGGTGTTCAGCCTGCTGTTCCTGCTGATCAAGGAGACCGTCCACCGTGGCACGGTGCAGGTGACCGTGACCAACGGACCGAGGCAGTACGTCGCCCGGATCCCGGTCGCCAGCGAACCGCAGGTCCAGCAGATCCATCAGCAGGTCAACTACGTGAGGTCGCTGGCCGCGATCTGAACGACCCGGTGCCCGGGAAGACCCGTCAAGCGGGGCGCTGACCGGCGTGGATGGCCCGTACGGTGTCGATGGTGTCCGCCTCCGCCGCGGTCTTGTCGTCGCGGTACCGCAGTACCCGCGCGAAGCGCAGCGCCACTCCACCCGGGTAACGCGGGCTGCTCTGCACCCCGTCGAACGCGATCTCCACCACCTGCTCGGGCCGTACCCGGACCACCCAGTCGCCCCGGTCCACCGCCAACTCCTGGAACCGCTCCGTCTGCCAGCGCAGCAGCTCGTCGGTGAGCCCCTTGAACGTCTTGCCGAGCATCACGAAGCCGCCGCTGTCCGGGTCCCGTGCGCCGAGGTGCAGATTCGACAACCAGCCCTTGCGCCGCCCGTTGCCCCACTCGACGGCGAGCACCACGAGGTCGAGGGTGTGCCTCGGCTTCACCTTCACCCAGGCGGAACCCCGCCGCCCCGCGTCGTACGGCGCGTTCGGGTCCTTCACCACGATGCCCTCGTGGCCGGCGTCGACCGCGTCGGCGAACGCCCTGGATGCCTGCTCCGCCGTGTCGACGGTGATCCGCTCGACGAGTTGGGCCGGCGACAGGATGCTTGCCAGCGCCGCCCAGCGCTCGTGTCCCGGCGCGTCGAGCAGGTCGACGCCGTCCAGGTGGAGCAGGTCGAAGAAGTACGGGGTCAGCACCGTCGCACCGCTCGTGGTGGCCGCCGCGAGCACCGACGGCGCGGCTGCCACCGGTCGGTCCGGCCCGGGAATCGTCGCGGGCGCCGTTCCGGAGGTGCCGATCCGGGGCAGCTCGGAGATGTCCACCGGCGCCCCGCCCGACGTACGTGCCGAACCGGCTTCTGGCGATTCGACCGGTTCGGCCCCGAAGCTCCGCGCCCCGTCCTCGGCGCCACCGCCGCTGCCGTGGGCGCCCGCCGACTCCTCCCGGACGGCCCGCCGGGCGCCTCTGGTGGCTGCCCGGCTGGCGGTCTCCTGGAACGGTCGTGGCCGCCCCGAGGCGTCGAGCGCGATCGCCTCGCCGTCGAGCACCAGCTCGCGGGCCGGCAGGGCACGCACGGCCGCCACCACCTCCGGAACCCGGGAGGTGATCTCGTCAAGGCTGCGGGTGAAGACCGCGATGTCCTCGCCGGAGCGGTGCACCTGGATACGGATCCCGTCGAGTTTCACGTCGACCACCGCCGGCAACCCGACCGAGGTGAGGGCGTCGTCGACCGACGCCGCGCTCTGGGCGAGCATCGGAGAGAGTGGCCGACCGACCTGCAACGCGAACTCGGTCAGCGCTCCCGCGCCCGTGGTGAGCGCGGCCACCGCCACCGTCTTCAGGTCACCGGCCAGCAGCAGAGCCCGGCGGACCGTGGGGAGCGGCACCTCGGCCGCCCGGGCGATGGCCTCCGTCAGCAGTCCCGCCTGGGCGCCCTGGCGGATTTCGCCGCTGAACAGGCCGAGCAGCATCCGGCGCTCGTCGGCGGTGGCGGCACCGAACAGCGCGGCCAGCAGCTCGCGGCGGCGGGACTGGGAACCCGGCCCACGGACCTCGGCGAGCCCGGCGATGGCGGCGTCGACGCCGGCCACCGTCAGCGAGGGCTGCTCGGCCGCCGGAGGTAGCTCGCGGAGGCTGGCGTACCCGACACCCGTCTGCCGCTGCCGCACCTCCCCCGCCAGGTACGCCGAGCCGGCCGCGATCTCGTCGGGCGCGAGATTCCGCAACGCTCCGGCGAGCAGCTCGACCTTGGCACGCCGGCCGGAGGTCGCGGCGACGGCGGTGGAGGTGGCTGCCAGGTCAGCGAAAAGCACGGTTCCATCCTGGCAGCACCGACCGACAACTTCCCGCTGGTCCGGCATCGCTGGTCCGGACCGCAGCGTCAGGCGGGAACCGGCTCCTCGATGCGTAGGCCACGGGCGCGAACGCCGTCGGCCACCCGGGCGAGGGCGGCATCGAGCGCACAGAGAACGGTGGAAAGCTCGCCTAGCTGGTCCCGGAGCGCATCCTCGGACCACGCGGAGACGTCGACGTCCCGCAGCGCACTGACCGCGGCATCGAGCCGCGCGATCGCCTCGTTCGTACTCATGTTCGAAATCCTACCGGCTCGACGTCCCGCCCGGGCGCTTTCTCCACTTTCTCCCCACGGGTACCCGGAGATTGAGAAATTCGACTATCTTCCCTCGTGGACGTACCTGTCCCAGTCGAGTCCCCTCAGCCGAAAGACGCGTCCGTCGATCGGAGGCGCTTCGGCCACCGGATACCGGAGCGTCATGACCATCTCCATGTTCCGCCCGGGCAGGCGTGTCGCCGCGGGCGTCGCCGCGATACTCGCGGCGCTGGCCCTGACCGCCGTACCGAGTCCGGCGCACGCCGAGGACGGCCAGCCCGTACTGGCACTGTCCAATGCCAACGACGCCAACATCGACAACGTCGGCACCTCGATCGGCTTCTACCTCTACAACTACGGAGACGCCCCGGCCACCGACGTCACCGTCACCTATGACGGCAGCAGCCTGACCGACGACGTCGTCGTGACGGTGGAGGACTTCGTCGAGGGATGCCGCCAGACCGGCAAGACGGTCACCTGTGACCACGGCGACCTGCAGCCGGGACAGACCGAGCTGGTCTACTCGATCAACCTCGCCAGTCGGCCGGGCTCCACGCCGGGAGACGCCGGCAAGGTCGACGTCACCCTCAAGGGCAGCGGTCCCGACGGCACCGCCTCCACCGCCACCTGGGCGTTGCCGGTCATCATCATGCCGGCCGGCCCGAACCTCGTGGCGTCCGCCGAGGACATCGGATCGGAGCAGGCCCGGGTCGGCCCCGGAGACACCCGGCCGCTGACCGCCTCCCTGGTCAACAAGGGGGACACGGCGGCGGAGGGCTTCTACGTGACGTTTGACCTGCCGACCGGCGCGACCTTCGCGGAGCGGTACTCGGACTGCGTCTACAGCAACGACTGGCCCGGCGAGCCGCCGGCGGGATACGTCTACGGTCCGACCAGCGTCACCTGCAAGACGACCCTGGACCTCCAGCCCGACGAGGGGCTCGCGCTCTTCGATCCGGAGACCGGCGAGGCGGTCTTCAACGCCACGTTCGGCAAGAACCTGTCCGGACCAGAGCGGCACCAGGGCTACTTCGCGGTCGGCCTGCTCGACGAGCAACAACTGCCCGACGTGAGGGCCAGGGCCAAGGCGGCGAGCGGCGGGCCGTCCTTCGCCGACAGGGTGGCCGAGCTGCACGCCCAGGCCAAGGATTCCCGCACGGTCGAACCCAGCGAGTCGGCGCCGGCCAGCAACTCGGAGCCGGCCAGCAACTCGGAGCCGGCCAGCGAGACGGCGGCGGCCAGCAAGCCGGCCAGCGAGTCAGTGGCGGCCAGCGAATCGGCGGCGAACGGCAACCTCGCCGAGTTCGACATCTGGGCCAAGGCCAACAGCCACGACTTCGAGGTCTCGACCACCGCGGTCACCGGCGATGTCGGTGACACCGTCGAGGTGCCGTACACCATCACCAACCACGGCCCGTCGGACGGCGGCGCCGGATGGCGGATCGTCGCCCCGAGTGGCACGGTGCTGCTGCCCAGCGACTGGTGCTCCTTCCACGACGAGGACGGCGACCCGGTCGCCGAACTCCCCGAGGTGAACTGCCACACCGAGAGCGAGTGGCCGGCCAAGGCCTCTGGTGCCGGCGTCGTCTCGTCCACCATCCGGGTGAAAATCAACTCCACCCCGGGCACGAACGGGACGATCACGGTCAACCCCAGCGGACCGTCGGAGGAGCTTGAGCCGGAGAACAACACCGCCAAGATCGTGATCAACGGGTCGAGCGGCGGTGGCGGTGGCGAGCTGCCGATCACCGGTGTCCAGGTCAGCCTGATCGCCGCCATCGGTGGAGGCGCGCTGGCGCTCGGCGTGGTGCTCTTCCTGGTGACCCGCCGACGCCGCGACGTCGTAGTCCCGCCGTCGGAGTAGTCCGCCCTCGGAGTGGTCTGCTGACGTTCCACCCGACGACACCGCCCGGGGTCGTGATCGGCATCAGCCGGTCACGACCCCCGCGCGTCAAGCCCTGCTCAGCGCGTCAAGCCCTGCTCAGTCGGCCGCGACCGTTTCCGCGACCTCCGCAACCTTGGCCAGCAGCAGCGCCTCGGCCAGGCAGACCCGGGCGAACTCCCCGAGGTTCAGGCTCTCGTTCGGCCCGTGCGCCCGCGCGTACGGATCCTCGACCCCGGTCACCAGGATCGCCGCCTTCGGGAACATCTGCCGGAAGGTGTCGATGAACGGGATCGACCCGCCGACGCCGATGTCCACCGGGGCGACGCCGTCCCAGGCGGTCTGGAAGGCGGCCCGTGCGGCGTCGTACATCGGCCCCGTCGCGTCGATCACGCACGGCTCACCGTCGTGCTCCAGCGTCACCGTCACCGAGGCGCCGAACGGGGCGTTCCGGCGCAGGTGCTCGGTCAGCGCCGCGTACGCCTTCGCGGCCTCGTCGCCCGGCGCGAGCCGTACGCTGAGCTTCGCCTTCGCGGTCGGCACCAACGCGTTCGGCGCCTCGCCGGTGGCCGGCGCGTCCAGCCCGATCACCGAGATCGCCGGCTTGGTCCAGATCCGTTCGGTGAGCCGACCGGTGCCGATGAACGACACTCCGTCGAGCATTCCGGCCTCGGTCCGCAACCGGTCCTCCGGATAGTCGACGGTCGCGCCGCCCGTGCTGACCAGTCCCTCCACCGCGACGTCACCGGCGTCGTCGTGCAGGGTGGCGAGGAGCCGGCAGAGCGTGGTCAGGGCGTCCGGTACGGCGCCGCCGAACATCCCGCTGTGCACGGCCTGCGACAGGGTACGGACCTCCACGAAGCAGTTGACGACGCCGCGCAGCGAGGTCGTCAGCGCCGGTACGCCGATGTCCCAGTTCATCGAGTCGGCGATCACGATCACGTCGGCCGCGATCTCCTCCCGATGCTCCTTGAGCAGCCGTTCCAGGGAGTCGGAGCCGTACTCCTCCTCGCCCTCGATGAACAGCACCACGCCGACCGGCAGCGCGTCGCCGAAGGCCCGCAGCGCGGCGATGTGCGCCATCACGCCGGCCTTGTCGTCAGCGGCGCCCCGGCCGTAGAGCCGGCCGTCGCGTTCCACCGGCTCGAACGGGTCGCTCTGCCACAGCGACAGGTCGCCGACCGGCTGCACGTCGTGGTGCGCGTACAACATCACCGTGGGGGCGCCGGGCGGCGCCGGGCGACGGCCGATCACCGCCGGCTGGCCACCGGACCGCACCACCCGCACGTCGAGGGAACACCCGCGCAGCAGTTCGGCGACCGCCTCCGCCGAACGCTCGACCTGGGAGTGGTCGAAGCCGTCGAAGGCGATGCCGGGGATCCGGACCAGCCGCTCCAGGTCGGCCCGTACGCCGGGCAGCTCGCGCTCGATCGCGGCGCGCAGTTCGGACTCACTGCGGATAGTCGTGGTCATGGGAAGGATCGTAGGCGCCGTGACGGCCGTCGATCGGCCGAGCCCTGCACCGCAAGCCGATGGCGGCGTCGGCGGGCTAGGAGCGGTCGTCAGGCTAGGAGCGGTCGTCGGGAGCGTCCCGGCCGGTCGAGTCGGCCCCGTCGTCCGGTTCCGGGTCGCCCGCGCCCGACGTACCGGCATCCGGTCTGCCGCCCCGGCGGGTACGTCCGGCGGCCCGGGCGGCGGCTTCCCCGGCAGCGTTCATCCACGAGCGAGCCCGTCCGGCGCCCCCACCGGCCCACTCGCCGACATCGCTGGCGCCGTCGCCGAGCCGGCGCAGCAGCCCGACGAGCGGGTCCTGGGAACGGCCGAAGGCCTCCCGGTACGACTCGGCGGCCGCCTTGATCTCGGCGGAGACGGACGTCAGGCCGTCGTCCTCCCGGCGCGGGTAGTCACCGCCGAGCAGTCGGGCGTACTCGCCGGAGTCGACCCACCGCCGTGAGTCGGCGGCTCGCGCCACCGGAACCGGGTGGGTGCTCCAAGCGGTCATCCGGACCTTGTGCAGGCTGTCCCGCAGGTCGCCGCCCCCCTCGTACTCCGAAGCCTGCTCCAGGAAGGCGGTGGTGTCGATCTGGGTCAGGTCACCGCCGCCGGCCATCTTCATCAGCACCCGCAGCGCCGCCGCCGGATCCTGCCCGGCGAGCAGCCCGGCCCGGTCGCCCGACAGCTCCGCCTTGCGCCACCATTCCAGCATCGCGGCGATGATCGCCCGGAGCGCGATCGCTCCGACCGGCAGCCAGCTCAGGTTGGCGGCCCACCGGGTCAGGATCGTCAGAATGGTCTTGTAGACGGCGTGGCCGCTGCCCACGTGACCCAGTTCGTGGCCGAGCAGGAACCGCAGTTCGTCGTCGTCGAGCTGGTTCACACAGCCCGAGCTGATCACGATGAACGGCCGGTCGAGGCCGATCGCCTCGCCGGTCAGCCACGGTGACTGCGTCACGAAGAGTTCCGGCAGTTCGGCCACGTCGAGCGCGGCGCCGGCCTCGGCGTAGAGCCGGTAGACCCGTGGATACTGCCGGTGGTCGACCCGGATGGCGGCGGCCAGGTAGGAGAGCCGGAAGCCCCGCTCGTTCCACATCCCGAAGAACGCCTTCACGACGTCGTCGAAGCCGCGCAGCTCCCGCAGCGCGGTCAGCGCGCCCCGATCGGCCGGGTGCTCCCAGGCCCGGGAGCTGATGCCGGTGAGTACGACCCGCCGCCGGGCCGGAGTGCCGGCCGTACCGCCTGTCGTCATGCTGCGCCCCCCGCTCGCGGTACGTCGGCCTGTCCTGCCGATCGTGCCGCAGTGGCCCGGATACGTCCATGGGCCGGCACGGGTCAAGTCTGTCCAACAATCCGGACGAACCGCCCGGCGGCGTCCTGCGCCGGGCCGGCGGCGCCGTCCACCACCAGGTCGGCACGCTCGGCGGTACGGTCCGCCGCGAAGTGCACACGCTCGGCACGCCGCCAGACGGTGAGCTGTGGCAGTAACGCGGCGCCGTCCCGGGCGAGCGTACGGCTGCGCCGCAGTCGCGCGGGAGCGGTCACGAAGACGGCGAAGGTCAGCTCGGCGGCGATGGCGGTCCGGGCGCTGGACACACCTTCGAGGATCACCACCGGGGCGGGTGGGACCGGAATCCAGTCCTCGGTGAAGCAACCGGCGTCCCAGTCGTAGCGGCGGTAGCGCCCCGGCCTGCCGGCGCGGAGCGGGGCGAGGACCCACTCGTCCAGTCGGGGCCAGAAGCTGAACTGGTCCGCCCAGCCGTCGAGCAGGTCGTCGGTGTTCACCACGGGTGCCCCGGGCAGCTCCGCCGCCAGCCGTCCGGCGAAGCTGCTCTTGCCGGCGCCGCTCGGCCCGTCCACCGCGACCAGCCGGGTACGCCCCAGCCGGGCGGCCCGGCCCAGGATCCGCGCGGCCAGGTCCGGGTACGACTCGACCACGTACGGCATCTGCCCGACCCTACTGCCCGGCCGTCCTGACCAGGGAGAGAATGGCTCGGTGGAAGATCAGGATCGGGGTGTGGCGGCGCTGCTGGCCCACGCCCGCGCGGGGGTACGTCGGCTGACCCCGGAGGAGACAGTGGCGGCGATCCGACGCGGGGCGCTGCTGGTGGACACCCGGACCGACCCACAGCGTGCCGAGCAGGGTGAGCTGCCCGGGGCGCTGGTGATCGACCGTACCGTGCTCGAATGGCGGCTCGACCCGGCGAGCGCGTGGCGGATTCCGGAGGCGGTCGACTACGACGTCGAGATTGTCGTGGTGTGCCGGCAGGGTTACAGCTCCAGCCTGGCGGCGGCCAGCCTGCGCGCCCTGGGCCTGTGGCGGGCGACGGATCTGATCGGCGGCTTCGAGGCCTGGCGGCGGGCCGGACTGCCGTGCGGTGACGGCCCCGCCGACGTCCGGCGCTGACGACCCGAAGCCGGATCGGCCTGGCTCGGGGCGGTCCGGTTCGGGCCGGCTCGCCAAGGCAGCATTACTTCGCGATCACTTCGCGCGGATGACCAGGGTGTCCGTCGCCGCCCGGGCCGGCGGGCCCGACGACGGTGCCCCGGGTGGCACGAACGGCAGTCCGGCGGGCGGGCCCTGCGCGATGAGCCGCCACAGCGCGTCGGTGTCCAGGTGTTCCTCCACCAGGTCACCGATGAGGTCCAGGGTGCGTTCCCGGGCGGCGGCGAACGAGGTGTCCGGGGCAATCTGGAAGCCGTGCCGGCCAGCCAGCCGGGCCGCCTCGGTGAGGAACCTGCGCCGGAAGTCGTCCGACGAGAACGCACCGTGCCAGTGCGTACCGAAGAGGTGGTCGACGGCGGCGCCCTCCGCCCGACCGTCCGCACAGCGGATCAGGGGTGGCAGTGTCGGGTCGGCGTCGGAGACGTACCCGTGGTGGATCTCGTAGCCGCGCACCGGCACCGACCCGAATGCCGCGCCCACCGACCGGGTCACGGTCTTGGCGGCACCGAAGGTGATCTCGACCGGTAGGAGTCCGAGCCCGGCCACCCGGCCACGTCCACTCTCCACCTCGTCGTCGATGCTCCGGGCGAGCATCTGGAAGCCGCCGCAGATGCCGAGCAGCGGCCGACCGGCGGCGGCGTGCGCGCGCACCACGTCGGCCAGTCCGGTACGGCGCAGCCACTCCAGGTCGTCGACGGTCGACTTGGTCCCCGGCAGTACGACGAGATCGGCGGCGGCCACCTCGGCCGGCTCGACGGTCAGCCGGACCCGTACACCCGGTTCGGTGGCGAGCGCCTCGACGTCGGTGGCGTTGGAGATCCTGGGTAGCCGGACGACGGCCACGTCCAGCCATTCGCCGCCGACGGGTGGCGCCGGCCGACCCAGCACCCGGCCGTACGCGAGCGAGTCCTCGGCGTCCAGCCACAGGTCGACCTCCCAGGGCAGCACCCCGTACGTCGGCCGCCCGGTGACCTGGGTCAACATGTCGAGCCCGGGACGCAGCAGCCCCAGGTCACCCCGGAACTTGTTGATCACGAAGCCCGCGATGAGGTCCTGGTCGGCGGCGTCCAGCAGGGCCACCGTGCCGAACATCGACGCGAAGACGCCGCCCCGGTCGATGTCACCGACCACGATCGTCGGCAGTCCGGCATGTCGGGCCAGACCCATGTTGGTGTAGTCGCTGTCCCGCAGATTGATCTCGGTAGGACTGCCCGCCCCTTCGCAGATCACGACGTCGTACTCGGTGCGCAGCTCGGCGAGCGCCTCGAAGGCGGTCGCGGCCAGCCGGGGGCGGAGACTGCGGAAGTTGCCGGCGGTGACCGTGTCGACCGCCTGGCCGAGCAGGACCACCTGACTGGACCGGTCGCTCCCGGGCTTGAGCAGCACCGGATTGAAGCGCAGGTCCGGGGCCAGCCCACAGGCGGCGGCCTGCATCGCCTGCGCCCGGCCGATCTCGCCGCCCCGGCCGTCCGGCCCGATCACCACCGCCGAGTTGTTGGACATGTTCTGTGCCTTGAACGGAGCGACCCGGACACCCTGGCGGTGCAGCCAGCGGCAGATGCCGGCGGTGAGCACGCTCTTGCCGGCGTCCGAGGTGGTACCCGCCACCAACAGCCCACCACTCACCGGGCCCGCCACCAACCGCGCGCCACTCACCGGGCCCGCCGCAACCGCTCGGCTGACCGGGCTGGCAGCCACCGCTCGGCAATCCAGCGCAGGCAGGCGCGCCGGGGGCGGCTGCTCGCCGCGTACGCCACCGTGACGCCGAGCGCGGCGAGCCCGACCGTGCCAGAGAGCCGGGCGGCCCGGCTGATGTGCCGCGCCTCCGGCCGGGGCCCGTCACCGAGGAACGGCCGTACCTCGGCCCGTCCGAAGTAGACGTTCCGGCCGCCGAGCCGGACGCCGAGAGCGCCCGCCATCGCCGCCTCACACTGGCCGGCGTTCGGGCTGGGATGGTCGGCCCGGTCCCGCCGCCAGACGTGCCAGGCCCGATTCCGGTCGCCCCGGACCAGCGGCGCGGCGGCGACGGTGAGCAGGCCGGTCAGCCGGGACGGCACCAGGTTGAGCAGGTCGTCGAGGCGCGCGGCGGCGGTGCCGAACCGGGCGTACCGGTCCGAGCGGTGTCCCACCATCGCGTCCAGTGTGTTCGCCGCCCGGTAGCCGAGCAGGCCCGGCAGCCCGGCCACGGCGCCCCAGACCAGCGGCGCGACCACCGCGTCGGAGGTGTTCTCCGCGACGGACTCGACGGTGGCACGGGCGAGTTCGGCCTCGTCCAACGCCGACGGGTCGCGCCCGCAGAGATGACCCAGCCGGCGCCGTGCCGCCGGCAGGTCGGCCCGGCGCAGCGCCCGGCTCATCGTCTCCGCCTCCCGCCGCAGGGTGCGCCCGCCGAGCACGGTCCAGGTGCCGGCCGCGACCAGCGCCGCACGGGCCAGCGGCCGGTCCCGGGTCGCGGCCGCCGCCGCCCCGGCCAGCAGCACGGGTACGCCGACCGCCAGCGCCGTGTACGCCACCCCGGCCGACCGCCGTGGCTGGTAGATCCGCCGTTCGAGTGCTCCGGCCAACGTGCCGAACCCGGCGACGGGATGGCCTCGGCGGGGATCGCCGATCAGCGCGTCCAGGGCGTAGCCGGCGGCCAGCCCGGCCGCGTTGGCCACGCCGCCGCTCAGCCAGCTCGACGCCCTGGCACGGCGGCCGGTACGACCGGTACGCACCGCGATGTTCTTCGGCCGCACGGCGACCACCTCCCCCGCCGGGAGCCTACGGCGTGTTTTAGAAGTGTCGGTGGTGTGGGTGATAGTCGGTGGCCGTGGGGAGGTTCACGGCGTTTCGGTTCACGATCGACGCGTCAACGGCTCAGTCGGCCAACCCGCACGTCCGGTTCGGGAGGGCGGCATGGAGAAACGGACCGGGAGCAATCCCGGAACCGCGCTCCATGCCGACCCCGCCACGCCCAGATCCGGGACCCCGACGCACGGGGCCCGGTTACCAACGCCTCCCGAGAGGACGGCTCTGGCCCACGCCACCGCGCGGGCGACACCAGCCTCGATGACGGAGGACCCCACCTACGCCACACGGCGAGGTGAGGACGCCCGAGAAGGGCGGTGTGACATGACCCCACCAGGAGTTATGAAGCACGCGGTAGTCGCGCCCGATCGGGGACGATCCACGACATCCGGTGACCAGGGCCCCGTCAGCTCTACGCGCAGGAGCGCGGTACCTGCCCCGGCCGTCCTCGCCCCCGGAGCGCGATACGTGCCACGGGCCGTACCCGGCCGTACCGGATAGGGTCGCCAACGGACCCGCGGGAGCGGGCATACCCAGCCGGGATCCCGCACGACCGGACATCTCGGGACAACCAGACCGATGGGAGACGTAAGTGCTGGCCATCGTTGTGCCCGCCGGGGAGTGGAGATGACCAGCGGACCGCCCATCGGGGAGGTCGGATGACCAGCGTCACGACCCTCGCCGAGCCGGTGCCGGCGACGACGCGTACGCCGCTGAGCCGGTTACCGTCGCTGACCGGCCTGCGCTGGGTGGCCGCGATGCTGGTCTTCGGATTCCACGTCGGGACCATGCAGATCGTCACCGAGCCCGACTACAAGGCCGTGATCGACTGGGTGTTCACCCTAGGCCTGTCCGGGGTGCAGTTCTTCTTCATCCTCAGCGGGTTCGTCCTGGTCTGGTCCGCCCGACCGGGCGACACAAAACGGGCGTTCTGGCGTCGCCGGGCAGCGAAGATCTATCCCAACCACCTGGTCACCTGGGCCGTGGTCATCGCGCTCTGGCTCTATTGGGACAACCCGATCAACATCAAGGCAGCCCTGGCCAACCTGTTCCTGATCCAGGCCTGGCTGCCCATGGACGGCTACTTCTACAGCGTCAACAACGTCAGTTGGTCGCTCGCCTGTGAGATGTTCTTCTACCTCTGCCTGCCGTTCGTCCTGCCGCTGATCCGCCGGATGCGGCCGTGGATGCTCTACGCCGTCGTCATCGGCATGCCGCTGCTCATCGCGTCGATGTGGCCCGGGCAGGAGTTGGTGCCGGAGAGCGCCCGCTGGTGGTTCACCCAGATCTTCCCGGTCGTACGCTCCTTCGAGTTCTGGGTGGGCGTGGCCGCCGCCGAGCTGCTGTTGCGGGGCAAGTGGCGCGGGCCGGGGCTGCTGCTGTCCACCGGCATCTTCGTCGCGATCTGGGTCGCGTCGATGGAGTGGATCCGCGCCGAGCTCTGGACCACCGTGCTGGCCTTCGGATACATCCTGGTAATCGCCAGTGCGGCGCGGGCCGACACCACCGGGCGCTGGTCGCCCTGGCGCTCACGGCCGCTGATCTGGCTCGGCGAGGTGTCCTTCGCCTTCTACCTGGTGCACGTGTTCCTGATCAAGGCCATCCTCCGGTTCGCCGGTCATCCCGGTGGGTTCTCCGGATGGCGTGGACCGGTCGTCACGATCGGCCTCCTGCTGGTCAGTCTGCTCGCCGCCTGGCTGCTGTTCCGGTTCGTCGAGACACCGATGATGCGCTTCCTCAATCCCAGGCGGCGCGGCCGGGGCGGCGAGTCCGACGCTAGCCCCGATCCTCTCCCTGCACCGCCACCGCCACCGGCACCGGCAGCGCCGCGCCTCGTCCGGCAACGCCGCCCCGATCAGGTGAATCAGCCGGGCCCGGCGGTCGAGACGGTGGCCGAGAATGCACCCGCCCCGACCCCGGTACCGCCACGCTGAGGGGCCTCGATGGCCCGGCTGGTACCGTTCGACCTATGTCGCGTCTGGCCCTGGCTGTCGCGCTGGTGGGGATCGTGCTCTGCGGCGGCTGCGGGGAAGAGGAGCTGCCCAAGCGAAGGCTGGGCACATCGGTGGACCTCCCCGTCTCGGTCCTGAACGATGTCGACGGCACCATTTCTGTCACTCCGTTTGGGGTCTGGCGGGGTAAACCCGATGACCTGATCGGACTCAACGTCCGGCACAACGACGGCACCGAGGAGCCGGCGCCATCGGGGACGCCGTACTACGTGCCGACATCGTTCGGAAACCACAGCCCCGGCATCATGCCTAAACCGTCGATCCACAGGTGGGTGCGCGCCGTCGACACCGACGGAGAGTACGTGGTGCCGCTTGACGACCCGCAGTGGCAACCGGGCAAGGACCCGTGCGAGGGCTTCACCTTCCGTGAGGGTGATTCGGCAGTCGAGGTGCTCGACGTCTGCCTTGTCTTCGTCCTACCTGAGGGGGCCGAACTGGACTACCTGAGGACCGCCGCGCCGGGCGAAGAACGGTTCGCCTGGGCCGTACCGCGCAACCACTCCACGGCCCCGCCCCGCCGTTAGCGGCACGACCAGGGTGGCGGCGTGACGGAGACGGGGGCCACCGGCTATGACGGGCTGTTGTCCCGCCTGGTTCCGGAGATCGAACTGCGCACGTTTCTGCTGGACTGCTTCCAGATTTCCGAGCATGAACTGTTCGTGAGCCATGAGGACCGAGTCGCCGAAGGACTGCGGGGCATTCCGCAGGAGGTGGTGTTCGCGGCGTTCTGCACCTACCAGCAGGTTTCCGGTCACTTCGCGATGTCCCTCAGCGTCGGGATCGAAGGCCGGTTGGCTGATCGGGTCGGGCGTCGGGAGTTCGCCGAGCGGATCACCGCCCGCTTCGACGCGTACATGCTGTACGGCGATACCGAGCCACCCGGCGTGTGGACGGTGACCCTGGCGGACGGTACGCATCAGCTCGCCGCGATGGACGAGGAAGACGACCGGATCCTGCTCTACTCGGCTACGGCGCCGGTGCCGGGACTGCCCGAGGTCCGGGTCAGCGAGGAACTCTGGCAATGGCGTTGAGTCCCGGCCCATGGCCACCGGCTGCCCCAGCACAGCGCCCCGACCGCCCGAGTTGATCGGGCAGCCGGGGCGCTGGTCGTGTCTCCGACGGCGCTACGGCCCTCCAGCCTGCTACGGCCGACGGGCGAGGTCGCCGACGAACGCGCGCCACGCCTCGGGGCCGAACGCGAGCAGCGGGCCCTGCTGGTCCTTGCTGTCCCGGACCAGCACCCGGCCTGCGAGGTTATCGGCCACCTCGACGCAGGCGCCACCGTTTGAGCTGCTGCGACTGGATTTCCGCCAGGTCGGCTCAGCTGTACTCATCGATCACCTTCAGCATGATGTCGCGGGACTGGTCGCGCGGGAGCGCCACCGCACTCAAACTCTCCCACGTTCTTTCCAGGTCGCCTACCTCGTCGACGTCCGAGACGACCCGTCCCCGCAACTGGTCGTCCAGGTAACCGAGGCGGGAACCGCCGGGCAGCGTGGCGACGACGAACGCGCCGGCCAGGCCGGCGTGCAGCCCGACGTCGCCGGGGATGACCCGAAGGTGGACGGTCGGGCGGTGACCGATGTCGACCAGATGCTCAAGCTGGTCCTTCATGATTGTCGGACCGCCGTACCGCAGCGCGGGTTCGCCGATGATCGCGGCAAGGGTCGGAGGGTCGGGCCGTTCCAGGGTGGCGGCCTGGCGGGCCAGCCGACTGGCCGTCATCTCCGCCACCTGTTCCGGGGTGTGCGGCCCGACCGTCAGGATCGCGCGGGCATAGTCCTCGGTCTGCAAGAGTCCCGGAATCACGCTGTGCTCGAACCATCGGAGCAGCGTGGCGCGGCGCTCGTTGTCGGTCCAGGGACGCAGCCACGGGGCCTGCGCCTCCTCGCGGGCCTCGGCCGACAGGCGCTGGATCTCGTCACCGGTCCCGAACAGGTCGTCAAGGGTCTTCGCCGTGTCGGGCATCGGAACCATCCGGCCGGACTCGAAGCCGCCGATCGACGATCCGCTGACTTTGATTGCCGCTCCGGCCTGATCCTGTGTCATTCCGCGTTTGGTCCGCTCCCGTCGGAGTAACTCCCGAAGATCGTTCATCAACTGCTCCCTGACTCCGGCTGATTAGGAATAGTCGCTGACCATTTCCCCACCACTACTCTCGCAGCATCTTCCGTTGCGCTCCGTGGTCCATCCAGGGTGGAGGGCACGCGCACCCGCTCGGATCCAAGCCAAGGAAGGCGCCTGAAGGACGGGCGGGTGCTGCCCGGCGGGGGCGACGTCGAGGGACATCGACCTCGGCGGCGTCCCCGTTCCATTTCGACGACGGAGGGCACATGAAACGGATACCTCGAAACAAGCCACGCCACCGCCGGGACTGGCGTCGACTGTGGCGGTACTGCCGCTGCGGATTCCGTTGGCGCTGTCCGGATTCGATCCCGCTCGTGCCGATGCCCTATCCGCCCCGAGCGGACGTCGTCCACACCATGGCGGTCACGCCCGACCCTCCATCCTCGCCGGTCCGGCCACGTGCGACGAACCAGCTGCTGGGCGAGGCCGCGCCGGCCCGCTCGCAACTGGCCAACGGTCGCACCGGCTTGTTGGCTCCCGGCCGGACCGCGCGGGCGCGGACGCCCCGACAGACAACGACCGGCAACACACGGTGATCAACCGGCAGCCGGGCAGCCACCCACATCGGGTCACGTGATGCTCCGCCCGCACGCGCGATTCCGCGCCCATACGCACATGCGTCCCCTGTTCCTTTGCCGCGCGTGCGGCGCGAACTGGCCGTGCTCGGCCGCCCGGCTGGCACTGCTGGTCATCTATCGAGACAACCTGGCCGGGCTGCGGAAGTGCCTGACCGGCCGGCTGATGATCGCCATCTCCGACCAGCCCCGGGTGGATCCCGTCGTGTTGGCTACGCGCTTTCTTGGCTGGATACCGCCCGACCACCCCTGACCGCCTCATCACCCATCCGACCCGCCTCGGTCCGTCGCGTCCGGCAACGTGACGGCCCGAGGCGGGTCTCCTCTCTGCCTCAGACGGAGGCGGGGGTCCGGCCGCGCCCGCCCCGGCCTCGTCCGCCAGCGCGCCCGGTGGCGTCGGACGGGACCTCGCGGCCGTCGTCGGGCTCGTCGCGGAGCAGACCGTGGCTCTCGCCCTCTCCAATCCCCTCGCCTTCGAGGCTGTCGTCGGCGTCGGGCCGGTGGTCGGGCGGAAGCCCGGTGTCGTGGCCCGGCCCGGACACCTCGCCCGTGGGCGGCCCGTCGAGGTCGATCCGGCCGTCGAGGTCGATCCGCCCGTCGAAATCGTCGGCCGGGAGGTACGTCGGTCCGTATCCGGGACCCGACTCGTAACCCCGGCCCGCCGGCACCGCCAGCCGTCGGTACTCGTCCTCGTCCTCGAGCGCGCGCTCGTCGAGCGACACCGGAGCCTCCTCGATCGGCACGGACTCGGTGGCCTCGCCGTGCACCCGGGCCTCGGCGTCGGCATCCTCCACCGACGAGGTCGACACCGTCGGGCGGTTACGGGCGAACCGTCCCCGTCCTCGGGCCAGGTCGTGGCCGACGGCCACCGCCTCCAGCTCGTACATCGTGCGGTGGTTGCCGGCATCGTCGGTCCAGTCCCGGGTGTACATCCGGCCGACCACGACAACCGGGTCGCCGACCATGACCGAGGAGGCCACCCCCTCCGCCAGCTTGCGCCAACAGTTCACCCGTACGCGCAGGCTGTTTCCGTCGACCCAGCGCCCGCTCTCGCGATCGAGACGGCGGGCGGTCGACGCCACCTTGAAGTTGGCCACCAGGGTGCCACTCTGCGTAGTACGCCGCCATTCCGGTGCAGTTAGAACATTTCCGACAATAGTTACATAGGTATCGAACATCGTCCCTCCCCAGGGATCCAGGTTGTTCCCGTCCGAGCCGACTCGACCGACAGCGTGGCCGCCACGCCTCGACCGCCGCCACCAACCAGGACCGGTCTGTGGACAACTGGGCGCCCTGTGGAAAAACGCCTGATCAAGGATCGATCTGGTATTGCGGAGTAGCGTCAGACGGGTGGAGCCGGACCTGCTCGGGCCGCCGTACGAGCGGCAGGTGATCGACCTCGGTCGGGACGAGGAGGGGCCGGTCACGGCCACGCTGGTCCGGCGCCGGGCGCCCCGGCACAGCGACCGGGCCGTGCTCTACGTACACGGATTCGTCGACTACTTCTTCCAGACCCACCTGGCGGACTTCTTCGTCGAACAGGGGTGGCATTTCTACGCGCTCGACCTGCGTAAACACGGGCGCAGCCTGCTTCCGCACCAGACGCCGAACTTCTGCTCCGACGTGGCCGAGTACTTCCCCGAACTCGACGCGGCGGCGCGGATCATCCGGGAAACGGACGGCATCCGGACCCTGCTGGTCAACGGGCACTCCACCGGCGGCCTGATCACCGCGCTCTGGGCACACGCCCACCGGACCGCCGGCACCATCGACGGCCTCTTCCTGAACAGCCCGTTCTTCGACCTGAACCTGCCCTGGCTGGTCCGCCGGCCCATGGTGGCCGCCCTGAGCGGCCTGACCCGGCTGGGCCGCCGGCTGCCGTACCGGGCCATCCCGTTCGGGCTATCCGACGTGTACGGCCGCAGCCTGCACGCCGAGCACCAGGGCGAGTGGCGCTACGACCTCGAATGGAAGCCCGTTGCCGGCTTTCCGATCCGGGCCGGCTGGCTCGTCGCGATCCGCCGGGCACAGCGCCAACTGCACGCCGGTCTGGACATCCCGGTACCGGTCCTGGTCAGCTCGTCGAGTCGCAGCTTCCGGGGCCGGAGGTGGCACGATTCGGCGACGGCCGCCGACGCCGTACTCGACGTGGCGCACATGGCCCGCTGGGCACCGAAGCTTGGCCGGCACGTCACGCTGATCCGGTTCGACGGCGCCCTGCACGACCTGACCCTGTCCGGCCCGGCCGTGCGTCAGCAGGTCTTCACCGAGCTGAACCGTTGGGCCTCGGCCTACGTCGTTTCGAGCGGCGCGCCGGAGTCCGCTCCGGCCAGTCCGTCGTCCCGCCGTCACCCGAGCGCTGCCGGGGCAACCGGTACGGGCTCCGCTCCGGCTCCGGCTCCGGCGGCTCCTCCTCCTCAGGACGCGCCCACCGGGCCGCCCCGGGCTCCCGGGCCGTCCCCGGACCAGTCCAGCGCTCCCGTTCCGCCTCTGGCTCCGGCTCCCGCTCCCGTTCCCGTGCCGATCGAGGACCCGCCATCGGAGGACCCGAGGCCCGAGGACCTGGCGTCCGAGGACCCGCCATCGGAGGAC
Organism: Plantactinospora solaniradicis; assembly: GCF_042658085.1. Taxonomy (NCBI): domain Bacteria; kingdom Bacillati; phylum Actinomycetota; class Actinomycetes; order Micromonosporales; family Micromonosporaceae; genus Plantactinospora; species Plantactinospora solaniradicis. The sequence goes on along the minus strand of NZ_JBHSPR010000060.1, from coordinate 260,636 downwards.
CCGTCATCCGGGGAGCTGTCTCCCAGCGCTCCGGCTCCGGCTCTGCTTCCGGAACGTCATAGCGGCTCCGCTCCCGCTCCGGCTCCGGCTCGTCCCACTGCTCCGGCTCCCGGCCAGGGCCGGCCCAGCGATCCTGTGGCGGCTCGGGCTCCGGCGTCGTCCGCCGATACGCCGACCAGGCGCCCTGCCGCCACACCAGCAGATCGGGACTGAGCAGATTCTGGTCACCCGCGAAGAAGATCCGGTCGACCGCTCGGCGTACCTTCTCCATGCCCGGCCGTGACTCCGTACCCGTGACGATCACCACGTCCCGGGCCGGAACGCCCACGACCAGTTCTCCCGGCACGGACCGTTGCAGGTCCTCCCAGACCTCGGCCGCGAGCAGCACGCTCGACTCCAGTCCGCCGAACGAGAGCATCGGCGCGGGCGGCTGCCCGTCGATCCGCAGCCGGGGCAGCAACCGGTAGAGGTTGTCCACCGCCACCTGGCGCAACTCACGCTGGCTGACCTCAAGCTCGTCGAGGTCGTCCCAGGTGACAAGGCGATTGCCGTACGGCGGGCCGAACGAGTAGCCGACGTCAAGATCCTGGGTGAAGTCTTCCAGCACGTGGTCCGCGCCATAGCGGGCGTCGTCGGTCGACACCAACAGCGGTAGAAACATTGTGCTCGTCAACTGCACGCTTCGAAACCTAGTATGTGCAGGCCAGAACGTCACGCCCTGAGCCGATCGTTTGTTCCCGACAACGGTAGCCTGCTGGGGCGTACGACCGGTCCCGCGCCCGTAGCTCAGCGGATAGAGCAGCTGCCTTCTAAGCAGTTGGCCGCAGGTTCGAATCCTGCCGGGCGCACCTCCGGAAGACCCGGCTCGGGGGCTGATTCCCGAGCCGGACTCCCGATCACTTCTTCCTCCGTTCCTCCCGGATGCCCGTTACCTGCCCGCTCCCGCGTGATCTGCTCGTCCACGCGGAAGCGGTCCGCACGGTCTGGCCGTTGCGGGCCCTCCCCGTCCGATCGGTGACCCGCCCGATCTGCCCGATCGGGGTGATCCATACTTGTCCGGACCTGAGCCGGCCATGGAGGTAGGGACAGTGAAGCTTGCCGAGGCGCTGGCGGACCGCGCTGCCGCGAGCCGCCGGGTGGAACAGCTCCGGACGCGCATCGTGAGCAATGCCCGGTACCAGGAGGGTGAGTCACCCGCCGAGGACCCGGCGCAGTTGCTGGCGGAGGTCGGCGAGGCGCTCGACGAACTCGAATCGTTGATCCGCCGGATCAACCTGACCAACGCGGCGGTGGCGGTCGGCGACGGCACGCTTACCGACGCGCTCGCCCGGCGCGACGTGCTGCGGATGCGGCACGCGGTGGTCACGGCGGCGGCGGACGCGGCGGCCGGCCGGGATCAGCGCGGGGTCGGCCGGCAGCTCCGGTCCGAACTGAAGATGCTCGCCGCGCTACCGGTCGCGGAGCTGCGCGGTCAGGCCGACGTACTCGCGCGGGAGATCCGTGAGCTGGACGTACGGATCCAGCGCACCAACTGGGAGGCGGATCTGCTGGGCTAGCTTCGGCGATAGGGACGTGGAGCAGGTAGTCGTTCCGGAGGCGTGCACAACCGTGGGTCGGCGGTTTCCGGCCACTCTTTTGGCGCGCGAAGGGCAGCGCGGGGGTTCGACTCCCCAGCACACAGTGCAGCCCAGCACGGCGCACAAGTGATCGCGCATTGCGCACAGCACATCACCAACGTGCAGATCCGGAACGGCGAGGGCGGGATCGGGGTATCTCCACGTCGTCGACGCCACGCCAGGTCATGGCGGCGACACCGGCGCGATTCCGCCGAGGGCGCAAGCCGTGCGCTGACAGCGAAAGCGTGCGCCTTTCCGGCGGCTCCGTCACTACGTTGAGCCTATGACTGACCTGCACGCCCCTGTGGCACGTGGCGGAGACCCCTCGCCCAGCTCTCTCGACGACTCGGTATACAACCGACTGCTCAAGGAACGCATCATCTTCCTCGGCAGCGAGGTCACCGACGAGTTGGCGAACCGGGTCTGCGCCCAACTACTGCTGCTCGCCGCCGAGGATTCCGAGCGCGACATCAACCTCTGGATCAACTCTCCGGGCGGCTCGGTCTTCGCCGGCATGGCGATCTACGACACGATGCAGTTCATCGACAACGACGTGTCCACAGTGGCCATGGGGATGGCCGGCTCGATGGGCCAGTTCCTGCTCTGCGCCGGAACGCCCGGCAAGCGGTACGCGCTGCCGCATGCCCGGATCATCATGCATCAGCCGTCCGGCGGGATGGGCGGTACGGCGTCCGACATCGCCATCCAGGCCGAGCAGATGCTGCACACCAAACGGATGCTGCTGGAGATGATCGCCCGGCACACCGGGCAGACGTACGAGCAGATCGTGGCCGACGCCGACCGGGACCGCTGGTTCACCGCGACCGAGGCCCGGGACTACGGCTTCATCGACAAGGTGGTTGCCGGTGCCGGTCAGGTCCCCGAGAGCGCCGAGGCCGCCGGATAGCAGCCATCGGGGCGGCAAACGGTCAGCAGCCGTCGGAACGGCGACGCCACCACCTCTCACCTGCACCGCGCCCGAACACCGGGACAGCGCCGACCGTACGTAGACGCCCATGGATCGCGCGTGTCAGCATTGATCCGCGGATCTGGAGGTGGGCGTGCAGGTTCGGGGCGTGCTCGTGCAGGTGCTCGGTCCGGTCCGCGGCTGGCGCGACGGCCAGGAGATCGACCTCGGTCCGGCGGGGCGGCGCGCCGTGCTCGGCCTCCTCGTCCTGGCCCGGCGTCATCCCCTTCCGCGCGCCGAACTCATCGACGCGCTCTGGGGTGACCATCCGCCACCCACTGCGGCGAACATCCTGCAGACGCACGTGAAACACCTGCGTCGACAGCTCGAACCCGACCGCCGACCGCACTCGCCCAGCACGGTGCTGCCGGGCGTGGGCGACGGCTACGCCCTCCGGTTGTCCGACGAAGAGGTCGATCTCGGCAGGTTCCGTAGTCTGGTCGGCGCGGCCACCACCGCTCACCGGCAGGGTGACGTGCGGCGCGTCGCCGCCCTCTCCGGTCAGGCACTCGCGCTCTGGCGGGGCAATCCGATGGCCGACGTACCGCTGCTCGCCGACCATCCGAAGGTGTTGGCCCTGACCGGTGAACGGCAGGCGGCTCAGGCCCGGTACTGCGACGCGATGCTCGAACTCGGCGCGGGTGCCGAGGTGCTGTCCATCGTGGCCGAGGTGGCGGCCGGTCAGCCGTTCGACGAGGAGGCCCAGGCGCGGTTGGTCCGGGCGTACCACGCGATCGGGCAGCGGGCCCAGGCGTTCGCCGCGTACCGGGCGGCCCGGACCCGGCTCGCCGACGAACTCGGGGTCGATCCGGGCCCGGTGCTGGCCGCGGCCCACGCGGCGCTGCTGCGTCAGCCGGGACCCGACCGCAAGGTATTGGCCGAGACGGAGCCGGACCCGCCGGCCGGCGCCGAGGTCGCCACCCAGCCACCGGATCCGCTCCCGGAGCCGGCACCGACGCCGGCAAAGGTGCCACGACAGCTTCCCGCCGACGTGTACGGCTTCACCGGGCGCCGAACCGAACTCCGGGACCTCGACCGACTGCTCGCCGGGGGGTACGACTCCGAACCGACACCGGAGGAGTCGTCTGATCCACTGTCGACGGTCGCACCCGCACCCGCCACCCCGATCGTGGGACGCCGGACCACCGACGCGCCGCCGCCGGTGGTGATCGTGGCCATCTGCGGTACCGCCGGGGTCGGCAAGACCGCACTGGCCGTGCACTGGGCACACCGGCTCCGGTCCCGGTTCCCGGCCGGGCAGCTCTACGTCGACCTGGGCGGCCACGACGACGGGCAACCGATGTCCGCCGGAGACGCCCTGGCCCGGTTGCTCGCCGCACTCGGCGTACCCAGCGACGAGATCCCGCTCAACCTCGACGAGCGGGCCGCCCGGTACCGGACGGAGTTGACGGACCGGGCGATGCTCGTCGTGCTCGACAACGCCGCCTCGGTCGAACAGGTCCGTCCGCTCCTGCCCGGCACGGCGCCGGGCATGGCGCTGGTGACCAGCCGGGACACCCTGGCCGGTCTCGTCGCGCTGCACGGCGCCCGCCGGCTCGCCCTGGATCCGCTGCCACCGGCCGACGCCGTCAGCCTGCTCCGGTTGCTGATCGGTTCCCGCGCCGACGTCGAGCCGCAGGCCGTCGCGGAACTGGCCGAGCAGTGCGCCCGGCTGCCCCTCGCGCTCCGGGTCGCCGCCGAGCTGGCCGGGAGCCGGCCGGACGACCTGCTCGCCGACCTGGTCGACGAGCTGGCCGACCATCGTCGACGGGTCCGGCTGCTGGACACCGGTGGTGATCCGCGCGGGGCCGTCCGTACCGTCTTCTCCTGGTCCTACCGGCATCTCGCGCCGGCAGACGCGGTGCTGTTCCGCCGGCTCGGCCTGCATCCGGGTGCCGACATCAGCGGGTACGCCGCCGCGGCGCTCGCCGGCCTGGACGTGACCCGGGCGGACCGGGTGCTCACGGTGCTGGCCAGGGCGCATCTGGTCCAGTCGACCGGGCGGTCCCGGTGGGTAATGCACGACCTGCTGCGGGCGTACGCGGCCGAGGTGTGCGGCGCCGAGGATCCGGAGCCGGAACGGGCGGCGGCGCTGACCCGGCTCCTCGACCACTATCTGGTGACCGCCGCCGCGGCGATGGACGCCCTCTATCCGGCCGAGCGGCACCACCGGCCCGAGGTCCGGCAACCGGACGCGGACCACCGGGTCCCGATCCCGCCGATGGACGACCGCGACGTGGCGCGCGACTGGCTGGACGGCGAACGGGCGTCGCTGGTGGCGGTCTGCGGTTTCGCGGCGACCCAGGGCTGGCCGGCGTACGCGGTGTCGCTGTCCAACACGCTCTACCGCTATCTGGAGAGCGGTCACCACCTGGACGCGCTGGACATCCACACGCACGCCCTGCACGCCGCCCGGCGCTCCGGCGACGAGGGAGGGCAGGCACACGCCCTGACCAGCCTCGGTGCCGTACACCGGCTGCGCGGGCGGTACGCGGACGCCATCGAACACCACGAGCGGGCGCTGGCCATGCACCACCGCAGCGGCGACCGGTACGGCCAGGCGCGTACCCGGTCCAACCTCGGCATCGTGTACGAGCGCCTGGGTCAGCGGGATCCGGCGATCGAGCACCAGCGTCAGGCGCTCGACCTCTACGGGCGCCTCGATGACCGGTACGGCGAGGCCGGCGCGCTGACCAACCTCGGCAACGTCTACAGCGAGTTGGGCCGGTACGAGGAGGCGGCGGAACTCCTCGGCCGGTCGTTGGGCCTGTTCCGGATCCTCGGTGACCGGGTCGGCGAGGCCATCGGACTGTGCAACCTCGGTGACGTGCAGCGCGAGTTGGGCCGGTACGACGAGGCGGCGGCCACCCTCCGGCGCTCCCTGACCCTGTTCCGCGAGGCCGGGCACCGCAACGGCGAGGCGACCGCGCTGTCCAACCTGGGCCGGGTACACACGTCGATGGGCCGGTACGACCGTGCCGCCGAGGAGTTCGGGCAGGCGCTCGGCTGGTTCCAGGAGACCGGCCACCGGTACGGGGAGGCGAGCGTCCTCAACAGCCTCGGCGACGTGCGGTATGCCGGTGGACATCTCGCCGAGGCGGGCGCCCGGTACCGGGCGGCGCTGGCGATCGCCGTCGAGACGGGCGACCGCGACGAGCAGGCGCGGGCACAGCTGGGTCTCGCCCAGGTGGATCGGACCGCCACCGCTGCCCCGACCGGCCCGACCGGTTCGAACGGCCCGACCGGTTCCACCAGCCCGACCGGTTCCACCAGCCCGACCGGTTCCACCAGCCCGACCGGTTCCACCGGCCCGACCGGTTCGACGGGCCCGGCGGGTTGGCCGGGGCAGCCACCGCTCGGCGACGATATCGGCTTGTCGACTCCGGGGCGCCGCCACTAGCGTCGCGGCGTGCTGATTCGAAGGTTCGCCGAGGCCGACTGGCCACAGGTGTGGCCGATCGTCCGGGAGGTCGTCCGGGCGGCGGACACGTTCCCCTACGACCCGCGGATGACCGAAGAGCAGGCGCACGAGATCTGGGTCGAGGCCGGACCCGGGCTGACGGTCGTCGCGGTCGAGGACGGGCGGGTACGCGGCACCGCCAAGATGGGCCCGAACCGTCCCGGCCCGGGAGCGCACGTCTCGACCGCCAGCTTCATGGTCGCCGCCGATGCCCGGGGCCGGGGCGTGGGTGGTGCGCTGTGTCGGTTCGCGCTCGACTGGGCCCGGTGGCACGAGTACGCGGGCATGCAGTTCAACGCCGTCGCCGCGTCCAACCACACGGCGGTCGCGCTCTACGAGCGGCACGGCTTCGAGGTGGTCGGGACGGTTCCGGGCGCCTTCGCGCATCCGACGTTGGGCCGGGTGGGCCTGCACGTCATGTACCGGGAACTGGAAGATCTGTCGGACGGCGGCCATACGATCACCGCATGACGCAGTCGACGGACCCCACGCTCGCCGCCGGCACCGAGGCTCCGGCCCCCGGCACCGAACCGTTCGCCCCCGGCACCGAATCGTTCGCCTCCGGCAGCGAGATCACCGCCGAGTTCGAGGTCACCGGATGGGACGAGCGGGCCTACGACGAGCCCGCCGAGGGCGGGACTCTGGCCCGGGTGACCGTCCGGAAGGCCTTCCGCGGTGCCGTCGACGGGACCAGCGTGGCCGAACTCCTGACGGCGGCGAACCGGGCCTATGTGGCGTCCGAACGCTTCACCGGCAGCATCGCCGGCCGGCACGGCTCGGTGGTGTACCAGCACGGCGGGGTGGACGACGCCGAGAATCCCCGCACCTTCGGGCACATCGTCCCGGGCACCGCGACCGGTGACCTCGCCGGGCTTCGCGGCACGATCACCTTCCGGCACGACGACACCGGGCACCACGTCACGCTCGTCCTCGGCTGACCGGGTTGACCTCGAACCGGTGCCCCGGGAAGGTGGTCGGATGACGGGCAAGGACGAGGTACGGGACGGCGTACCGCTGACCAACCTCGATCAACCGCTGTTCGACGGCGCCGACGCCACCAAGCGGGACCTGGTGGAGTATCTGGACGCGGTCCACGACCAACTGATCGGCCAGCTACGGGACCGGCCGCTCTCGGTGATCCGGGTGCTCCGAGGCCAGGCGCCGTTCATGCAGAAGAACGTGCCGAAATACACCCCGGACTGGATTTCGACGGTCCCGGTCTGGGCGGAGGCCTCGAAACGCGAGGTGTCGTACGCACTCTGCAACGACCGGCGCACCCTGCTGTGGTTCGGCAACCAGCGCGCCGTCGAGTACCACCCCACGCTGGCCCAGGTCGCGCACCGGGAGCATCCGACCCACCTGGTTCTCGACCTCGATCCGCCGGGATCGGCCGCGTTCCCGCTCGTCGTCCGGGCCGCCCACCTCGTCCGTCAGGCCCTCGCCGAAGCCGGTCTGACCGGCGTGGTCAAGACCAGCGGGGCGAAGGGCGTGCACGTCTTCGTCCCCGTCGACCGGTCGGCACCGATCGACGATGTCGCCGCGGCCACCCGCGCGCTCGCGGCCCGGGCGGAACGGCTCGATCCCGCGCTGGCGACCACCGCCTTCATCCGGGAGGACCGGGACGGAAAGGTGTTCCTCGACTCGACCCGGGCCGGCGGCGCGACGGTGGTGTCGACGTACAGCCCACGGATCCGGCCGGGGGTGCCGGTGTCGTTCCCGCTGGACTGGGAAGAACTGGAGCACGTCACTCCGGGCGACTTCACCCTGCGTACCGTGCCGGGGCTGATCGGCGACGGCGATCCGTGGGCCGACCGGATGCCCGAGCCGCAGCGGCTGGACGCCGGACTGATCGAGGAGGGACGCGCCATCCCGATCGCCCGGGTGCAGGCGATGCACGAGGGCAAGCGGCGGGCCCGCGCGCGCCGCGAGGCGGCCGGCTGATCCTCCGCCACACCCCGCTCATCCGGTCGTGTAGTAGGAACTGACCGCGGGCTGGCCGGTGTAGTTCGGTCCGGCACGGTCGTCGGCACCGAGATAGCGGTACGGCAACGCGCCCGCACCGGGACCGGTCCGGCCGATCCGCCGTCGCCGTGCGTCGACGGTGAAGCCCGCCGCGCGCAGTTGGGCGTTCAGCCGGCGCCCGGCGGGCCGACCGTCGGCCAGCCGTACGGCCCGCAGATCGAGATCGGCGACGAACCGACCCTCCTCGGCGAGCCAGCCGGCGACCCGGTTCAGCAGGCCGAGCTTGTCACCGACGTAGTGCAGCCCGTGCACGCAGGTGATCAGGTCGAATTGGCGCGTCGGTGCCCAGGTGCCGACCGGGGCGCACACCAGTTGCGGCGGCACGCCGGTGCTGGACGGCGGGTCGAAGAAGTCGACCAGGTCCACTCCGACGAGACTCACCCGGTCGTCGAGCCCGGCCCGGTGCAGCCGCTCGGCGGTCTGGTGCAGGGCGCGGGCGCTGCCGCAGCACAGATCCAGCCAGCCGATCGGGATGTCGCTCCGAGCCCCGGAGCCGTCCGGGCCTAGTCTGGCGACGAGCCAGTCGAGCGGATTGAATCCCAGTTCCCGGGTGTAGCTGTTGACGCCGTCGAGCTGGCGTTCCCGGTTCATCGCCGAGTTGGCCACCACGGCCGACAACTCCAGCGCCCCGTCGTCGAGCAGTCCCCCCATGTCACCGCACTCTTCCAGCACCCGTGCCGCCGATCGCGCGCGGTACGACGATCGGCCACGCCGGGGGGCGCGCCGATCGTCGTACCGGAATCGGGTGGTTGGGGCCGGTGGTCAGCTCGGGTCCCGGCGCCAGGTGGGAACGGTGGCGTTGGTGACGGCGCGGAGGCAGAACTCGGCGGGGCCGTAGCGGTACCTGCCGAGCCACCACGCACTGGCCAGCAACTGGACCAGGAAGATCGGGACCGCGACGAGGACGGCGACCAGCGGCGAGACTAGAAGACCCGGCTTCCCCGCCGGCCCCGAGAAGCGGGGCGGCGGGTTGCCGGCGGGGGATCAGCCGCCGGCAACCCGCCCGTCCCTCGCGGCCCGGCCCTTGACCTGCGAGTGGGTTACTGCTGGTGGTGCCCGGGCATGCCGGGCCGGATCAGGTGAGGGCGCAGTTCACGCCGTTGAGGGTGAACGAGGAGGGCCTGCCGGTGTTGCCGGTGTGGTTGGCCTGGAAGCCGATCCCGACCGAGGCGTTCGGGCCGATCGTGCCGTTGTAGCTGGCGTTGCGGGCCGTCACGGCGCCACTCGTGGGGCTGTAGGAGGCGTTCCATCCTGAGGTGATGGTCTGTCCGGACGGCAGCGTGAAGGACAGCGTCCAGCCGTTGATGGCGCTGGCGCCCCGGTTCGTGATGGTGATCGCGGCGGTCAGGCCGGTGCTCCAGGCGTTGACGGTGTAGCCGACCATGCAACCGCTGGGCCCCGGCGGGGTGTTGGTCGGCGGCGGGGTCGTGGTCGGCGGGGGCCCGGTCGGCGGGGTGCTGGTCGGCGGACGCGGGGTGGTGGTCGGCGGGTTCGTCGGAGTGTCGGTGTTCAGCCCGAAGAACCGGATCGCCTCGGCCGCGTTGACCGGCAGGTTGTGCGGTACGCCCTGCATGCTGATCGCCTCGACCGGCGCGGTCCCGCCACTGCCGCCGTAGCGGGTACGGGTATAGCCGGACTGGGGCGTGTCGGTGAAGGTCGGCGTCTGGCTCAGCCCGTGGACGTTGGTCCACTGCTTGATCTCTTCACCGAAGTTCGGATACCGCAGGGTCTCGTCGTTCGTACCGTGCCACAACTGCATCCGGGGCCGCTGGCCCGTGTACCCGGGATAGGCCCCCCGGACCAGGTCGCCCCACTGCTGGGCGGTCCGGATCACCTGCCCGTTCGCACACTCGCTGTTCCACGTGGAGCCTCCGGTGGTGGCGAAGCAACTGTGCGGCACCCCCGCGAAGGCAGCACCGGCGGCGAACACGTCGGGATAGTTGCCGAGCAGGACGTTCGTCATCATGGCGCCGGAGGAGACGCCGGTGGCGAAGACCCGCGCCGGGTCGGTGTTGTACCGCTGCTGGACGTAGCGGACCATCGACAGGATCGACACCGGGTCGCTGCCACCGTCGCGGCGCAGCGCCTGCTGGGAGTAGACGTCGAAGCACTGGCCACTGCGGGTCGCCGAGGGATAGATGACGATGTACCCGTACCGGTCCGCCAGCGAGGCGAACTGGGTGCCGGAATAGAACGCCGGGCCGGTGCCGGTGCAGTAGTGCACCGCGACCAGGATCGCGGGCCGCGCCGCGACCCGGTCCGGCACGTAGAGGTGCATCCGAAGATTGCTGGGGTTGGTGCCGAAGTTGGTCACCTCGGTCAGCGTCGCCGCCGAGGCGGGCGTGGCCACCGTGAGGCCCAACAGGGCCAGGGCCGCCGCGACCCCCGCCGCGCCGAGCACTTGTACGAGCCGTCTCATCCCGATCCCCTTCCAGTCCACCGGTCCCCGGCGACGACAGCGGTCGTCGGACGTGCCGAAGACCCGAAACATTCCGAAGTATCGATGGGAATATTTCGAGGCGCAATACATAGACGGGTCCTGATTTAGTTCGGGCTCCGGCCAGACCGGCGACAACCATTCCCCGACTCGGGGTTACCGCAGCTCAGAGCGCAGATACCCGACCCGGAGCCCGGCCGCTCGGGCGCGGCGGTGCGGTGCTCTCGCGTACGACGAGTTCGGTGGCCAGCTCGATACGGTGCTGCTCCAGCGGCCCGCTGTCCGCGAGATCGATGATCATCCGCGCGGCGGTCGCCCCCATCCGCTCCAGCGGCTGCCGGACGGTGGTCATCGGCGGGCCCGACCAACGGGTGAAGGAGAGATCGTCGAAGCCGACCACGCTCAGCTCGTCCGGGATCCGGACCCCCGCCTGTCGGGCCGCCTCGTAGACGCCGAACGCCTGGAGGTCGTTGGCCGTGAAGATCGCCGTGGGCGGGTCCGGCAGGTCGAGCAACTCCCGACCGTCGGCCAGGCCACCCTCGACGTACAGCCGGCTGATCCGGACCAGTTCGGGATCCACGGGTACGCCCGCCGCGTCCATCGCCGCCCGGTAACCGTCCAGCCGGGCCCGGCAGCACGGCCACTGGGTCGGGCCGCTCAGCATGGCGATCCGGCGGTGGCCCAGGTCGAGCAGGTGTCGGGTGGCGGCGAGCCCACCGTTCCAGTTCGTCGCCCCGACCGAGGGGGTCTGGTGCAGCGGCTCGCCGGTCGGATCCACCACGACGAGCGGGATCGACCGCGTCGCGAGCTGCGACTGCTGCGCGACGGTCAGCTCGGAGAAGACCGCGATCACCCCGGTCGGGCGCCGGGTCAGCACCTGCTCGGTCCAGGCTCGACCCGGCGTCAACCGACCCTGCATCTCGGTGAGTACGACGGCCAGGTCATGCTCCCGGGCCACCTTCTCCACACCTCGGATGATCTCCAACGCCCACAGGCTCTCCAGGGCGTGGAAGACCAGCTCCAGGATGGCGACCGAAGTGGACGCCCCCGGTCGGCGGTAGTCGTGCTCCCGGAGAATCGCCTCGACCCGCTCGCGGGTCTCCAGGGCCACCCCGGTCTGTCCGTTGATGACCCGGGAGACCGTCGGTGCGGACACCCCCGCCAACCGGGCGATCTTCGCAACCGTCAGCACCCTGCCACGCCCGCCGCTCCGGGTGGGCTGCGAATCGATGCCGGTCATCGCCGCAGCCTACGCGAAACATCTGGGACGATACCGACCCGGAACCGGCACACGGGTCATGATCCGGCGCGGTTGCACCGACGACGGTGTTCAGCCGTCCCCGCTGCCGGGGACGGCGAGATGATCGAACCATTGGCGTGCCGCCGCCACACCACCGTCGGAACCGAGGGCCACCATCAGCGCGACCCGTGCCTTCTCCGGGGCCAGACCACGGGCGCCGATAGCGCCGATCTTCGCGGCCAGCCCGGCCGGGGCCGGCAGTTCCGACAACCCGACCGGACGGGTACGACACCGCGACGCGACCACCACCGGGATGTCCGATCCGGTCAGGTCGCCGATGGTCACGAAGAGGTCGACCGGGATGTTGCCCAGCCCCGTGCCCTCCAGTACGACGCCCCGGGCACCGGCGTCGACGACGGTGGTGAGCAGCACCGGATCGATGCCGGGGTAGGTCTTTATCAGGGCGACGTCGGACTCCGGCCCGCCGTGCGCCTCGGGCGGCCGGGGCGGCGGCGTACCCAGCATCTCGACCCGGGTACCGACGACCCGCCCGAGTACGCCAGCCGGCGCCGACGAGAAGGCGCGCACGGTGGTGGCGTCGACCATGCTGACCCAGCGCGCGGCGTGTAGTTCGTCGTCCACACAGACCACCGCGCCGGCTCCGGCCAACGTCGGATCGGCGGCGGCGGCGATGGAGGAGGCCAGGTTGCGCGGGCCGTCGGCGGAGAGTTCGTCCCGGTGCCGCACCGCGCCGGTCAGGACGATCGCGCCCCGCGACGCGGCGGGGCCGGCCATCAGGTCGACGAGGAAGGCCATCTCCGCCAGGGTGTCGGTGCCGTAGCTGATCACCACACCGTCGAATCCGTCGTCGGTTATCGCCGCCCGGACGCGTCGGCCCAGTCCCAGCATCGTCGCCGGGGAGACGTCCCAGCTCGGCTCGGCCAGTACGTCCTCGACCACCACGTCGGCGGCGAGCAGATCCCGGGGAAGAGCGTCGAGCAACTCCGCGCCGGACGCCACCGCCTCCCCACCCGGCCGGGTCGAGTAGGCGATGGTGTCCTTGGCCGCGAGCAGCAGAACACGGCTGACCATTTTCCGCTCCCGCTCCGATCAGTTCTCGCCGGTCACGCCGGCCCGTTCCTCCAGCCGCTCGATCCGCGCGACGATCGGCTGGACCTCCCGGGCGACGGCGGCGGCCAACATGCCCGCGAGTTCCGTCGGCGTCCCGGCGGCGCCCGCCTGTGCGGGCGGCGGCTGGGCCTGGGCCCGCAGGTGGACGTAGCCGGCCAGCGCCGCCGCGACCGCCCGCCGGGTCAGTCGGAGTTCGGCTCCCCGGGACCGGAGCAACTGCCCGGCGACCCCGTCGGGCTCGGCGACCAGTCCGAGCAGCAGGTGCTCACAGCCGACGTAGTTGTGGCCGAACGCGGTCGCCTCGGTGACCGCGAGTTCCAGCGCGTTGGCCGCCGGACCGCTGAAGTGCTGGGACGTGCTGTCGGCGGCGACTCCGGGTTCGGCCGTCGACTGGCCGGCGAGGTCGCTGGCCAGCCGCTCGGGCTCGATCTCCTCCACCCGGAGCACGTGCAGGGCCAGGTTGCCACCCTCGGCCAGCAGGCCGTCGAGCAGGTGTGCCGTGCTGACGCCGGCCGACCCGCCCGCTCGGGAACGCTCGATGCCGAGCCTGACCGCTGTCCGGGCCCGCGCGGTGAAATGCGGCAGCCGGGCGGCCAGGTCGGCATCGTCGAGTTCGCCGAGGGCGGTCTCCCGAATGGCGGTGACCCGCCGTACGGCCTGCTCCAGCGCGCGTTGGCAGACCGCCGACACCGGTACGCCCGAGGCCCGCACCGCCTCGGCCAGTTCGTCGGGCAGGTAGACGTTGATCTTCGGCATCACGGCCCCTCCATTCATCGGTCCCGCCAGGAGCACCGACACTATAACCCCGTTGGGGTTACAACAATACCCCCAACCCCGATCAGCGCAGGTCCGCCTCGTCGTCGGCCACCGGACCACCCAGCTCCCCGGTCCCGTACCGGTCGAGGACCTCCAGCACCCGCCTGCCCCAGCGCTCGTGTGCGGCCTGCCGACTGACCCCCGCCGCCCGCGCGATCAGTTCCCAGGTCACCCCCCAGCGCCGCAGTCCGACGACGCTGGGCAGCGGGTCGACTCCGGCGGTCAGGATGATCCGGAAGTGCAGCAACTGCGCCGCCACCTCGCGCCAACGGCCGGCATCGCCGTCCTGCTCCGCCAGCCACTGTGGACTGCCCGGCACCGGCCGCCCACCGATCAGCAGGTCAGCCTGTCGGCTCGCCTCGTTGACGGCGGCGTCGACGGATGCCGTGACGGCACCGGACACGTCCACGGCGAGCGCGGTCTCCACGAATTGATCCATATCTGTCAGGGTAGCCTTGACGACACATCGCGTCAAGGTAAACCTGACAGAACTGGCGCCACCTCCGGCGAATTGCATTCCGGCACCGGACCGGCCGTGCGCTATGGTCGGTGCACGGACCGGGCCGGGCGGCGCCAGCGGGCGAAGCGGGCCAACAGGTCGGTCAGGACGATTCGGAGCGGGCTGATGGCCACGGTGGGGCGGCGAGCTACTTACGCCGAGCTGGGGAACGAGGACAGCGTCCTCGCCTGACCCCCTCGGCCCGGCTCGGCGTACGCCATTTCGGCCCGCCCATCCGTCCTCCGCGCGAACGAGCCCCGGACGGACACCGCGAGGACCCGTCACGACCACCGGCCGTACGGGTTCCGGTGCGCGTTCGCCACCCCGCCCGACAAGGCCAGTGCCATGCGCTCTTCCGACATCCGCCGGACCTTTCTCGACTACTTCAGCGACCACGGCCACACCCGGATCCCGTCGAGTCCGCTGATCCCCGACGACCCCGGACTGCTGCTCACCATCGCCGGGATGAACCAGCTCAAGCCGTACTACCTCGGCGAGAGCCAGCCGCCGCAGCCGCGCCTGACCAGCGTGCAGAAGTGCGTCCGTACCTCCGATATCGACAATGTCGGCCGGACCACCCGGCACGCCACGTTCTTCGAGATGCTCGGCAACTTCTCCTTCGGCGACTACTTCAAGGCCGACACCATCGCGTACGCCTGGGAGTTGTTCACCCGGCACTATCCGCTCGACCCCGACCGACTCTGGATCACGGTGTTCTCCGACGACGACGAGTCGGTACGCCTGTGGCGCCGGGTGGGCGTCCGCCAGGCCCGGATCCAGCGGCTCGGGATGAGAGACAACTACTGGTCGATGGGCGTACCCGGGCCGTCCGGACCGTCCTCCGAACTCTGCTACGACCGTGGCCCGACGTTCGGCCCCGAGGGCGGGCCGGCGGTGAACGACGAACGGTACGTCGAACTCTGGAACCTGGTGTTCATGCAACACCTGCGGGGCGAGGGCGACGGCAAGGAGGACTTCCCGATCCTCGGCGACCTGCCCACCCGCAACATCGACACCGGGCTCGGTCTCGACCGGCTCGCCGCGATCCTCCAGGACGTCGACACGATCTGCGAGACCGACCTGCTCGCACCCACCCTCGACGTCGTCCAGGAACTCGCCGGACGGCCGTTCCCCGGCCACGACGGCAGCCCGGAATCGGTCTCCTTCCAGGTCGTCACCGAGCATGCCCGGTCCACCGCGTTCCTCATCGCCGACGGCGTACTACCCGGCAACGAGGGACGGGGCTACGTGCTGCGCCGGCTTCTGCGCCGGGCCATCCAGCACGCGCGCAGCCTCGGCATCGGAACGCCGGTGCTGGCGGCGGTGACCGGCAGCGTCGTGGAGAACCTCGGCGGGGCCTGGCCCGAACTCGTCGCTGGCCGCGCGCTCATCGAGGCGGTCACCCAGCACGAGGAGGAGAGCTTCACCGGCACCCTGCGGCAGGGCGGGCGCCTGCTCGACGCGGCGATCGGCCGGATCCGTGGCACCGACACGACCCGCCTGTCCGGCGAGACGGCGTTCGAACTGCACGACACGTACGGCTTCCCGATCGACCTCACCATCGACGCCGCGCGGGCGGCCGGGCTCACCGTGGACGAGGAGCGGTACGCGGTGCTGCTGGACGAACAGCGCCGCCGGGCCAGGGGCGGCGGCCGGGGCCGGACCGCGACGCAGGAGCGCCGCCTGGACACCTACCGGCGGTTGCTGACCCGGCACGGGCGTACCGACTTCGTCGGCTACACCGACACCGTCGTCGAAACCGAACTCCTCGCCGTACTGCGGGACGGCCGACCGGTGGAGACGGCAGGCGTCGGCGACCGGATCGAGCTGGTGCTCGGCCGCAGCCCGTTCTACGCCGAATCCGGCGGGCAGGTGGGCGACCACGGCAGCGTACGCGCGACCGACGGAACGATCGTGGAGATCACCGACACCCGGTACGGCGTCGACGGCTTCCACGTACACGACGGTCTGGTACGGCACGGCGAGGTCCGGTCCGGCCTGCGGGTCGAGGCTGGGGTCGACGGCGAGCGGCGGGCGGCCGTCGCCCGGTCCCACTCGGCCACCCACGTGCTGCACGCCATGCTGCGGCGGGTGCTGGGCGACCACGCCCGGCAGCAGGGCTCCCTCGTCGCACCCGGACGACTGCGGTTCGACTTCGCCCACTTCTCCCCGGTCGACGGTGCCGAACTCGACAGCATCGGCACCCTGGTCAACGACTACCTGCTGGACGATCCCGAGGTACGGGTCTGGCACGCGAGCCGGGTCGAGGCCGAGGCGGCGGGCGCGACCGCCTTCTTCGGCGACCGGTACGGCGAGCAGGTCCGGATCATCGACATCGGCGATGCCTCCCGGGAGCTGTGCGGCGGCACCCACGTCGGGCACGGCACCCAGGCCGGGCCGGTCCGGATCGTCGGCGAATCCTCCGTCGGCGCCGGACTCCGCCGGATCGAGGCGCTGACCGGCCGGGACGCGCTGCGGTACGCCGACACCGAGCGGCGGCTGCTCGCCGAGGTCGGCCAGCTCGTCGGCGCCCGACCGGACGACCTGCTCTCGACCCTGGCCAAGCGGCTCGGCGCGCTCGCCGAGGCGGAGGAGGCGCTGCGCCAGCACCGCCGGCACGAACTCGACACGATCACCGGATCGCTGCTCGGGCAGCGCCGGGCGGTCGGCACCGGCTGGCTGGTCAGCGCGCTCCGCGACGACCTCACCGGCACCGAGCTGCGGTCGGTCGTACTCGACATCCTGGCGCGGTGCCCGGTCGACGAGCCGACGGTCGCCGTACTCGCGGTCGTGGACGACGGAAAGGCGCAGCTCGTCGCCGGGCTCAGTCCCGCGTTGCTGGACCGGGGCGGCCAGGCCCGGGACGTACTCGTGGAGGCGGGCCGGGTGATCGGCGGCGGGGCCGGCGGGACCGGCAACCTGGCCAGCGCGGGTGGCCGCCAGTCGCACCGCATCCGCGAAGCCCTCACCCGGGCCGAAGCGGCGGCGGGTGAACTACTAACCCAGATCTGATGCTCCCGTGATCACGTAGCGTCCGGCCGGTCGGGGCAGGCCGGACGTTACGTGATCAACAAGCTCGACAACGTCAGCGGCGGGAGTGGCGGAGGGTGGTGGTGAGGAAGGCGATGGCGAGGAGGGCTAGGGCGAGGGCGCCCACCGCCAGCGGTGCGGGGCCGGTCTGGCGGCCGTCGACGCGTACCGCGCCCATGAAGTCGAGCGCGGCGATGCCGTTCAGCACCGCATACCAGAGCGGGAGGTAGCTGGCCTGGAAGAGCCGGTGGGTACGGCTCAACACCCCGCACACCAGCGCCAGCGACGGTACGAAGACCAGTCCGGCGCCCCAGGCCGCCAGCCCGGCGACGTCCTGGGCGAGCAGCATCCGCAGCATCGGCACGAGCCCGGTCAGCCCGGCGATGGCCAGGCCGGCCCCCCATTCCGCCAGCATCCGCCGCCGGGCTCCCGGATAGGCGCCGAGCAGCGCGTCCACCCCGTACTCGTGGCGTTGGGTGCCCAGCCGGGACCAGAGCAGGACCGGCCAGATCCAGGCCAGCGGCAGGATCACCGCCGGTACGGCCGCGATCGGCGCCACCGCCCCGGCCGCGCCGAGCAGTCCGGCGCCGAGCCACCACCAGCGCGACCCGGAGCGGCGCAGTACCCGCACCTCCCCGCCGACCAGTCGACCGAACCCGTCCACGGCGCGCAGGCGCGGACCACGGGCCGAGCCCCGGTGGGAAGCCAACCAGGACGGCACCGTCCCGATCCTCCGCGTCCCCGGCACACCGACCGCCACCGCCCCGGGCATCCCGGGCAGCGGCATCCCGGGCAGCGGCATCCCGGGCAGCGGCATCCCGGGCAGCGGCATCCCGGCCGGCGCGGGCTGGGGCGGGCCGGCGGTGGGCTCCGGGCGTCGACGGGTACGCGCCGGGTCGAACCGGCCGAACCACAGCACCGGCAGCAGCGCTATCCCCGCCGCGACCAGGACCAGCAGCAGCCGCTGCGCGACGAACCCGAAATCGACGTCGGGACCGGACCACTCGAATGTCCGCAGTGGATGTTCCAGGTACATCAGTCCCAGGCTGAACTCTCCATCCACCGGCTCGACCTGTGCGGCGGCGAGGCTGGCCCGCAGCGATCGGGCCACCCACTGCACGCCGAGTCCACCCAGCGGAGCGTCCGGCCCCTGCCCGACGATCACCCCGACCATGGCGCCGAAGAACCAGACGATGTTGCCGAACCCGCCGCGCAGCGGGCGTACCGAGTCGAACAGCACCGCCGTCGCGGCGGCCACCGCCAGCACGGGAACGGCGAGCAGGCCGAACGGCATCAGCAACGCGACCGGGTCCACCGCGCGGTCCTCGCCGCGGGCCAGTTGCATCACCAGCCCGGTCGCCGCGAGCACGCCCGCCATCGAGCCCAGCACCATCAGGTTGCTGAGGAACTTGCCGAACAGGTAGCCGGAGCTGCGCAGCGGAGTCGCGGCGAGGACCTGCCCCACGCCCGTGCGCTCGTCCCGGACGACGCTGCCGCGTACGACGTAGAAGCCGGCGACCGTCAACCAGAGCGCCCCGGCCAGCGCGGTCACCATGCCGACGTAGGCGCTGTTGTAGACGCCCCGGTGGTCACCGGCGTTCACGATCACCCAGCGGCTGTCGACCTCCGGCACCGCCAGGTAGCCCAGGCCGACCGCGGCGGCCAGCACCACCGCGTACGCCGGTCGGCGTACCCGCTCCCGGAAGTCGGCCACGGCGACGGCGAGCGGCCCGCGTACCGTCATCGGGACACCGTCCACGGCGTGCCGCCGGTCGGTTGGCCCGGCTGGTGGATGGCGTCGAGATAGGCGTCCTCCAGGTCGGGCGGTACCGGGGTGGCCGCCGGACCGGGCGAACTTGGCGACAGCACCCGGACCCGTACGCCGGACGGCGTCCGCACCATCCGGCTGACCACGTGCCGGGCCTGGACCCGGGTGACCTCGGCGGGATCGACCAGCAGCTCCCACACCCGCCCCGCACTCGCCCGGAGCAGTTCCTCCGGGGTACCCCGGCGACGGATCCGCCCCTGGGCGACGATGGCGATGTCGGTGGCCACCGACTCGACGTCCGAGACGATGTGCGTGGAGAGTACGACCACCCGGTCGGCCGCCAGCTCGCCGAGCAGGTTACGGAACCGCACCCGCTCCTCGGGGTCCAGCCCGGCGGTCGGCTCGTCGACCACCAGCACCCGTGGATCGGCCAGCAGGGTCTGGGCGATGCCGACCCGGCGCAGCATCCCGCCCGAGTACTTCCCCAGCGGCCGCTTTCCGGCCCCGGTAAGGTTGACCAGCTCCAGCAGTTCGTCGATCCGGGCCCGGCCGGTCCGCGCCGGCAACCCCTTGGCGGCGGCGAGATAGCCCAGGAACTCCCGGGCCGTCAGGTTCGGGTAGACCCCGAAGTCCTGCGGCAGGTAGCCGAGACATCGGCGCAGCAGATCCGGCCGGGCCAGTACGTCGACGCCGTCGAACGTGACCTGCCCGCTGCTCGGCCGGGTCACGGTGGCGGCGATCCGCATCAGCGAGGACTTGCCCGCCCCGTTCGGCCCCAGCAGCCCCAGCACCCCGGCGCCGAGTCGCAGCGTCACCCCGTCGACCGCCCGATGGCCACCCCGATAGACCTTCACGATGTCTCGCAGTTCGAACACGTTCCGCTCCCCCCATTCCTGCTCGATCCGGGCCGGACGAGCAGACCATTCGGGCCGGCCGTCGGGCACGGGGCGCAGGCACCGGAATCGGGGTAGGGCTGGGCATACCTTCGGACTATCTCCAGCCGGATGGGCCGCGCCCACCCCGCCGGTTAGCGTGGTGGGCGTGTCCCGGCGGAACCCTCGTACGCTGCTGGAATCGGTGACCCGACGCCGGTTTCTGCTGACCGGCTGGCCCTGGCGGGCCCTGGCGTACCTGCTGACCACCCCGCCGGTCGCGCTCGCCTGCGCGATACCGCTCGGGCTGCTGGGTCTGCCGTGGCTGTTCCTGCTGAGCCGGGGCGCCGAACTGGGCCGCCTGCCGCTCGGTGTGCTGGTGTTCCTGCTGCTGCTCGGGGCGGTTCTGCTCGCCGGGTTCGGGCCGCTGCTCGCGGTGCCGCTGGGCGGGCTGGAGCGGGCCCGGCTGCGGCTGGTCGACTCCCGCCCGGTCGGCTCCGGGCACCGTACGCCGCCCGCCCCGGACCCGTGGTCCTGGCTCCGGACCCGCTACACCGAGCCGGCCACGTGGTTGACGCTCGGGTACGCCGGCCTGATGGCGACGGTGGCGCTGGTGCTCTCGTCCGCCGCCCTGGCGCTGCTGCTCCTGATCGGGGTGCTCGTCGCCAGTCCGCTGCTGGTGGCGAGCGGCGAGGGCGCGATCTCGATCGGTATCGCCGAGGTCGACACCGTCGGGCAGGCGCTGCCGTACACGCTGCTCGGGCTGGCGTTGCTGGTCGTCGTGCCGTACCCGGTGGCGCTGCTGGCCGGCGCGCACGGCCTGCTGACCCGGGCGCTGCTGGCCGGCGGTACGCACGCGCGGTTGCGCACCGAACTGGTCGAGGTGTCCCGGTCCCGGGCCCGGCTGGTGGACGCGTTCGAGGCCGAGCGCCGCCGGATCGAGCGCGACCTGCACGACGGGGCCCAGCAGCGGCTGGTCAGCCTCACCCTGCAACTCGGGCTGGCGCGGGTGGAGATCCCCGCCGACTCGCCCGGTGCGGTGGCGGTGGCGGACGCCCACGAGCAGGCCAAGGTCTTCATGATGGAGCTGCGGGAACTGATCCGGAACATCCATCCGAAGGTGCTCACCGATCGCGGGCTGCCGGCGGCGGTACGCGACCTGGCCGACCAGTCGGCGGTTCCGGTGACCGTCGACGCCGAACTGCCCGGACGGCTGCCGAACGCGGTGGAGGCGACGGCGTACTTCGTCGTCGCCGAGGCGCTGACCAACATCGCCAAGCACAGCGGCGGCACCGCCGCGCGGGTCTGGCTACGCCAGCGGAACGACCTGCTGACCCTGGAGGTCCGCGACGACGGGCGGGGCGGGGCCGATCCGGGGCTCGGCACCGGATTGACCGGGCTGGCGGACCGGGTCGCGGTGATCGACGGCAGAATGTTGCTGTCCAGCCCGCCCGGCGGGCCGACCCTGCTACGCGTGGAGCTGCCGTGCAGCCGCAACGACCCGTGATCCGGGTAATCCTCGCCGAGGACGGTGTGCTGCTCCGCGAGGGGCTCGTCGGCCTGCTCGGCCGGTTCGGGTTCGAGGTCGTGGCCGCCGTCGGGGATGCCGAATCCCTCGGTAGGGCCGTCGCCGAGCACGGCCCGGACCTGGTGCTGACCGACATCCGGATGCCACCGGACTTCACCGACGAGGGGCTGCGGGCCGCCGTGGAACTGCGTCGTGCCCATCCCGGGCTGGCCGTGGTCGCACTGAGCCAGTACGTCGAGCAGAGCTACGCCGCCGACCTGCTCGACGCAGGCGGTGGCCGCCGGGTGGGCTACCTGCTGAAGGACCGGGTGGTCGACGTGCCGGAGTTCGTCGGCGCGCTGCGCCAGGTCGTGGACGGCGGCACCGTCGTCGACCCCGAGGTGGTACGCCGGCTGCTGCGCCGGCAGCGGGATCCACTGGCCCGGCTCTCCGCCCGGGAGCGCGAGGTGCTGGCGCTGGTCGCCGAGGGCCGCTCGAACGCCGCCATCGCCCGCGTGCTGGTGGTCTCCGAGGCGGCGGTGGGCAAGCACGTCGGCAACATCCTCGCCAAGCTCGACCTGCCCCCGACCGAGGACACCAACCGCCGGGTCCTGGCGGTGCTGGCGTACCTCACCGGTCAGCGCTGAGCCGCCGGAGGTGTCGGGTCAGAACTGGCCGGGGTAGAAGCCGTGCCGGGACAGCGGGCCGATGAGCTGCTGTTCCTCGTAGGCGAAGTGCGACAGCAGGGTGTCGGTGAGCAGGTCGATCGCCTCGGTGATCGGGCCGTAGTCGGTGGGGTTGCGGGCGAGGTGCACGAGCGCGTCGTCGATCCCCTCCAGCACCTCGTGGATGGCCAGATGCTCCTCGTGCAGCCGGTCGAGTACGGCCGACAGGTCGCGCTGGCTGCGCCGCAGGTGGGGAAAGATCCCCTCGCTCTCCATGGTGTGGTGGTTTGTCACGGAGCGGCACTGCGCCTGGCAGACCCCGCCGAGGGTCCAGTCGTTGGCCCGGATCGTCATCACGTTGATCTGGCTGCGGGCGTCGCCGAGCTGTGCCGTACCCTCCTTGACCTGCCGGAGGATGTCCCGCATCTGGGCCAGCTCCGCCCGGTAGTGGTCGTGTACGTCGACGAGGTGCCGGCCCGCGTACAGGCCGTGCCGCGTGAAGGTGACCTCCGGGGGCGGCTCGGCCGCCATCGGCCGGGTCGCCTCGTTCAGCACGCTCTTCGGGCTGAGCCGCTCGGTCGGCGCGGCGCTCGGCACGATGCCCGTACGCCGGGTCAGCCAGTCGTTCTCGGTGGTCATGGCCTGCCTTCGTGATCTTTCCTGGAGTGGTGATTATCCTCTGACGATCTAGGCGAGGATCCGCAGCACCAGGGCGGCGATGGCGACCGCGAGGATGACCAGCGGGGCGTTCAGGCCCTTGAGGTCACCGGCCCGGACGTGGGCGATGACGGCCCCGACGAAGTAGAGGATGACCCCGATCGCGGCGGCGATGCCGAGCGGCGCGATCCAGATTCCGGCGAGGAGCCCGAGGGCGCCGGCGATCTCGCACGCCGCGAGCGGTGGGAACCAGCTCAGCGGCACGCCGGCCTTCTGGAGGCCGGGGGTGACCCGCTCGCTCCTGGTGAGCTTGCCGTGGGCCGAGCCGACGAGCCCAAAGGCGAGGAACGCCGCGACGATGATGTACCCGGTGAACATCGGGGTCTCCTTCGAGGGTGGAGTGAGGGGGTGGAGTGAGGGGCTCCGCCACGCTACCAGATAGTCGTGAAGCCTCAACTATTTAAGCGTCCCGACTATTTGTTGCTGGTAGCATCCTGGGCATGAGCCGAGGTAGCAGGCGGTCCGGGGAGACCGAGCGAACCGGCTTCCTACTCGCCCGGCACGGCGGCATCGCCAACGCGCGGCTGCGCCAGGCACTCGGCCTGGCCGGGCTCAGCCCCCGGCACGGGATGACGCTGACCCGGCTCGCCGAGACCGGCTCGATGACCCAGCAGAGCCTGCTCGACATCCTCGGCGTCGACGCCAGCGTCCTGGTCACGCTGCTCAACGAGTTGGAGGACGAGGGCCTCGTCCAACGGCGCCGGGATCCGGCGGATCGGCGCCGGCACATCGTCGAAATCACTCCCGCCGGTTCGGCCGCGCTCGATAAGGTGGACGCCGCCGTCGACCAGGTCGAGCGCGACCTGTTCGCGACCCTCACCGCCGAGCAGGTCGGCCAACTGCACGAACTGCTCACCCGGGTGCGCACCTCGGTCAACGACCCGGCGTGCACGGAGGACTGACCGGCCCGAGCACCGATCACCCGATCAGCAGGAGGCTCCCCGTGGCGAGCTGGCGAGACATCGAACAGGACGCTCCGGACTTCGCGGCGCGGGTCCGGGAACGGTTCGGGGCCGGCACCAACAAGACCATTGCCACGCTCCGCCGGGACGGATCGCCCCGGATCAGCGCCTCGGAACTCGAGTTCAGCGACGGGGAGATCACCCTCGGCATGATGGGCGGTTCGATGAAGCTGCTCGACGTCCGGCGGGACCCCCGGATCGCCGTACACAGCCCGACCATCGAGCCGCCCGCCGACGCCCCGGAGAGCTGGCCGGGGGACGCCAAACTCGCCGGTACGGTCGTCGCGATCGACCCGCCGGCCGACAATCCGCACGAGGGCGCCGGGTTCTTCCGGATCGACATCACCGAACTGGTGCTCACCTACGTCGGCACCCCCGCCGACCACCTGGTGATCGAGTCGTGGCATCCCGACTCCGGCTGGCGACGCCGAACCCGCCGCTAGAGCCGCTCGGCGGCGAGATCGCTCGCCAGCCGGCGGAGATCCGCGCTGAATGCCGCGTCGGCCTCTCCGGCGAGGTCGTATTCGAGGCGGTCGAGCAGCCGCAGCAGGCGGCCGACGGCCTCGTTGCCGGCGTCGGCGTGGGCCTCGCCCAGCTGCGCCAGGGTGCCCAACAGGCGGTGACCGCCCCGCTCCACCCGCAGCGTGCCGTCCATGATCTGGGCACAGATGCTGGCGCTGGCCAACCGGGCGGCATGTCCGGGATCCGGCTCCGGGATGCCGAGTTCGACGAGCATGTCGCGGAGCATCCGCTCGGCGGCGTACGGCGGCAGGGACCTTGTCGACGCGATGGCGAGCCGCACCGTCGACTCCCCGTCCACGTCGGCTGCCAGCAGGTCACAGGCGAGCATCACCGCCTCGGCGGGCTCGACGTCGTCGACGACCAGGTGGGCGTAGGCCAGTTCCGCACGCCGGCGCAGATCGGATCTCAGCTCCACGTTCCACGCTCCCGTCAGGTGGCGAGGTACGTCCCGTGTCCCCGTACGACGAGCGGGCCGTCGAAGACGAGGACCTCGTTGACCAGGCCACCCTTCTGGTTCCGGTAGTTGATGACCACCGTATCGACCCCGACATAGGTGGCCACGACCTCGAAACGCAGGTCAGGAATCCGCCGGAGGCCCTCGGCCCAGTACGCCCGCAGCGCCGCCTTGCCCCGCACCACACCGTCGGAGCCCTCGATAAGCTGGGCCGCGACCGGCGAGGTGAAGACGACATCGTCGGCGTAGTGCGCGAGAAGGCTCTCCAGGTCGTGAGCGTTCCAGTCCCTGACCCACCCGTCGACGAACCCCTGGATGGCTGTTCTGTCCATGGTCCGATCATCACCTACCGGTCGCACGTCGTCGTCCCCACGGTAGGTGGCCAGCCGGGAGCGAACCAGTGAGCCTGCTTCCCTTCGCGATCGACGTCGCACACCGGGCCGGGGCGATCCTCGCCGAACTGCGCGGCCGGGTCGACGTCGAATACAAGAACGGCGTCGAGCCGGTCACCGAGGCCGACCTCCGCTCGGACGCGCTGATCCGCGAGGCGGTCGCGGCGACGTACCCCGGTCATCGGGTGCTTTCCGAGGAGGGTGCCGGCCCGGCGGACCTGGCGGGCCCGGTCTGGGTGGTGGACCCGATCGACGGCACCGCGAACTACGCCCGAGGTCACCCGTACGTCGCGGTCTCGATCGCGTACGCGGTCGACGGCGTCGTCCAGGCCGGTGTCGTACACGCGCCCTTCCTGCGCGAGACCTTTACCGCGGTCCGGGGTTCCGGTGCCTGGCTGGATGGCGTACCGATCCACCCGAGCGATCCGCCACACCTGCGGCAGGCGATCGTCAGCACCGGCTTTCCACACCACAAGGGAGATCTCGACCCGCTGGTGGAGCGGGTCCGCCGGCTGCTGACCGGATGCCAGGACATCCGCCGGGCCTCCTGTCCCAGCCTGGACATCTGCTATGTCGCCGCGGGGCGACTGGACGCGCACACCGAGTCGCTGGCGCCGTGGGACGTGGCCGCGGCCGGACTGATCGCGGTCGAGGCGGGCGCGGTACGCAGTCACCTCGAACCGGACGACTTTCCCACCGACCTGGCCGGCAACGGCTTCCTGGTCGCCGCGCCGACGGTCCACGATCCACTGGTCCGGCTCCTGGGCGGCCCGCTGCGCCCTGCCGGCACCCCGGTACGGTGAGGCGATGCCGGATCCCTCTGTCACCGATGGCGACGCCGACGGCGGTTTCCGAGGCGATGTCCGACGCCGCGATGGGCTCCACAGTGGAGCCTCCGGTCCGGATGGTCCGTCGTCCTATGTGGTGACCGGTGGCGGCCGGGGCATCGGCCGCGCCCTGGTCGAGCGTCTCCTCGGCGACGCCGACCAAGTCGTGGTGATCGAGCGTGACCCCGCCGCGCTCGGCTGGATCGCCGACCATCCCGCCGCCGCGCGGCTGGTGGGGGTGACGGGCGACGCCGCCGACGAGGCCGTCACCGAGCACGCCGCCGATGCGGCGAGCACCGCCGGACGGTTCGGTGGCTGGGTCAACAACGCGGCCGTCTTCCGGGACGCCTCGATCCACGACACACCGGCCCGTGTGGTGCTGGACCTCATCGCGGCCAACCTCGACGCCACGGTCGTCGGCTGCGGTACGGCGATCCGCCGTTTCCTCGCCGCCGGCACACCGGGCGCGATCGTCAACGTTTCCTCACACCAGGCCCAGCGGGCGGTGCCGGGCTGCCTGCCGTACGCGACGGCGAAGGCGGCCATCGAGGGACTGACCCGGGCGCTCGCCGTGGAGTACGGCCGGCACGGCATCCGGGTCAACGCGGTCGCCCTGGGCTCGATCGAGACCGAGCGCTACACCGACCTCCTGGCCCGGCAGGATCCGGCCGGCGCCGAGCGGATCGAACGCGACATGCGGCTGCTCCATCCGGTCGGCCGGGTGGGACGACCCGCCGAGGTAGCCGCCACGATCGCACACCTGCTCTCCGCCGAGGCGAGCTTCGTCACCGGGGTCGTCCTGCCGGTGGACGGCGGACGAGCCGCGCTGGGCCAGGATCCCGAGGCGTAGTGCCGCGCCGGGGTCAGCCGGCCCGCGCCGCCCGCCAGCGCCGTACCGGTCGTGGCCGCCGGACCGCCTCGCTCGACGAACCACTCGACGAACCGCCCGACGATGCGCCCGGCCTCCGCGTCGGCGGCAGCCAGCGTCGTACCTGTGCCGTCCGGCTGGCGGCGGCGAACGCCTCCTCCCGGAGACTCCGGGCCGCCGCGGCGGCGACTTCGGCATCCCGCCACGCCGCCCGCTCGCGCTCCGCCGCCGCCGCGTGCGCGGCCAACAGACTGTTCCGGGCCGCCCGGCGGAGCACGATCTCCTGCTCGGCCGGGTGGCGCCGGGGATCCCAGCCGTTGCGGTTCGCCAGCGCGTCGCTCAGTTGCAGCACCGACAGTTCCTGCCGGGTGGCTGCCGCCATCGCGGCGCGGTGCAGGTAGCGCTCCCGATCGGCGTACTCGGCCGGGGTACGCGGAGTACGCGGCTCGGGAAGCACCGCAGCGGCAGCGACCCGGCGCGCGGCGGCATCGGCGACCTCGTACGCCTTCCAGGCCTCCTCGGCCTCCTCCTGCGCCGCCAGCCACTCGTCACGGCGCCGACGCGCGGTGACGGCCGACCGCTCGGCGGCCACCGTCACCTCCTCGGCATAGCGGTTGAGTTCCGCTGCCCGGACCGCCAGCCGCTCGCGGCGTCCCTCGGCGTCCCGGACCGCCACGTCGTAGCCGGTCCCGGCCTGGCGACCGGTCACGTCGCGGCCCGTTTCGTCCCGCCGTGGACGTACGACGAGCGCGATGCCCCCAGCCAGTGCGAGCCCGATCAACACGAGCCAGATCGTGGCGGCTTGGGGCACATTGATCAGGAAGTTGAACAGCACCTTCTCCATCAGAAAACCTCACAGGGTGGCCGATGCGAACAGGGTCGACGGATCCGGACCGGACACGGTCAGGCGTGACCGGTCCTCACCCCAATGGCGGTGCGCGCGGTCCGATCACCCGGGCGTACGCGTCGCCGGCTGGCCGCGATCCCGCCCCGGTCCCCGGCCGGACCTCCGAGCGCGCCGGTTGTCCGAGTACAGGGACGGCCCCGGCCACGACCGCCGTGGTGTCGCTGTCCGTGGTTGACGACTCGTCGGCCTCGACAGCCGTCAGGTCCCCGGCGGACGCCTCGACATCCACAGTGGACGATGTCGCGGTGGCTGCGGCCGCGTCGGGCCGAAGCTCGGCCGCTCCGGTCGCGCCCGGCAGGCCCGTCCGGGCACCGCCGCCCAGCAGCAACGCCATCAGCACCAACGCGGTCACGAACCGCACCGACCGGCACGCTACCCACCAAACGGGGCGGACCAGCGCGACGGGAACCACGACACCCAACCTACTCCTGGTCGGCGGGAACCGCTCGGCAAGCCCGGGTGCCTCCCCTGGCCACCGGCCCGCCGGACGTCACGCCGCCAGGGGCCGGACGGACGTCACGCCGCAGCCGGACGGGAGTTACGGCGCCACCCGAGGGGAGTTACGGCCCGCCCGACGGGAGTTACGGCGCGCCGCCCGACGGGAGTTACGCCGTCAGCGGAGTCCGCCCGGTGGGCTAGGCAAGCCGATCGCGCGACGATCATGCTGGACCCATGACAGAGCGGGGAATCGTCTTGTGGCTGCCGGGTGGCGGCTGGCGCGGATGGTCTGCCGAGGACGGCTCGGCCCTGGCGGGGCACGGGCTGACGGTGGTGCAGGGCCGCTACCGGCTGACCGACGAGGCCCAGTGGCCGGCACAACTGGCCGATATCCGGGAGGCCGCACGGGAACCCCAGGCGCGGGCCCGCGCGGCAGGTCTGCCATTCCTGGTGGCCGGCGACTCGGCCGGTGGTCACCTGGCGCTCCAACTCGGGCTGCGCGGCGTCGCCGAGTCCGGCGACGTGGATGCCGTGCTGGTGTACTGGCCGCCGGTCGACCCGCTGGCCGAGGACTGGCTCCGTGCGCTCCCCGCCCGTGGCGGCGACAACCCGTGGGTGTCGCTGCTCGGCCACCCGGCGGCGGCGGACGATCCGACGACGGTGGACGCGATCCCCACGACCCATGTGGGCAACCGGGTGCCGGTGCTGCTGGTGCACGGCGCCCAGGACGCGGCGGTGCCGGCGAGCCAGAGCGTCGCCCTGACCTCGGCCCTGCTCCGGGCGGGGCATCCGGTGCAGGCGCTGGTCACCCACGGTGGGCACGCGTTGCCCTTGGACCGCCCGGACATCCGGTCCGTCACCGCCACCTTCCTCGACGCCTACCTGCCCGGCTGAGACATCACCTGCCCGGCTGAGACATCGCCTGCCCGGCTGGAACATCCACCTGCTCAGCGGGCCAGCGCTTCGAGCCGGGGCACCAGGTCCGCCGGGGCGGGCATCGCCGCCATCTCCCGACGTACCTCCTCGGCGGCGGTCGCCAGAGCGCGGTCGGTGAACAGCCGCTCCAGCACCGCCGAGGTGATCTCCCGCTCGGATACGGCGAGCCCCGCACCCCGGGCCGCCACCAGGGTGGCATTGTGCCGGCGGTCGCCCGGTCCGGGCAGCACGAGCTGCGGTACGCCGGCGGCCAGCGCGCCGAGCACCGAACCGGCCCCGCCGTGGTGCACCACCCCCACGCAGTTCGGCAGCGCCGCGTTGATCGGTATCCAGCCGACGGTACGGACGTTGTCCGGCAGCGACCCTCGACGGAGTACCCGACGGTCGGGGCGGACCAGTACGAACTCGGCGTCGACCCCGGCGGCGGCCCGGACGACGGCCGTCATCACGTCGCCTCCGCCCGGCCCGGCGACCGTGCTGCGGCTGACCAGGATCCGGGGCCGGTCGCCGGGCTCGCGCAGCCAGTCCGGCAGCTCCCCGACCCCGCGGAACGGTACTCCGCGCATCTGATCGCCGGCCCGCTCGCCCACCACACTGGGCGGCGCGATCGTGAGGGTGGCGGCGTTCGGTCGCAGGTCGCCGATCCCGCTCCGGTGCTGGGCCCGGACCAGCCGGGCGGCCGTGACCCGGACCAACTCGGCACCGTCGAAGAGCGAGTTCTCGTGCAGCACCGCCGGTACGGCACGACGGGCGGCGGCGAGCGCACCGGCCACCGCCAGTGGCTCGTACACGACGAGGTCCGGCTGCCACCGGTCGGCGAGGGTGACCACGCCGTCGGTCAACTGGTCGTTGGCCGCGCCGAACAGCAGTGCCACGCCACGCGTGCCGGCCCGGCCAGCCAACTCGGCGCGGGCGATCAACGGATGTCGCAGCATGACCCGGCGGGCGATCCGGTCGAACCGGAGCGCCGGGGCAACGTCGGAGACCGGCAGCCCGGTCCGGCCCACGTCGAGCCCGTCGCCACCCGTGGCGAGCAGCACCTCGTGGCCTGCCGCCCGCAGCGCCTCGGCGAGCGGCACCATCGGGAACACGTGTCCGAGCAACGGCGCTGACGCGAAGAGCACCCGCATGCCGGTCAGCCTAGTGATCGCGGCGACTTCCGGCGCGCTCCCGCGACGGCGATGAACCCAGCAAGTCCGAGCAGCGACCCGGCCACCTGCACCGGGACCGCCCCGGCCGGATCGCCCGCGCCGACGGCGATCAGCGTCGGCAGGGTGCACAGCAGCCCGAGGTCCCACCCGGTGACGAACCGGTGCAGCGGTCCGGTCGGCACCATCCCCATCGGGGTGACCAGCGGCGGCAGGTCGTGCCGGACCGCTCCGCGCCGGGCCGCCCGCAGCGCGCCGACCGCCAGTGCGGGGCCGGAGACGGCACCGAGCAGCAACCACTGCACGGCGCTCCCGGGCATCCGGGCGGCGACCAGCGCCAGCGACCCCGCACCCCACGCCGTACCGACGACGGCCGGCAGGATCGACCGGACGGCCAGCAGCCTGCGCCCCGGCAGGCCGAGCAGCCGGGCCAGTGCGGGCAGGTCACGGTCTCGGCGGGCGTTGTCGGTCACCGCACCCACCGCGAGAAGTCCGGACAGCAGCCAGGCTCCGGCCAGCAGCGGCCCGGGGCCGGTGACGCCGGCCAGCAGGGCGGGCGGCAGCGCGGCGACCACGACCAGGGCCAGTCGATCCGGCGACCGCCGCAGCGTCAGGACGTCGTGCGCGAGTACGGCGAGCCGGGCCGGCAACCGGGGTAGGCCGGTACGTCGCGGTGACCGCCGGGCCCATCGGCGTTCCTCGGTGACCCGGGCGGCGGTCCCGAGGTCGAGCGTGACGACACCGGAGGACAGGGTTCCGGCGAAGGCACCGCCGGGGGCGAGACCGGCCAGTCGTACCCGGTCGAGTCGGACCAGCGCGAGGCCGGCGACTGCGGCGGCCAGCACCCCGGCGGTGGCCAGCCGGGCGGGCGACGTGCCGTCGGCCACCGCCTGCGGCCAGGACCACGGCCCGAGCCAGCCCCCGACGACGATCCGGGCCGGCAGGTCGACGACGGTCAGTGCCGCCGCGGCCGCGCCGAGCAACAGGGCGGACCGGTCCAGCACCGCCGCCGACCCCTCGGTGAGGGTCTGTGCCAGGGTGGCGAGCCCACCGACGAAGAGACCGGCGATCCCGCCGGCCAGGACGACGAGCAGGCCCATCGGCGCGACCAGGGCCCAGGCCACGAACGCGCCGTGCAGCAGTCCAAGGACCGTGGCCAGGCCGAGCACCACTCCCGCGGTCGGCCAGAGCAGGCCGCGCCGGCTCGTCGGGCTGGAGAAGAGCCAGGACAGTCGAGCCGGTGCGGCGGCCAGCGGCCCGAACCGGGCGGCCCCGCCGAGGGCGGCGGCGTACCAGAGCAGCCCGAGCGCCAGTAGCGTGCCCGGCGTCGGCCGGACCGGCGGGCCGTCGGCGAGTGCCGTGGACATCCGGGGCAGGCTGCCGGCCAGGATCCCCCCGGCGACCAGCAGGGCCAGCAGCAGCATGTACGCCCGCTCGGCGTAGCCGCCGACGCGGGCCCGGCCGCGGGACCGCAGATAGCCGCGGGCCGGCCCGGCGGGGCTCGCGCCGGTGGGCCCGGGCCTAACCATGCCAGTCCGGTACGTCCAGCGGCTGCGCCCCGGCCGCGGCGATCAGCGTGGGGTCGTGGCTGGCCAGCACGACGGCTCCGGCCCGGCCGGCGTACTCGCGCAGCAGGGCGCCGACGGCCGTGCGACCGGCCTCGTCGAGGTGGCGTTCCGGCTCGTCGAGCAGCAGCAGCCGGCTGGGGCGGGCCAGTGCCAGGGCCAGGGCGAGCCGCTGCCGCTGTCCGCTGGAGAGCCGCCCCGGCAGCACGGAGGCGAACCGGGTGACACCGAGCCGGGCGGCCAGCGCAGCCGCCTCGAACCAGCCGGCCGGCACGGGCCGGTTGACGAGTTGGACGAACTCCAGGTGTTCTCCGGCGGTCAGGTTCGGATACCAGGCGGCGGTGTCCAGCAGGCTCGCCACCGTACGCCGGAACGCCGGGGACCGCTCGTCGACCGGTGCGCCCTGCACGAGGATCCGGCCGCCCAGTGGTCGGAGCAGTCCGGCGAGGCAGCGCAGCAGAGTGGATTTGCCGACGCCGTTCGGCCCGGTGACCGCGAAGACGTCTCCGGCGTCCACGGCCAGCCGCAGCCCCCGGATCAGTACGCGGTCGCGGTAGCCGACGTCCAGCCCCTCGGTCCGCAGGATCATCCTGTGCTCCCCGTTTCCTCGCTCGCGGCCCGCCGCAGAGTACCGCCATCAGTCTCTAGGTTGCTGCGCCATCTAGATGACTGTGCTAGCTTCTTCGCCGTGGATCAGGAACGCCGTGGCCAATGGCTACGCGGAGTGCTTGACCTGTGCGTACTCGCCCTGCTGCAACGCCGGGAGTCGTACGGGTACGAGCTGGCCCAGTCGCTGGACGCGACCGGTATCGGCCCGATCCAGGGCGGGACCCTCTACCCGGTGCTGCTGCGCCTGCAACGCACCGGCCTGGTCGCCGCGCAGTGGCGGGAAGGGGCCTCCGGGCCGGCGCGCAAGTACTACCAGATCACCCCGACCGGCAGCGAGACGCTACGCCGGACCGCCGTCGACTGGGACGCCTTCGCCAGCGGGGTGGGGACGGTCCTGCGGGAGGTGCAGACACGATGAATCACGACGGATGGCTTCACGCGCTCACCGGTGAACTGCACCGGCGCGGCCTCGATCCGGACCTGTCCCGGCACGTGGTCGCCGAGGCGGCGGCACACCTGCGGGACAGCGGCGAGGCGCCGTTGCGGGTCTTCGGTACGCCCGAGACGTACGCGGCGGCGGTCGCCGAGAGCGTCGGAGTGCCCCGGCCACAGTTCGGTACGGCCTGGTCGCACGCGTCCGCCGGGGCCGCCGAGAGCGCCGGTACGGGTCGGGCTCTCGGAACGGCCCGGCCACGCCAGCCCTCGCCCGGACCGGTCCGACTGGACGTACGCGGCATCAGCAAGCGCTACCGCCGTCGGCCGGTGCTGACCGGCGTGGACCTGACCGTCCGGGCCGGTGAGATCGCCGCGGTGGTGGGCGCGAACGGCGCCGGGAAGAGCACCTTCCTGCGGATCTGCGCCGGCCTGATCAGCCCGGACCAGGGGCAGGTACGGGTGCACGGAAGCCTCGGCTACTGCCCACAGTCCGGTGGCACCAACGACTACCTCTATCCGGACGAGCACTTCGTGCTGGTCGGGGCGGGACGCGGGCTGCCCCGCGCCACGGCTCGGGCGGCCGGCCGGGAACACGCGGCGGCGCTGGACTGGGATCCCGCCGGTCGTACCCAGGCCCGGCACCTCTCCGGCGGCACCCGGCAGAAGCTCAACCTGGTGATGGCCGCCCTCGGCGAGCCGGACGTGCTGCTGCTGGACGAGCCGTACCAGGGTTTCGACCGGGGCACCTATCTGGACTTCTGGCAGCAGCTCTGGCGGTGGCGTTCGGCCGGCAAGGCGATAGTCGTGGTGACCCACCTGCTCAACCAACTCGACCGGGTCGACAACGTACTCGACCTGACCCCGACCCGGGAGATGTCGGCATGACCAAGATCCTCACGGTGGCGGAGCTGGCCCTGCGGGAGATCCTGCGCCGCCGCTCCGTACTCGTGATTCTGACCCTGTTGCCGCTGGCCTTCTACTTCAGTCGGCGCGGGGACCATCTCGGCCAGTCGATCCGGTTCGTCTGCCTCGGCATCGGCTGGGCGCTGAGCACCGCCGCCCTGTTCGCTGGCAGCGCCGCCCGGGGCATCGAGCCGCGTCTGCGGTTGTCCGGCTACCGGCCCCACCATCTGCATCTCGGCCGGTTGGTCGCGCTCTGGACGGTCGGCGTGGGCCTCTCGGTGCCGTACTTCGCGCTGATCCGGTTCGACCAGCACGACGTCCGGTACGGCGCCATCGCGCTGATCATGGCGCTGACCGTCGCCGTCGCCGCGCCGTTCGGGCTGGCACTGAGCGCCGTACTGCCCCGCGAACTCGAAGGCACCCTGGTGCTGCTGACCGTGGTCGGACTACAGATGATCATGGACCCGGCGGGCACCGCGTCCCGACTCCTCCCGTTCTGGTTCAGCCGGGAGATCGGCACCTACGCGATCGACCACACCGACGACGGATACCTGACCCGGGGACTGGTACACGGCATCGTGCTGACCCTCGCCCTCACCGCCCTGGTGGCGGTGGCCTCCGGCATCCGCCTGCGCCAGCGCTCCCACCTGAGGTTCATGTAAGGAAGGGCCCCTTCTTATCGTTTTTTGTAGAAGAAGGGGCCCTTCCTAACACCCCTAGCCGGGGTCGTAGAGTCATTCGGGTGATTCCACTGGAGGCGACCGCGGTGAGGTACGCGCGGTGGATCACGCCCGATCTGCCGCTCTACGGCAACGACCACGAGCGCGCCGACTTCGCTCCCTGACCGGCCTGGCACTCCTCCGCCACTGGCCCGTCCATCCCACCCCTCGGGAGCGATCCGTCATGTCGTCGACCGTCGACACCTCCGCACTCGTCGTCCTGAAAACCCCACAGACCGCCCGGGTACTGGCGGCCAGCCTGCTCGGGCGGATTCCGCTCGGCGCGGCACCGCTGGCCCTGCTGGTCTTCGCCCGGGAGACCATGACGCTGACCATGGCCGGGCTGCTGGTCGGCGCGTACACCGCCGGAATGGCGGTCGGTCAGCCCATGCTGGCCCGCCTCGCCGACCGGTGGCGCCAGCCGCCGGTGCTGTGGATCGCCGTCGCCGTCTCCACCGCCGGGTTCGCGCTGGTCGCCGCGCCGCTGGCCGGTCCGCTGACCGTCTTCGCCGCCATGCTGGCCGGGATCGGTGCGCCGCCGTTCGAGGCCTGTCTCCGGGTGCTGTGGCGGGACCTGCTGCCCGAGCGCCAGGTCCACACGGCGTACACATTGGACACCACGACCCAGGAGATCATCTTCGTGGCCGGGCCGGTGCTCACCCTCGGCGCCGTCGCCCTGCTCGGCCCGGCCGGCGGCCTGGCCGCCGCCGCGCTGTGCCAGGCCGTCGGCACGGCCTGGTTCGGCACCGCGCCAGCTGTCCGCCGGTGGCGCGGTGTTCCGGCGGTACGGCACTGGGCCGGTCCGCTCCGCGCCGGTCCCCTGCGGGTGATCCTCGGCGCGCTGGTGCTGATCGGCGCGGGGGTCGGCAGCGTGGCGGTGGCCACGACCGGCTACGCCGAGGCGTCCGGCGGGCGGTCCTGGGCCGGCTGGCTGCTGGCCGCCCAGGCGGTCGGGGCGCTGACCGGCGGCCTGCTCTACGTCCGGTCCCGCACGCTGCGTCAGCACGGCACCCTGCCCCGCGCGGCCGCGGTGCTGGCAATCGGCTACCTACCGCTGCTGCTGACCCCGGACCCGCCGACGATGCTGGTGCTGATGGCGATCAGCGGGCTGGCCCTGCCGCCGCTGCTGACCATCACGTTCGTCGGCATCGACGGTGTCGCACCGAGTGGTACCGCCGCCGAGGCGTTCGCCTGGGCGGCCACCGCCTTCTCGGTGGGCAGCGCGCTCGGCGCGGCGCTCACCGGTCCCCTGCTGGACGGGACCGGCAGCGTCACCGCCGGATTCGTGATCGCGCCCGGTGCGATCGGGCTGGCCTACGGCATCCTCGCGCTGGCCGGCCGCCGTCCAAAGTAGGCGCCCGACGTAGGCAACCGGCTCCGGCACCAGGTCATTCGAGCGCCATGGCCAGCCGGTCGACGCTGAGCGCGCTGATCAGCAGCCGTTCCTTCCGGTTGCCGATCAGCCGTCGGGTCCAGTCGACGAAACCACCGTCACCGAACTCGACCCGCTCCCCGTGCAGCACCACGGAAATCTTGAAGCACCATCCGGTGTAGTAGCCCCGCCCGCCGGACCGGTCCGGATCGTCCCGCACCACCACCCTCGGCCGGTCGGCCAGGGCGGCCCGGGCCGCCTCGGCGATCGGGGCCGCCGCCGGGTCCAGCACGGTCTGCGCGACCTCGATCGTGGAGAATCCGGCGGCCTCCAACGCCGCGCAGAGGATGCCCAACTGCTCGCCGCAGTGCCGTCGCTCGAACGCCAGGCTGCCGGTGTCCCGGCCGGCGGTGACCAACGCGAGGAGGCTGAAGTGGGCGAACCGGCCGGGACCGGCGAACCGCTGCGCCCGGATCACCCGTTGCAACGTCGCCAGCCGGACCGTCGGCGCGGACCGACCGTCCCGGGCCAGCAACTCCCGTCGCCGGACCGCCGCCTCCAGCGCCAGCCCGTTGGTCGGATCGGCCGCCACCTCGCTGCCCCGGACCGTGGCGAGGACATTGTTCTGGTTCACCCCGGCGACGGCGGAGTGGGTGCCCAGCGGCGCGACCGGGGCCAGGGCCAGCAACTCGTACGCCTCCGGGATCGCCGACAGCAGCAGGTCCTCGGCCCGGCGCAGTCGGCGGAACCCGGCCTGGGCCGGCGCGACGAACCGGTCCTCCGTGTACCGGCGCAGCACGTCGGCCGGGGTCAGGAAGCCGGCCCGGGTCCGGAACGCGGCCAGCAGCAGCGTGACCAGATCCGAGCCGGACAGCCGTACGCCCAGAGTGTTGAGGATTTCGGCGCCGCCGGCCTGGCGCAGTACCCGGGCCAGAGCCGCACCCTCGACCATCTCAGGATCCGCCATCGCATATCGCTATCACGGCGGATCGCCGTCCACCACCCGCATTCCCGCCCCGGATCTCCGGGGCCGGGTTCAGCCGGGCCGAAGATGGTCCCGGCCCCGACCGAACGCGTCGGTACGGCCCCACCGCCCCGGGATGTCGATCAGCTCGATCCGGCCCAGTTCCTCCGGAATCGCCGGATCGATCGTCAGGTGCTCCTGGTGCGGTCGCAGGCCGAGCAGGCTACGCAGCAGCACCAACGGCGTCCCGGCGGACGAGCAGTACGGGCTGCACGCCCGGGGGTACTGCACCGGGTACCTGGTCCGGGCCCGGTCGTAGCCGGCGAACGCCTCCGGTAGCCGGCCACCGAAGTATCCCGACGCCTCGATCATCCTCGTCGCGAGCCGGGCCGCGTGCTCCTCGAAGCCGTACCGGCGCAGCCCCAGGGCGATGATCGAGTTGTCGAACGGCCAGATCGCCCCGGTGTGGTAGCCGATCGGGTTGTACCGGGCGTGGTCGCGGCTCAGCGTGCGTACCCCCCAGCCGGAGAACAGCCGGTCCCCGAGCAGATGCTCGGCCACCCGCTCGGCGTGGGACTCGTCCACGATGCCGCTCCACAGCAGATGCCCCATGTTCGAGGCGAGCGCGTCGACCTGGCCGCCCTCGGCGTCGAGCGCGAGCGCGTAGAACTCGCCGTCGTCGATCCAGAAGTCCCGGTTGAACCGGACCCGGAGGTCGGCGGCCTCCTGCTGCAACCGGTCCGCGTACACCGGGTCGTTCCAGAACGTCCGGGCCAGCCGGGCGCCACGCATCCTCGCGTCGTAGGCGTAACCCTGCAACTCACAGGTGGCCCGGGGGTTCCCGGGCAGCCGACCGTCGGCGTACGAGATCGCGTCCGAGGAGTCCTTCCAGCCCTGGTTGTCCAGCCCGCCCGAGCTGCGCCGCTCGTACCAGAGGTAGCCGTCCCCCACCAGGTCGCCGTACGTGTCCAGCCAGGCGAGCGCGGAACGGGCCTCGTACTCCAGCATCCGCACCGTGGCGGCATCCCCGGTCCACCGCTCGTACTCGTCGAGCAGGATCACGAACAGTGGGGTCGTGTCCGCCGCGCCGTAGTACGTCGTGTGCGGCCGTTCCTCGAACGCACCCAGCTCGCCGTAGCGGACCTCGTGCAGGATCTTGCCGGGCTCCTCGTCCCGGAAGTCGTCGATCCGGCCCCCCTGGAGCAGGGAGAGCACCCACAACGCGCTGCGCGCGATCTCCGGGAGGAACGGCACCGTCTGGAGTCCGGTGATCAGGCTGTGCCGCCCGAACAGCGTCATGTACCAGGGCAGCCCGGTCGCCGTCAGCTTCGCCTGGCTGGTCAGCCCGACGTACTGCAACGCGGCGAGGTCGATCAGGCTTCGCTCGTACGAGTCCTCCAGCGCCTCCGAGTCGCAGGTGAGCCGGGGTGCCCGGGCCAGCCACTCACCCAGCTCCCGCCGCTTCTCGGGCCGGTTCTGGTTGTAGCCGCGCAGGTTCTCCCGGACGTCGCGACCGCCCGC
This sequence comes from Plantactinospora solaniradicis, assembly GCF_042658085.1. Classification (NCBI taxonomy): domain Bacteria; kingdom Bacillati; phylum Actinomycetota; class Actinomycetes; order Micromonosporales; family Micromonosporaceae; genus Plantactinospora; species Plantactinospora solaniradicis. The sequence goes on along the minus strand of NZ_JBHSPR010000060.1, from coordinate 222,347 downwards.
ACCACGGACGACGCCGATCGCCTGGAGCGTGGTGGACCACTGGCCGTGCGCACCGAGTTCGATCCGGAAGGTGAGCCCGCCCTCGTCCACGTCGGCGGGCTCGCTGGAGGAGACGATGGTCTCGGCCACGTGCCGGTTCCGCTGGTAGCAGAGCCGCAGCCGGCCGCCCTCGACCGTCGTCACCGCTCGACCCCGCCTCGGCCGGGCCTCCCGGGCGTCGAACACGTCGGCGAAATCGCAGTCGATCTCCATCCGGAGCGTCAGCACCACCGACTCGTCTCGGTGGTTGAGTACGGTCAGCCGCTCCTCGAACGAGCCGCCGAGGGACCGGTGCCGGATCACGGACGTCTTCGCGTCCACGTAGTGGGTCGGCTCGCCGGGCACCAGGAAGAACCGCGACTCGAAGTACTGCAGGTCGTCGATGGAGAGTGCGTGCAGCCGCTCGCCGTCGATGGTGAGCACCCACTTGGACAGCAGGCGGGTGTCCCAGGCGAAGAGTCCGGCGGGATAGTCCGGCGACGGGTCGACGTCGCCGCGCGAGTCGCTGAGCATGAACGTGTTGCCGTCCAGGATGCTCACCATCTGCTTCACGGTCGGGACTCCCGATCTCCGGGCCGGACCCGGTTGTCGGGACGGACCCGGCTGGCGGGACGCAATCGGTCGTCGGGACGGACCCGGCTGGCGGGACGCAATCGGTCGTCGGGACGGATCCGGCCCTGGAGTTCATCGCGGCGGCGGAGTCGTTCCCGGACCCGGACGCGTGGATCGCGGGTGCCCGGCGGTGAGGGAAAGGCCCGCCGGAACATCAACAGCAACGGCAGGTTCCCCTGCACGGTCACGTCGTTGCGGTTGTAGGCCGCGACCACCTGCGCCTCGCCGATCGCCAACCGGTCGAACAACTCCTGCGTGGTGGCCACCACGCAGTCCGCCTGCCGGTTCTCGTGTGACACCAGGACGTTGCCGCGGTTGACCGAGACGAACCAGTGGTTCACCCCGCCGTCCACTCCCTTCAGGTCGAACCGGATGGTGCCTCTGGCCTTGACCGGAAGGAGGTCCGGTCCGCGCTCTTCGAGGCTGGAGAAGAACTCGGCCGTCGGATCCGCCATCGGGTCGTCCTCCGTTCCACTGCTATGCCGGCTGTTCCGGTCGGGATCACTTGCGCCGCTGGTTCGTCCAGCGATGTTTGGTTCGTCCAGCCACGTTTGGCTCGCCCAGCGACGTTGGTCCGCCCGCGACTCCGGATCGGCGCTACTAGTCCGTCCACCGCCGAACCGAGCCGGTGTGCTCGGCCCGGCCCCGGCCGAAGGCGTCGATCAGGCCCCACCGGCCGGGGATGTCCAGCAGTTCCATCCGGCCCATCCCCACCGGCATCGCCGGATCGACGACCAGATGCTCACCGTGCGGCTCCAGACCGAGCAGCGTCCGGATCAGCAGCATCGGGGTTCCGGTCGACCACGCCTGCGGGCTACAGGCCGTCGGGTACTGGACCGGGTACTTCGTCAACGCCCGGTCGTAGCCGGCGAACGCCTCCGGCAGCCGCCCGCCGAAGTACCGTCCCGCGTCGATCATCGCCTCGGCGATCCGTCCGGCCTCCTGCCGGAATCCGTACCGACGCAGCCCCCAGGCGATCAGCGAGTTGTCGAACGGCCAGACCGTGCCGACGTGGTAGCCGATCGGGTTGTAGCGGCCCTCCCCCTGGGCCAGGGTGCGTACCCCCCAGCCGGAGAAGAGCCGCGGTCCGAGCAGGTGCTCGGCCACCTTCGCCGCCTTGTCGTCGTCGACGATGCCGCTCCAGAGCAGGTGCCCCATGTTCGACGAGAGCGCGTCGACCTGGCCGCCCTCGGTGTCCAGGGCCAGCGCGTAGTACTCGCCGTCGGCCACCCAGAAATCCCGGTTGAACCGCTCCTTCAGCCCCGCCGCCTCCCGCTCCAACTGCTCGGCGTAGATCGGATCGTGCCACGCCAGTCGGGCCAGCCGGGCACCGCGCATCTTCGCGTCGTACGCGTAGCCCTGTAGCTCGCAGGTTGCCCGGGGGTACGACGGCAGCCGTCCGTCGGAGTACGAGATGGCGTCCCAGGAGTCCTTCCAGCACTGGTTCTCCAGGCCGTTGCGCAGGTTCCGCCGTTCGAACCAGACGTACCCGTTGCCCAGCAGGTCCCCGTACCGGTCGATCCAGGCCAGCGCGGCCCGTGCCTCGTGCTCCAGGTCGGCGACCAGTCCGACGTCCCCGGTCCAGCGCTCGTACTCGTCGAGCAGGATCACGAACAGCGCGGTGGAGTCGGCGGAGCCGTAGTACGGCGAGTGGGGCTGTTCCTCGAACGCCGTGGACTCGCCGTACCGGACCTCGTGCATGATCTTCCCCGGTTCACGGTCCCGGAAGTCGTCCAAAGTCACCCCCTGGCTCATCGCCAGATACCGCAGGGTCGGTCCGGTGAGTTCCGGGGTGAACGGCAGGGACTGCAGGCAGGTGATCAGGCTGTCCCGGCCGAACAGGGTCATGAACCAGGGCAGACCGGCGGCCGGTAGCCGGTCCAGGGTGGCCAGCGGCGAGTACCGCAACGCCGCCAGGTCGATCAGGCTGCGCTCGTACGTCTCGGTCAGCGGCTCGTTGTCGCTGGTGAGCTTCGGCGCGCGGGCCATCCAGTCGTTCAGGTCCTGGCGCATCTCCTCGCTCGTCCGGCTCCGGTGGCGCTGGATACTGAGCCGGATGTCCCGGCCACCGGCGCCCTCCACCAGGGTTTCCACCCGTAGCTTGGTCTCCCACTGCTGGTGCGCGTCGATCCGCAGTGCGAAGGTCAGCCCGGTCTCGTCGTACTGGGCCGGCGCGGTGGAGGTGATGATCGATTCGCGGCGGAAGGTCTCCCGCTGGTAGCAGAGCCGCAGCCGCCCCTCCTCCACCATCGCGGTGGTGGTACCCACCTTCTCCTTCACGTCCTTGATCTCGAACAGGTCGGCGAAGTCGCTCTCCACGTTCAGCCGGACCATCACCTCGACCTGCTTGTCCTCGTGGTTGAGGATGGTCAGCTCCTCCAGGAAGCTGCCGCCTACGGTGCGGTGCCGGATGATCGAGAGCTTCGCGTCGATGTAGTGCGTCGGCTCGCCCGGTACGAGGAAGAACTGTGACTCGAAGTACTGGAGGTCGTCGACGGACAGGGCGTTCAGCCGTTCCCCGTTGACGGTCAGCTCCCACTTCGAGAGGAACCGGGTGTCGAACGAGAACAGCCCGGTCGGAAAGGTCGGCGACGGGTCGATGTCTCCCCGGCTGTCGCTGACCACGAAGGTGTTTCCGTCGAGGATGCTGACCAGAGGCTTCATCGCCGCTCCCGTTCCCGCGCCCAGTGCCGGGGCTCGTGCGCGCCGGGCGGCCCCGGGACCAGGTGGTTCAGGTAGCTGTACAAGGTCAGCTTTCCCTCCACGGTGAGCCGGTTGCGCAGCAGCGAGGCGAACGGGTTCGCCCTGCCGCTGGCGATCTCGTTGAAGACGTCACGGGCGGTCCTGACCGTGCAGTCCCCCGCCCGGTCGGTCTGGGTCGCGCTGACACTCCCCGCGCTCAGCACCAGGAGCCAGGTCTCGATCTCGCGACCCTGCTCCAACTCGAACCGCACCGTTCCGCGGATCTTGCCCAGCAGCGGGTCCGGTGGACGGTGGTTGAGCCCCTCGAAGAACTCGGTGGTCGGATCCATTACCCCGCCCTCCCTCCCGCCGGCCCGGTCGGGCCTGGTCCTGCTGTCCGGAGCGTCCCTCACCACCAGGGGTCCGGGCCTCACCCTCGGCGGGTGAAACTGGCCGGATCGCGCCACGGGCGCGGTGGGGCGAGTGACGCGACAGGCCCGGGAACGCCGACGGCGTCGCCCGGGCCCGGGACCGAGTCAGTTGTTGGGTTCGTCGGCGCTGATGTCGGCGAGTACGGACTGCGGCTCCCGCTCCACCGCGAGGTCACCCAACGACACCAAACCGATCAACCTGCCGTCTTCGACCACCGGCAATCGCCGTACGCCGTACGTCCGCATCAGGTCGGCCGCCGCCACCGCGTCGTCGTACTGCGTCACGGTGACCACGTCCTGAGTGAGGATCTGGTTGAGGGTGGCGGTGGACCCGTCCATCTCCTCGGCCACCCCACGGACGGTGATGTCGCGGTCTGTGACGATTCCGATCACGCTGTCCCCATTGGTGACGATCACGTCGCCGATGGCGCTGTCCCGCATCACCCGAGCGGCGGCGGTGAGCGTATCGCCGCCGTCCATGGTCACCAGACGGGTCGTCATGAACTCTCCGACGGTCGTCATCCTGCTCCCCTCTCCTGTCGGCCGCCGCCGTCTACCCGGCTGACCTCGGGATAACCCGAACGAGAGGTGGTGACCGTCCGTGGGGCGCGCGGACTCAGTGTCGGGGTGGTGCCCCGTACAGCCGGTCGACCGGGAGCCGCAGCACCAGCCGGCGGTCGGCGACCATCGCCCGGCGGTAGTCGTCCCAGTCCGGGTGCTCGCCCTGGACCGCCCGGTAGACCTCGATGAGTTCCTCCACCGCCGCATCCTGGAGATCCTCGGCGGTGGGACCGAGGTCGGCGGTGCCCTCCGCGACCGCGTACGCCCAGCCGTCGGCGGTGCTGACCTGGAAGCTGGCCCGTGGGTCGCGGCGCAGGTTGGCGGTCTTCGCCCGACCGTCGGTGATGGATACCCGGATCAGCTGGCGGTCCGGATCGAAGGTGTAGTTGACGTTGGACAGTTGCGGCCGTCCGTCCCGCTTGATCGTCGCCAGGACGCCGAGCGATCCGTCGCGGATGATGCCGAGCAGCGCCTGTTCCGTCCGGTCGTCCACCATCTCCACCCTCCTGTGCGCGGTCGCCCCAACCTACTCCTGATCGGTCGTAGGGGGTGCCTGTTCCTGATCGGCAGCAGGGGATGCCGGCCTCCGGTCGGCAAGATCGGCGAGTACCCGTTCGGCCAGTTCGCAGAGGGTGACGATCTCGGCGGGGCGCAGTGCGCTGAACCAGTCCGCGACCGCCGCGTGATCGCCGTCGTTCCGGTTCCGCCAGTACTCCCCGTTCGCCTCGGTGGCGACGAGTCGACGGCGGCGCCGGTCGGCCGGATCGGCCTCCACTTGGAGCAGGCCCTTGCGGGTGAGCGCGGCGACGAGTTGGGCGACGTTCTGGTGGGTGCTGCCCAGTACGGCGGCGGCCTCGGTCAGGCTCGGTCGGCCGAGCGCGAGGACGGCGGTGAGCAGCGCGGCCTGTTGGGTGGTGAGCCCGTCGGGGCGGAGCCGCTCGTCCATCAGGTAGCGCAACCGCTGGCCGAGCAGCAGCACGAGCCGGAACGCCCGGACCTGCGGCTCCAGATCCGCGCTGTCGGCTCCGACGTCGAACAGGGGCTTCCCCGACGGTGACATGGGCAATATATTACTCAGGCAGAGAAGCCCAATATATTGCAGAATCGGGGGACGCCAGGATGATCTGCCTGCTTCCGCACTGTGCCTACCTGTCCCAGACCTCCCGGATGGTGGAGATCCACCGGGCGCTCACCGCCCGGGGCGTACCGGTCCGGGTGGCCACCCACGGCGGTACGCACGAACGCGTGCTCGCCCAGGCCGGAGTGGCGTACGACGTGATCGGTCCACCGATGACAGCCGAACGCTGTGCCCGCTTCGTACGCGAACAGCCCAGCTCCGGACCGGTGTGGCAGAGCGCGTACAGCGACGGGGAACTCCGGGCCTACGTCCGGGCCGAGGTCGACTACTTCCGGAAACACCGGATCTCGGTCGCGGTCACCGGCTTCACCCTCAGCACCGTGCTCTCCACCCGGGCGGCCGGGATCCGGCTGGTCACCGAGCACTCCGCCAGCTGGGTACCGCCGGTCTTCGAACGCGGCCTGCTCCCGGTCCCGACCCGGCCGGTCGTGCCGGCCCTCCGGTTCCTGCCCGGCCCGATCGTCCGGCGGCTGCTGAACGCCGCCCCGCCCCGGGTCAACTTCTACTGCTCCGGATTCAACCGGATCGCCGCCGAACGGGGCCTACCGCCGGTGCCGAGCCTCGCCGCGCTGCTACTCGGCGACCTCACCCTGGTCACCGAGGCGCCCGAGGTACTCGGCGTGCCGGCGGCGGAGATCGCCGACTGGTCGCCGGCGGGCCGCCGGGGCTACCGGCCGGAGACCCGGCTGCGCTGCACCGGCCCCCTCTTCGCCCACCTCGACATCCCGGTGCCGCCCCGGGTGGACCAGTTCCTGAACCGACCCGGGCCGGTGGTCTACCTGGCCATCACCTCCAGCCCGGCCGACCTGGTCCGCGCGGTGGTCCGCGCCCTCGTCGCACTGGACGCCCGGGTGCTGGTCGCCGCGACCGTGCACGACCTCGGCGACCTCGAGGGCCCCCGGGTCATGGTCGGCGGTGTACTGCCCAGCCACCTGATCATGCCCCGGGTCGATCTCGCGATCACCGCGGGTGGGCAGGGCAGCGTGCAGACCGCGATGGCCGGTGGCACCCCGCTGCTCGGCCTGCCGCTCCAACTCGAACAGGAACTCAACATCTCCCTGGTCGAGCGACTCGGCGCGGCACGCCGAGTCGCCCTCCGGCACGCCGGAACCGCCGAACTCGCCGACACCGCCCGCGCGATGCTGGCCGACCAGCGGTACCGCCGGGCCGCGGAACGGATCCGGGACCGCTACGCCGGCATCGACGGCCCGGCCAACGCCGCCGAGGCCATCGTCGAGTACGCCGAACAGCGCTGAGTACGCCGAACAGCGCTGAGTCCTTCGAACAACGCTGAGTCCCCGAACAGCGCTGAGTCCCCCGAACCGCGTCCCCCGATGAACCCGGCGGCACCACCGGACGGCGAACCCGACTAGCGCCGAAGCTCGCCAGCGACCAGTTCGGCGATCTGTACGGCGTTCAGCGCCGCCCCCTTGCGGAGATTGTCGTTGGAGCAGAAGAACGCCAGCCCGCGTTCCACCGTCTCGTCGGTGCGGATCCGGCCGACGTACGTCGGGTCCTGGCCGGCCGCCAGCAGCGGGGTCGGTACGTCCGCCAGCGCCACCCCCGGCGCCCCGGCCAACAGCTCACGGGCCCGTTCCGGGCTGACCGGCCGGGCGAACCTGGCGTTGACCTGCAACGAGTGGCCGGTGAACACCGGCACCCGGACACAGGTCCCGGACACCCGCAGGTCGGGGATCTCCAGGATCTTCCGGCTCTCGTTGCGGAGCTTCTGCTCCTCGTCGGTCTCTCCCGAGCCGTCGTCGACGATCGACCCGGCCAGCGGAAGCACGTTGAAGGCGATCGGTTCGGCGTACACCCGGGGGGCGGGGAACTCCACCGCCCGGCCGTCGAAGGCCAGCGCGCTGGCACCGTCGGCCACCTTGCGGACCTGCTCGTCCAGCTCGGCCACCCCGGCCAGGCCGGATCCGGACACCGCCTGATAGGTCGTCACCACCATGCCGACCAGCCCGGCCTCGGCGTGCAGCGGTCGCAGCACCGGCATCGCGGCCATCGTGGTGCAGTTGGGGTTGGCGATGATGCCCCGGGGTCGCGCGGCCGCGGCGTGCGGGTTGACCTCGGCGACGACCAGCGGCACCTCGGGATCCATCCGCCAGGCCGACGAGTTGTCGATCACCACGGCGCCGGCCTCGGCGACCCGGGGGGCGAGTTCCTTACTCGTGCCCTTTCCGGCCGAGAAGAGCGCGATGTCCAGGTCGCCGTAGTCGGCGGTCTCGGCGTCCTCCACCACGATCTCGCCGTTCCGCCACGGCAGCGTCCGACCCGCCGAGCGTGCCGAGGCGAACAGCCGGAGCCGCTCGACCGGAAACTGGCGTTCGGCAAGTATCTGCCGCATCACGCCACCGACCTGGCCGGTGGCCCCCACAATGCCGATCCTCATACCCGCGAGGCTACCCAGCCCGCCGGTCGGTCCGGCAACGAGATTCCCAGGCAGCGGTCAGGCCGAGCCGGTCGCGACGCCGACCGCGTCGACGACCTGGCCGAGGCCGCTGGCGGTCAACTCGTCCCGGATCACCGCCGCGTCGCCCTCGACCACCAGGGTCAGGCCCTGCGGATGCAGATGCGCGGCGGCCGCCGCCGACACCTCCGGCTCGGCGGCGGACAACAACTGCTCCCGCAACGTGGCGTGGTAGTCGTCCGGCAGGTCGTGCACCACCAGCGTGGTCAGGGCGGTGGCGATGGCCCGGGGAGTCTGCAACTCCACCGAGAGCTGGCCGGCCCGCCAGGCACGGGCGACCGCCAGCTCCGCCTCGGTCACCCCGCCGTCCCGGGTACGGGTGATCTCGCCGACCGCGTCCACCAGGGCCGGCGCGGTCACCGCGGTCTGCACCCCGGAGCTGACCACGAACCGCCCGAACCGCCGGGAGTGACCGAACTCCGACCTGATCCCGTACGTGTAGCCGCGTACCTCCCGGATCAGGTGGTTCAGCCGCGACGTGAACGCGCCGCCCAGAACCGTGGCGGCGAGCGTCATCGGTACGTAGTCGGGATGCGCCCGGTGCGGCGCTACGTGCCCGAGCCGCAGGGTGGACTGCACCGAGCCGGGCCGGTCGACCAGGATGATCCGCCGCTCGCCGGGTGCCTCCACGGCGAGGACGCCGCCCGCCGGCTCGACCACCCCGGAGGTGCCGGCAAACGCCGTCGTACCGAGCACGTCGAGGTCGATCCGGTCGAGGTCACCGACGACGAGCAGGGTGCCCGGTCGGGTCAGCCAGTCGGCCTGGAACCCGGTCACGTCGTCCACGGTGACCGCGGCGACCGACTCGGGATCGCCGTCCATCGGCCGACCGACCCGCTGATCGGCCCCGAACAGGTCGGCGCGGAGCGCCGCGTCGGCTCGTGGTCCCGGGTTGGCCCAGTACATCCGCAGCGCGGTGACCTCGTCGTCGCGTACCCGGGTGACGTCGGCCGGGTCGAGCCGTGGGGTCCGGACGGCCTCCGCCAGCAACTCCACCGCGGCCGGCAGCCGGTCGACGGTGACCTGCACGCTGACCTGGAACACGTCCCAGTCGGTGGAGATGCTGAGTTCGGTACCCAGCCCTTCCAGCGCCAGCGCGTAGGCCGTGGAGTCGCGTCGGGTCGTCCCCTCCTCCAGCGCCTTCGCCACCACACCGGACAGCCCCTCCCGGCCGACCGGCTCCCGGCCGGCGCCCGCTTCGAGCAGCAGCACCGCGACGGCGAGGTTCTGCCCGGGCAGGTGGGCGGCGACCACGTTCCCGCCGGCAACGGCCCGCCGGACGACCGGTGGGAAGGCGTACGGCCGGGCGATCCCGGTCGTCGGCCGCTCCGTGACCAGGACCGGACTTCCGTCGCGCTGCTCGCTCACGCCGTCACCTCTTTCTCCGGCAGGTAGGTCAGGGTCACCCGGTCCTCGGGGCGGAGCAGGTCGGCGGCCAACTGGGTCACCTGGTCGGCGGTGACCGCGAGCCAGCCCGGCAGCCGCTCTCCGGCCCGGCCCGGATCGCCGAGCTGGGTGGCGTGCCGGCCGAGTATGTCGGCCCGGTTGTCCACCGCGGCGAGCTGCCGCCACCAGCCGGTGGTGAGCAGGGCCCGGGCCCGGTCCAGCTCGGCGTCGGTCACTCCGTCGGCCACCTCGTCCAGCACCTCGGCCAGTCCCGCCTCCAACTGCTCGGCGGTGACGCCGTCCCGGGCGGTGGCGGTGATGATCAGCGGGGCGGGCCCGTACGCCAGGTCGACCCCGAACGCGCTGACGCTGTCCGGCTGGGCGAGCCGCGCGCCGTCGGCGAGCCGTTGGTAGAGCCGGCTTCCCCGCCCGCTGCCCAGCATCGTGGCGAGTACGGTCACCGTGTCGAAGCCGGAGCCGCCGAACGGATGGGTCCGGTGGGCCAGGTAGACCCTCGGCGCCGGTACGTCGGCGGTCACCGTCTCCCGGGCCGGTACGCCGGTCGCCGGCACCACCAGTCCGTCGGGTGCCGCCGGAATGTCCGGCCGGGGCGCCATACCGCCGAAGTACCGTTCGGCCAGCGCGAAGACCTCGCCGGGCGAGGCGTCCCCGACCACCGTGAGCACCGCGTTGTTCGGCGCGTAGTAGGTGGTGTGGAACGCCCGGAAGGTGGCCAGGTCGGCGGCGTTCAGATCGGCCATCGAACCGATGGTCGAGTGGTGGTACGGATGCCCCGGTGGATAGAGCAGCGGTAGCAGTCGGAGCCAGGCGTCGCCGTACGGGACGTTCTCGTACCGCTGGCGCCGCTCGTTCTTCACCACCTCGCGCTGGTTGTCCAGCGTCTCCTGGGTCAGCGCCGGCACCAGGCCGCCCATCCGGTCCGCCTCCAGCCACATGGCGAGGGCCAGGTGCTCGGACGGCAGCGTCTCGAAGTAGTTGGTCCGGTCCGGGTTGGTGGAGGCGTTCAGCGAACCGCCGGATCCCTGGACCAACTGCATGTGCTCGGTCTTCGCCACGTTGACCGAGCCCTCGAACATCAGGTGCTCGAACAGGTGGGCGAACCCCGTCTGGCCGTCGGGTTCGTGCCGCGAGCCGACGTCGTACCACAGGTTGACCGCGACGACAGGGGCACTGCGGTCCTCGCTGACCACCACGCGCAGGCCGTTGTCCAGCCGGGTGGTCTCGATCGGCCAGGGATAACCGGTCTCGGGCATGGCCACGACGCTATCCGATCGACCGTCCTCGCCGGGGGCAACCCCGCCGGTCGTGGCGCCAGTTGTCGCCCCAGGTGTGCCGATCACATCGACCGTCGTCCGGATCGGCAGGTCGACCGTCGTCCGGATCGGCCGGTGGCCCGCGTCCAGATCGGCCGGTGTTCGGGGGATTCGACACAGTGGCCGGTGTCAGATCCGCGATCACGACGCCACAGAGGCTATCCACACCCCCACCCGGGCGCATATCGTTCGCCAGACCCCCGCAATTGATCAATGGTTTGCCTGGGTGACAGACACGCGCCCGCGCGATCGGCGGGCGCGCACGAGCAGTCCCAAGGAGACAGAGTTGACCATTTCCTCGTTACCCGCCGCCGGTGGCGGCCGGGTGGCGCCGCGCCGCCGCCTGGCCGCCCTCGCGGTCGCCGCGCTGGCGGCCGGCGTACTGCCGGTGCTGACCACCCCCACACCCGTCGCCGCCGCGCCGCAACCCGGCAACTACTGGGAGAAGCTCGGCGAGGGCCCGGCCGCGGCCAGGGCCGGCGGTCCCACCGACATCCAGGCCAGCCGGTACACCGGTTACACCCTCGACCGGTCCGGCCTGGCCTCGGCGCTGGACCGGGCACCGCAGGAACGGAGCGCGGCGGCCACCACCGGCGCGCTCGTCGTGTCGCTGCCCACTCCGGACGGCGAATTCCAGCGCTTCGAGCTGGTGGACTCGCCGGTGATGGCACCCGGCCTCGCCGCCCGGCACCCGGAGATCCAGACGTACGCCGGTAAGGGACTGGACGATCCGACCGCGACGGTCCGGGCCGACCTCACCCCGCTCGGCTTCCACGCCTCGGTCCGCTCCGAACACGGCAACTGGTACGTCGACCCGTACAGCCGGCAGGACCAGAGCCGGTACGCCAGCTACTACGTCAAGGACACGGTCAACCCGGATCCCGCGTTCGCCGAGCGGGAGGACGTCGCCGGCGCCGCCGAAGAACTCGCCGACGATGTCGGCTCCGCCCCGTCCACCACGGCCGGCGGGGACGTCCAGCTGCGGACGTACCGGCTCGCCCTGGTGACCGACCCGTCCTACGCCACCTACTTCGGGCAGGAGTTCGTCACCGCGGCCAAGGTGACGCTGGTGAACCGGGTCACGCAGATCTACGAGGACGAGACGGCGATCCGGCTGGTCCTGGTCGACCAGACCGAGAAGACCAACCTCAACACCTCGGCCGAGGCCATCGGGGCGAACGGACCCTGCGGTGCCGCCCCCTGCTTCACGGCGGCGCAGATCGCCACCTGCGGCAGCGGCACGCTGAGCCGGAACCAGATCGTGCTGGGCCAGCTCGTCGGTGCCGGCAACTACGACGTCGGGCACATCGGCCTCGGCGTCAACGGCGGCGGGATCGCCGGCCTGGGCGTCGTCGGCGGGGCCAACAAGGCGCGCGGCTGCACCGGCCTGCCGACTCCGGTCGGTGACTTCTTCGCCGTCGACTACGTGTCGCACGAGATCGGGCACCAGTTCGCCGGCAACCACACCTTCAACGGCACCCAGTGGAACTGCTCCGGTGGCAACCGCAGCGCCGCCAACTCGTACGAGCCGGGCAGTGGTTCGTCGATCATGGCGTACGCCGGGATCTGCCAGCAGGACAACCTGCAACCGCACAGCGACCCGTACTGGTCGCAGCGCAGCTACACCGAGATCACCAGCTACATCACGTCGAGCCGTCCCGCGATCAACGAGGTGCAGAACGTCTCGCTGCGCGACTTCGACACCAACGGCGACTCGTTCACGATCAGCTACGCGGGCGGCGAGTCCGCGCCGATCGTCCGGGGCGCCAACTACAGCACGGCCGGGATCAGGGCCGCCATCGAGGCGATCCCGGGCTGGCCGGCCGGCGCGACGGTCGGGGTAACCGGATTCGGTGGCGCGGCGCTGGACGACACCGGTTTCCAGGTCACCTTCGCAGGCGGACCGGTCGCGGCCACCAACGTCGCGTCGCTCGCCGTCACCGGAGCCACGGGCGCGTCCGGCTTCGTCGGCGAGACGGCCAAGGGCGGCGCGGTGGACAACGGTGGCTGGAAGGTCGAGGAGACCGCCAACCACGCCCCGGTGGTCACCGTTCCGGCCGCGTACACCATCCCGGTCCGTACGCCGTTCGCGCTGACCGGCAGCGCCACCGACGCCGACGGCGACACGGTGACGTACCTGTGGGAGCAGAACGACCGGGGTGCCGCCGCCGGGACCGCGCTGGTCAGCAACACCAAGCCCAACGGACCGCTGTTCCGCCAGTTCGGTACGGCGGCGATCGTCAGCCCGACCGACACTCTGGAGTACCACTCCCCCGGGCTGAACGCGGTGACCACCAACCCGACCCGGGTCTTCCCGGACCTGGCGCAGATCGCGGTGAACAACACCAACGCCAAGACCGGCACCTGCCCGGCCGCGCCGCCGGTCCCGCCCACCGGCGGAGCCAGCAACGTGCCGCCGGAGACCGTCGACTGCTACTCGGAGTTCCTGCCCACCGCCGACTGGGTCGGCCTCGCCGGTGACCGGACCCTGCACTTCCGGCTCACCGCCCGGGACGCGCGCCCGGGTGGTGGCGGCGTCGGCAGCGCCGACACGGCGCTCACTCTCGCCCCGACCGCAGGCCCGTTCCTGGTCACCTCGCAGAGTTCCGGCGAGACCGTCACCGGCGGCACCGCGCTGCCGGTGAGCTGGGACGTGGCCGGCACCGACGCCGCACCGATCGGCGTCACCGAGGTGAAGATCTCGCTCTCCGTCGACGGCGGGAAAACCTTCCCGCACGTCCTGGCGGAGCGGACCGCCAACGACGGCACCGAGACGCTGACCCTGCCGAACGTCGGCGCGAAGGCGGCCCGGATCAAGGTGGAGGCGGTCGGCAACGTCTTCTTCGACCTGAACGACGCCGACTTCGCGCTCCGGGCCACCCCGGAGGTCACCCTCGACCCGCCGGCCCAGGTCGTGACGGTCCAGTACAGCGACCCCGTGCTGCCGGAGGTCCGGGTCCGGGTGACCGACCCGGACGGCACTGCGGCGGGGCTCAGCGCCACCGCCACCGGACTCCCCACCGGCCTGCTGCTCCGCGGCGGCAAGAGCCCGGACGAACCGGACACGATCCCCGGCACGGCCGTCTGGAGCATCGTCGGGAACAACCGGGCAACCCCCGGCGACTATCCGGTCACGGTGACGGTCTCCGACGCGGACGGCCTGACCGGAACCGTCTCGTTCCTGGTCCGGGTCGTTCCGGAGCAGGCCGAGGTGACGTACACCGGAGACAGCCTGGGTTCCGGCCGTGCTGCCGCCGGCACCTCGGTGCTGCTCCAGGCCACCCTCCGGGAGATCTCGCCGTACACCGGGGCGGAGCCGTGGCCGGGTGACGTCGGCACCGCGACGGTGACCTTCACGGCCGGTGGCCGCACGCTCTGCACGGACGTGCCGGCCCCGCTCGGCACGCCCGACTTCGCGGCCGTGGCGAGCTGTACGGCGACCCTGCCGACCGGCGGCCACGACGTCACCGTCAGCCTCGGCGGCAACTACGCGGGCAGCACCTCGGCCCGGGTCGAGGTGGCCCGCCCGGACACCCGGGTCGTGCTCGGCGGCGGCTCGGTGACCCCGACCCGGTCCGCCGGGGCGTACCCGGCCGACCCCAGGTCCCGGGTCGACCTCACGCTGCTGCTGGCGCAGACCAGGATCGGTGGCTCCGGGACGACGACGCTGTCCTTCAGGTCCGAGGGCCGGAAGTACGAGATCCGCGGCGTCGGCCTCGACTCGTTCGGCGTACGGTCCAGCGGCGGCACCGACAAGCTGGACCTTCGCACCCGCGCCGGTCTGTACGACGTCACCGATCCCCGCCGCCCGGTGACCGTGGCCACCAACCTCACCCTCCGGCTCACCGCCACCGACCGAGGCGGCCTACTCAACTCCAAGGACACCCTCGCAGTCACCCTCACTCAGGATGATCGACTCCTCTTCTCGTCCGACTGGACGGGCCTGAAGACCCAGGAACTCAACCTCACCACCGGCACCATCCTCATCCTCTGAAAAGTAAGGAAGGGCCCCTTCTTATCGTTTTCTGTAGAAGAAGGGGCCCTTCTTAACACCCCTCCCCCCGCCCGAGGCGCGATCGGGTATCGTTCTCGACGTGGTGCGCTCGTATCGATGGTTTAGTCAGCCGGCTCGGAGCCGGTGACTCAGCCATGACCTGAGGTCACCAGATCCAGCAGAGCCGGCTGAGCAGGGACATCGTCCCTGCTTTTTCCATCTGAGCAGCCGGCTCGGCTCCCGGGCGCCGGCCCCGGGTCGCGGCCGGCAGGAAGAGCGTCGAAATGACCACCACCGGTATGGGCCGGGTCAGCGACCAGCGGATCGACCGGGTCGTGCCACTCACCACCCCGGCGCTGCTCCATCACGAGCTGCCGTTGAACGAACCGATGGCCACGACGGTGCTCGACGGCCGACGATCGGTCGCCCGGGTACTGGACCGGGAGGACGACCGACTCCTCGTCGTCGTCGGCCCCTGCTCTGTCCATGATCCGGCGGCGGCGCTCGAGTACGCCGAGCGGCTGCGTGTGGCGGCGGCCACTCACGCCAAGGACCTGCTGGTGGTGATGCGGGTCTACTTCGAGAAGCCCCGCTCGACCGTCGGCTGGAAGGGTCTGATCAACGACCCTGGGCTGGACGGTTCGGGTGACGTGAACGCCGGGCTGCGGGCCGCCCGCGCGCTGCTGCTGGACGTGCTGCGGCTCGGGCTGCCGGTCGGCTGCGAGTTCCTGGACCCGATCACCCCGCAGTACATCGCCGACACGGTCGCCTGGGGTGCCATCGGCGCCCGTACGGTCGAGAGCCAGGTGCACCGCCAGCTCTCGTCCGGCCTCTCCATGCCGATCGGGATGAAGAACCGCCCGGACGGCAGCGTGGGCACGGCGGTCGACGCGATCCGGGCCTCCGGGGTGCCGCACGTGTTCCCCGGTATCGACTTCTCCGGGGCGCCGGCCATCATGCACACCCGGGGCAACGCGGACTGCCACCTGGTGCTCCGCGGCGGCCGGGGCGAACCCAACTACGACGCCGACTCGGTGGCGGCGTCGCTGGCCCTGCTCCGGGCGGCCAAGCTGCCCGAGCGGCTGGTGATCGACGCGAGCCACGACAACAGCGGCAAGGACCACCGCCGCCAGCCGGTGGTCGCCACCGAGGTCGGCCGGCAACTGGCGGACGGCCAGCGGGGCATCGTCGGGGTGATGCTGGAGTCGTTCCTGGTGCCCGGCCGGCAGGACCTCGACCCGACCCGACCCCTGGTGTACGGGCAGTCGGTCACCGACGCCTGCCTCGGCTGGCCGGAGACGGAGCAGGTGCTGGCGGACCTGGCCACTGCGGTCCAGGCCCGACGGGTGGCGACGGCGGCCGGTACGGCACTGGGCTGAGCGCCACTCTCCTCATCCGGCAGGGCGGACCTTTCGTCCAGGGCGGAACTTCGTCATCCGGCAGGAACTTCGTCATCCGGCAGGGCGGCACGGGAGCGGCACGGGAGCGGCACGGCAACGGCTGGCGACGGAAGGCGGCGGGGCGACGGTAATCGACTGCCGTCCCGCCCGCCGGTTCCGGATGACGCCGCCCGCCGGTCCGGATGACCGGCTCGGTGAGCTGGCGGGGCTGGTGGGGCTCGTGGGCGGGCGTCGAGTGTGACGTAACAGTCATCTGGATATCGGGCCGCGACGCAACCAGGCGGTCGTGCGCCGCGTCTGGATCAATAGGGTAAAAGACGCGCGTACGGTTGTGCTCGCGCCCGCCGCCCGCCGCGACCTGTCCGCCCCACCCTGAGGTTAGAACTGATCATGCCGAAGTCCCGTCCTGCTCGCCTGATCAAGGCCGCCACGCTGCTCACCTGTGCCCTGCTCGCCGGAGTGGTGGTCGCCGGGGCGGCCTTCCCGGCGGTGGCCATGTCCGGGCTGGCGGCCAAGGCGGGGGCAGATTCGTTCCAGGACCTGCCCACCGAACTCACGGTGCCGCAGGTACCGGAGGCGAGCCAGGTGTACGCGGCCGACAACAAGACGCTGATGGCGACGTTCTACGACGAGAACCGTCAGGACGTACCGCTCGCGGACATCTCGCCGGCGATGCGGAAGGCGATGGTGGCGGCCGAGGACCACGCGTTCTACCGGCACAACGGGGTGGATCTCAAGGGCTTCATGCGGGCGCTGGTCTCCAACTTCACCGGCAACTCCCGGCAGGGCGCCTCGACCCTCACCATGCAGCTGGTCCGGATGTCGATCACCTACGGGGCGACGGATCCGAACCAGGTGGTGGCGGCGAGCGAGGACACCAACGGGCGGAAGCTGCGCGAGATGCGCCTCGCGGCGTCGCTGGAGAACAAGCTCAGCAAGGACCAGATCCTGGAGCGCTACCTGAACATGGCGCCGTTCGGTCACGGCACCTACGGGGTGGCCGCGGCGAGTCGCTTCTACTTCGGCAAGGACCCCCGGAACCTGACCGTGCCGGAGGCCGCGATGATCGCCGGTCTGGTCAAGTCGCCGAGTTACTACGACGCGCTGGACAGCAAGGGTCCGGGGTTCGGCCTGACGTTGGACCGCCGCAACTGGGTGATCGGGCAGATGCAGGAGACCGGCGCGATCACCGCCGAGGAGAAGGCAGCGGCGGTGGCCACACCGCTCAAGGTCGTGGGCAAGCGGCCGACCAACGGCTGCACCAGCGCGGTGCACAACGACTGGGGCTTCTTCTGCGACTTCTTCTACCGCTGGTGGATGGACCAGCCGGCGTTCGGCGCCACGTCGTACGACCGGGAGCGGCGACTCAAGGGCGGCGGCTACCGGATCGTCACCACCCTCACCCCGAGCGTCCAGCAGGCGGCGCACAAGAACGTGGAGCAGTACCTGCCGACCGGGAAGAAGAACGCCCTGATGGTGGCCGCCGTCGAGCCCGGAACCGGACGGGTGCGCGC
Organism: Plantactinospora solaniradicis; assembly: GCF_042658085.1. Lineage (NCBI taxonomy): Bacteria > Bacillati > Actinomycetota > Actinomycetes > Micromonosporales > Micromonosporaceae > Plantactinospora > Plantactinospora solaniradicis. The sequence continues at coordinate 204,780 of NZ_JBHSPR010000060.1, read as the reverse complement.
ACTGGCCGCGAACCGGACGTTCGGGCTGGACGATCCGGCCCATCCGAAGAACCCGATCTCCAGTAACCCGAAGCAGGCGGACGCCGGGATGCGGGCGACCTATCCGCGTACCACCAACCCGCTGCTCACCGGTGGCGGCGACATCACCGGCTACCAGGCCGGCTCCACGTTCAAGATGTTCACGATGGTCGCCGCGCTGGAGCAGGGCTACCCGCTCAGCTACACGATCAACGCCCCGCAGCGGTACCAGTCGAAGTACACCGCGGAGGCCGGTACCGAGTCGGCCTGCGCCGGCACCGAACAGTGGTGCCCGAGCAACGACAACACCTCGATGGCTGGCCTGCACGACATGTGGAGCGGGTTCGGCCGGTCGGTGAACACCTACTTCGTGCCGCTGGAGGAACGGGTCGGCGCGGCCAAGGTCGTCGACGCCGCCGAGCGGCTCGGCATCCGGTTCCGGTCCGAGAACGACGCGAACACCGCTAAGAACCCGGCGGCTGCCGACCGATGGGGCTCGTTCACCCTCGGCGTCTCGGCGACGACCCCGCTCGACCTGGCCAACGCGTACGCCACGCTGGCGGCGGACGGCAAGCACTGCGAACCGATCCCCGTGCAGGAGGTCCGCGACCACGACGGCAAGGTGCTCGACGACGTGGTCAAGCCGAAGTGCGACCGGGCGGTGGAGCCCGAGGTCGCCAGGGCGGCGATCGACGCGGCGCGGTGCCCGGTCGGCGACCAGTCCGCGTACGGCAAGTGCCGTGGGGCCACGGAGTCGGACGCGTTCCGGGTGATCGACCACCCGGTGGCGGGCAAGACCGGCACGACGGACAGCGACCGGACGGCGTCGCTGGCCGTCACCACCACCTCGCTCTCGGTCGCCGGGATCATGGCCAACCCCGACTGGCCGGAGACCACCGCGAACATGGACCACGACCTCGTCAACCCCGCCGTCTACGAGACCCTGGCGGACGCGATGAAGTCGAAGCCGAAGCAGGACTTCCCGAAGCCGAGCGAGGCGCTGGTGTACGGCCAGCAGCGGTCGATCCCGTCGGTGACCTGCAAGTCCGTCGACGACGCCAGCGCCATCCTCCGGAACGCCGACTTCAAGGTCGAGGTCGACGCGAACCGGGTCGCCTCGAACTGCCCGACCGGTACGGTCGCCCGGACCGATCCGGATGGCAGGACCGTCGTGGGCGGTGTGGTGATGCTCCGGATCAGCAGCGGCCAGTCCTCCACCGGAACCACGAACAACGGACCGCCGTCGATCGGGGACGTCACCTCGGGACAGTCGGGAAGACGTCGCTGACGATCGGATCGGGCCCGCGTCGGATCGCTACGAGTCCGGCGCGGGCCGCTGTCCGCTCCGGTGCCGGGAGAACGGCCGCGGAAAGTTGTGCGCCGCCCATGGCTGAGCCATGGGCGGCGCGGGCGTCGGTGTGCAGGTCGCCTCTCGGCGAGTGGCACGACGCGGCTCCAGCCGAACGGTATTCCGCGAAGGCAATTGGGTGAGGCCCGGGGACACTGGACACACCGACAGTCGTTTCAACCTCGGACCCCGGTCCGGTGTTCCGGCCGCCGTCGTGACGCACATCACCCGGCCGGTCCGGAAACGGTGACGTCGAACCGGACACCGGTCCGGACATGGCGACGCCGGACCGCACGGCACACCGGGCGCCCTAGGTCGAACCGGACGGCAGGCCGGAGCACGCCGTGTTTGGCCGATTCGGCACCGGGTAGCCGATCGCCGTGAGCGATGCCCGTGACGACCAGGCCAGCCCGGAACTCGACGCGCTGCTCGACGACCTCTACTTCGGCCAGGAGCGGGTCACCCAGGCGGAGATCCAACGTCGGGCGGTAGCCGCAGAGGTGCCCGCCGAACTCTTGACCCGGATCACCGCGCTGCCACAGGGCGAGTACGCGGTGGACGAGGTCGCCGAGTTGCTCGGCGGCACGGCCGGTTGACCGCGAGACGGTGGGGAGGACCCATGACCGAGGACGACGAACGGGACCGGCCCAGGCTGGCGCCCCTCGGCCAGGCACCCGGGGACACCGAGCCGGAGGACGAGCCGAACTTCGCGGCCGAGCACGACAAGACGGCGGTGGCCGAGGACATCATCACGGGTACCGACACCGACCGGGAGCCGGAGTCCCCCCGGGGCTGGTCCGGCATGCAGCGCTGAACCCGGTAACCGGCCCGGACACCATCGGCCGACTACGGCTTGGCGGCGGCCCGTTGCGCGACGGCGTACCCCATCTGGAGGAAGTCCGACGCGGCCACGGCGGTGAACGCGGTCGCCACCAACCGGGTCAGCCGGGGAGCCAGCACGAGCCCGCCGGTCAACCCGGTGGCGATCCAGACAGCCAGACAGAACGGACAACTGAGCAGCTCACCGACGGCGTGTCGGGTGGAACTGCCCTGGTCGCGTACCTGTTCCATCACCTCGCCGCTGCCGATCGGCCGGTCGTACTGGGTGAACGGCGCCCGGAGCGGGCTGGTCACCGCGTCCTTGGAGAGGAGCCGGCTGAGCTTGTGGGTGGCGATCGACAGCAGCACGACGTCGGAGGCGGACGGTTTGTCCGGTGCCCGGCGCCCGGTCGTCTTCGCCGCCACCGCCAGGGCCGTCGCCACCCCCGCATAGGTGCCCATCGCCGCCAGGTAGCCACCGAGCGGCCGATGCTCGTCCGGCGCGTACGCCTGTCGAAGTCGCGCGACCCTGTCCCGTACCTTCATTCCGCCTCGCTCCGCCGCCGTCCACTGGTCCCGTTCCGTCGTCCCCGCCGATGCGCGGGGTTCCGCTTCCGCCTGCCGGGCGTCGCCTCCCGTCCGTGCCGCTCTGACGGCTCTTGCCGCTCCTGCTCGTACCCGGCTCAGCTCGCGCTGAGGTTGTCCGCGACCTCGCGGGCGAGGCTCGCCAACGACTCGTCGGCGATCTCGGGCAGCCGCCGGTCGGGCGGGTCCGCCTCCAGTTCCAGCCGTACGGTGGCGCCGCCGGCGTCGATCGCCGACACCTGCAACCGGGCCGACCAGTTGGGGCTGCCGGCGGTGCGCCACCGGGCCCGCAACTCGGCGGCGATCAGCTCCGCACCCTGGCCACCGTTCCGGTGCAGTGGCGCCGGTAGCCAGGCCGAGACCCGGTTCGGGTCGGTGGCGGTGTTGAACACCACCTCCGGCGGGGCGGAGATGCCCCGCTCGGCCCGGGCCATCACCAGTCGCCGTCCCGCAGCCGACTCGGGTCGACCTCCCGGCCCGGGTGCCGGGTGAGGTACTCGGTCTCAAGATCGGCGGTGCGCCGCAGGTGGTTGCCGAGTGCGGAGTCGGCGGCGTGCCGGAGCGTGTCCAGCCGGGTCCGGTGCAGGCTGTGCATCTCCCGGAGCAGGTCCTCGTCGCTCAGTTCGACCGGATCGATCCCGAGGACTTCGTCCTCGGCGACCGCGAAGTCGGCCGCGGTGCCGCCGTGCCGGACCGGATCACCGTCCCACTGTCCGACCCGCTGTTCGGGGCTGGCGTCGATTGGCACTCCGACACCGGCCGGGGAGAACTCGTCGTGGCGTACTGATTCGTTCATCGTCGCCCCCGATATCTCGTTTGGGTTGACGACTAGACGGTTGCCCAAACCCCGTACCGCCAAACCCCGGCGGGGAGCGCGACACTACGACGCCGCGTCGGAGATCCGCCGGGGGCTGACGGTACGCTCGTGGGCATGAAACGGCTGTGCACACCGACGTGGATCGTGCGTCACGTGCTCACCGTCGTACTCGTCGCCGGCTTTCTCGCGCTCGGCTGGTGGCAGACCAGCCGGGCGCTCGCGGGCAACGCACTGAGCTGGGCGTACGCCTTCGAGTGGCCGATCTTCGCCGGATTCACCATTTTCCTCTGGGTGCGCGAGGCCCGGTACACGCTGCGCGGTGGACCGGCACCGATCACCGAGCCGGATCCGTCGACGGACCGGCCGACCACCCCGGGGGTACGCCGACCGGTGCGCTCGGCCCGCCCACGGCTGGCGGCGGCGCAGGCCGGGGACGACCCCGCACTGACCGAGTACAACAACTACCTGGCGTGGCTGAACGCCAATCCGGGCGCTCGGCCCGCCGACTATCCCGGCTCGGCCGGCAGTAGGAAGGATTGAACGTGGGCGCAGCCCTGACCCGATACCGTGTGGTCGCCAACATCGTCGGTGCCGTGTTGATCGTGCTCGTCGTGGTGGGCATGCCGCTCAAGTACATCTGGCACAACCCGGTCATCGTCGAGACGATCGGCCCGGCGCACGGCTTCCTCTACATGGTCTTCCTGCTGACCGCGTTCGACCTGGGTCGCCGGGCACACTGGCCGCTGAGTCGGATGGTGCTGGTCATGCTGGCCGGAACGGTCCCGTTCGTCTCGTTCTACGCCGAGCGGATGGTCACCCGCCAGGTACGGCAGCCGGACCCCCAGCCGGTAGCCGGCTGACCCCGAGTTCCGAGCGCACGACGCCCGAGTTCCGGGCCGTACGACGCCCGAGATCGGGACGGCCGATAAATCTCCCGCGATTCGCCACGGACCCGGAACCGTGGTAGGGGACGTTCACCGGGTGAACGTCCCCCAATTGCAGCAGGTCGCGGCGGGTTGTCAGCGGGGGCGGAGCGTGTCGACAAATGACCGCCAGGCCGCGGCGTTGAAGGTCACGAACTGTTCTGGGTTGACCGAGTCACGGACGGCCACGCCAGCTCGGACCTGAGCCATCTCGACACAATGCTGCGATTCGCATCGAGTGCTCTTCCGCCAGATGAGCTCGGCGGAACCAGTCTGCGACATGCGCCCTCCTCGGCACTTATTCTCTCTGCGGCAGGTGCCGCGACAACGCCAAGAGGCTACCCGTCGACCCACATTCCGCACAGCCCGAAAAACCGGGAATTATGGTGTTCCGTTGTTAATGGACACATCCCGTGATCACGCCGTCGCCGGAAGCGGTGCCGCTGGTGGATCATCCTCGGTCCGTGTAGCCTGCACGAAGTTCTGGCAATCCGGCAGGTGGCCGGTAGCCAGGTGGCTTGTTGGCGGGATCAGAATCAGCCGAATTGACCCCTCGCGCGGGCGCTGCGGCGCCGTTTGAAGGGAGCGTTCCGGATGACCAGCGCGTACGGCCCCACCGTGGGCCGCCGCAAACTCCGCTCGGCGATCCGGCAGGCCCGTGAGGCTTCCGGGCTCACCCAGGAGCAGGTCGCCGTCGCAATGGACTGGTCGCTCTCCAAGTTGATTCGAATCGAGGCGGGATACGTCTCCATTTCCACCAACGACGTCAAGGCATTGCTCAATCATTATCAGGTGAGCGATCCGAAACGGATCGAGGAGCTCGTACAGCTTGCCCGGGTGTCCCGGCAGCGCACCTGGTGGTCGAAATATCGGGAGACGATTCGGCCCGCCTACTACTCGTACATCGGGCTGGAGGCGGAGGCGTCGGAACTGTACTTCTACCAGTCGGTCGGCATGCCCGGTCTATTCCAGACGGAGGCGTACGCGCAGGCGGTCCTGCGGGCGGTCATTCCGAAGCTGGAGGATTCGGCCGAAGTGCAGACCTCGGTCGCACTTCGTTTACGGCGCCAACGGGAAGTGCTCAACCGCGCTGATTCGCCGGGCATAGTCGTGGTGCTCGACGAGGCGGCGCTGCATCGGCAGACCGGTGGTCCGGCGGTCATCCGGGAGCAACTTCTGCACCTGGTGGCCCTGGCCGACTCGGGCCAGATCACCGTCCAGGTGCTGCCGTTCACCTCCACCGTCTACACCCCGCTCGGGCAGTTCGTGATCCTGCGCTTCGCCCGGGGGGAGGACGCCGACGTCGTCTACCTGGAGAGCACCGGGCTGGAGGACGTCATCGACGATTCGGAGGCGGTGACCGCCCACCTGCGGACCTTCACCGGCCTGCGGGAGGCCGCGTTGACCCCGACCGAGTCGCTCCGGCGGATCTCGGAGATCGCCGCCTCCCTCGCCTGACCATCGCCCCGACCGCCGCCTGGGACGGCCGGTCCGGCAGCGACAGCGCCGCCACCGGACCGGATCGGATCGGCCTAGGACATCGGCTCGTACGGGGTGTCCGAGGCCGGCGGATAGGCCAGTCCCCCCAGCCGGGCCGCCTCCCGGGCCCGGATCAACGCACGGGTCACCTGACCGAACTGCCGCTCGTGGTCGGAACTGAACAGCAGGACCATGGACCCCTTGTACCGCCCCCACAGCTCGTACGCCGGGGGCCGCCACCGGTGCCCGACCACCGCGAGGCCCACCGGCACGAACGCCGCGAGGCCGAGCCCCGCGTACGTGGCAGCGGGCAGCCGGTAGAGGTCGCCGGTGTAGCCCAGGGCGATCCCGATGCCGATCAGCACCGCCGCCGTGACCGCCACCGCACGCAGCGTCAGCCGGTCGTGCGGCCCCCGAGCCGTGTTCAACTGGGTCAGTTCGGCGATGGTGAAGCGCCGACCGGCGACGATGAACGCCTCACTGGTGACCCGGACGCCGGGTTGCCGATACAGATCGACCGGAGGACGCGCTCGGGCCGCTTCGGATACCTCGAATGACACATCTGGCAGGTGGACGGTGGGGCGAGTAGGCTCCATTCTTGCCTCCAACGGCTCCTGAGGCGGGCTGTCGTGGAAGGTTCGTAGAGACCGGCATCTGGTGGCAGCCGGATGCCGGTCGTCTTGCACACGGTCTCGGCGTGCTGATCGCTCGCGACTACGGCCCGTTCGTTTGCACGCGGCCTCGCCCCCCTGTTGGCAACTACGCCCCGTTTCCTGCGTCGCTCCCCCCGGGAGCCTTCCGGCTCTGCACCCATTGTGCGAAGCGCATGCCAGCAAGTGGAAGGGGCGCAGACAGCCACCTGGCAGATTTCCAGGCGGCAGCTAGACCATTGACGGGCTTCTGTCCGGTCTCATGGCGGTTTGCCCACTGTCGACTCAGGCAGCTATCCGCCAAGACCGACCAAAGGGGCGAAGCGCCAGACATGATCTCGATCATGCCCATCCGGTCAGCGAAGATCACGCTTCGATCCATCCTCGACACACGCTGTGATCTCGACATTAGGGCTATCGCTCGCTACTGACGCACATCGCCCCCCGGCCACTGTCGGTAATCCCCGCTCCGGGCTACGTTGAATCCGCCGGCTTGGTCGTCAGTCATCCCCTCCGGGTGGCGCCGGTCGGTGTCGTCGTGGGCTGCGCGGTACGCGGCGGCGTTACGAAAGAAGGGCTCTGCACACGTTGTCTTCGGTGCGGATCCTGCTGCGGACCCTCGTCGTGGCCGGCCTCTCGGCGGCGCTCGTCGCCCCGATGTCGGCGGCTCGGGCCGAGCCTTCGGCCAGCGAACTCACGCAGCAGATCAACAAGGCCTCGACCGAGTTGGAAAAGGTCGTCGAGTCGTACAACAAGCTCAACGAGGAGATCAAAGACAGCAAGGCCGCCGTCGCCACCCTCAGTGCCCGGCTCGGGCCGCTGGAACAGCAGGCAGGGCAGGCCCGCGCGGAGGCGGCCGAACTCGCCAGCCGGGCGTACAAGACCGGTGGTGGGTTGACCGCGGCGAACGTGCTGCTCGGCCGGGGCGACAGCAGCAGTCTGGTCAACCGGCTCAGCGCACTCGAACAGTTGGCCCGCGATCGTGATCGGCAGATCGCCGGGTTCGACGCGACACAGCGTCAGTACCTCGACGAAAAGGCCCGACTCGACGCCACGCTGGCCCGGCAGACCGCCCAGGCGAAGCAGGTGGCCGCCGGAAAGAAGCGGATCGAGGGCGAACTGGCCAAGCTCTACCAGATGCGCCGTGCGGCGTACGGCTCGGAGACCTCGACGGGCAGCAAGTACAGCGGCAACATCCCGGCAGTGTCCGGAAAGGCCGGTGTCGCCGTCCGGTACGCGTACAACGCGATCGGCAAGCCGTACGTGTACGCGGCCGAGGGACCGAACGGTTACGACTGCTCCGGCCTCACCCTGGCCGCGTGGGCAGCAGCCGGCAAGTCACTGCCACACAACGCCGCCATGCAGTGGGACAAGGTCGCGCACATCAGCCGGGGTTCGCTGAAACCCGGCGACCTCGTCTTCTACCGGAGCCTCGGCCATGTCGGCCTCTTCGTGGGTGGTGGCAAGATAATCCACGCCTCACGGGCCGGCGAACCCGTCAAGATTGTCAGTGTGGACGTGATGACCCCGTACGGGTACGGCCGGGTCCGCTAGTCGCCCAGCCTGGCCTACCGGGTCGTCGCGCCGACACCCGCCCCTCGCCCGCCGGACCACTCGGTCCGGCGGGCGAGTGCGTTGGCCACCAGGACGTCCAGCAGTTCCGGATAGTCCAACCCGGCGACCTGCCAGATCCGTGGGTACTGCGAGACCGGGGTGAAGCCCGGAAACGTGTTGATCTCGTTGAGCACCGGCGTCACGCCGTCCCGGAGGAAGAAGTCGATCCGGGCCAGCCCGGCACAGCCGAGCGCCCGGAACGCCCGTACCGCGAGATCGGCCAACTCGGCCGCGACGGCCCGGTCCAGCCGGGCCGGGATCTCGAAGACCGTGTCGGGATCGTCGTACTTGGCGTCGAAGTCGAAAAACGAGCGTTCACCGGCGACCTTGATCTCCAGCGGCGGGCCGACGCTGAGCCGGCCGTCGGGATGTTCGAGCACCGCCAGGTCGATCTCCCGGCCGGGCACCGCCTCCTCGACCAGCACCTTCGGGTCGCTCGCCCGAGCCCACTCCAGCGCGGCCGGCAGGTCCTCCCAGCGCGTCACCCGGGTGACGCCGAGGCTGGAGCCGGCCCGCGCGGGCTTCACGAACACCGGCAGGCCCAGCCGGTGCAGATCCGCCTCGGCCGGTACGCCGTCCGGGTCGGTCGGCCGCGACACCACGGCGTCGGCCACCGGTACGCCCTCGGCGGCGAGCAGCTTCTTGGTGAACTCCTTGTCCATCCCGGCGGCACTGGCCAGTACGCCGTTGCCGACGTACGGCACGCCGGTCAGTTCCAGTACGGACTGGAGCGTCCCGTCCTCGCCGTACGGGCCGTGCAGGGTCGGAAAGATCACGTCCACCGTACGGAGCCGGTCCACCGCCTCGAAGACACTGACCGGCGCGTCGGTGCCGAAGACCCACTGCCCCGTCCTGGTGATGAGAACCGGCTCCGGCCGGTAGCGGGCCGGATCCAGGTTCGCCAGCACGCTCGACGCGGACCGGCGGGACACCTGGTGCTCGCCGCTGCGACCGCCGGAGATCACCGCCACCCTGATCGGTGAATCAGACATTTACCCGCTCCCGTCCGCTGTGCCGCTCGGATCGCACCGGCAGGTACCGCCGGGCCACCCGGGCGCCGATGCCGGTGAAGATCTCGTGGGGGTTCGTTCCGGCCCACCGCGCCCAGTCGGCGACGGTCGGCTCGCCCCGGTCACCGCAGCCGAACAGCAGCACCTCGTCGCCGGTCCGTACCGGCAGGTCACCGACGTCGACGACGATCTGGTCCATGGTCACCCGACCGGCGACCGGGCACCGCCGACCGCCGATCCAGACCTCCGCCTGCCCCGCGGTGGCCCGGGGAATCCCGTCGGCGTACCCGATCGGCACCAGCGCCAGCGTGGTCCGGGTGGCGGCCGTGTAGTCATGGCCGTAGGAGATTCCGGTGCCGGCCGGCACCTGCTTGGTCAGGATGACCCGGGACCGTAGGGTCATCGCCGGCCGGAGTCCGGCGACGCGGTCCGGCAGCGGCTCCGACCCGTACAGGGCGATGCCGACCCGGACCAGGTCGAAGTGCGTCTGGGGCAGGCCGACCAGCCCGGCCGAGTTCGCCAGGTGCACCACGTCGGGGCTCAGCCCGGCGGCCCGGGCCGACGCCAGCGCCCGGCCGAACCGTCGCAGCGCGGCCGTGTCCCGAGGATCGCCGGCCAGTTCCCCGCCGGCCAGGTGGGACCAGATGCCCCGGACCCGGATCCGCCCGGCGGCCTCGAAGCGCCGGGCCAGGTGTACCAGCTCGGGCCAGTCATCGTCGGTCGCGCCGTTGCGGGACAGCCCGGTGTCCACCTTGAGGTGTACGTCGGCCCGCGCTCCGGCCCGGCCGGCCCCGGTGGCGATCCCCCGCAGATGTCCGGTGGAGGCCGCCGAGAGGTCGATCCCGGCCGCGACGACCGGCGCGAAGTCCTCGTCCTCGGCGTGCAGCCAGCTCAGTACCGGCGCGCTGATCCCGGCGGCGCGCAGCGCCAGCGCCTCGGTCCGGGAGGTCACTCCCAGCCAACGGGCCCCTGCGGTCAGCGCGGTACGCGCCACCGGCAGGAACCCGTGCCCGAACGCGTCCGCCTTGACCACCGCCAGCAGATCCGCGCCGGTCAAACCGCTGAGTACCCGGATGTTGTGCGCGACCGCATCAAGATCGACAACCGCCTCGGCCAACGGCGGCGGGTCCGTTCCTCCCCCGAGATCGATCACGTTGGGTGAGCCTAGAAGGAACCTGTGCGGATTCCGTGAAGCTGGGGTGCGGGAACGATGGAACCACCGGGAACGGCTAACCTGCCGGGATGACCCCGTCGGAGTCCAGGGAACTGGCCGCTGTGGTGCTCGACCGCCTCACCCCACGGTTGCCCGAGGTGGCCGCGTCGGACGACGCGGCACCGGGTACGCCGATCCGGCGGCTCTACGAGCTGGTGGCGGACCGGCTGCTTACGCTCGGCGAACAGGACGCGCTGGCCGAACTGGTCCGGAACCCCCGGAACGACTCACTGGTGAGACGCCTGCTCGCCACCGCGGCGACCGAGGACCCGAGGTACGCCGAGGAACTGTCCGCCGCGCTCGGGGTGCTGCCCGCCGGGACCCCGGTGACCGCTCCGGCCGCCGAAGTGACCCCGCCGACCGCCGCACCGTCGCCACCGACCGCCGCCCCGCAGAGTCCCGACGCGGCGCCGTCGCGGGCCGGCGAGGCCGCTCGGGCCGGTGCCGACCGGTCGGACGGCAGACGGCCGCGCCGGTACGGCCCCTGGGTCGGGGTCGCCGCGGTGGTCGTCCTCCTGCTGCTCGGCGCCATCGTCGCCTGGACCGTCGTCGACGGCCTGGACGGTGCCGGCGGGCTGACCGCCGACTCCGGTTGCGAGGAGTACCGGCAGGCGCCACCGGAGGAGCGGGTGGCGGCGATCCGGCAGATCGGGCTGGCCAAGGGGATCTCCGGGGTGGACAGCCCGCTGGTGATGACGGCGGTGGACCAGCTCTGCGAGACCCAGCCGTCGGCGAAACTGGGCGATCTGGTCGCCCGGTTCGACGGCTGAGCCTCGACTCGCGCAGAGCCCCGTGCCACCGTCCCGCCAGCGGCAGGACGGGCCGGTTCAGGTGACGTCGCGGCGCATCGGTACGGCGATCGCGAGCACCGCGGCGACAGCGGCGTAGCCGGTGAGCAGCAGCCCTCCGCCCACCGGTGACATCAGTTGGACCGGTGTGGTGCCGAGTCCCTCGGCCGCCGCGTCGACGACGTAACTGAATCCGGTCAGCGAGGCGGTCGCTCCGGCGGGCAGGAACGGGTAGAGCCGACTCACTCCGGGGATGATCGCCAGCAGCGGTTCGAGCAGGTAGAAGTAGCCGCCGACCACGGCGAGCGCCGCCACCTGGTTACGGATCAACGCACCGATCCCGACACCGATCAGGGTGTACACCGCCATGTTGACGGCCAGCCTGGCGAACAGTTCCAGGATCAGCCCGGTCGACAGGCCGGGAGTGATGCCCTGGGCCGCCGCACCGAGGAAGAACGCCACCGCGCCGGATCCGGTGAGCGCCAGGCCGTACACCACGCCAGCGAGGCCGTAGGTGACCAGTTTCGACAGCAGCACCTGCCAGCGCCGGGGCGCGAACAGGAAGGTGAAGTTGATCGTCCGGTGCCGGTACTCGGCGGTGACCGCCAGCGTGCCGAGCACCGCCGGGATGAACATGGTGTACCCGACCATGCCGAGGATGGCCCGTACCCCGGCCTCGGTGTCGAGTCCCGGCATGGGCGGATCGAAGTTCTCCGGGCCGAGCAGGGTCAGCAGGCCGATCAGGCCGCCCCCGCACGCCACGGCGATCAACAACGCCACCGGCCAGAGCCGGGCGGTCAGCAGCCGACGGAACTCGGCCCTGATCAAGCGGATCATCGCGCACCCTCCGTACGGTCGGCGGTCGGCCTGTCAGCGGTCGGCCTGTCGGTGGTGAGCCGGAGGAAGAGTTGTTCCAGACTCGCGGCCTCGCCGACCAGTTCGGTGAGCCGACCGGCGATCACCTTCCGGCCGTCCCGGATCACCACAACGTCGTCCACGATCTGCTGTACCTCGCTGAGCACGTGACTGGAGATGAGGATGGTGCGCCCCTGTCGGGCCAGTTCCCGCAGGAAGTCACGCAGCCAGGCGATGCCCTCCGGGTCGAGACCGTTGCCCGGCTCGTCGAGCAGCAGCACCCGGGGATCGCCGAGCAGCGCGGTGGCGAGATTGAGTCGCTGGCGCATCCCGGTCGAGAACGTCCTCGTCCTGCGGTGCGCCACGCGGCTCAGGTCGAGCAGCTGGAGCACCTGCTCGACCCGGCCGTCCGGATAGCCACCCATGGCGGCGTACGTCCGCAGGTGGTTCCGGGCCGTGTGGCCGGGGTGGAAGGCGGAGGCGTCGAAGACGGCGCCGACCGTACCGGAGGGCCGGGCAAGGTCACGATAGCGCCGGCCGCCGATCCTCGCGCTGCCCGAGGTCGGGGTGACCAGCCCGAGGATCATCCGCATCGTGGTCGTCTTGCCCGCCCCGTTGGGCCCGAGAAAGCCGGTGATGGCACCCGGCCGGATGGTGAAGCTCAGATCCTGGACGGCGGTGACCGTGTCGAACCGCTTGGTCAGGTGGGACACCTCGATCGACAACCGCTCGCCGGTCATGCCCGCTCTCCCGCCTTCGGTCCCGACCCGGTGTCGCTCTGCCCGGTCGCGCCGATGCTCTGCGCGATGACCCGGGCCAGGCCCGCCGCATCGGGGGTCGAGAAGACGACCTCGTCGAACCTGCCGTCCACGGCGGCGCGGTCCAGCCGCAGGTGCAGTCCGGGAACGCCGCGCCGGGCGTACACCAACTGGCGGGGGCGGGCCAGCAGACCCCAGACACCGATCTTGGCAATCCCGCTGACCACGTACCCCCGGCGCGGGCCACGGGCCAGTCGCAGCGGTCGGTCCGCGTACGCGACCTGGCGCACGGACCGCAACGGCACGGTCAGCGCCCGACGGCCGAGCCAGAGCCGTTCCATGCCCTGGAAGTCGAAGGTCAGTGCCTCGTTGGAGATCCTCATCGTTGCCATCAGCTTCCCTACGTCCGCCTCGGTGGTGCGCGGTCGCGCTCCCCGACGTCCCGCGTCCGGGTCGCGAATCCGCGCCCGGCCATCTGTTCTATAAGTTGTATAGCAGATGGCCGAACCGATGGCGAGCCGATCAAGCGCCAGCTTGCCGAATCAGCCCCATCTGTTCTATAACTTGTGGAACAGGCGGAGGAGCGGCCGACGTGATAATCGAGGTGGACCCGAACAGCGAGGTCCCGATCTACCAGCAGCTTCGGGATCGCGTGGTGGAGGCGATCGCCACCGGAGTGCTACGCGAGGGCAGTCCGCTGCCCTCCACCCGTGCCCTGGCCACCGACTTCGGCATCAACTTCCACACCGTCAACAAGGGCTACGACCTGCTACGCCAACAGCGACTGCTCCGGATCAACCGCAAGTCCGGCGCGGTCGTGCTTCGGGACGGCAACTCGGGACCACCGGCTCCGGAGTTCGTCGAGGAGTGGACCGGCCGGGCCACGACACTGCTCGCCGAGGCCACCGCCCACGGCCTGAGCCGGGAAGAAGTGCTCGACATCTGCCGCAAGGTCCTCGAGACGTTCGGCGAGAGGCAGGAGGACTCGTGATGGTGGCAGCCGCTGGACCGATCATGGGTCTGCTGATGGTCGCCGTCTCCGCCTGGGTGATGCCCTCGATCCAGCGACCGACGTTGCCGTTCGGCGTTCGGGTGCCCGCCCAGCGGGCCGGAGACGCCGCGATCCTCGGACGGACCCGCGCCTTCCGGGCCCAGATCACGGTGAGCGGACTGCTCGGCCTGCTCGCCGCTCTCGTCCTCGCCACCACCGTGGGCACCGGCGACGAAACCACCGTGGCGCTCGTCAGCTCCGCACCGACGGGGGCGCTGCTGCTCCTGATCGCGGCGTTCTACCTGCGGGCCCGCCGGGCGATCCTGCGGGTGAAGGCCGACGACGGCTGGTACAGCGGCGTCGCCCAGCGGGTCGCCGTGGACACCTCGCTGCGTACCGGACCCGAACGGCTGCCCTGGAGGTGGGCGGTGCCGGCCATGCTGACCCCACTCGTCACGCTCGCCGTCGGAATCGCCCTCTACCCGGACATGCCGGCGAAGGTGCCGATGCGGACGAACGGATCGACCGTGGAGGCGTGGCAGGCGAAGTCGCCGTGGGTGATCGCGCTACCGGTCGGGATCGAACTCTTCACCACGGCGCTGCTGATCGGTCTGCTCGCCTGGTCGTTCCGGTCCCGGGCCGAGCTGGAACCCTCGGCGCCGAAGCGGTCGGCGACACAGCACCGGCTCTTCCTCCGCCGCATCTCCCGCGCCCTGCTGGTGCTGGCCGCCTGCATGAACGCCACGGTCCTGTTCGCCGTGGTGCCGGCCTGGCAGGGCCGGGTGCCGGGGCCCTGGGCGACCGCCGGCCTGATCCTGTTCTCCCTGCTCGGCGCGGCCTACGTGGTCGTCGTGTCGGTGCGTACCGGCCAGGGTGGCAGCCGGATCGCGGCCGACCGGGACCAGACGGCGGAACGGCCGGGCACCGCGCACACCGACGACGACCGGCACTGGCGGGTCGCCGGCTTCTGCTACGTCAACCGCGACGACCCGGCGATCCTGGTCCAGAAGCGCGTCGGCATCGGCTGGACGCTGAACCTCGGTAACCCCCGGAGCATCGCCATCGTGGCGGGCGTGTTGGCCCTGGTGGCCGTCGGCGCGGTCCTCTCCCCCTGACGGCGCCGGCATCCGGCCGGTCAGATCCGCTGCCGGGCATCGGGTCCGAGGTCCGCGAGAAAGGTCGCCCAGGCGTTCGGGACGAACCGGAGCACGGCCCCGGCCTCGTCCTTCGAGTCGCGTACCCCGACTCCGGAGGCGAGCCGGGCCACCTCGACGCAGTTGCCTCCCTCGCCACCGGAGTGACTGCTCTTCCGCCAGATCGGCGCACTTTCTTCCGGCAACATCCCGCCCGGTCCCTCACTTCCAGGAGGCCGCCGTCTCTCTGAGCAGCCGCGCCGATTCTTTCCGCGACAACGCTGCCGCAACCAGGTGGTCGAAAGCAAGCGCGAAGGAGGCGATCTGGGCCGGCTCGTCGATGTAGAGCGCGCCGGTGCGGTGTTCGGTGTACACCAGCCCCGGGTCGGTGGGCTCGGTGAAGCCGAGCAGCACGAACGGCCGCCCGAAAGCCGTGTACGCCGGGCTGGTGAACCGCACCACCCGCAGCTCGACGTTCGACCGCTCGGCCAGCGTCGCGAGGTAGCCGAGTTGCTCCCGCATCGTGCTGCCATCACCGACCCGGCAACGCAGCACGGCCTCGCCGAGGACCACCCGCAGGCGTACCGGGCCGTGTTCGGTGAGCCGGCGTTGCCGGGCCAGCCGGAGTTCGACCTGCCGGGTCAGTTCCTCGGCCGGGGCGAGCGGCTGGGTGGCCCGGATCAACGCGGCGGCGTACGCCTCCGTCTGCAACAGGCCCGGCACCAGATGGGTCTCGGCGGTACGGATCTCGGTCGCCTCGGACTCCAGTCCGACGTAGACCTCGAACCAGTCCGGAATCGCACCACCGTAGGTGACCCACCAGCCGCGCTGGGTCGACTGCTTGGCCAGCGTCGCCAGCACCTCGCGGGTGCGCTCGTCGGCCACGCCGTAGATGTCGAGCAACCCGAGCACGTCCCGGGGTTGGGTCGAGTGCTTGCCAGCCTCGATCCGGGAGATCTTGGCATCGGAGCACTTCATCCGCTGCGCCACCTGGAGGAGGGTGAGCTGCTCCCGCTCCCGCAGCCGGCGCAGCTCGATGCCGAGCCGGCGACGCCGGGCGGTCGGACTGATCGGCACAGAACCCTCCCCAGGGCCGCTCGCGCACGGGTGAACCCGTGCCACCGGGTCGACGGTCCCGGCGACCGGCCCACCATAGCCAGCGTCACCGCAGGAGGAGCCAGCGGAAGACGGTAGTGGCCGGCGTCCCCGTTCGGGGGGCGCCGGCCACTACCGGGTCGATCAGAAAGCTCGTGGCCCCCTACGCCCCTTCCAAGGGGGGCAGGAGGCCACGAGGCGCGGCTGTCAGGCTGCCGCCAGTCCTTCGGCTCGGGCGAGCTCACGCAGCCGGCCCAGGGCCTGGATCTCCAACTGTCGGATCCGCTCCCGGGAGAGCGAGAACCGGGACGCCACCTCGGTCAGCGAGTGCTCCCGACCGTCCTCCAGGCCGTACCGGGCCCGCATGATCCCGGCCGACCGGTCGTCGAGGTGGTTGAGCAGCCCCTCGATGCGCTGCCGCTCCAGGCCGGTCAGCACGATCTCCTCGGGCGACGGCGCGTCGCTGTCGGCAACCAGGTCGCCGAGCTTGGTGTCCCCGTCGTCCCCGACCGGGGTGTCCAGCGACACCGTGTCCTGCGACCAGCGGACCAGTTCGTGGACCCGCTCCACCGGTACGCCCAACGCCGCCGCGATCTGCTCCGGCTCCGGGTCGGAACCCAGTTCCCGGGTGAGCTGGCGGGCCACGTTGCGCATCCGGTTGACGTCTTCGACCAGGTGCACCGGCAGCCGTACGGTCCGCTCCTGCTGGGCGATCGCCCGGCTGATCGCCTGCCGGATCCACCAGGTGGCGTACGTCGAGAACTTGTAGCCGCGCTCGTAGTCGAACTTCTCGACCGCCCGGACCAGGCCGGTGTTGCCCTCCTGGATCAGGTCGAGCATCGGCATGCCGGACCGGACGTACCGGCGGGCGATCGATACCACCAGCCGGAGGTTCGCCCGGATGAACAGGTCCTTGGCCCGCTCGCCCTCGACCACCAGCCGCTCAAGCTCCGCGTGGCTGACGCCCACCGGCAGCTTGTCCTCGTCGATGAGATGTTCGGCGTAGAGGCCTGCCTCGATGGCTTTGGAGAGGTCGACCTCCGCGGCGGCGTCGAGCAGCGGCGTGCGGGAGATCTCGTGCAGGTATACGCCGACCAGGTCGCGCTCCTCGGCGACCTCGTCGGTTCGCATCACGATCTTCTTCTCCACGTTCCCCACGGTCCCCTCGTCGTTCCTCCCGGTGGCCCGGGTTCCTGCTCTTGCCATCCCCACGTTCATCAGCCCTCCCCGTAACTTCCGCTGTGCGCCGCGGTGCTGACACCTACACAACAGTTGAGACGCGTTGGGGATTCCATCTCGTGGGTCGAAAGTGTCACGAATGCCTGAGTAGTTGCTGAAAGCACGATCGACGTTTGCTGTCAGTCGTCCGTATCGGGGCGTCTGCGAGCCGGCGGCGCCGCAGCTACTGGGCCTGCGTCGGCTGTCCACCGGCTATCGCACCATCACGACAGAACGACACACAGCGATCCAGGTCACTGGGTTGCTGCGATTCTCGTCACGCTGCGATACACGCACGACACGCCGAGTCGGTTCATCCCGTCGCCACTTGCGGGATACCCCGTCCGCCTGGGTAACAATCCGCAGCCGACATAAAGTCCCCGCACCCGGAAAGGGCGAAACGATCTCCGTCGGGACGCTCCGGACGGGTGTTGGCGGCAGTGGCCGAACCTGAGCCGGCTCTCAGCTGGCGAGCAGCGCGATCGCGCCCCGGACCTGGTTGGCCGAGCGGTCCAGCGCCGCCCTGGCGTCCGCGACGGCCGCACCGGACAGCAACGACACCAGGGCTGCCTTCAGGTCGCCGTCGGCCTCGGTCAACGCCCGCTGGGCGACGTCCTCGGCGCAACCGGTCGCTTCCATCAGAATCGAGATCATTCGGCCCCGCAACTTCGCATTGGTGGCCACCATGTCGATCATCAGGTTTGAGTAGACCCGCCCGAGCCGCACCATCACGGCCGTGGAAAACCCGTTGAGCACCAGTTTCTGGGCCGTCGCGGCCTTCATCCGCGTGGAGCCGGTAACCACCTCGGGTCCGGTGTCCACCCCGATGAAGACGGTGACCGACCGGCCCGCCGCGGCGTCCGGATCGGCGCAGAACAGCACGGTATCCGCGCCCACGTCGGTTGCGGCTCGGAGCGCGCCCAGCACGTACGGCGTCCGCCCGCTGGCGGCCAGTCCGACCACCAGGTCCCCGGCCCGTACGCACTCGCGTGCCTCCGCGGCACCGCCGGCCTCGTCGTCCTCGGCGTCCTCGACGGCCCGCCACATCGCCTCCGGCCCACCGGCGATGTGGGCGCAGAACCAGCGGTCCGGCGCGTTGAAGG
This sequence comes from Plantactinospora solaniradicis, assembly GCF_042658085.1. Taxonomy (NCBI): domain Bacteria; kingdom Bacillati; phylum Actinomycetota; class Actinomycetes; order Micromonosporales; family Micromonosporaceae; genus Plantactinospora; species Plantactinospora solaniradicis. The sequence continues at coordinate 186,363 of NZ_JBHSPR010000060.1, read as the reverse complement.
TGGGGGCCAGTTCGGCGGCGTCGAGCACGCCCAGTCGTCCCGAGGTGCCCGCGCCGAAGTAGTGCACCCGACCTCCGGCGCGCAACGCCGTCACCGCCAACTCGACCGCGACGGCGATCTCGTCGAGCACCGTGGCGACGGCGGCGGGAACCCGTCGGTCATCGTCGTTGATCGCCTTCAGGACGTCCCGGGTGGACATTAGGTCCAGGTCCGAACTGCGCGGGTTACGCCGCTCGGTCGGCGAACTGACCCGTACCACGGCACGCGTGCCCTGGTCACGGCCGCCCGGATAGCCGGTCGCCGGCACCGGCTGCTGGCCTGCGTCGTCCGGCCGGTAGGCCGGCTCGGCACCCGGGTAAGGCGACCCCGCGTCGACATCCGGACGCGGGGTGGCGGGTGGCGCACCGGGCTCGACCCGTCCGGCCGTCATGTCCGCCCCCCACCGCGTCGACAACCGCCGAGCCACTCGTTCATGCCCCCGCCCCACTCCGCCTGCTCATGCACCCGTGGCTCCGCTCGGCCACCGCTTGCGGCATCGCCGCGCCGAGCCGGCCGGTCCGCCCGCTCATTCCCCTGCTCCGCTCCGTCCGGTCATGACCGCCGCCCCTTGACCCGGTGCGGCTGCACCGCCTCGGCGGTGACTTCGAGTGCCTTCTTCGCCCTGGCCCGGTTGCGGGCCGCGACCCCGACGAAGAGGCAGTCGACCACCGTCAACTGGGCGAGGCGGCTGGCCATCGCCCCGGACCGGTACGTCGTCTCCCGGGCCGCCGTGGTGAGCACGAAGTCCGCGACCTCGGTGATCGGGGAACGTGGGAAGTTGGTCAGCGCGACCGTGGTCGCCCCGCGCGCCCGCGCCTGCTCCAGCACCTCCACGGCGTCCAGCGTCGTGCCGGTGTGCGAGATGCCCACCGCGACGTCGCCCTTGCCGAGCAGGGCGGCCGAGGTCAGCGCGACGTGCACGTCCGGGAAGTAGAACGCGGTCCGGCCGATCCGGTGGAGTTTCTGCTGGAAGTCGGAGGCGACGAAGCCACTCGCCGCGGCACCGTAGATGTCGATCCGGCTGGCTCCGTTGATCGCCTCGACCACCTGCTCGCAGACGGCGGGGTCGAGCTGCTCGGCCGTCTCCTCGACCGCGCGCGCGTCGCTGAACGCGATGGTCGCGATGATCTGTGCCAGGTCGGCGCCGGGCGGGATGTCACCGCCGACGACCCGGGCGTCCGGTGGCTCGACCCGGCGGGCGGCCTCGGCCGCGAGCCGGATACGCAGTTGGGGGTAGCCGTCCATGCCGACCGAACGGCAGAACCGGATGACGGTGGCCTCGGACGTCTCGGCCGCCGTCGCCAGATCGGTGATCGTACGGCGAGCGGCATCGGCGGGATCCGCCACGACGAGTCTCGCCACCCGTTGTTCGGCGGGCGACAACGACGGCAGCAGGCCGCTGATATGGACAATCAGCCCAGCCGTCTCGTGACTCGCAGAAACCTTCGCAGTCTTCACCACGGATGAAACTTACTTTCACGGAGGCGGGAGCGTCAACCGTGACGCGCTACACCTGCGAAAGTACGCCCAACCGGTGGGATATTGCGGCCGGTCAGCCCAGCCAAGCGTGTCATTCCCGCGACACGTTCGTCTCGGCGGGGACGCCGAGACGCCGGACCGGACGGCGAGCGGGTGAATCGTCATCCATCGATAGGTCTGCCCAAGCCGACTCTACCACCGTCACCCACTGTCCCGAGCCGGTCACCCGGCGCCCCGCGACGTCAGGCCCGGCCACCCCGCGAAGCGCTGACCGTCCACGTTGGCCCCGGCGGAGGCACCCGTCGCGGCTGCCTCCGGCACGGCGGGTGGCGTTGCCGCCCGGCGGAGCCGCCGGTGCCGATAGCGTGTGAGCCATGGCGGATCGCAGTGTGCTCATCACCGGCGGCCTCGGCGGCCTGGGCGGCGCGGTGACCGCCGCGTTCGTCGCCGCCGGCTGGCGGGTGGTCCTACCCGTCCGGCCCGGCGGTGCCGACCTCGGCTCGACGTCCGGCGGGACGCCGGCCGGCGACGCGGTGCTCCGGGTGGCGGCGGATATCACCGATCCGGAGCAGGTGGCCAGGGTGGTCGACGTCGCCGGGCAGGACGCCGACGCCCCGCTGCGGGCCGTGGTCAACCTGGCCGGCGGGTACGCGGCCGGCGGCCGGGTACACGAGACCCCGGTCGCCGACTTCGAGAACATGCTCGCCGTCAATCTGCGCCCGACGTACCTGGTCACCCGGAACGCGTTGCCGTACCTGGTCGAGGCGGACGGCGGTGCGGTGGTCTGCGTCTCGTCCCGGGCGGCACTCGCGCCGTTCCCGGGTGCCGCCGGCTACGTCACGGCAAAGGCGGCGGTCCTCGCCTTCGCCTCGGCGGTCGCCGTCGAGTACCGGCAGTCGGGGGTCCGGTGCAACACGGTCGTTCCGAGCGTCATCGACACGCCGGCCAACCGGGCGGCACAGCCCAACGCGGATCACTCGCGTTGGGTGGCACCGGCGGAGATTGCCGCGGTGGTCCGCTTTCTGGCCAGCGACGAGTCGGCGCCGACGAGCGGCGCGACCATACCGGTGTACGGGCGGGCCTGACCGTCACCGCGTCTCGTGTCCGGGCCTCGGCCCGCTCGGACGAGCCGGTGACCGGGTCCGGGGTGCCGACCGGGTCCGGAGTGCCGACCGGGTCCGGGGTGCCGACCGGGTCCGACGGGCCCGCCTGGTCCTGCTGGGGCGGGCCGGCGGGGTCGCTCTGGGCCTCGTCCGGCCGGCCGGAGGTGGGACACCGGGCCGGCGCCGGAACCGGCGGGGTGCCCCCGGACGGGATCCAGTCCCGCAATCCGGCCTGGATCGCCCGGGTGACCTCGTCCGGGCTGCGGTTGGCGTCGACGACCACGAACCCGGCGAACTCCGGCAACGAGCGGTACGCCGCCACCCCGGCGGCCAGGAAGTCGATGTTCTCGTGGTCGGTGCCCCGGGCCTCGATCCGCCGGTACGCCTCACCCGGCTCCACCGCGAGCAGAAACGTGACATCTGGCGGAGGAAAGAGCCGGTAGAGCACCCGGGCCAGCCCTTCCCAGCGCCGCCCGCCGCCGTGCGCCCGGATGCTGGCGTACTGGCAGACGGCGTACCGGTCCATCACGGCGACCCGCGAACGCAGCCGGGAGCGGAGCAGGGCCCGCGCGATGGCCAGCCAGCGCAGCGCCGACTCGGCGAAGAGCATCCCGTCGCGTCCCAACAGCCGCTGCGCGTCCCGTCGGCCCAGCTTGCGCGCCAACCGGCTGAACCAGCGTCGCCCGCCGGCATTCTGCCAGTACGTGGCCGGCACGCCGGCCGAGGTCAGCGCGTCCGCCAACCGGTGCGCCTGAGTGGTCTTGCCCGAACCGTCGATCCCGACCAGGGCCACGGACCGCAGCCGTCCCCCGCCATGCCGCTCCTGCAGAGTTGGGGCCACGCTCAGCAACGGTACCTGGCGGGCGCAGCCCTCCGGCCCGACAAAGCCGTCCGCACGCCCCTTTCCGCCGCGATGCCGAGCCTTTCGCCCAGGTCAGACCGTCGAGCGGGAACGGCCAGGATGTCCGGTTCCGCCCCGTGCCCCCACCTCCGGGCCCCGGCCAGGTGTGAACGAACGAAGTGCCGGGTACCGGTAAATCTCCACCCCACCGACCAGATGCCCGATAACCACCGACACGGGAGACCCGATGGATCACCGAGGCGACGAGACCCTCCTTGCCACCCTCAAACGGGTCGCCGCCGTCCTCAAGCAGTCCGAGATTCCGTTCGCGCTGGGCGGCAGCTTCGCCGTCTACGCCCACGGCGGCCACTCCAGCGACCACGACGTGGACTTCCTCATCCGGGAGCAGGACACCGAGCGCGCCCTGGAGGCGTTGGTCGAGGCCGGCTTCACCGCCGAGCGCCCGCCGGAGGACTGGCTCGTCAAGGTCTGGGACCACGACCGGTTGGTGGACCTGATCCACCGGCCGATCGAGACGCCGGTGACCGACGAGACCTTCCGGGACACGGTTGTCCGGCCGGTCGACGCCATCCACATGCCGGTGCTCTCCGCCACCCACCTGATGGTGCACAAGCTGCTGAGCTTCTCGCAGCACTACTGCGACTTCGCCCGGGGGCTGCCACTCGCCCGGTCGCTGCGCGAGCAGATCGACTGGGACCGGGTACGCAAGGAGACGGCGCACTCCCCCTATGCCGAGGCCTTCCTGGTGCTGCTCGACCGGCTCGACGTCGTGCCCTACGGCCCGGCCGGCGCGGAGAAGGAGGTAACGACCATGACGACGGCGAGTGCGGCGAGGAGGCAAGATGGCCAGGCGTGATGCCGAGGCGGGCGCCGAGCCGCCGGACGACTATCTGGAGGCGGCGATCCAGCGCCTGCTCACCGAGAACACCGAGATCGCCGAGCAGGGCATCACGGTGACCCGCCGGGACCATTCGGTGGTGCTCTGCGGCGAGGTGGAGAGCGCACAACGACGCGAGGAGATCCTCCGGTTGGTCCTGGAGCGCTTCCCGCAGGTGCCGGTGACGGTCGACATCGGACTGATCCGTACCCAGGCACCGACCGAGGTGGAGGAGTTGCGGTGAGGGAGGCGACATGGTGATCCGGATCGCGGCGGTCGGCGACGTCCACCTGGACCAGGATGTGGTCGGGCGATTCCGGCCGGCCCTGGAACAGCTGCCGGACAGCGCCGACGTGCTGCTGCTGGCCGGTGACCTGACCCGGCACGGTACCGAGTCCGAGGCCCGGTGCGTGGCGACCGAGTTCGGTGGCCTGGGTGTGCCGGTGGTGGCGGTGCTGGGCAACCACGACTATCACTGCGACGAGGTGCCGGCGGTGATCCGGGTCCTGGAGGACGCCGGGATCCTGGTGCTGGAGGGTACGAACGTGGTGCTGGACTGCACCGGCGTACGGCTGGGAATCGCCGGTGCGAAGGGATTCGGCGGGGGCTTCGCCGGACGCTGCGCCAGCGAGTTCGGCGAGCCGGAGATGAAGGATTTCGTCCGGACCACCAGCGCCATCTCCGAACAGCTCGGCGTGGCGCTACGGGAGATGGACTGTGACGTGCGGGTCGCGCTGACCCACTACGCGCCGGTGCCGGACACCCTGGCCGGCGAGCCGCCGGAGATCTATCCGTTCCTCGGGTCGTACCTGCTCGGTCAGGCCATCGACTCGGCGCCTACCGAGCTGGCCCTGCACGGGCACGCGCACGCGGGCAGCGAGCGGGGCACCACTCCGGGCGGGGTCCGGGTACGCAACGTCGCCCACCCGGTGATCAAGCAGGCATACAGCGTGTTTCACCTGCATGCGCCCTACGCGGGGGCCACCGCCGGGAAGGTTTCCGCCGTCAGCGGCTCGGGTAGTTCCTGAGACATGGACTTTTTGCTCTGGATTCTCGCAGTAGTACTCGTGGTCGCCGGCGTGCTCGCACTGTTCCGGCGGCAGATCCTCTGGGGCGTCGTGCTCATCGTCGTAGGACTGATCGTCGGCCCGTTCGGCGTCAGCATCTTCTAGCGGGCAATCCGCACCAGCGCTCAGAGAAAACTCAACCTCTCCCAACAGCCCGCCGGGGTCGTCAGACCCGGGTCTTCGTCCTCCCCCTAGAAGACCCGGGTCCGACGACCCCGGTTTCGTCTGTCCGGTGGGCCTACCGGCCGTGCCCGGTCAGCAGCGCGGTACGCCGGGGATGAATCCGTCGTAGCCGGTCAGGACGTACGCGTCGGAGATGAACCGCCCGGTGCCGATCCGGTCCCAGATGTTGCTGGTGCCGTAGGTGCCGGTCACGGTCGTACCGGTGGTCTGGCAGTAGATCGTGACGCCGGCCCCGTCGGCCACCGTGCCGACCGAGGCGTAGCTGGTGCCGGGGCCGGACCGGACGGTCAGCGCGGTCCCCGCGGTGTTCACCGTGCCCGAGCCGGTGCTGCCGCCGGAGCAGGCGTTGTCGCTGGTGTAGGTGCGGGTGCCCCAGTAGAGCGCCAGGGTGCCGTTGAACCGGATCTGCACCGCGCTGCCGCCCGACCGCTGCTCGTAGTGCAGGTGTGGGCCGGTGGAGCCGCCGGTGGTGCCGACGTAGCCGATGACGGTGCCGTAGCCGACGGTCCGGCCGACCGCGGTGTTGAAGCTGTTCAGGTGGGCGTAGTAGGTCGTGAAGCCGCCGCCGTGGTCGATCCGGACGTACTTGCCGTAGCTGGTGCCGCCGAGGTCGGCGACCACGTCGACGGTGCCGGGCGCGCTGGCCACCACCGGGTCGCCCTGGTCGTCGGTCCGGTTGAAGTCGATGGCGTTCGCCGGGCTGTGGTTGGTCCGGGTCTGGCCGGACCAGGACTGGCCGCAGGGGAACGGAACCTTGAAGGTCGGGGCGGCGGCGGCCGGCGAGGCCGGCACCAGCACCGTGGCGGCCAGCAGCAGGCCGCTTCCGACGAGGGCGAACAGGCGTGAGCGCATTCAGGGACCTCCATGGCGAAAGTTTTCCATGTTTCGATCAATCGTGGCAGAAAACTTCAAACATGGGAAGGGCGCGTCCGGGCGGCGCGGAGCCCGGCGGTTGGGGCGATCCGGTATACCTGGACGTCATGGCCTCGCCGACGTACCTGATGACCATGCCGTTGCACGCCGTGACCGAGGTGTACGGCGAAGCCGGCCTCCGAGACCGGTTCGGGCTGGAGACGGCGCGCTTCGATCCGGCGGACCGGGCCCGCCTGACGGCGGCGCTGGACCTGGCCGGCACGCTGCACCGCGACGACCGCCGGGTACGCGAGCCCTACGTCAACCACCTGCTCCGGGTCGCGATCCGGATCATCTGCTACTACCACGTCACCGACGTGGACGTGATCGTCGCGGCACTGCTGCACGACGCGGTGGAGGACCACCCGGCGGAACTGGCCGAACTGCCCGCCGACACGCCCGGCCCGGTCGCCACCCCGGCGGCGCTGGCCGCCGTCGCGCAGCGGTTCAACCCTCGGGTCGCCGGGCTCGTCGCGGCGGTCACCAATCCGGAGTACGACCCCGACCGCGACCGGAACGAGCAGTACCGGGCGCATCTCGCGGAGAGCCTCGACCGGGAGCCGTGGGCTCGGGTGATCAAGGTCTCCGACTTCACCGACAACGGTGTCGGGGTCATCCACACCACCGGCGACAAGGTGCACCGCTCGGCACGGAAGTACCGGCCCCTGGTGCCGCTCTTCCGCGACCTGGTCAGCCGGCCGGACACGCCGCTGTCGGCCGAGGTGCGGACGCACATCCTCGGCCAACTGGACCTCGCCGAGCAGCGCTTCGCGGCCATCCTCGACGACCCGCAGGACGTCCCGGCAGGCCGTCCGGCCGGGTAGCCCACCGCCCCCGTCGTCAGATCCCGGCGGGCCACCCGTCCTGGTCCCGGCGACCTCCACACCTGGATGCTGGCGTGCCCCGCCCAACGGCCCGCCACTGCCAGGTTTCCGAATCGTTACGGCCTCGTGGCTCTGCGGGTCTGGACGACGATCGTTGCAAGCGCTTACATGTGGTGACGCCCACAGTCCGGCACGGGAGCCCCCTCAGGCGACCGGCACGCCGGCTCGAAAGGAGGACGGCATGGCGGTCAAGTCCAGACCACGCCAGGCCCTCGTTATCGCCAGCGTGTTGACCCTGGCACTCGGCGCCACCGCCTGTTCCGGCGATAGCGACAGCGGGCTCGACCCGGATTCTGCGGAGTGTGCCCCGTACACGAACTACCAGGGCCACGACGGTGAGTCGGTCTCCATCTACGCGTCGATCCGGGACAAGGAGGCGGACCTGCTCCGGGAGTCCTGGAAGCAGTTCGAGGACTGCACCGGCATCGAGATCGACTACGACGGCAGCGGCGAGTTCGAGGCGCAACTCCAGGTCCAGGTGGACGGCGGCAACCCGCCCGACCTGGCCTTCATCCCCCAGCCCGGCCTGCTGACCCGGTTCGCCCAGGCGAACAAGCTCAAGCCGATGACTCCTGAGCTGAAGACCATCGCCGACGGCAACTACCCGGCGGACTGGCTCAAGTACGCCACGGTCGGCGGTCAGCTCTACGGCACCCCGCTCGGCGCCAACGTGAAGTCCTTCGTCTGGTACTCGCCGAAGGCGTTCACCGAGAAGGGCTACCAGGTGCCCACCACCTGGCAGGACCTGATGGCGCTCAGCGACAAGATCGCCGCCACCAACCAGAAGCCCTGGTGCGTCGGACTCGAGTCGGGTGAGGCCACCGGTTGGCCGGCGACCGACTGGGTCGAGGACCTGATGCTGCGTACGCAGTCGCCGGAGGTCTACGACCAGTGGACCACCCACGGCATCCCGTTCAACGACCCCCGGGTCGCCCAGGCCTTCGACCAGGTCGGCTCGGTGCTCAAGAACCCCAAGTACGTCAACGGCGGCTACGGCGACGTGAAGAGCCTGACCACCACCCCGTTCCAGGAGGGTGGCCTACCGATCCTCCAGGGCCAGTGCACGCTGCACCGGCAGGCGAACATCTACGGCAACTACCTGCCGGAGGGCACCAAGGTCAGCCCGGACGGCGACATGTACGCCTTCTACCTGCCGACGATCGACCCGAGCAAGGGTAAGCCGGTGCTGGTTGCCGGCGAGTTCACGGTGGCGTTCACCGACACGGAGGCCACCAACGCGGTCCGTGCCTACCTCGCCTCCGGTGAGTACGCCAACTCGCGGGCCAAGCTCGGCAACTGGATCACGCCGAACAACAAGCTGGACGTCAGCAACGTGACCCAGGAGGTCGACAAGCTCTCGATGGAGCTCCTGCTCGACAAGAGCGCGGTCTTCCGGTTCGACGGCTCCGACCTGATGCCCGCCGCCGTCGGCTCGGGCACCATGTGGAAGGGCATGGTCGACTGGATCAGCGGTAAGGACACCAAGAGCACCCTCGACTTCATCGAAGGCTCCTGGCCGAAGTAGTACGTTTCCGGCGGTCCGGCCCGTACCAGGGCCGGGCCGCCGGCTTCCGCCCTGACGGCGTAGGAGGCCTGATGGAGTTCGCCGACGAGGCACCGAAGCTACTGATGCTGCTGTACGGCCTGATCGCCTTCGCGGTCGTGGTCGGCGGCCTGCTGGTGCTGCTGGACGTCGTACCCGCGTGGTTCGCCCGACGCCGCGAGGCCGCCGTGCTCGCGGCGGCCCCGGCCGGTGGGGTGAAGACCGCCGCGCCGCCGCCGGCGCGCCGCCGCTCTGTGGTCAACCGCCGGGAGGGTGGCCTCGGGCTGTTCTTCCTGCTGCCCACCCTCGTGTTGCTGGCCGTCGGACTGATCGTCCCGGCTGTCCGGACCATCCTGCTGTCCTTCATGGACGGAAACAGCCGGAACTGGGTCGGGCTGAGCAACTACACCTGGATGTTCGCCCAGGACGAGATCTTCAGCGTGCTGACCAACACCCTCATCTGGGTGATCCTGGTCCCGCTGGTGGCCACCGCGATCGGCCTGATCTACGCGGTCCTGGTCGACCGGGCCCGGTTCGAGTCGGCGGCCAAGGCCCTGATCTTCATGCCGATGGCGATCTCGTTCGTCGGTGCCAGCATCATCTGGAAGTTCGTCTACGCCTACCGGTCCGGCGAGTACGACCAGATCGGCCTGCTCAACCACGTCTGGAAGATGTTCGGCGGCGAGCCCCAGCAGTGGCTCTCCAATCCGCCGCTGAACACCCTGCTGCTGATCGTCATCATGATCTGGATCCAGGCCGGCTTCGCCATGGTGGTGCTCTCGGCCGCGATCAAGGCCATCCCGGCCGACATCATCGAGGCGGCCCGGCTCGACGGGGTCAACCCCTGGCAGATGTTCTGGCAGATCACGATGCCGAGCATCCGGCCGGCCCTGATCGTCGTCGTGGTCACCGTCTCGATCGCCACGCTCAAGGTCTTCGACATCGTCCGGACCACGACCAACGGCAACTACGACACCGGCGTGATCGCGAACGAGATGTACAACCAGGCGTTCCGGTTCGGCCAGACCGGACAGGGTTCGGCGCTGGCCGTGTTCCTCTTCGTGCTGGTGATCCCGATCGTGATCTATCAGGTCCGCAACCTGCGCAAGCAGCGGGAGGTATGAGATGACCACCACGACCCCGCCCGCGCTGGTCAGTCCGCCCGTCAAGCCGACCGGACCGGAGACCCGGGCCGCCCGGGTACGCCGACGCCTCAACAACCCGGTGGCGACCGGCATCTCGATCGTCATCGCGGTGATCTGGACGATCCCCACCTTCGGCCTCTTCGTCTCCTCGTTCCGACCCGAGGACGAGATCAAGACCACCGGCTGGTGGACGGCGTTCACCGACCCGCAGTTCACCCTTCAGAACTACCAGGAGGTGCTGTTCGGCCGGTCGGCGTCGTCGGGGCAGCTCGCCGGCTACTTCATCAACTCGATGGTGATCACGATCCCGTCGGTACTGTTCCCGCTGGCCTTCGCCGCGCTCGCCGCGTACGCGCTGTCCTGGATCAACTTCCGGGGCCGGGACTGGATCTACATCGGCATCTTCGCGTTGCAGATCGTGCCGCTACAGATGGCCCTGGTGCCGCTGCTCAGCTTCTTCTCCGAGGGGGCGAGCGTGTTCGGCATCCCGCTCACCCCGGCGTGGAACCTGGAGGACGAGGGGAAGTTCGTCCAGGTCTGGTTCGCGCACACCTGCTTCGCGCTGCCGTGTGCCGTCTTCCTGCTGCACAACTTCGTGTCCCAGCTGCCGAAGGACCTGATGGAGGCGGCCCGGGTCGACGGGGCCACCCACCCGAAGATCTTCCGCTCCATCGTGCTGCCGCTGATCGTGCCGGCCCTGGCCGCGTTCGGCATCTTCCAGTTCCTCTGGGTCTGGAACGACCTGCTGGTGGCACTGATCTTCGCCGGTGGCGGCAACGAGACGGCCCCGCTGACCGTACGGCTCGCCGAGCTGGCCGGTACCCGGGCCAACGAGTGGCAGCGGCTGACCTCCGGCGCGTTCATCTCCATCGTCGTACCGCTGATCGTGTTCCTGTCCCTGCAGCGTTACTTCGTGCGTGGCCTGCTGGCCGGTGGCATCAAGGGCTGACCCGGCACCAGGTCCCGCCCCCGCGCCCGGCACCCACGGCCGGTGGGTACGCCCGGAACAGGATGGCACCGTGACCAGAATCGAGGACGTCGCCCGGTTGGCGGGGGTCTCCACCGCCACCGTCTCCCGGGCGCTGCGGGGGCTCCCGACGGTGTCCGAGACGACCAGGAGCCGGGTGCTGCTCGCCGCCGAGCAACTCGACTACAGCGCATCGCCGAGCGCGTCCCGGCTGGCCGGCGGCAAGACCGGCACGGTCGCGGTGATCGTTCCCCGGATCACGCCCTGGTTCGTCGGCGCCGTCGTCGAGGCCGCCGAGGAGGTGCTGCACCGCGCCGGGTACGAGCTGCTGCTCTACAACATCGGCGGCCGGGAGCACGCCCGGCACCGCCTGCTGCACCGGGCCAACCTGCCCAAGCGGGTCGACGCGGTGATGCTGGTCGCCACGCCGATGGGGGCCGACGACCTGGCGACCATCGCCAGCCTGGCGCTGCCGGGCGTCACCGTCAGCTCGGGCACGGTGGTACCGGGCTGGCCGAGCATCCGGATCGACGACCGGGCCGCCGGCCGGACCGCCACCGAACACCTGCTGGGCCTCGGCCACCGCCGGATCGCCTGTATCTGGGGCGATCCCGCCGACGAGTACGCGCACCCCGCCCATCTGGAGCGGCGACGTGGCTACCAGGAGGCGCTGAACGCCCTCGGAATGCTCCCCGAGCCACGGCTCAGCGTCGAGAACAGGGCGGACGCCGAGGGTGGACGCCTGGCGACCGAGGAACTGCTCTCCCGGGGTGACCCGCCGACCGCGATCTTCGCCAGTTGCGACGAGATGGCCATGGGCGCGGTGAACGCGCTGCGGACCGCTGGCGTACGGGTGCCGCAGGAGGTCAGCGTGGTCGGCATCGACAACCACGACCTGGCCGGCGCGTTCGGGCTGAGCACCGTGGCCCAGCCCGCCGCCGAGCAGGGCCAGCTCGCCGCCGGTACGTTGCTGGGGCCACTGGCCGGCCGGTCCCGGACCGACGGCGAGCTGACCCCGGTGATTCTGCCCACCTGGCTCGTCGCGCGTGACTCGACCGGTCCGCCCAGGGAAGACTGAAGGTCAACCGGTCCGAGCCCGACGGGAGAGCATCCTGAACACGCCCGACACGATGTCCGAGTCCCCCTTGCCCGCCACCACGTCCACCGGCGCCGAACCGGGCGTCGCCCGCCGGGTCGACGCGCCGGGCCCGTGGTGGCGGCACGCGGTCATCTACCAGATCTATCCCCGCTCGTTCGCGGACTCCGACGGCGACGGCATCGGCGACCTGCCCGGGATCATCGCCCGGCTGGACCATCTGGTCGAACTCGGGGTCGACGCGGTCTGGCTGTCGCCGTTCTATCCGTCGCCGCAGGCGGACGCCGGCTACGACGTGGCCGACTACCGCGACGTGGACCCGATCTTCGGCCGGCTGGCGGACGCCGACCAGCTCCTGGCCGCGGCCCGGTCGCGCGGGCTGCGGGTCATCGTCGACCTGGTGCCCAACCACACCTCCTCGGCCCATCCGTGGTTCGGTGCGGCGCTGGCCGCCGGTCCCGGCGGCCGGGAGCGGTCCCGCTACGTCTTCCGGGACGGCCGTGGCCCGGACGGCGCCGAACCGCCGAACGACTGGCAGAGCGTCTTCGGCGGGCCGGCGTGGACCCGGGTGACCGAACCGGACGGCCGTCCGGGGCAGTGGTACCTGCACCTGTTCGACACCGGCCAGCCGGACCTCAACTGGGACCATCCCGAGGTACGCGCCGAGTTCGTCGACATCCTGCGGTACTGGCTCGACCGGGGCGTGGACGGCTTCCGGGTCGACGTCGCGCACGGCCTGGTCAAGCAGGCCGACCTGGCCGACTGGAAGCCACAGGACGAACCCGTCTCCGGCCCCGGCACCGAGGGGCCCCGCCCACCGATGTGGGACCAGGACGGCGTACACGAGATCTACCAGGACTGGCGGCGGGTGCTCGACTCCTATCCGGGCGAGCGGATCCTGGTCGCCGAGGCGTGGGTGCAGCCGGCCGAGCGGCTGGCCGCGTACGTCCGCCCGGACGAGATGCACCAGGCGTTCAACTTCGAGTACCTGGAGGCGTCCTGGAGCGCCCCGGCCCAGTACGCGGTGATCACCCGCTCGTTGGCCGCCTCCGCGGCGGTCGGCGCCCCCACCACGTGGGTGCTGTCCAACCACGACGTCATCCGGCACGCGACCCGGCTGGCGCTGCCGATCGGCACTCCCCGGCCGCGTGGCATCGGCGTCGACGATCCGCAGCCGGACCCCGTACTGGGGCTGCGCCGGGCCCGCGCCGCCACCCTGCTGATGCTCTCGCTGCCCGGGTCCGCCTATCTCTACCAGGGCGAGGAACTGGGCCTGCCGGAGCACACCACGCTGCCCGACGAGTCCCGGCAGGACCCGACCTGGGAGCGCAGCGGTCACGCCGAGCGGGGTCGCGACGGTTGCCGGGTGCCGATCCCGTGGGAGGCGGACGCGCCGTCGTACGGCTTCGGCCCGGCCGACGCGAGCTGGCTGCCCCAGCCGACCCTCTGGGCCGAGTACGCCCTGGACCGGCAGCGCGGGGTGCCCGGCTCGACGTACGAGGTGTACCGGACCAGCCTGCGACTGCGTCGCGAGCGGGGACTCGGCACCGGCACCGTGTACTGGTTGGAGAGCCCGGACGGGGTGCTGTACTTCCGCAACGGCGCGCTGCGGGTGCTGACCAACTTCGGCGCCGACCCGGTGGAGCTGCCGGAGGGTGCCGAACTGGTGCACGCCAGCGGGCCGCTGGACCCGGACGGCCGGGTACCGACCGATGTCACCGTGTGGCTGCGACTCGACGAGGCCGGCGAGGACTGATCCGGCAGCCGGTCAGGGGGTGGTCGGGCGGTCCGGCGCGGCCACCTCCTCGACCACCTCCTCGACCACCTCCTCGACCACCTCCTCGGCCCGTTCGGTGAGCAGTTCGTGGACCTCGCGGATGTCCCGGGGAGCGGTCCGGGAGGCGAGCCAGTACATGATGCCGGTGGGGATGAAGAAGAGCTGGAAGGCGGCCAGCCCGACGGCGAAGTTCAGCGGCGGCGGGAAGGCCGACCGCAGCGCCTGGGCGGCCACCCCGATCAGTCCGTTGCCGGTCGCCCGGCCCACACCGTTGACCAGGTTGCCGAGGCTGTAGACCGTGCCCCGGTGCTCGGGCGGGTTGACGTCGGCGATCAGCGCGAACCAGTTCGGCGAGTTCGCCGACGTCAGGCCGAGCGCGAGCAACGCGGTCAGCAGGCTGAGCCCGACCGTCGGCTCGGAGAACACGCTGCCCAGGACGGCGGTGGCCACCGCACCGGCGCCGGCGCCGTCCGGCACGTCGATCCGGATCGGCACGAAGAACAGCACCGCGTAGAACGGCACCGCGGCGAGGATCCCGATCGCCGCGACCAGGGCCCGGCCCCGGGGCGTACGTCGTTGTGCCGCGTCGCCGACCAGTCCGCCGACGATGGAGAGCACCCCACCGAGCTGGAACAGGACCGCGAAGATGCTGCCCACGACGGTGGCGGTGGCCGACGAGTACCCCTGGGCCTCGGCGCGCTCCCGGAACAGCGCCGGCAGCCAGACCAGCGATCCGAACGCCACCTGCGCGGTGAGTCCCTGGAGGACGAGCCACCGGTTCGTCCGGCGGCGCAGGATCGCCGGCAGGTCGTCCCGGCTGATCCGGTAGTCGTAGTCCCCGCCGGCCGCGATGGCGCCCTTCAGCTCGGGCTCGCTCTGGCCCCGCCGGATGTCGTAGGTCAGCAGGTACGCCAGGGTCGCGACCAGGCCGACGACGCTGAGCAGCAGGAACGGGCGGCGCCAGTCGTCCGCGCCGAGAACTCCGCCGACCAGGGTGCCGGCGAGGGTGCCGATTCCCTGGGAGAGGCCCCAGAAACTCAGCACCACCCCACGACGGCGGGGCGTGACGAGGTCGGTGACCACCGAGAAGCCGACCGAGCCCACCGCACCCAGCCCGATCGCGGCCAGCAGTTGCGCGCCGAAGAACGCCAGGTACGTCGAGGCGAACGCGCTGCCGGCGGTGCCGGCGGCCCAGAGCAGCGTGCCGATCATGAGCAGCGGTTTGCGGTTGGTCCGGTCCCCGAAGTACGCCCAGCCGACCGCGGCGACCGCGCTGATCAGGAAGCTGGTCGCGGTGACCGCGCCGATCGCACCCCGGCCCACGTTGAGAGCCGGTGCGATGGAGTCGTAGAGCGGCGGCACCAGCCCGATCGCCACGTTGTCGAGCGAGGCGAGGACGACGAAGACCGCGACGCTGTAGAACCGGTGGACCGGTCCCCCACCTCGGGCGACTCGCGGACCACCGATCGTCATGTCCGGCACTCAACCAGGATCAGGTAACGCTGGGATGACGGTTTGTCCGGGTCCCGTGCCGGCCCGCGTCTCGCTTGATGGGATACGACCGTTTGGGGTTGTCAGTGCGGAACCGTAGTGTGCACGCAACCGTCCGTAACGGTGGTGGGCCGGACGGGACTGTCGAAGCCGATTCGGACTCGGTGGAGGTGCGGTGCGGTGGAGCCGACACGAACAGGCGTACGGCAACGGGCGGCCGGTGCGGCAGAAGACTCCGACGAGCCGGTCCGGGGCGACGACCCCGCCGGCGAGCAGCCCGACCGGCCGACAACCGCCGAGCAGGACGACCCGACGGCACTGCCGGAGTTGGCCGAGCCCGGTTGGTTCCACCACGGCGCCACGTTCGCCGAGACGAGCTTCTGGTCGGTGGCGCGGCAACTGCCGGCGATCATCCGGGAGGCGGTGGTCCTGGCCTGGCGGGTGAGCCGGACCGACACCCTGGCCGCGATCGGGCTCAACATCCTCGCCGGCATCATGATCACGTTTGGCCTGCTGGCGACCAGCACGGTGCTGCGCGAACTCTTCGCCTCCGGCCCGACCCCCGACCGGGTACGGTCGGCCGCGCCCGGCCTGGCCGTGGCCGCGCTGGCGGTGATGGCCAAGGGCGGCCTGACCATCGCCGCCGGCTGGGCGCAGGCCCGGCTGGCCCCACAGATCAACTACCGGGTCGAGTTGCGGCTGTTCGAGGCGACGACCTCGGTGGACCTGGCGGCGTTCGACGACGCCGGCTTCGCCGAGGAGATGGACCGGGCCCGGGACCGGGGCATGACCGAGGCGGCGTCGATCGTCGACGACACGGTCAACCTGATCACCGGTGTGGTCGGGGTGGTCGCCACCGCCGCCGCCGTGACGGTCATCCAACCGCTGCTGCTGCCGTGCCTGCTCGTCGCGGCGGTCCCGTCGGCGGTGACCGCGGTCCGGATCGCCCGCCGGGAGTACATCGCGCTGCTGGCCCGGATCACCCGCCGACGTCGGATGTGGATGCTGGCCACCCTGATGGCGAACCGGCACACCGCGGTCGAGGTGCGGACGTACCAGATGCGCGGGTTCCTGCTCGGGGAGTACCGCCGGGTGATGACCATGGAGACCGCCGCACAACTGCGGCTGGTGCGGTCCCAGACGTCGACCCGGGTCGGCGGCGGCTCCATCGCCGGGCTGGCGACGTTCGCCGTCTACGCCGTACTCGGTTGGTTGCTGCTGGCCGGCGTGGTGCCGCTGGCGGCGGCCGCGACGGCGATGCTCGCCCTCCAGGCGGCCCGGACCAGCCTGGGCAACACCATCCACGCCACCAACTCGCTGTACGAGGACGCGCTCTACTACCGCGACTTCCTGACCTTTCTCGACCGGGCCGACTCGCGCACCCGCCGTAGCGGTGGCGACCCGGTGTCCGGCTTCGAGGAGATCCGGGTCGAGGAGGTCAGCCTGAGCTACCCGGACACCGAGAAACCGGCCGTGGACCGGGTCAGCCTGACCGTACGCCGGGGTGAGGTCATCGCGCTGGTCGGCGAGAACGGCTCGGGGAAGACCACTTTGGCCAAGCTCCTCGCCGGGCTGTACCAACCTACCGGCGGCACGATCCGTTGGGACGGGGTCGACGTCGCGACGCTGGACGCCGCCAGCCTCGGCTCGAACGTCGCCGTGCTGAGCCAGGACTGGTGGCGCTTTCCGTTCACGGCCCGGCAGAACATCACCATCGGCCGGTACGACCGGACCGACGGGGCCGGGCCGACGATCGTGGACGCCGCGAAGGCCGCCTCCGCACACGAGATGGTCACCGGACTGCCGCACGGCTACGACACCCTGCTCGACCGGAGTTTCAAGGACGGCCACGACCTGTCCGGCGGCCAGTGGCAGCGCCTGGTGGCCGCGCGCGGCCTCTACCGCGAGGGGCGGCTGCTGATCTGCGACGAGCCGTCCGCCGCGCTCGACGCCCGAGCCGAACACGCGCTCTTCCAACGACTACGGCGGCAACCCGACCGGGCGATCGTGCTCATCACGCACCGGCTGGCCAACGTCCGGCACGCGGACCGGATTTACGTGATGCGGGACGGAAAACTCCTCGAGGAGGGCAACCACGACCAACTCATCGCGGCCGGTGGGCTCTACCGGGAACTCTTCGAACTCCAGGCCAGCGGCTACACGGAATGACGACCGGACGCCGACGTACGGCGCGGCGCGTTTCGCCCCCGACCATTGGGGACAGACCCGGTTGCGGATGTTGACTATTCTGGTGGCCTCGGTCACTGCGGGCGTCGGCGGCTGCCCGCGAACGAACGTCTCGTGCCGAGTCAACGCCGTCAGGCGCTGGCCACCAGCCAAGCTCCACCGCAACCGGTGCCCGGTCGAAGGAGGGACAGTGTCCTACCAGTCGCAATCGGTCGGCGACGAGGACAGCAGGCTTCGCGACACCAAGACCTTCGTCCAGAATTTGGACGAACTCGCTGCCAACAGCTGGCCAGGCCGACCCATCCCGGGCACCGAGCGGATCGAGGGGATGGATCGTAGCGGCAACGTCTACTGCATCGTCGACCCGCTCGGCAACGTCCTCGACGTCCAGATCGAGTCCGGCTGGTGGAACGCACTGGGGCCGGCTCATGTCGGCGCCGCGATCCTCGACGCGCTGGAGCAGGCGAGGTCGAAGGCGGCGATGGCCGTGATGATCCTGACCCGCTACGGACACAAGCCGGATGTGCCGGAGGAGCCGGACTTCGCCACGCAGGTCGCCGGCCCGAGGATCCCACTGCCGGACCCCGACGACCCCGACCTCCTCGACGCGCTGAACGCCAAGATCGAACGCGCCTTCACCGTCCTCGATGCGGCGGATCGCATCCGGCAGGCCGTGGACAACCAGGAGCGGCGGGTCGTCGCGGGGCCACAGGGCCTGTTCCGACTCGTCCTGGTCGGGCTGGCGGTGCAGGGCGCCGAGGTCGACCACCAGAACCTGGGCCCGTACGACGGCAACCGGCTCGCGGCGGATGCCCGCGCCGCACTAAGGGCGGTTGGCCGGAACGGGGCGAACGTTTACCAGTCCTACGGGAGGGCGTGATGGGCGACTACAACTACTACTCCGAGAAGAGCATCCAGGTCGCCACCGAGGCCATCCGGGTGGAGGCGAAAAAGTGGCACGGCCTGTCCGACAAGATGGCCACCATTTCCCGGGAAACCAGCAACCTGGACCTGGAGATCACGGCGTTCCTGGTCACGGATGCCACCGGTGCGGTGACCGCGTACGACCTGAAGCACGCCTACGACCAGATGCACGGTCTGCTGGACAAGGTCCTCAAGCAGGCGGTCACCGAACTGGACCAGTTCGGCAACGCGCTCTACAAGATCGCGGACTGGTACGAGGACTCTGACCAGAACTCCGTGGCGCGGATGGAAAAGTTCTGGACGGCGTAATCCAGCTACGAGCATTCGATTAGGGGAGGCAATGGCACCGCAGAGTGGCAGCACGGAGTTCTCGCCAGCCATCATGGGCACCTTCAAGAAGGCCATGGCGTTGGTCGAGAAGGTCCTGGCGGACATCAAAGAGGCGTGGACCAAGCTGATAAACGCCATCAACAGTCTGTTGCAGAAGGCTCACAACCATCTCAACAACGACAGCGTGCTGTCCAGCATCGTGGAGTGGGCCACCGACACGATCAAGGACGCCATCGAGGCCATCCAGGGGCTGCTCGTGAAGCTCCGGGACGGCGTCAACAAGATCATCACCATGCTCCAGGAGGTCGTGAGCAAGTCCGTCCCGGTGCTGTCCCTGTTCAACGCCGGACTGGCCTGGCCGACCAAGGTGAACGCGCCGCTCTCGACGATCGGCAACGACATGGGTGGCTCGGGAAACACCGCGTACTGGCAGGGTCCGACCAAGGAGGTCTACGAGAAGGAGGTGAAGACCCAGACCGACGCGGTGACGGCGTCGGTCGACAAGGTGAAGTTCACCAGCAACTGGCTGGCCGATGTCGCCACGGCCAACACCACCTACATGACAGAGTTGGGGGATCGGGTGGCGGAGGTCGTCGGCCCGATGACCGCACTCGCCGGTGAGGTCGCCGCGACGGCGGCCGGCGCGATCACCCAGGCGATGTTCGCCATCGACAAGATGGCGGAGACGATCGCCGCGGCGGTCACCCAGGCCCTGCAGTACCAGATCAATATCGCCAAGCGCCTCGCCGAGGTGGTCAAGCAGGTCACGGCGCTGGCGAACGAGGTGAGCGACCGGACGGGCATCTCCGACGGGAACTGGCCCCAGTCCGTAGTGGACGCGTAGCTACCAGCGCCACGGCTGGTGGAAGGAGATCAGGTGACGACCGGGACCAGAAGGGGCGATACGTTCCGGGCGGGTCGGATCGGGCTGCTCACAGCGCTGTTCCTGGTGCCGTCGCTACTCGCCGGCTGCGCCGGACAGGACGCCGGCCCCGCGACCGGCGCGTCGCCGTCCGGATCGACCGAGAGCGGGTCGCCGGCTCCGGGACGCTGGACCGGACTCAAGGCGAAGTGCCCGGTCCTGCAGACCCCGGTGGCCGACGTTCCGGCCGCGACCGGCGAGGGCCAGCCCACCGTCACCTACCAGGAAACCCAGCTTGTGTTGGGCGCGGCCTGCACCTGGGGCCCGGGTGCCGGACAGCGGCCGCGAGTCGACGCGTCCGCGATCGTCTTCAAGACTCCCACCGGGGACAAGACGGTCGACCAGGACGCGGTCGCGCACATCCAGGGCGTCGAGGAGCGGGCGCGGCAAAGGGCGGACGGCGCCGGGGACGACGCCACGGCGCCGGAGGCCGAGCCGGGCCTGGGCGACGAGGCGTTCGTCGTCCTGGAGCCGAAGTCCGAGCGGCTCAGCCTGACCGTGCGGTCGGCCAACGCCGTCGTCTCCGTGGTCGTACACCTGAAGCAGAGCACGGAGACCGATCCCGGCAAGCTCGCCGACCGCCTGCGCCAGCAGCGGCCGACCGTCGCCACGCTCGCCAGGGACGTGCTGGACGACCTCAAGTAGCTTCGTCAAGGACCCGTCGACCGGCGGTTCCGGACCCGTTGGAACGGGCCCGGAACCGCCGTCACGGTGCTGCGGCGTCTACGGTGCGCAGCTCGTGTCGCGGTCGCCGAAGTCGGCGCACCGGAACAGTGACGGGTTCACCTGCGACGGCGGCCGCCACTTCAGCGAAGCCTGCTCGTAGTCGTACGCCAGGGCCAGCAGTTGGGCCTCGGTGTAGGCGGTGCCGAGGAAGGACATCCCGACCGGGCGGCCGTTCGCCGGGTCGTACCCGATCGGCACCGCGACCGACGGGTACTGGGCGCGGGCGCCGATCCCGGCGGACCCGCTGCCGACGAAGACGATCGCGTCCAGGTTCTCGGCGGTCAGCACCGAGTCGATCCGCTCCCGAGCCCCGGCGATCCCGGTGTCCCGGTTGGTCTCGTACTCCGCCTTGGCGGCCGGATCGGTCAGGTCGACGTCGTTCGAGGCGACGAGCTGGGTCTGGCCGAACTTGATCGTGCCCTCGTCGACGTGCACGAGGTTGTAGCGCACCACGTCGTCGAGGGTGTCCATCGGCGCGCTGCGCGGCAGCCGGGCCAGGTACGCGTTCAGGTCCCGCTTGAACTCGTACGTCAGGATGCTCGGCGGCAGGCCGCCGGTGTTCACCGTGACCGGGACGACCGTGGCGCCCTGGGCCCGGAGCACGTCCAGCGCCTCGGTGAACAGCACTCCCTGGTTGCCGGTCGGGGTGCTGGCCACCCCGATCCGCTTGCCCTGCAACGCGGTGCTGGACAGCGCCCTGGTGTAGTCGGTGCCGACCACACCCGAGCTGGTGTCGGTGATCGGATCCTCGGGGTCGATCCCGGTCAGCGCGGTGAGCAGCGCGGCGGCGTCGTAGACGGTCCGGGTCATCGGGCCGGCGGTGTCCTGGCTGGCCGCGATCGGCACCACCCCGGTCCGGCTGACCAGCCCGACCGTCGGCTTCACCCCGACCAGGGAATTCGCCGCCGAGGGGCTGAGGATCGAGCCGGACGTCTCGGTGCCGATGGTGACCGTGGCGAGCGCCGCGGCGGCGGCCGATCCGGAACCGGAGCTGGACCCGCTGGGGGTCTGGCTGACGTCGTACGGGTTGAGCACCTGACCGCCGAGTCCGCTGTAGCCCGACGGCATTCCGTTGGTGGTGAAGTTGGCGAACTCGGTCAGGTTGGTCTTGCCGAGGATGATCGCGCCGGCCGCCTTCAGCCGGGTGACCAGGAAGGCGTCCTTCGCCGGGTACGAGTTCTCCAATGCCAGCGCCCCAGCGGTGGTGGGCAGGCCCTTGAGGTCGATGTTGTCCTTGATCAGCACCGGGATGCCGTGCATCGGCCCCCGGGCGCGGCCCTTGCGGCGGTCCTGGTCGGCCTGCTTGGCCTGCGCGACGGCGTCCCGGGTGACCACCCGGACGGCGTTCAGCCCCGGCCCGTTGGTGTTCAGCGTCCGGATCCGCTCCAGGTACGCCTCGACGAGTTCCTCCGAGGTGATCCGGCGGGCGACCAGCGCCTCTCGGATCTGGGGGATGCTGGCGCGCTCCAGGTCGAGCGGGAACGGCCGGTGCCGCCCGGTCGCCTCGGAGGGGGCGCCGAGGGTGGTGAAGGCGAGCGCGGCGACGCTGACCAGGACGGTGGCGAGTACGACGATCCGGAACGCGGAACGCGGCCGGGGTGGCACAACGGATTGATGCACCTGTACGCCCTTCCAGAAGGCCACGTCCGGACGCACGGACACCCGGACGTGGAGGGGGATTTCGGAAGCACACGGCTCGGGTGTTGAGATTACGATACGGATCGATTTCAGCCGGGTAAAACGATCTTCGTGGGCGACGTGTCGTCCCGTCGGTTCGGCTTCCGGGTGACCGCGCCGACAAGAACTCAGCCGGTGTGCTCCACCCACCGCTGGGCGGAGGTGTCGTAGCGGGCGAGCGTGTCCGGCCGGACGGCCTCGAACGGCACCCACTCCTCGTCCTGCTCCGGAGTCCGGTCCTCGACCCACTGGGCGGAGATCGGGCTGAACCGCCAGCCCACCAGCACCCGCCCGTCCGTGACGTCCAGAACCCAGCCGAGGAACGTCCGATCATCCACGAAGGTGAACCTGATCTCGTCGTCGTTGTCCATGCAGTGCACAAGAAACGCGCGCAGCTCAACCGGGGCGGACACCGCCCCAGGTTGTGTGACCGATCGACTGGTCGGTGTGATGCCAACCGAAGGCCGCCACGGCCTACGCCTCACCGGTCGTGACCGGCGCCGGTGTACCCGATCGGGTGACCGTAGCTCTCCGGTATGACCGTGCATTTGGCGCCCCGGTGTGACGACGTCCGACGTGGACCGGTGGTTGCCTTCCGGGCCATGGGATCCAAGGGTGTGCTCAGCTATCTCCTCATCGCCTTCGGACTGGCATGGGCGGCCGTCTTCGTCGCACACGCGGTGCTCGGCTGGTCGATGGCCGACCCCGTGACCCAGCTGACCGTGGCGCTTCCGATGGCGCTCGGGCCGGCGATCGCGGCCATCGTCGTACGCCGCTGGGTCACCAGAGAAGGATTCGCCGACGCCGGCCTGGCGCCACGCCTGCGGGCCGCGAAACGCTACTACCTGATCGCCTGGATCGGCCCCGTGCTGGTGCTGGCCGTGACCGTCGGCTTGGCCACCGCCCTCGGGCTGTACGAGCCCGACCTGGCCGACCTCCCCGGCCCCGCCACGCTGCTGGTGCTCGTGGCCCCCGTCGTCCTGACTCCGCTGTTCTGGGGTGAGGAGTTCGGCTGGCGGAGCTACCTCCAACAGCGGGTGGGTCGCAGCCCCGCCCACGCCGCGCTCATCACCGGTCTCGTCTGGGCCGCATGGCACTACCCGTTGGTCCTCACCGACTACGCCGGCTACGCGAGCCCGCTGCGCGGGATCGTCACCTGGACTCTCCTGATCGTCGCCCAGGCCGTGATCCTGGCCTGGCTGTTCCTGCGCTCCGGCAGCGTCTGGGTCGCCTGCCTCGCCCACGCCGGCAACAACATAGTCATCGGGACGCTCTCCGCCGCCCTGCTGATCGACGCCGGCGGCCTCGACCCGGCATCCGCCGACCTGCTGAGCCTGGTCCCGCTCGCAGCCATCTGCGCCTGGATCCTGCTCACCGGCCGGTTGACACCGTCGTTGAACCCGTGAACCTTGCCTGGGGCTTCCACATCGTTCTGCCGGAAGTTGTTAGTCGTCTGACCGATCCGACGGTGCCGTCGCCGGTGAACCGGTTCACCGGTTCACCGGTTGAGGGTACGGGTCAGTCCGGCGACGACCGCCGTGGTCAGCACCCAGCCGACGACCACCAGCAGCGCGGCCACGTACTCCGTCCACCCCGAGGGTTTCCAGGCGTTGTCGTGGCCCAGGTTGACGATCGGGAGCAGCAGATCGAGGGCCTGGAGCGTCGCGTTCCGGGCCGGCGCCTCGGCCGGGTTCCGGGGTACGGAGGGTTCCAGGAGGAAGCTGACCGTCCCCAGTGCCCAGAACGCCACCAACCAGATCCCGGCCAGCCAGGCGCGGTAGCCGTACCCGACCAGACCGTCCACCAGGTATCCCAGCAGTCGTCCCGGCAGACGGAGCGTCGCCCGCCGCCGACGCTGTCGCTCCAGCAGCACCCGGCGGGCCTCCACGTCCTGCCCGCCGCGCCGGTACTGCTCGGCGAGCTGCTCGTACGGCTGCGGGGTGTAGCCCTCGGGGCTGCGGCGCAACCAGTCCAGGCGCTGCCGGACGGTGACCGGTGCCGGCGGGGACGGCTGGTGCGGATCGGCCGGTCCCCGGGCGAGCAGCAGCCGGTACGTGCAGCCGATCAGTTCGAGTTCCGATGGCCAGGTCTGCGGATTGTCGAAGATCGAATCCGCGTGCAAACCGGAGAGGCGGACGCCGCCGGTCGGCCGGGTGGCGAACGTCATCCACAGGCTGCCGACCCGCGCCCCGCCGAGATGCAGGGCAAAGGACTTCGTCCCACGGAGATCGGAGTTGTTGAAGTTGAGTTGGCTACCGATCTGCGCGTGGATGAGGAGCACTCCGCCGTCGGCAACGAACCCGTACCGCGCGGTCAGATTGCCGGCCACCACCAGCCGGTCGGCACTCAACGCCGCCCCGCCCGTGTGGCGCATTCGGGCGCCGTCGAGGTCCACACTGCCGCCGATCGTCGTGCCGCCGAGCCAGACCTGACCCTCGGCGGTGAATCCCTTCCGGGCGTGCAGGTTTCCCGTCACCGTCATCCGGGCCGCCGCCAACGCCGTACCCGGTTCCAACGCCGTACCCGGTTCCGGCGGCGCGGCGGCGGGTTTGCCCGTCGCCTCGATCGGGTTGACGATGTGAGAACCGTCCAGAGTGACCGTGCCGCCGACCCGGGCGTCGCACAGGTCGACCGACCCGGCGACCTCGCATCTGACGAGGGCCAGATCGCCACGGAGTTCCAGCAACCGCGCCCGCAGCCCCGGCAGGGTGCAGTCGGTGAGCAGCAGGTTGACCACCCGGGCCTCGGTCAGATCCGGTACGTCGGTGAAGGTCGACGCGCTGATCTCCACCGGAGCGGTGACCTCGACGTGCCGCAGGTCGAGCCGGCCGACGATCTCCGCGGACCGTAGCCGCAGTGCGGCGCGCGGAGCCGTACCCCGGTCGACCGGGCCGGCGAGCAGTTCCGCCAGCACCGACGCGCGGACCGGATGCGACGTACCACTCAGGTCGACTTCGGTGCCTCGGTGGAACGCCGCCTGTACGTGCCGTTCGGCGGCGTTCCACCGGGAAGAGGTTTTCCACACGACAGGGAGGATCGCAGAGGATCACCCGTCGTGGGTAACACGCCGCTTCGGCGACTGACCGGGCGTACTGGGCGCGCACGGGCGCTTGCTGGATCGTCGGGTGCCAGATCCGCGATCGTCAGAAGCTGCCGGTGTGGAGCAGGCGGTTCGGCATACCCAGACCCGGCCTACGGACCGCCGCGGCCGTCGCGTTCTTCACGATGGCCGCCTGCACCTGGGCCGCGGTCGGATGGCCGGCCAGGTAGAGGACTGCCGCCCCGGCCACGTGCGGCGACGCCATCGACGTACCGCTGATCGTGCTCGTCGCGGTGTTGCTGGTCGACCAGGCCGAGGTGGTGTCGATCCCAGGGCGAAGACGTCGACGCAGGCAGCCGACGAGGCCCGGTGGTCTGGGTGTCGCCGATGATGGCGGCGCCGGGCTCGCGCATCGCCCCTGGCCCAGCGGATCGCGGCGCCGGCCTCGATGGCAACTTCGATCTGGTCCTGGTGCACGCGCAGGTACCGGTACGCGGCGATCGCCTCGCGTACCTCCTGGACGATCGGGCGCCGGCGACCCGCGGGTTGCCCATGTCTGTCTACGCCTTCGCGGCCAGGGGTGTGGGACCCGATCGTACCGAGGCAGGACCGTCGGCGGGCTACGCGACCTCGGTCGCCGGAACCCGCAGGGTGTAGCGTCGGGTGACCTTCCACATCGAGGGTGGGGCACGCTGTGTTCTCCGCGTCGCCAGCCAGCGGTGGATTTCATGCTCCGCGGGGTCGAGGGACGCAGCGGTGAATGTCGAGGGCAGCGGGGTGTGGGAGATGTCTAGGGATCCGGATCACTGGGACTGGGTGGCCGGCAGCGCCCGCCGGGTGCTCGACCACCTGGCCGGTACGCGGGTCGTCGGGCGGGCCGAGTCGTGACCGTGGCGCGGGTGGCCCGTTGGCTGGTCCTGGTCATGGCCGTGCCGCTCGGCGCGGTCGCGGGGATCGTGACCCTGCTGGTGACGGTCGCGGTGACCGAACATCGGATCCTCGCGACTGTCGCCGGCGCGCTCGCCCTGGTTCTGGGGACGGGCGCGTTGGCCTGGTGGGCCGCCCGAGGTGTTCGCTGGCGGGCCGGCTTCGCCATCGGCGTCACCGGGTTGACGTTCGGGCTCGTGGCGGCCGCGGTAGGGACGCTCCTCTATGCGCCCGCTCCGCCGTACACCGCATATCCCGTCCCGCCGGGCGTCCAGTATTGGGACCTGCCAACGGGCTCGCGGATCGCGTACACGAAGACCGAAGCTCCGGCGACGGCCCGACCCACGCCCGTCATCCTGGTCCATGGTGGACCTGGCGCGCCCGACGCTCCGGAGCCGGAGCCGGCGGCCTCGCTCGCGTGGGCCGGTTTCGACGTGTACGCCTACCACCAGCTTGGCGCCGGCCTCTCCGGGCGGCTGGCCGATGCCTCCGGTTACACGGTCGCCCGACACGTGGAAGATCTCGAGGCCATCCGCGTCACGCTCGGTGCCGAACGGGTGGTGCTGATCGGCGCCTCCTGGGGAGGCCAGCTCATCGCGAACTACCTTGCCGCCCACCCGACCCGGGTGGCAAAGGCCGTCGTTTCCTCGCCCTCGGGCATCTGGGCGCCCGCGTTCACCGACGACGAACGGCTGACCGAGGCGGGACGCCGCGACCAGGAGCCGATCGCCGCTAGCCAGCCACGGCTGTTGCTCGCGTACGCGGTGTTGCAACTGGTCGGCCCTCGGGAAGCACGGGCGCTGCTCCCCGACAGCACAATGGACGGCGTGTACGAGTCGATCGTCGCCGGCATCGACCTGAGGCCCGGCTGTGCCACCCCGGCATCATCCACCTCAGACCCGGTCAGTCACGGGCCAACTGGGCTCGGGTTCTGGGCCAACGCCGCCACTGTCTACGACAGCCAGCGCATTCCCGACCCTCGCCCACGATTGCGCAACGTGACCGCACCCGTCCTCGTCCTGCGCGGCGAGTGCGACTACATCGCGTGGGCCGTCACCCGGGAATACCGAGATCTGCTGCCCGGCGCCGTTCTTCTGCCGATCGACGGAGCCGGCCACAACATCGCGCTGGACCAGCCTCAGCGTTATCTGCAGGCGCTACTCGCCTTCCTTCTGGACAAACCGCTGCCGAGTGCGCCGTACACGGGCGCCGAACCGCCCTGGTGACCCAGGGACGTCGGCGCCCGTCCGACCGCGACCTCGGCCTAGGCGACCGCACCTACTCGACCGCCACGCGCGGCGTCCATGGTCAGGGTGCTGCCGGCGGTCGCCCAGCTCGTACTCGCCGTCCGGCAGCCCGGCGGCGGCCATCGCGTCCGTGATCGGCGCGGCCCGGTCCGGTCCGGCCACCCCGGCGGCGTACGCCAGCATCCCCCTGGTGCAGGTGCACGCCGTCGGCGACCAGTTCGGACCCGAGGGCCAGTTCTACTGGGCGCACCGCCTCCTGGGCTGAGGAGATCCGATCCGCAATCAGCCCCGCCCCCTCACTCGGAGTTGCGGATGGTCGGCCACTCCGTCGGGATGAAGTCGTCGGGCGCGTTCAGGACGTTGATCATCCGTTGGCGGATGCTCTCGTGCATCAACGGTCCCCAGGGGAACTTCGTCGGGTACTGCACGATGTTGGCGAAGACGTTCGCCGGCCCGTCGTTCTGCTCCAGGTATTGGATGGCGGCCTGGGTGCAGACGTAGTCGGCGTAGGCCAGCGCCTGGTGGGCGGTGGTCATCAGGGCTTCGGTGCCGGGCTGGTGCCGGAGGTACGGCTCGAACCACGGCAGATCGACTCCGGGCATCGGAGTGGGTTGGAACTGTAGGTCGTTGGAGAGCACGATGGGCAGCGGGTCGTCCTTGATCCCGTTCGCCTGGGCGAGCATCTGAGCACCGGCGAGAACACCGCCGGGTTCGGCCAGGTCGAGCAACCTCTGCCGGCCGATGACCACGTGCTGGTTCTTCTGCATGTACCTGTCGAGACCCAGTGGATCGTCCGGGAAGTCGAACGCGATCTCGGCCAGCGCCTCGACCCGATCCTTCCGGCCACGGTTGTTGTAGTAGGTGATCATCCAGCTCATCGCCTTCGGGGCGTACTGCGGGTCGCTGGTCGCCCTCGCCTGGGCCATGGCGTCGCGAGCCTTGTCGTGGTCGCCCGCCCGCTCATGGTTCAGGGCGATGTGGAACCAGGCGACCGCGCTGTAGCCGAGCCGGTACGGCTCCAGAAGGGCGTACCACAGCGGCATCGCCATTTCGTAGTTTTCCATCCGGGTCCAGTGGCCCGCGAGGAGCAACTTCGCCGCAGGCGTGTAGATCGGATGGGCACCGTCGGCGGCGATCCGTAGCGCGTCCACACCGCCCGCGAGTTGTCGGTGCGTGTACGGCACCGCCTTCGCCAACGCGAGAAGGAATGCCGCCTCGATCCGGTAGGGAGTGCCCGGGGCAGCCTCCGTGAGCCCTTGGAGCTGGACGGCGGCCGACTCCGGCTCCCCGGTCAACAACAGCTCGAATGCGTCGCGGCACACCGCCGCGCGGCGGACACGTTCGGCATCGATCTCGTCCATCGGTACCTCCTCGGCAGTCAGAGCAGCCGTAAGGAAGCTACACCGTGCCGCGACCCGACTACCTAACGTGTCCTCCATTGTTGTGCGCGCCAAGGACGCCGTGACGTCGCGGAACTCGCCGCATCCCGGCCCGACCACGCCCCGGTACCGCCTTTCGGCCAGGGTCATACATCCACGGGATGACATCTATGGGGCGATGCCCAATCGGTGGCGCCCCGCCTAGCTTCCTAGCCATGACAGATGAAGACAGCGCAGGGCACGTCGTCGTGCGGCGGGGCGACGTACACCGGAGACAGCTCATCCGCGTCGGCGCCGCCACGGTTGCCGCCGTCCTGCTCACTGTCGGTCTCGTGCCGGGCGTCGCGCCGGCCGACGACACGACGACCAGGAAGACTCAGGGGTACGCGGCGGAGATCCGGCGCGCGTCGTACGGTGTGCCGCACATTACCGCCGCCAACTTCGCCAGCCTGGGCTTCGGCGTGGGCAACGTACAGGCCGAGGACAATATCTGCCTGATCGCCGAGCGGGTGGCCACCGTCGACGCCAGCCGGTCTCGGCACTTCGGTGCCGACGAGGCGAACGTGCGAAGCGACCTGTTCTTCCAGAAGGCGAAGGAGGACAGGGTCGTCGAGCGGATGCTCGCCGGCACCCCCGACGGGGTGGACGCACCGTCGCGGCAGGCCCGCGACCTCGTTCGTGGCTTCGCCGCGGGCTACAACAACCACCTCCGCAAGACCGGAGTGGCGAACCTGACGGATCCGCAGTGTCGCGCGAGGCCATGGGTCCGTCAGATCAGCGCCCTCGACCTCTGGCGGACCACCTGGGCCAACATGATCCGGTCCGGCTCCCTCGGCGCGCTCGACTGGATCATCGACGCGATGCCACCGGGAGCGAACACGGTTCGAAGCACGGCGCCGAGCACAACGGACATCGCCGCAGCGTTGTCGCGGGTGATCCGTCCGGCGGGCGCGGGCGGTGACGACGCCGGCGATCTCGGACCGGGCGGCACCGGTTCCCCGCTCGGCAGCAACGCCTACGGGCTGGGTGGCGAGGCGACGACGAGCGGTGCCGGGATGCTCCTTGCCAACCCACACTTCCCGTGGGACGGGCCCGACCGGTTCTACCGGATGCACCTGAAGATCCCAGGCGGGTACGACGTGGAAGGGGCGGCGCTGATCGGCGATCCGATGGTCCAGATCGGCCACAACGCCACGATGGGCTGGACCCACACGGTCTCCACCGCCGCGCGGTCCGTGCTACACGAGCTGACGCTCGTACCCGGCGACCCGACGTCGTACCTCTATGACGGCCGCCCCCGAAAGATGACCCGGCGCACCGTGACGGTCCAGGTGCCGACGCCGGGCGGCGGCACCGAGCCGGTGACCCGGACCCTGTACGACACGCTGTTCGGCCCGGTGATCGCCTTCGCCGACGTCCTGCCGTGGACGACCACGACGGCGTACGCGATGACCGACGTCAACGTCGACAACGGCCGCGCGGTGGACGGCTGGCTTCAGATGGGCCGGGCCCGGACGGTGCGCGAGCTGAAGAAGGTCCTCGACCGGTACCAGTTTCTGCCCTGGGTCAACGTCGTCGCCGCCGACGCCACCGGCGAGGCGCTGTACGGCGACCACTCGGTCATCCCGCGGGTCACCGACGATCTCGCCGCCACGTGCGTTCCGGACCGGTTCAAAGAGATGTACGCGTCCAGCGGTGACGCGGTGCTCGACGGATCGACCTCGGGGTGCGGGCTGGGCACCGACCCCGACGCCGCCGTGCCCGGGATCCTCGGTCCGGCACACCTGCCGGTGCTGCTCCGGACCGACTATGTCACGAACTCCAACGACAGCTACTGGCTGACCAACCCGGAACAACCGTTGACCGGTTACCCGCGCATCATCGGCGCCGAGCAGACGCCACGCAGCCTGCGTACCCGGCTCGGCCTGCTCCAGGTGCAACAGCGGCTCGCCGGTACCGACGGGCTGCCCGGTACCAGGTTCACCGTCGAGAAACTCTGGCAGGTCCAGTTCGGCAACCGGGTCTACGGCGGCGAACTGTTCAGGGACGATCTCGTCGCGCTCTGTACGGCGAAGCCGCGCGCCACGGCGTCGAACGGTGCCACCGTCGACCTCACCGCCGCCTGCGCGGCACTGCGCGCCTGGGACCTGCGCGTCGACCTGGACAGCCGGGGCAGCCACCTGTTCACCGAGTTCACGCGGAGCGGCCCCCTCCTGTTCCGGGACAGGTTCGTGGCGACCGACCCGGTCAACACGCCTCGGATCCTCGCCACCGATGATCCGAGGGTCCTGACCACCCTGGCCAACGCCGTGCAGAAACTGGCCGGCATCCCACTGGACGCCCCGCTCGGCGCGGTGCAGACCGAACCGCGCGGCACCGAACAGCTTCCGATCCATGGTGGCCCCGGTGGCGCCGGAATCTTCAACGCCATCAGCGCCTCGTTCACGCCCGGTGTCGGCTACCCGAAAATCGTGCACGGCTCGTCGTTCGTCATGGCCGTCGAGTTCGGCAGGAACGGACCGTCGGGGCGACAGATCCTCTCGTACTCACAGTCGGCGAACCCGAACTCGCCGTACTACGCCGACCAGACCCGGCTCTACTCCCGCAAGGGCTGGGACACCATCAGGTACACCGACGCGCAGATCGCGGCCGACCCGAATCTGCGCACCTACCGGATCCGGGAGGACCAACGCGACTGCGTGAACGGCGGATGGCGAACATTCGCGCAGCCAGCGTTCCCATCACAGGGGACGTGCGTCGCGTACTTCCGGCGGGCATAGTCCACGAGGACGACAACCACCCGACCACCTGACCGCCCGGCCACGCCACACGGAGCCGGGCGGTCAGGAGGCTCGCCGATCGTGACACTCAGCCGATCGGACGGTCCAGGATCAGGTCACGGGCTCCGGCGTACTGCTCGCGGATCTGCGGGACGGCCGTGCCGGCGTACTCCTGGGGCTGGCTGGCGGACCACGTGGGTGGCTGCGCCCCACCCTGGACGACCCAGGCGGCCTGGCGGGCGGCCCCGTCCGCGACGTACTCACCCGGCTCGGGCACCAGCACCGGACAGCCGAAGACCTCCGGCGCGATCCGGCGTACCGCCTCGGACCTGGCCCCGCCGCCGACCAGGATGACCCGGTTCGCGGTCGCGCCCTGGGCCAGCAGAGCATCCAACCCGTCGGCGAGCGCGCAGAGCATCCCCTCCACCGCCGCCCGAGCGAAATGAGCCGGCGTCGAAGTCCGCAGCGTCAGCCCGTGAACCGCGCCCGTCGCCTGCGGACGATTAGGAGTCCGCTCCCCCTCCAGGTAGGGGACCATCACCAGTCCACCAGCCCCGGCCGGCGCCGACAACGCCAGCTTCGCCAACTCGTCGAGCCCGACGCCCAACATCGACGCCGCAGCGTCCAACACCCGAGCCGCATTCAACGTCGCCACCAACGGCAGAAACCGCCCGGTCGCATCCGCGAAACCGGCCACCGCACCCGAAGAGTCGGCCGCCGGAGCATCAGCCACGCTGAACACGGTCCCCGAGGTCCCGATGGAGACGATCACGTCCCCCGGCAGCGCCCCGACCCCCAGGGCCGCGGCGGCGTTGTCGCCGGTCCCCGGCCCCAACGGTGCCCCATTCGGCAGCTGTCCGGCCCGCTCCGCCGGCCCCACCACGACCGGCACCACCAGGGACCGCCCGAACGCCCGCTCCAGAAGATCCGGCCGGTATTCACCCGTCGCCGGTGACCAGTATCCGGTCCCGCTCGCGTCCCCCCGGTCGGTACGCAGCGCGTCCAGCCCCGTCGCCCCGCCCAGCCGCCAGGTCAGCCAGTCGTGCGGCAAACACACCGCCGCCACCCGCTCGCCATTCTCCGGCTCGTTCCGAGCCAACCACCGCAGCTTGGTAACCGTGAAGCTGGCCACCGGCACGCTGCCCACAGCTTCCGCCCAAGCCTGCCGCCCGACCTCACCCCCACCAAGCTCCTCGATCAACTCCAGAGCAGCCCCGGCCGACCGGGTGTCATTCCACAACAACGCGGGCCGGACAACCTGCCCGCCCTCGTCGAGACACACCATCCCGTGCTGCTGCCCGCCCACCGAAGCCGCCGCCACGTCGTCCAGCCCACCCGCCTGAGCGATCGCCGCCTGCAACGCATTCCACCACGCCTGCGGATCGACCTCGGTCCCGTCAGGGTGCCCCGCCCGGCCACTGCGGACCAGCGTGCCAGTCTCCGCATCCCGGATCACCACCTTGCACGACTGGGTCGACGAGTCGACTCCGGCGACGAGCGTCATGTCTGCGGTCTCCTTCTCCAGCGCAGCGACGGAACGTTAAGAAGGGGCCCTTCTTCTACAGAAAGCGATAAGAAGGGGCCCTTCCTTACATCAGCGAGCGCCGAGGAGGTGCTCCAGGGCGAGCTGGTTCAGCTGGACGAAGCCAAAGCCACGGCCAGCAACGGCGTCCACGTCCAACTCTTCGAACGCGCTCCGGTCCGCCAACAGATCCGCGTACGTCTCACCCGAGCTCAGCGTCGGGGCGGACAGCTCGCCGACCTTGCTGGCGGCCAACGCCTCCTGCACCTCAGGATCGGCCCGGAACGCCGCCGCCCGCTCCTTCAGCAGCAGGTACGTCCGCATGTTCGCCGCGGCCGACGCCCACACCCCGGCGTAGTCCTCGGTACGGGACGGCTTGTAGTCGAAGTGCCGGGGCCCGTCGTACGCCGGTCCGCCCTGCGGGCCACCGTTCTCCAGCAGGTCGACCAGGGCGAACGCGTTCATCACGTCGCCGTGCCCGAACACGAGATCCTGGTCGTACTTGATGCCCCGCTGACCGTTCAGGTCGAGGTGGAACAGTTTCCCGGACCAGAGCGCCTGGGCGATCCCGTGCGCGTAGTTGAGCCCGGCCATCTGCTCGTGCCCGACCTCCGGGTTGAGGCCGACCATCTCCGGGTGCTCCAGCTCGTTGATGAACGCGAGCGCGTGCCCGACCGTCGGCAGCAGGATGTCGCCGCGCGGCTCGTTCGGCTTCGGCTCGATCGCGAACCGCAGCCCGTAGCCCCGGTCGAGAACGTACTGGGAGAGCAGGTTGACCGCCTCACGGTAGCGGTCGAGCGCGGCCCGGATGTCCTTGGCGACGTCGTACTCCGAGCCTTCCCGGCCGCCCCACATCACGAACGTGCTCGCGCCCAGCTCAGCGGCGAGGTCGATGTTGCGGAGCACCTTGCGGAGCGCGAACCGGCGTACGTCCCGGTCGTTGCTGGTGAAGCCGCCGTCCTTGAAGATCGGGTGGGTGAAGAGGTTGGTGGTGACCATCGGTACGACGAGACCGGTGGAGTCCAGTGCCTTGCGGAACCGGGCGATGTGCTGGTCCCGGGCGGCGGTGTCGGAGCCGAACGGGACCAGGTCGTCGTCGTGGAAGGTGATGCCGTACGCGCCCAGCTCGGCGAGCCGGTTGACCGCCTCGACCGGGTCCAGGTCGGCCCGGGTGGCCTCACCGAACGGGTCACGGGCGGTCCAGCCCACGGTCCACAGACCGAAGGAGAACTTGTCGGCAGGGGTTGGTTGGGCTGCCACGGTGACCTCCAGGAAACCGACTCGACGTTAAGAACATCCCGGGTTACATGCCGGCAACCCGGCCGATTTGTTTATCGGTTGAATTATTTGAGCCTGGTATGGCATTGTCAATACCGTGGCGCAACCCGCGGCGATGCCGGTCGGCACGGCGGGCATCGCCGTCCGCCAGGCGAGTCTGCGCGAGCACAACCTGGCGCTGGTGCTCCGACACATCGCCACCGCTGCCGGGCCGCCGTCCCGCGCCGACCTGGCCACCATCACCGGGCTGACCCGGGCGACCGTCTCCGCGCTGGTCGACGACCTCATCACCGGACGCCTGCTCAGCGAGGTCGTCCGGACCCCACGGTCCGGCGCCGGCCGCCCCGCGCTGGGCCTGGCGCTGGCCGGTCACGGCCCGGCCGGCCTCGGTCTGGAGATCAACGTCGACTATCTCGCGGCCGTCCTGGTCGACCTTCCCGGAGTGGTACGGCACCGCGTGGTGCGCCGGATAGACCTCCGACCGGTACCGCCCGCCGACGCACTCGCACTCGTCGCCGAGCTGATCACCGAGGCCGGCGCCGAGGCCGATCGCCAGGACCTGGTGCTCGCCGGCACGGCACTCGCGGTACCGGGGCTGGTCAGTGCCACCGGAGTCGTCCGGCTCGCCCCGAACCTCGGTTGGCGCGACGTGGACATCCCGGCCCTGCTCGGCGGGCATCCGTTGCTGGGCGGACATGGGCTGAGCGTGGACAACGAGGCGAACCTCGCCGCCCTCGGCGAGCTGCACGCCGGTCCGCCGGGATCGGCCAACTTCATCTACATCTCCGGCGAGGTCGGGATCGGTGCCGGGATCGTGCTGCACGGCAGCCTGTTCCGGGGTGCCCGAGGGTGGAGCGGCGAACTCGGCCATGTTCCCGTCCATCCGCAGGGTCGGCCCTGCCGGTGCGGCGGTCTCGGCTGCCTGGAGCAGTACGCCGGCCAGGAAGCGATTCTGGCCGGCGCCGGACTGACCGACGAGCCCACCCAGATCGCCCGGCTGATCGAGGCCGCCGGCCGCGACGAACCGGCTGCCCGTCGTGCACTGGTCGAGGCGGCCACCGCGCTCGGGGTCGCAATCGCCGGAGTGATCAACCTGCTGGACGTGGACACCGTGGTCCTCGGCGGCGTCTACGCACCACTCGCCGGTTGGCTGGGCCCGCCGGTCGAGGCGGAGATCCGTCGTCGGGTGCTGACCGCCGCCTGGTCGCCGGTGACCGTACGCCCCGCACTGCTCGGCGGGGACGCCGCAGCGGTCGGTGCCGCCGGCTCGGTCGTCCGTACGGTGCTGGAGCATCCGGCCCGATGGCTCACCCGCACGCCCGGCTAGCCCACGTCCGGGCCGTCCCGCAGCTACCTTCGTCAGCCGGGCCAGCCGTGACGACGCGACCGAAGCCGGCTCGCTATTGTTGCCGACGGACAACTATCTCGATGAGCAATCATCTTCGGGCGACAGGAGTGCCAGCGCCGATGCGCACAGCGCGACGACACGGAGAACGGGTCGTGGACCCCGCCCCCGGCCGGCACCCGGACGGCACCGCAGTACCGGCGACGCCGAGGCCAGGCCGACGAGCGGACCGGCGCGGCAGGTCAGGCCGTCTTCTCGGTGGTCTCGACGTTGGCCCGGAACGCCTCGTCGAATTCGGCGAGCCCGCGCAGCAGCGCCTGTCGTCCGGCCGGAGTCATCCCGGCGAGCGTGGCGGCCAGCCGCTCCCGGCGGTCGGCGCGGATTTCGTCGAGCAGTCGCTCGCCAACCGTGGTGAGATGCAGAGATATCTCCCGGCGGTCGGCGCGACCCGGTTCCCGTTCCAGGAGCCCCGCCGCGACCAGCCGGTCACAGAGCCGACTCGCCGAGGAGAGCAGCATGCCGAGGATGCCGGCCAGGCCCCGGAGGTTGATTCCGTCGAACTGCTCGACCACCATCAGCGCCCGCAGTTGGGAACTGGACAGCCGTCCGGTCGAACGCTCCCGAGCCGCATCCCAGACCGACAGCAGTGCCGCCGCAGCGGTGTCCACCGCCGTGGCGAGCGTCGCATCCGGTCCGCCAGGACCGCCGGAATCAGCCATGGTGATCCCGACACTACCGCCGCCGGCCGAACGGCCGCATCGGTGAGCGGGCGGATCGGACGACCGGAACGCCCGACCCGCACCGGCGGATCGGCGGCTCGGGCGGCGGCACGCGGATGAGCGACCGGTTGCTCGCGATACGTCGCTGCCTGGCCGACGCCCCCGCGGATCTCCTCCTGGAACGTCTCGCTACCGAGTTGGGCAGGGCGTACGGGACGACGGAGACGGAACTCCTCCAGGTGGACTACCGGCTGGCCGCCCTGGTGCCGTTGGACGGCGCCGAGCCGGTGATCGGTGCCGGCACCCCGGCCTGGCGGTGCTTCGACCACCAGTCGGAGGTGATCCAGGACGGCGCCCTGCACCTTCCGGTCACCATGCGCGGGGACCGGATCGGCGTACTCCGGCTGGCTCCCGTACCCGACGACCCGGACCGGCGGGGCGAGCTGGCGGAGGTGGCCACGGCACTGGCGCACGAACTGGTCGCGGTGCGCCCCGGGACCGACCGGTACGCGGTGGGGGCCCGGACCCGCCGACTGACCCTGGCCGCGGAGATGCAGTGGGAGCTGCTGCCCGGCCGGAGCCGGATCCGCCCGTCGTTCAGCCTGGCGGGCCAGCTCGAACCGGCGTACGCGGTTCGCGGCGACACCTTCGACTGGGCGGACGACGGTCAACGGGTGTGGCTGTCGACGGTCAACGGCATGGGCGAGGGCGTGACCGCCTCGATGCTCACCTGCCTCGGCACCAACGCCCTGCGCAACGCCCGGCGGGCCGGGCTCGAACTGGCCGACCAGGCGGCCCTGGCCGACCAGGCGATCTACTCCTACCACCAGGGCGTCCAGCACCTGTCCGCGCTGCTGTTGGAGCTGGACCTGCGTACCGGGGTGGTGACCGCGGTGGACGCCGGTTCGCCCCGGCTGCTCGTACTCCGGGGGTCAGAGGTCATCGAGCAGCCGCTGGACGACCAGTTTCCGCTCGGCATGTTCGACGGCACCCTCTACCAGTCGCAGCGGTTCGAGCTGTCGCTCGGCGACCGCTTGTTCGTGGTCAGCGACGGCGTCTTCGACGCGGCCTCCCGCACCGCCCGGTACGGCGAGGCGGCACTGCACCGGTCCGTCCGGCGGACCAGGTCGATGGCGCCACTGGAGGCGGTACGGTCGCTGCTGGGCGACCTGCGGGCGTTCGTCGGCAGCGATCTGGTGGACGACGCGGTGGTGGTGTCCCTGGACTGGACCGGCAGCAGCGGACCCGGTCAGGGTGCTCCGGCGAGCTGAGTACGCACGACCCCGGTACGGGCGACCCCGGTACGCACGATCTCCGTACGCACGATCTCCGTACGCACGATCTCAGTACGCGCCCCGGGTGCGGACCACCGCGCCGACCGTCTTCCACAGGATGGTCAGGTCGGCGGCCAGCGACCAGTTCTCCACGTAGTAGAGATCGAGCCGGATGCCGTCCTCCCAGCTCAGGTCCGATCGGCCGCTGATCTGCCAGAGCCCGGTGATGCCCGGCTTCACCAGCAGCCGGCGGGCGACGTCGCCGTCGTACCGGGCGACCTCGGAGGGCAGCGGTGGGCGCGGCCCGACCAGGCTCATGTGC
Source organism: Plantactinospora solaniradicis (assembly GCF_042658085.1). Classification (NCBI taxonomy): domain Bacteria; kingdom Bacillati; phylum Actinomycetota; class Actinomycetes; order Micromonosporales; family Micromonosporaceae; genus Plantactinospora; species Plantactinospora solaniradicis. Next base: position 148,339 of record NZ_JBHSPR010000060.1, on the reverse strand, counting down.
CCGAACAGCACGTTGGCGAGCTGCGGCAACTCGTCGAGGGACCACTTGCGGAGCACGCGACCGACCCGGGTGACCCGGGGATCGTTACGGATCTTGAACATCAGCCCGTCGGTCTCGTTCTTCGCGGCCAGTTCGGCGAGCAGCGCGTCGGCGTTGACCACCATGGTCCGGAACTTGTAGACGCCGAACTCCTGACCGCCCTGACCGACCCGGATCTGCCGGAAGATCACCGGCCCCTTGCTGTTCAGCTTGATGGCCAGCGCGATGACGGCCAGCAACGGCAGCGCCGCCGTCAGCGCCGTGAACGACAGGGTGCGGTCCACGAAACTCTTGATGATCTTCCGGGCACCTCGGAATTCGGGCGCCTCGACGTGGATGAGCGGCAGCCCGGCGACCGGCTGAGTGTGGATGCGTGGGCCGGCGACGTCGGTCAGCGCCGGGGCCAGCACCAGGTCGATACCGGTTCCCTCCAGTTGCCAGCCGAGTCGGCGCAGCCGGGTGGCGGTCAGCTCGTTGCTGGCGGTCACCGCCACCGTGTCGGCGTTGATCGCGGCGGCGGCGTCCAGGATCGCCCGGAACGACCCCAGCACCGGCACGTCGCCGAGCCGCTGCGGCACCGGGGCGAGCAGGGCGTCCGGAATGCACGCCCCCACCACCTGGTATCCGGCGTACGGCTCGCGGCGCAGCGTGTGCACCAGCTCCAGCACGTGCGCGGTGTCGCCGATCACCAGCACCCGCCGGGACCAGCCGGCACCCCGCGAGCGGGACCAGTGCAGGCGCTTGCGGGCCGCGAAGCGGGCGATCACCAATCCGACCGTGCCGACCGCGAACGAGATGCCGAGGAAGCCACGGGAAACCCCGACGTCGGCGAGGTAGCCGGCGATCGCCACCGCGCCGGCGAGCCGGAGGCTGGCCGCGCTGACCCGGCGGTACTCGTCGGCGCCGTAGCCGAGCACCCGGTGGTCGTAGCAGCGTAGTGCCTTGAGCGAGACCAGCCAGGCGACTACCAGGGCCGGGCCGACGATCACGTACGGGATGTCGGAGCCGCGGGGCTCGTCGCCGCCGAACCGGGCGAAGTAGCCACCGATCACCGCCAGCACCAGGATGACCGCGTCGAGGATCAGGATGGCCCGGATGTAGCCCCGCTGACGCGTCCGGGACGAGGGCGCAGATGCCCCCGAGGTGGGCTCCGGAGGCATCGTGGTAGGGCTCAGCAGAGTCGCCGACGTCACCGGCCCTCCCTCGCTCCAGGGGGTAACCCGATCAGCCGCTCGATCTGCTGATCAAGCGGCCCGGGGGCACTTCGACATCCTCGCGTATCGGTGAGACTACCGAGCGCTTCCGACGGATTACCGTCATTTGTTTGCGTCGCCGGTCGTCGAGCTGCTCACGGCGAACCCCCCCGACGCGGGTCGGAGGGGTTCGATCAGAGGGCTGGAGTCAGCGAGGAGCAGTCGACGGCCGGAGCGCGATCGCCCGGAGGAAGATGTCACCGATCTTCGCCGGGTCCTCGGTGACGAAGACGCCGCCGCCGGTCACCTTGGTGATCGAGTCCAGTTCGGCCTTGTTGACCTCGTTGCCGATACCGATGATCACGACCTGGATGGGGCGATCCGCATCCTCGATCCGCTTCAACTCGGCGAGCAGCGCGGCCTGGCTGATGCCGTTGTCGTCGTCGTTCTTGCCGTCGGTGAGCATCACGATCGAGTTGACCCGGCCGGGCTCCCAGTCCTCCTGGACCGCCTTGTAGCCGGCGAGAATCGTGTCGAACAGACCGGTGTCGCCGCCGCGTTTGGGCGCGATGCCGGCCAGCCCGCTCTCCAACTTGCCGCGCGAACTGGACAGTGGCCCGATCGGCACCAGGGAACGGTAGTCCCGGGTGCCGACCAGCTCCGTGGAGAAGACCCACAGGCCGAGAGCCCACGAGTCGTCGAAGAGCCCGAGCCCGCGCCTGGCCGCCTCCAGGGTGACCTTCATCCGGGTGGCGTTGTTCGCGGTCGGCACCTTCGCGTTCATCGAGCCGGAGACGTCGATGATCGCGAGCATCCGGCCGGACTGGGTGGCGACCGACCAACTGGACAGGACCTGCTCGATCGCCGCCGCGTTCGCGCTACCGGCCGCCGTACCCCCGGGGTTCGGCCCGGTGCTCGGCGTCGGCGAGCTGCCCGCCGGGCTCGGCGCGCCGCGCGGGGCGACGAAGCCCTCCCCCCAGGTCCCGTCCGGAGCCCGCAGTCCCTGCCCGGCCAGCCGGCTACGGAAGCCCGAACTGTCCAGCGCGGCGAACAACTGCTCGGCGGCGGCGACCTTGTCCGGCTCGGTACCCGGCATCACGGCGAACGGGTAGTCGAGCGACAACGGCGCGGGTTGGAGATAGAGCGCGGCGAGCGGGATCGGCGGCTTCTTCTTGTTGAACTCGATGACGTCCTCTTCGGAGAGCGCCGCGGCGCCGAGGCTGGACGCGATGGACGCCGGATCGGTCGCCCGGGGGAACCGCGCGATCAACTCCTCGCGGACGGCCGACCGGCCGGTGGCCAGTGCCCGCAGCGCGGCCGTGGTCGCCTGTGTCGCCTGGGCTCCCGACGACTGCGCGGCGATGGCCAGCGAGAGCAGGCCGGACAGACCCGCCGCGTCCCGGCTCGGCTCGACGATGCCGGTACGGAGCCGGGTCCCGGTGGTGATGGTCTTGAGCAGGTCGGCCCAGCCGAGCTGCTTCTGCGGCCAGCCGACGGTGGCGGCGACCGGCTCCGGCATGGCCACCACGACCGGGCTGCGCGCCACCGAGGTCCCGTTCTGCGGTTGGAACGCGGGCGCCTGCTGACGCAGTCGGAGCAGCCAGCTGGACGAGTCCGGCAGCCACACGTTGGGCAGCGTCGCGCCGCCGCTGGCCTGGCCGACTCCGGACAGCGACACGCCGTGCTGGCCGGCGATCGCGGCGGCGACGTCCACGGACTCCGCCGCGGTGACGTCGACCGCGACGCAGAGACCGTCGACCGCCGCACCGTCGGCCACCAACTGGGCGGCGCTGGCCTGGACCGCCGGAGCGATCTCGGGTGCCGCGGCGAGCGACAGCTTCAGCTCGCCCGTGCAGTCTGGACCGGCCCACCGCTGATAGCCGAACCACCCGCCGACGGAGACGACAAGAACGAGCGCCATCGCAACGACGATGGCGCCGGTCCCACGGATACTGCTACGCATGCGATGGCGGCCAGGCACCTGACCATCTTGCGGGGTTCTGCGAAGTCGTGCCAGAGGCGAGTGGCGGAATGTTACCCAGCCGTCTAAGTCTTTATGAAGAAACTTTACCGGTGGTAACCGGACGACGTCTTACTGTCGAGTAGATCGCCCAGGAAGGCCGGATCAGCCCACCAACCGCGTAAAAAGATCTTATCCATATTTATGCAAGAATTAAGGACCTGTCCCCGAGTACACACGTCGGGCTGGCCACCTCGACCCGGATGGTCGCCGCCGACGGCACCCCGGTCCCCCGGTCGAGCGGAAACACCGCGACCACATCGGTCCGCTCCTCCGCAACGTAGAGGTACCCGCCGAGCAACGCCAGATGCCGTGGCCAGTCACCGGCACCGGAGATCTCCGCCACGTAGCGCGGCAGGTCGTCGTCGAGGGCGTACACCGCGACGGTGCCGACTCCCCGGTTGGCCAGATACAGGAAACGTCCGTCCGGGCCAACCGCGATCTCGGACGGTTGGACGAGTCCGGACCGCCGGCTCGCCTCGATCCGACCACGCTCGGTCAGCCCGTCGGCGCCGTCCCAGCCGTACGCCGTCACGGAGGCGTCCAGCTCGCCGGCCACAAAGCACCGCCGACCGTCGGGGTGCCGGGCCAGGTGCCGGGGGCCGGTCCCGGGCTGGGTGCGTACCCGGGCGGTCTGCCGCAACCGGCCGGCTGGATCCCGCTCGTACCGGTAGATCGAGTCGGTGCCGAGGTCGACCGCGAGCAGGCCCGCACCGACCGGATCGGGCGAGACCATGTGCGCGTGCGGTCCGTCCTGCCGATCCGGTACGACACCGCTCCCGTCGTGCGTGACCAGGTCCGTACGCTCCTGCGGCGTCCCCGTCGCGTCCAGCGGGTGTACGGAGACGCTGCCGCTGCCGTAGTTGGCCACGAACAGGAACTCCCCGCCCGGGTCGACCGCGACGTGACAGGGGCTGTCGCCGCCGGTGGACCGGACCGAGAGCGGTGTCAGCGCACCGTCGGAGTGGATCGTCCAGGCGCTCACGGTGCCGGCGGTCAGCTCGTTGACCGCGTACAGCACGGGCAGCCGGGGATGCCGGGCCAGAAACGACGGTGACGGCGTGGTGGCGACCACGCCGAGAACGTCGAGCCCACCGCTCACCGCGTCCCGGCGGGCCGCGACGATGCCCGTCCCGCGCCCCCCGCTCTCCGCCGTGTAGCAGCCGATATGAACGATCCCGGTGCCGTCGGACATCCGTCGCTCCCATCCCCGGCCCCACCCCACGGTCGGGCCGCTCCGCTCACGATCAAACCAGAGAGCGCCGGAGGTTGCCGGCGGTCGCCGGTCCCGTCGCGGAAAGGTGGCACCGGTGGAAGGCATTTCCGGCGGAAGGCATTTCCGGCCGGCCGGCTGGCCGTAAGGGATCTTTTCCGCTCGTCCGCCTTTCCTATAGGATCTTCGATCGTGAACGGTCTGCTGCGCCCCGCCCGCCGGACCACGCTCGCCGACGACGTCTACGAGTCGGTACGGACGCTGGTGATGGACCACGCCGTAGCGCCGGGCGAACGGATCAACATCGACGCGCTGGCCCGTCGCCTGGAGGTCTCACCCACCCCGGTCCGTGAGGCGCTCGCCCGGCTGGAGTCCGACGGCCTGGTCCGGAAACGGCCCCTGGCCGGCTACACCGCGGCGCCGCTGCTCACCCGGGTGGAGTTCGACGAGTTGGTGGAGATGCGGCTGATCCTGGAAACGGCGGCGGCACGCCGGGTCGCCGAACGGGTCGCCGAACGAGGCGCAGGACGAGGCGCCGAACGAGGCGCTGACGCAGCTCAGCAGTCCGACGGGCTGGCCGACGAGTTGGCCCAACTCCGTCGGGAGGCCGAGTTGCCCGACCCCGTACCCGGAACCGAAGGCTTCGCCGCGATCACCGCGTTCACCGCCCAGGACGCGCGCTTCCACCATCTGCTCGCCGAGCGGTCCGGCAACCGGATGCTGCACGGGGCGGTGGTCCGGCTCCGCGCCCACCTGCACCTCTTCCGGCTGCACTTCCCGGCCGCCCACTACGGGACCAGCGGCCGGGAACACCTGCGGATCGTCGACGCGGTGGCCACCGGGGAGCCGGATGCCGCCGGCTCGGCGATGCGCGGTCACCTGCTCGCCGCCGCCGACCGGCACCTGCCGTTCTTCGAAAGGTCCTGACCCGTGCGCATAGCCCTCTTCGTGACCTGCGTCAACGACCTGGTGTTCCCGGGCACCGGACGGGCCGTGGTACGCATCCTGGAACGGCTCGGACACAGCGTCGAATTTCCCCTCGAGCAGTCCTGCTGTGGGCAGATGCACGCCAACAGCGGATACCGGGCCGAGTCGCTACCGCTGGTCCGTGGCTTCGTCGACACCTTCACGGGGTACGACGCCGTGGTCGCCCCGTCCGGCTCGTGCGTGGCGATGGTGCGCGACTCGTACCCCCGGTTGGCCAAGCCGGATCCGGGTCTCGCGGCGGCGGTCACCGACCTCGGACCCCGGGTCTACGAACTCTCCGAACTGCTGGTGGACGTGCTCGGGGTGACCGACCTCGGCGCCTCCTTCCCGCACCGGGTCACCTACCACCCGACCTGTCACGGCCTGCGGATGCTGCGACTGGGCGACCGGCCGCTGCGACTGCTGCGCGCGGTACGCGGGCTGGACCTGGTCGACCTGCCCGGCGCCGAGGAATGCTGCGGCTTCGGCGGAACCTTCGCGGTGAAGAACGCCGACGTCTCCGCCGCGATGCTCGCCGACAAGTGCAGCGCCGTCTGCGACACCGGCGCGGCGTACGTGGCGGCGGCCGACAACTCCTGCCTGGCGCACATCGGCGGCGGCCTGTCCCGCCGCAGCCGGTCGAGCACGGGCCCGGGCGTACGCGCCATCCACTACGCGGAGATCCTCGCCAGCACGGAGGAGGAGCGGTCATGACCGAGCGGAGCGAGGAGAAGCCATGACCGGTGGTACGGGGAACATCGTCGCGCCGCTGCCGTTCCCGACGGCGGCCCGACGCGAGTTGGCCGACGGGCAACTCCGGGCCAACCTGCGCCGGGCCACTCACACCATCCGGGACAAGCGGCTCCGGGTGGTCGGCGAGGTACCCGACTGGGAGGCGCTGCGCCGCTCCGGTGCGGCGATCAAGGACGACGTGCTGGCCCGGTTGCCGGAGCTGCTGGAACAGTTCGAGGCGGCCGCCACCGCAGCGGGTGCGACGGTGCACTGGGCCCGGGACGCGACCGAGGCGTGCGCGGTGGTCACCGGACTGGTCCAGCAGACCGGCAGCACCGAGGTGGTCAAGGTCAAGTCGATGGCCACCCAGGAGATCGGACTCAACGAGGCACTCGCCGAGGCCGGCATCGCGGCGGTGGAGACCGACCTGGCCGAACTGATCGTGCAGCTCGCCGACGACACCCCGTCGCACATCCTGGTGCCGGCGATCCACTACAACCGCCGGCAGATCCGGGACATCTTCGCCAGCCGGATGCCGGGAGTGGACGTCGGTTCGCTCACCGACGAGCCGGCCGCGCTCGCCGAGGCGGCCCGCCGGCACCTGCGGGCGAAGTTCCTCAGCGCCCGGGTGGCGATCTCCGGCGCCAACTTCGCGATCGCCGAGACCGGCACCCTGGCGGTCGTCGAGTCCGAGGGTAACGGGCGGATGTGCCTCACCCTGCCGGAGACGCTGATCTCCGTGGTCGGGGTGGAGAAGTTGTTGCCGACCTTCCGCGACCTGGAGGTCTTCCTGCAACTGCTGCCCCGTTCCTCCACCGGCGAGCGGATGAACCCGTACACGTCGCTGTGGACCGGGGTGACGCCGGGGGACGGGCCGGGCACCGTACACATCGTGCTGGTGGACAACGGCCGTACCGAGACGCTCGCCGATCCGGTCGGTCGGCAGGCGCTGCGCTGCATCCGCTGCTCGGCCTGCCTGAACGTGTGCCCGGTCTACGAACGGGTGGGCGGGCACGCGTACGGGTCGGTCTACCCGGGACCCATCGGCGCGATCCTGTCGCCCCAGATGACCGGGCCGGACGCTGGCGCGAACCGCACCCTGCCGTACGCCTCGACGCTCTGCGGCGCCTGCTTCGACGCCTGCCCGGTGCGGATCGACATTCCGGAGGTACTGGTCCACCTGCGCCAGCGCGGGGTGGATGCCCGCCGGGGCCGACCGTCGGCGGAACGGACCGCGATGCGGACGCTCTCCTGGGTGATGCGGGACCGTCGGCGGTACGCGGCGGCGCTGCGGGCTGCCCGACGTGGCTCGGCGCCGCTCCGGTGGACCGCCGGGCGACGGGGTCAGGTGCGCCGGCTGCCGTGGCCACTGTCGGCCTGGACCGCGAGTCGGGACGCCCCACTGCCGGCCGCCGAGACGTTCCGGGACTGGTGGGCCGGTCGGGACCCCACGGCTGGTCGGGACCACACCGCTGGTCGGGATCGCGCCGCCGGTCGGGATCCCGTTACGGATGGGGAGGGCGATCGTGACCAAGGCTAGCCACGGCTCCGCCCGGGACGAGGTCCTCGCCCGGATCCGGGCCGCCCGGCCCACCGAGCCGGTACCAGTCCCCCGGGAGTACCGCACCGCCCCGGTCACCGGCACGCGCGACGACGCGCAGTCCGGTCGGGACCGGGTGGAACTGCTGATCGACCGCCTGGTCGACTATCGGGCAACGGTACGACGCTGCGAACCGGACGGGGTGGCCGACGCACTGGCCGAACTGCTGGGCGAGGTGCCGACGGTCGTCGTACCCGAAGGGGTGCCGGCGGGTTGGCTGTCGACGTACCCGGGCGGGATCCGTCGGGACGGTGACCCGGACCCGCTGACCGTGGCCGACCTCGACGCGCCGGGGCTGGCCGTGCTCACCGGATGTGCGGTGGCGATCGCGGAGACCGGGACGCTGATCCTGGACGGCGGCCCGGATCAGGGTCGCCGGCTGCTGACCCTGGTCCCCGATCACCACGTGTGCGTGGTACGCACCGACCAGGTGGCCGGCGGGCTGCCGGAGGCACTCGCCCGGCTCGCCGACCCGACCCGACCGCTCACCCTGGTCTCCGGGCCGTCGGCGACCAGCGACATCGAACTCGACCGGGTGGAGGGCGTGCACGGCCCTCGGCGGCTGGAGGTGCTGATCGTCGGCGGCTGACGTCGCCCCGGTGCCGGCGCCGAGGTCTCCGTCAGCCGGCCGGTACCCGCTCGCCGCGTCGCTGCGCGACATGCTCGACGAGGGCGACCAGCACCACCTTGCCCGACTGCCGCTCGCGGGCGTCGAAGAGTACGACGGGCACGTCCGGGTCCAGGTCGAGCGCGGTACGTACCGCGTCGATGCCGAACCGTTTGGCGCCGTCGAAGCAGTTGACCGCGACCACGAACGGGATTCCCCGCCGTTCGAAGTAGTCCACCGACGGGAAGCAGTCGGCGAGCCGACGGGTGTCGGCGAGCACCACCGCACCGAGTGCCCCGAACGCCAGCTCGTCCCAGAGGAACCAGAAGCGGTCCTGCCCCGGGGTACCGAACAGGTAGACCTGGAGGTCCTCGTTGATGGTGATCCGACCGAAGTCCATCGCTACCGTGGTGGTCTGCTTGCCCTCCACGCCGTACAGGTCGTCGGTGCCGATCCCGGCGTCGGTCAGCACCTCCTCGGTCTGCAACGGACGGATCTCGCTGACCGAACCGACCAGGGTCGTCTTGCCGACCCCGAACCCACCGGCGATGAGGATCTTCAGCGCGATCGGAATCCGTCGCCTCGCCGTCTCCTGGTCAGAGCGCCCGGAGTCCATTGACCACCGCCTTGAGAATGTCGTCGTCTGGGAACTGGCGCGACGCGGGCGGCTCGTACATCGAGATCCGGTCGCTGGCGAGCAGATCACCGAGCAGCACGCGTATCACGCCCACCGGCAGATTGAGGTCGGCGGCCAGGTCAGCCACGGAGATCGGCCGCTGCGCCATCGAGACGATGGCCTCATGCTCCGGCTGTGGCGGCGACTGCTCGCCGCCACTCGCGGGTGGAGCGGCCACCACGAAGGCCATCAGGTCGAATCCACCGGCGGCCGGCTGGACCCGCCCTCCGGTCATCGTGTACGGACGCACCACCGGCCCGGCGTCGTCGTCCAGCCAGTCGTGGTGTGGTCCCGGCGCCTCACTCCGCATCTGCCGGCGCCCTCGGTGATCGGCTCGGCGCCGTCAGGTTCTGCCCGACCCGGGTCACCAGCATCGCCATCTCGTACGCGATGACCCCGATGTCGGAGGCGGCGCTGGCCAGTACCGCCAGGCAGGCGCCCTGTCCGGCGGCGGTGACGAAGAGGAAGGCCGACTCCATCTCGATGACGGTCTGGCGTACCGGCCCGGCCTGGAAGTGTCGACTCGCTCCCTTCGCCAGGCTCTGGAAGCCGGCAGCCATGGCCGCCATGTGCTCCGCACCCTCCTGGCTCAGGTCCTGCGACGCGGCCATCAGCAGCCCGTCCGAGGAGAGCAGCACGGCCTGCTGCGCGGACGGTACGCGCTCCACGAGATCGTCGAGCAGCCAATTGAGATCCGCGCCCGGCCTCGTCGTGTGCACCACTCACCCGTCCCCTTCAGAATTTGTGGAACCCGGATCGGTGACCCGGGCGGAGGTATCAGAGGTTTCGCCGGATGGCGGCGGGCCGGCGTCGCGGCGCCCCCGCGCCGTACCCGCCTGTAGCGCCGACATCACGGCCCGGACCTGCTCCGGGGTGCGCGGCGGCGGCTCGTCCAGCGACTCGTCGGCGACCGGCCCCACCCCGTCGCCCGCCATACCCCCGGCGGTCCGGTCGCGAACGATCCGGTCGCGACCGGCACGGTCCGGCGCGGCACCCGGACGGTTCCGCAACTGCGGCGCGAGGTTGGTCTGCCGGATTCGCCGGGGCAGGCCGTCCTCGCCGATCGGCGCGGCCGCCGGGCGCACCGGTCCGCCCGCCGTGACGACCGGGATTACCACGGTGTCGTCGGTCATCCCGGTCGTCACGGCGCCGCCATCCCCGGTCCTGGCACCGCCCGCCGGCTGTTCAAGACCGCTGCCCGCCGGCTGCTCGACAGCACTGCCCGCCGGCTTCGTGACCGCCTTGGCCGACGGCTGCGTGGCGGCGCCACCCTCGGCACCGGTACCGGCGGCTCCGGCCCCCGTGGCACCGGCCCCGGTGGCACCGGACGTCCCGAGCCGGGAATCGGCGGCATCCGGCCGCACGGCGGCGGGATCGGTGGCACCGGGCCGCACGGCACCGGCTCCGGCCTTCGCGCTGGCAGCGACCAGGGCCTCCAGGGCGGCGCCTGCCTTGCGCCGGGGCCCGAGCCCGGACCCGGAGCCGGACCCGGAACGCGGGGTCGGCGCTGCGGAACTCGACGCGGCCGAACTCGGCGCTGTCGAACTCGACGCGGCCGAAGTCGGCGCTGTCGAAGTCGGCGGTGCCGGCCGGTTCGGCGACGGACTCGCCGTCCCGGTGTCCGTCGCGTCGGACCGGTCGCCGGGCAGGGCCGATGTGCCGGCGTCGGGCTCCACCAGCTCACCGGGGATCAGGACGACCGCGGTCACCCCGCCGTACGGGGATGCCCGCAGCTCCACCTGGACACCGTGCCGGGCACCGAGCAGCGCCACCACGAACAGGCCGAGTCGGGCGCTGTTCGCCGGATCGAAGTCCGGCGGGTCGACCAGCCGGCGGTTGGCCTGCTCGATGGCCTCGGCGGTCATGCCCAGGCCACGGTCCTCGATCTCGATCGCATAGCCGCTCGACACCTCGTGACCCGTGATCTGTACCCGGGTGTGTGGCGGCGAGAACGACGTCGCATTCTCGATCAGCTCGGCCAGCAGGTGGATGACGTCACCGACCGCCCGGCCGGCGGTGGCGGCCGGCGGTATGTTGACCAGGTCGACCCGCGCGTAGTCCTCGACCTCCGAGATCGCTCCCCGGATGACGTCCACCATGGACACCGGGTTGCGCCAGCCACGCCCGGGTGCCGCACCGGCGAGTACGACCAGGTCCTCGGCGTGTCGCCGCATCCGGGTGGCCATGTGGTCGAGCCGGAAGAGGTCGGCCAGCTCGTTCGGTTGGGCCGCCCGCCGCTCCATCCGGTCCAGCAGCGCGAGTTGGCGATGGAGCAGGGTCTGGCTACGCCGGGCGATGTTGAGGAAGACGTCCCGGAGACCACGCCGCAGGGCGGCCTCGTCGATCGCCGAGGCGATGGCGGTCTGCTGCACCTCGCTGAACGCCTGGCCGACCTGACCGATCTCGTCCTGGCCGTAGTCGAGCGGTGGCGCCTCGCGCGCGACGTCCACCTCCTCGCCCTTACGCAGGCGCCCGACGACGTCGGGTAGCCGGTCGTTCGCCATCGCCAGCGCCTCGGCCCGCAGGCTGGTCAGCCGCCGGACCAGTGACCGGCCGATCCGCAGCGCGATGACTCCCGAGACCAGTACGGCAGCGAATCCGAGCAGGCCGGCCAGCCCCAGCCGGACCAGAATGCCCAGCGCGACCGGCCGGCTGCGTTCGGTCAGCGCCTGGGCTCCGTCGAGTTCGAACTCCCGCAGTTCCCGCTGGACCTGTTCGTAGCTGCTCTGCCAGGCCCGGCCGGCGACCGGCAGGGCGGAACCCGTGCCACCCCGGCCGATCAGATCGTCCTCCATCCGACGTAGCCGGGTGAACGAGTCGCCCTCGGTGAGTCGCTGGTATGCGGCCCTGTCGGCGTCGGGAAGGTCCGCGATCACCTCGGCGTAGAGGAACCGGTGGGTACCGATGATCTGCACGATCTGGGCGTGCTCCCCCGGGCCGAATCGCCCGGCGCTGAAAACTCCGGCGAGCAGCGCATCGGCCTGGGCGAGGACCTCGCGGGCCCGGCCGAGTTCGGTGAGGCTGCGGGCCTCCCGGTTCAACGTCTCGTCGGGCAGCGTGTTCAGGGCGGTGAACGTCCGGAACGCCGCGTCGATCATGCCGCTGTAGAGCCCCAACGCCCCGCTGGCGTCGACGGAGCGTCGGTCGATGAACACCCGTCCGGACGGCAGTGAGTCAACGGCGGTGAGGAGTTGGTCGACCCGGGCGTCGAGCAGGTCACCCGTGGAGTCCCGGAGGTCGTCGCTCGACACACGGCGACGGAATTCGGCGATGGCCCGGTCGGTGCGTGCGCGCTGGTCGGTCAGGGCCGGGGTGGCGTTCCGGTCGGCCAGTTGGACCACCGAGAGTCGTCGTTCCTGCTGCAACTCCACCACGAGGGCCTCGCCCGGCCGCCCTATCTCGTCGAGGAGGGTCCGGGTGGCGAGCAGGCTCGACGCGGGTCCCACGGTGAGCGTTGTCGCAAAGATCCAGAGCGCCAACAGCGCGACGATCGGCACGGCGACCAGCGCGACGATCTTCGAGCGGATCGGCCAGTTCTGGGTTTCCATCAGACCTCGCCGGAATGGATGCGTCAGGGGCGACACCCGAACCGGCCACCCGCGGCTCCGGCCAGGATCCGAGGGTCACGGGCGCGCGTGCCTTCGGCAGGATACGTAATCGAGGGCTCGCGCACTACTGGACGACGGGTTGTCGAGTTGATCGTATCGGTCAGATAAATTGATAACTGTCTTTTTTAATAGCGCGCTCCGACTCCCCCGGATGCATCTTCGCCGATCCAATGTGCCGGGTGACCACCCCGAATCCGGCGCCTAACGAAGACCGCGGCCGGGCTCGCATTGCCGGCGGAGCCCACACGTCGGCGAACGGGCCGCGGCGGGTGGGCCGGCAACGACGCCGCTCCCACCCGCCCCGATACTCCCGACCGCTACGACACGGTCACGGTGGGTTCGGCCCGCTCCGGAACCGGCCGGTCCGGACCGGTACGGCCGATCCGGCGCACCCCGAACGCGATCACCAGATACGGCACGGTGAACAACGCGAAGATCACACCGTGGCCGGCGACCACCGAGGCGACGGCGTAGCCGCCGTACACACCGATCGTCACCACATCCGTGCCCAGCCCGGCCAGCGAGGTGACCGTCGCCCGGGTCGGCCCGGTGATGCTCTCCTGGAGCCGTACGTCGGCGACCAGGCTCGCCATCTGCAGGGCGCAGAACGCCACGGCGATCAGCACGAATCCTCCGGCCCGACCGCTGAGCGCGCCGGCGGCCAGTACGACGGCGGCGAAGGCGATCGTGGCGGCGAACCGGCCGGTCGACAGCCGCTGTCCGATCGGGGTCAGCAGACCGCCGAGCATGACTCCGATCCAGACCAGCAGCACCAGCAGCGGTACGGTCGACGGCGCGGCGACGTCCCCGGCCAGCAGTGACACGTACTCCTCCAGCGCGCCCCAGATCGCGGCCATCGCCGGCAGGAACAACAGCGCCCGCCGTACGGATCTGTCGGTCCTGGCCTCGGCGAGCCCGGCCCGCAGGATCGACAGGTAGCCCGACGGCCCGGACCGGTCGTCGTCCCCGGACCGGTCGTCGTCGCCGGTCTGCTCGGCCGGCACGGTACCGGCCTCCCGGATCCGTTGTTCCGGCAGCGCCAGGCCCACCGCCGCGCAGAGCAGCGAGCCGAGCACACTCGCCACGCCCACCGCCGGATAGCCGCCGGTGGCGAACACCGGGGCCGCGACCGCGGTGGCCAGCAACGCGCCGAGCAGGCCGAGCGTGCTGGCCCGGCCGATGACCCGCCCGTACCGGTCGGCCAGGCCGAGTCGGTCGAGTTCTTCGTAGACCAGCGCTTCGGAGGCGCCGGACTGGAGCGAGCTGCGCGCTCCCCACAGCACGAACCCGAGCGCGAACACCCAGTACGAGGGTGCCGCGACCCACAGTCCGAACCCGACGGCCCCGAGCAGTGGCGCTCCGGCGAGCAGCAGCCGTCGGGAGACCATGTCGGCCCAGACGCCGGAGGGGACCTCCAGCAGGATTCCGGTCAGCGACCAGATGACGAAGAGCGAGGAGATCTCGGCGACGGAGAGTCCGGTGTCGGTGAAGAGCAACGCGTACACCGGGTAGAGCAGGACGAAGTCGTCCAGGAACGCGTACAGGTAGAAGGTGACGGTCAGGCGCCGCGCGGCGCTCGCCGCCGCGCGTGGTGCGGAGATGAGCATGAGGCCTTCCCACGGGGACGATTCGGACATGGGTCACGAAGGTCCCGGCGGTGCCCGGCAGCGCGTGCCGTGGCGGCCTCTGGTCGAGAACTAATGTCGATGTCTCATGCGGGTCAGTCTAGGCGCTCGGCCGGCGCCACAGGGGGCGGCGCGGAGCCGGTCCGGCCGGTGCGGATACGGCCCGACACCGACGCGGAACCGGCCTGGCGCCGGTATGGATACGGCCCGACGCCGCCCCCTCGACGGAAACCGGGCGTCGGTCAGGCGCTGACCGAGAGCCCAAGTCCCTCGGCCACCCGGCGCCCGTACGACTCGTCGCACTGGCCGAGGTGCCAGATCATCTTTTCCTGGATGTGCTTGTCGCACTGGCCCAGCAGGTTGACCAGGTTCTTCACCAGGTCGTCCCGCTCCCACTGGGGCATGGTGCGGAACCGCTCGCCAGCCTGGGCGTAGTCGTTCTGCCGTTCGATCGGTGCCCGCATGATCTGCCCGGAGACGTACGGCCGGTACTCCCGGTACGACTCGTCGGCCTGGCCGAGGCCGGCGACCGAGGACGGCTCGAAGTTGATGTGCGGGTTGCCGCCCCGGTTGTCCACCCCGTACGACATCTGGCCGCCGGACTGGTTGGTGCTGACCGGTACGTCCTCCCGGGGCGCGTTGACCGGCAACTGGAGGTAGTTCGAACCGACCCGGTAACGCTGGGTGTCGGAGTACGAGAAGGTCCGGCCGACCAGCATCTTGTCGTCACTGAAGTCCAGCCCGTCGACCAGCACGCCGGTGCCGAACGCGATCTGCTCGTTCTCGTTGTGGTGGTCGGTGACGTTGCGGTTCAGCGTCATCACACCGACCGGGCGCAGCGAGAAGACGTCCTCCGGCCAGGTCTTGGTGTCGTCCAGCGGGTCGAAGTCCAGTTCCGGGTGCTCGTCGTCGCTCATGATCTGGACGTTGAGCTCCCACTTCGGGTACTCGCCGCGCTCGATCGCCTCGTAGAGGTCCTTGGAGGCGTGGCCCAGGTCCTGGCCCTGGATCACCGCCGCCTGCTCCTCGGTCAGCGACTCGATGCCCTGCTGCGACTTCCAGTGGTATTTGACCAGCACACCCTCACCGGCGGCATTGACCATCCGGTAGGTGTTCACCCCGAACCCGTCCTGGGTCCGGTAGTTGGCCGGGATGCCACGCGGGCTGAACAGCCAGCTCAGCATGTGCATCGACTCGGGCGTGTTCGACATGAAGTCGAAGATCCGGTTCGGTTCCTGTCGGAACGTCACCGGGTCCGGCTTCAGCGAGTGGATCACGTCCGGGAACTTGATCGCGTCCCGGATGAAGAAGACCGGCAGGTTGTTGCCGACCAGGTCCCAGTTGCCGTCATCGGTGCGGAACTTGACCGCGAAGCCGCGCGGGTCGCGGGTGGCCTCGGAGGAGTCCCGACCGCCGATGACGGTGGAGAACCGTACCGAGACCGGGGTCTTCTTGCCCTTGGACTGGAACAGCTTGGCCCGGGTGTACGTCGCCGCCGGCTCGTCACCGATGGTCCCGTACGCCTCGAACTCGCCGTGCGCGACGAAGCCGCGGGCGTGCACCACCCGCTCCGGGATCCGCTCCCGGTCGAAGTGGCTGATCTTCTCCAGGAAGTGGTAGTTCTCCAGCGTCGCGGGCCCTCGCGGCCCCACGGTGCGCTGCTGCTGGTTGTTGTGCACGGGATGACCCTGGCGGGTCGTGAGCGTCGGCTTGGTGGCCTCGGGATCGCTCATCGGTCTCCTCCTGTCGGTGCATCTTCCTGGCAGTCGGGGCAATGGCCCCCGAATGTGATCTCGATGTGGTCCGCCCGGGAAGCAGACGTTTTCGTCGGGTTCAACTTTTTCGTCGCGTTCGACTTTTCGTCGCGTTCAACGCGGGGTCCGGACTCCGCGGTCCGCGCCACCTCGACGATCCGCCGCAGCCCCGCCACACCAGGTGGTGGTGCTCGTCGCCGGACCACAGTTCATACCGGGCGGGGTCTCCGGCGGGTTGAAACCGGCGTATCGGATCGGTTCCGGCCAAGGCACGCAGGACGCCGCAGACCGCTCAGGTGGGAAGCGGTCCCACCCGTCACGCCCAACCCCGCCTCCTGCGGGCGCTGGACGTCAGTTCCGACCGGCACCACCCAGCCAAGCGCCTTTTCTGGAATGAGTCAAGTTTTATCACGAGATCAACCCGTCCAGACTGAGCCGTTTCCTGGTAGTTACCGCATCTTCCGACTGGTTACCACCGGTTCCCGCCAACGGACACGAAAGTGCGCCGGATCGGGATTGCTGATCAGGGCCGAACGGGAATAGCAGTTGACGAAGGAGGAGCCATGTCGCCCATAGAAGTCGTCCTGATCGTCCTTGTGGTCCTCGCCGTCGCGGCCGCCGTTCCCGCCATCTGGGTAGCCAGCCGCCGACGGGCCCTGCGCACCCGGTTCGGTCCGGAGTACGACCGGGTGGTCGCCGAGCAGCAGAACCGCTCGGCAGCCGAACGCGAACTGCGGGAGCGCGAACGCCGCCACGCGGAGCTGACCCTGACTCCGCTGTCGGCCGACTCCCGCAGCCGGTACGCGGTCGCCTGGGAGGAGATCCAGGCCCGTTTCGTCGACTCCCCGGCCGAGGCGGTCGGTGCGGCGGACGAACTGGTCACCCGGCTGATCGCCGAGCGCGGTTACCCCACCGGGGAGTACGACGACCAACTCGCCCACCTGTCCGTCGAGCACGCCCGCACGCTGACCCACTACCGAGACGCCCACGACATCCACCTGCGCAACGAGCGTGGCGAGGCCAGCACCGAGCAGCTCCGCCAGGCCGTCGTGCACTACCGGGAACTCTTCGCCGATCTCCTCGGCGAGGACCCGGTGCGCCAGCAGACCTCGGACGAGCCTCGTCCGGACACCCCGCAGGACGTATCGAGTCGGTAAGGAGAGACTTGCCATGCGCCAGCAGGACCGCCAGATCAACGACGACACCCCCGATGTGATCAAGTCCGAGCCGGTGCCCGTACCCGGGCCGGGTAGCGTCGAGTCCCCGTCAGCGGACGACCCCGACGGCCGACACCGGACCGGGTACCCGAGCAGCGACACCGCCGACCACGGTCCGGAGGACGCGCTGGACGAGCGGGGCTCCTACGACAACGACCTCGCCACGTCCCGGCCGGGACCGTGGTCCGGCGACCCGGCGGCGGACGCACGTACCCGGGACGAGCGGCGCGGTGACGACCGCCTGCCCGAGGAACGGGCCGAGGACGCCGCGCTGGACGACGACGCGCTCACCGAGCGCCCGCCCGCCGATCGGACGGCGGATCCCGACGGCGACGACGACCGCGGCACGAGCGACCGGGGAGACCTGGCCGATGCCAGCCAGGCCGACGTCGGCGACCCGCAGGCGGATGCCGACAGGTCACGGGCCGACACCGATCAGACCGACACCGATCAGACCGAGGCCGATCGCACCGACGCCGATCAGACCGACGCCGATCGCACCGACGTTGACGCCCGGAACCGGCCGGAGTTCCACGAGCCCGCACCGCTGCCGACCTCCTTCGGCGCCCCGACGGTCGGCGGCGCGGTAGCGGCGGCCGCGTTGGCCGGAAGTCACCGCGACGCCCGGGAGGAGGACACCGTCCGATCCGGCGACGGTCCGGCCGACGACCGGATCGACGGTGTCGGCGACGAACCGACGCGTGACCATGACGCCAGCCGGGGCGGCGACGAGGACCGGAGTCTGGGTGCGGCCGATGCGGCGGTCGGTCAGCGGACCGATGGTCCGGACGTGGACCGGGATTCGTTCGACGGCGTCGGTACGGCGGATCCGGTGGAGGTCGGCACCCACCATCCGGTCAACCCCGACATCCTCAGCGCGGGTAACCCCGACGCGATCGTCGGCGCAGGTCGCGGACCCGCAACCGGCAGCACGACGGACGCCGGCAGCACGACGGAAACCGGCAGTACGCCGGAGACCGACAGCACGCCGGAGACCGACAGCACGCCGGACGCCGGGACGACGCCGGACGGCGAGCTGCTGCCCGGCGCGGCACCGGCCGAGCCCATCGTCGCCATCCTCAGCCCGGACACCGTCCAGGGCCTCCGCGACCGGTGGCGGGAGGTCCAACTGCGCTTCGTGGACGATCCGCCCGGCGCCACCGCCGACGCCCACCGCCTGGTCGAGGAGTCCGTCGAGGCGGTAACCACCGCCCTGGCGCAACAGCGCGAGGAACTCGGCGGCTGGCAGCGGGACGGCGCGACCGACACCGAGCAGTTGCGCATGGTGGTCCGCCGCCACCGGGACTTCCTGGACCGCCTGCTCGGCAGGTAGGAGTCCGTACCAGCGCTCAGACGATCTTCGACGGCTCCCCGACGCGCCCGTCCGCATGTCGGGGAGCCGCCGCCGTTCCGGCCCGGATCACCAGAGCCGGGCCGCTACCGACACAGGCGTGAAAACTCTTCGCCTCGGGTAGTAGGGCCTCGCCCGGCGGCGGGTCCGCCGGAAGCGGACCGATCGAGGCGTACGGACGAAGGTGGACGCTGTGGACGGTGGCCTGCGACTGGACATGGACGCGCTGGACTACGTGATCCTGGCGCTGTACTTCGTCACCGTTCTCGGGGTCGGCATCGCGGCCCGCCGCGCCATCCGGACCAGTGTCGACTTCTTCCTCTCCGGCCGGTCGCTGCCCGCCTGGGTGACCGGACTCGCCTTCGTCTCGGCCAACCTCGGGGCGTTGGAAATCATCGGCATGGCGGCCAACGGCGCCCAGTACGGCCTGATGACCCTGCACTACTACTGGATCGGCGCCGTCCCGGCGATGGTCTTCCTCGGCATCGTGATGATGCCCTTCTACTACGGCTCCAAGGTACGCAGCGTGCCGGAGTACCTACGACTGCGGTTCAACCGGCCCGCCCACCTGCTCAACGCGCTCAGCTTCGCGGTCGCCCAGGTGCTGATCGCCGGAGTGAACCTCTACGCGCTGGCACTGATCATGCAGGCCCTGCTCGGCTGGCCGCTCTGGGTGTCCATCGTGGTCGGCGCGCTGATCGTGCTGGCGTACATCACGGTCGGCGGGCTCTCCTCGGCGATCTACAACGAGGTGTTGCAGTTCTTCGTGATCCTCGCCGGCCTGATCCCGATCACCATCATCGGACTGGCCAAGGTCGGTGGGGTGGACGGGCTCTGGGACAAGGTCCGGGGCTCCGATCTGGGCGAGGCGGGCCTGCACACCTGGGCCGACACCGGCAGCACCGCGAACCCGCTGGGCGCCAGTTGGATCGGCATCGTCTTCGGCCTCGGCTTCGTCCTCTCCTTCGGCTACTGGACGACCAACTTCGCCGAGGTCCAGCGGGCGATCTCGGCGAAGAACATGAGCGCGGCGCGCCGTACGCCGATCATCGCCGCGTACCCGAAGATGTTCATCCCGTTGGTCACCGTCATCCCCGGCCTGATCGCGGTGGTGACCGTCAACGGCCTGGGCGCCGAGACCGGCGACCTGACCTACAACAACGCGATTCCCCTGCTCATGCGCGACCTGCTGCCGACCGGGGTGCTCGGGGTGGCGGTGACCGGCCTGCTGGCGTCGTTCATGGCCGGCATGGCGGCCAACGTCAGCGGCTTCAACACCGTCTTCACCTACGACATCTGGCAGGCGTACGTCCGGCGCGACCGGCCGGACGGCTACTACCTGAAGGTCGGTCGGATCGCCACCATCGCCGGGGTGCTCGTCGGGATCGGCACGGCGTTCATCGCCGCCGGTTTCAACAACATCATGAACTACATCCAGGTGCTCTTCTCCCTGTTCAACGCGCCGCTGTTCGCCACCTTCATCATCGGGATGTTCTGGAAGCGGATGACCGCCTGGGCCGGTTTCTGGTCGCTGTTGACCGGCACCGCCGGAGCACTCGCCACCTACCTGCTGTACGAGGCCGGGGTGCTGCCGTTCGACTCCGACCTGGAGGAGAGCTTCTGGGGCGCCGGGATCGCGTTCGTGCTGGTCGCGGTGGTCGCGGCGATCCTCACCCCGCTCACCCCGGGCAAGCCCGAGAACGAGCTGCGCGGCCTGGTCTACGGGCTGGGCGGCCCCGACGCCCAGGGCGACATGCTGGCCGGCGACGCCCGCTGGTACCGCTCACCGATCCTGCTCGGCGTGATCGCGGTGGTCCTGGCCGCGCTGTTCTACCTGCCGGTGCTCTGAGGTCCATGGTCGCGCCGGCCCGCGCGCCGGCGCTCCGGCACCGAGCATGACGGCACCTCGGATCGCCGACGCCGATAGCGAGAAGGGACAACCTCGATGGAAGACCACAACCGAGCCCCGGGCGAGTCACCGATGGACGAGGCGCCGGTGGACGAGGCCGAGCAGGAGCAGCGGTCGGCGGCCGCCCGGCTGTTCGACATCCGCCGGGTCATCGGGGGTCTCTTCGTCGTGTACGGCGTGATCGTCGGCCTGGTCGGGCTCTTCGACGGTCCGGCGGCGATCGAGAAGGCCCAGGGAATCCGGATCAACCTCTGGGCCGGTCTGGCCATGCTCGCCCTCGGCCTCGTTTTCCTGATCTGGCAGTGGCTCCGCCCGGTCGATCGCGACTGAGCACCGGGTGGCTCGGGCCGGGGAGCGCGCCCAAAGTGACCGGTTCCGGCGGCTCGGGGTCACGTCCCGCTCCGGCCACGCTCCGGTGGGCAGGCATGGCGTCGGTGGTCCGGGGTACTCGGTCCGGAAGACCGACACCCGCCGAGACCGACAGCCGGATGGCGTACCCGGACAGGAGGGCAGCAAGATGACGGACCGCGATCCGCTACCGAACCGGCCGCTCGAGGAGAGTCCCGAGGTGGCCTCGGCCGTTGACGACGACACGGCCGTACCTCAGTTGGCCTCTGATGGTGGACGGGGCGTCGAGGGCCCGGACTTCATCGACGCCGAGGATGTTCCCGGCGAGTTTCCGGCAACCGACGACCTGCTCGGCGACCCGTACGGCGCTGGCGCCGGCAGCGCGGGCGATACCCGTACCGGGGTCGAGCAGCCGTGGGAACCGGCAGATCTCGCGATGGCGCAGGGGCGCGATCCGACACCGGAGAACGTCGAACGGGCCCGCGAGGAGCTCGACCGGGAGGGTACCGCCGCGACGGTGGAGAAAACCGTTCCCTGACCGGCCGTCGCCGGTGCGGCCGAGGTACCGCACCGGACCGGGACGGGACCGACGACCGGACCGACGACCGACGGTCCCCGGTCGGCGCCTGTGCGCGCCGGCCGGGGACCGCCTGGTGGTGTAGCCGTGATGGTGCCGGTTCAGCCGATCAGAGAGCCGGGTAGGCGTTCTGCATCAGCTGGGTGAGCTGGGCGGGGAACCAGGCACCGGAGATCGGAGCACCGGACAACGCGCCACTCATGTTGTTGTTGTTACGCGGGTTGCCACTGTAGGTCGGGTCACACATCCGGTCGAAGCCCTTGCCCTCGTCGTTGTCGATGAGGGTGCTGGAGCCGTCCGACTCGCCCGGAGGCTTGATCCAGACGTACGCGTCGATACCGGTGGCGGGCGCCGCACGGGGCCGCTCGCCGAGGCCGGCACCGCTCTGGTTGCACCAGTTGCCGAGGTGGATCCGGCGGTCGATGCGGGAGCCGTTCACCTGCGCGTTGACGTCGCCCGAGGTGACCGGACCGGTCGGCCGGGCCGAGCCGCCCCAGCCGTTACGGGAGGTGTCGATCAGCATGCCGATGTTGGAGTCGAAGCCCTGCCCGACCAGCTCCGTACGGAGTGCCTGGGCGAACCGCTGCTCGTCCACGTACCGGTTGTAGTCGATCCAGGTCGACAGCCGGTTCGCCTCGGTCACGTTGAGGTAGGGCTCCACAGTGGCCGAGTAGTTGGCGGTGTTGGCGATGAAGCCGTGCACGTTCGCCTGGGTGCTGCCCTCAGCCCGGGACGCCTCGGCGAAGATCTGCGCCGACGCCCGGAAGTTGTCGTCCCACCCGATCCAGCCGTGGTGGCCGGCGTCGATGTAGTTGTAGACGTTCGGGATCGCACCGAGCTTGTTCAGGGCGTAACCCACACCCTTGACGTAGTTGCCGTTGGCCTTCATCGTGTCGCAGGCCGCGGTCGCCGTCTCGCGCGGGGCGACGTTGGTGACCAGGTTCGGCAGCGAGTCGATCTCGATGATCGTGATGATCCGCAGGCTGCTGTACGCGGCGTCGTCCAGGATCGCGGCGATCGGGTCGATGTACTGCGTCTTGTACTCGGGCAGTTGGGTCGCCGTGAGTTCGCCGTTGGAGGCCAGCGCGGCGCAGTCCCGGCCGGGCAGGTTGTAGATGACGAACTGGATGTAGCCGGCACCCTGTGCGAGGGCCTCGTCCAGGTGGTCCCGAACGCCCATCGGGCCGTTCGAGCTGCTGTCCGGGTCACCCTCGATCGCGGCGATCCGGTCGATCCAGACGCCGGTCGGGTTGTTGGAGATCCGGTTGCCGCCGGAGACGCTCTCCGCCTTGGCCTTCCACTCCGGGTTCACGTAGCCCCGGGCACCCTGGTACGGGTTGTTCACCCGGGCGCTCGGGCCGGGTCCACCGGTCGGCGGGGTCGTCGGGCCAGTGGTCGGGCCCGTGGTCGGCCCAGTGGTCGGGCCGGTGGTGGGTGTGGTGGTCCCGTTGCAGTTCACCCCGTTGATGCTGAAGGAGCTCGGCGCCGGGTTGCTGCCACTCCACGAGCCGTTGAAGCCGATGCCGGTGGAGGCACCGGTGGCCAGGTTGCCGTTGTACGACAGGTTCGTCGCGGTCACCTGGCTGCCGGACTGGGTCCAGTTGGCCGACCAGCCCTGGCCCACCCGCTGACCGCTGTCCGGGAAGGTGAAGCGGAGGGTCCAGCCGTTGATCGCGTCGCCAACGTTCCGGATGGTGATGTTGGCGGTGAAGCCACCCTGCCACTGGTTGCTGCTGTACGTGACGCTACACCCGGGGGCGGCGTACGCCGATGTCGCCGGGAGGGTGACCAGGCCGGCAGCCACGAGGGTACTCGCGCTGGCCAACGCCACGACCTTCTGCCGGGCGGACAATCTAGTCCGTAAATTCATGCCAGTGATCTCCTTGGGCCAGCCGGTCACGACAGGCGGAACCGGCGCGGCGATCGCGCGGACGTCGCGCTTGGTGGGTACGTCCGTGGACGCCATGGGGGACTGCGGTATTGCCCGACCCGGACGGGCGGAAGCGGTGGTGGTGCCGGCCCCAGGTAGGCGGCCGTCTTGACGCCGTCCGGTAAACCGGCTGCCCTCGGCGTCTGCTGCGCGGTGTGGCTCCCCCAGCACAGTGGATGAATTCTTGCATGGGAGCGCTTCCACCACAACACCCCCGCACTGATGGATGACGATACCTGGCCCCGGACCCACATCGGTCGGCCGGTCGCCCCGGGCCGGATGCCCGCCACGCACATTGGACACGTCAGCACTGGTGGGCGCGGAGATTTCCCACTTCCACCACGCGTGGCCATCAGACCGGCGATCTCCACCGGCCCGCACACCAGTAGGGCCACGCCGCGCGACGCACGTGGCCGACGAGGAGTGTTCACTGTGGACTCCTGCCCGGCCACGGCGGCCGGATGACGCAGGCACAAACCGGACGAGCGGGACCCACCCCCTGAGCTGAGCACCATCCGGAGAAACTGCGGCGCACCACCCGGAACCGGCGGGCACCCCCAGAAAGTGGGATCCCGTACGGGAAGCGCTCCGCGAGCGCAATGGGTGCGGTAGGGCCGGTTCCCGCCACGTTCCCAGTTAGCACGTAGGGCTGCCGAGTCGGCCCGTTTGGGGAAAAGCCGAAAAAATCCGATGAAACCTCACAAATTCGCTAATCTCGGTCATGGCTCGTCTCCCGGCGAGCCGAGACAAGAGGGAAGGATGACGAAAGTCATGTCCAAGAAGTTCCTCGGCAAGGTGATCGCTGGAGCCGCTCTGGGCGGCGCGTCCCTACTGGTCTGGGCCCCCTCGACCGCCTTGGCGGACGGCGGGTACCACCCGGACGGATACCAGAAGCACGACTCGGGACATGTCTTCGCGAAGCCAGAAGTGGCGAAGCCAGGACAGGAGATCAAATTCATCGAGGTGTGCCAGGAGCCGCAGAAGCACGCATGGCTGTGGTCCAAGGTCACCGGCAAGGTGGATCTGGCTCCCAAGGACCACAAGGAAGACTACGAAGCCGGCAAGAAGAACGAAGACTACGGCAAGAAGGCCGAAGACTACGGAGCCGGCAAGAAGGCCGAAGAGCGCAAGGGCGGCTGGGACGACGGCAGCAAGAAGCCCGGGGAGAGCGCGGAGGACGCCGCGAAGCCCGGGGACGCCGGAGACCACGAAAGCAGCGGGGAAGACTACAAGAAAGAGCGCGAGTACCAGGAGTTCCTGAAGTACAAGGAGCAACAGGAGTACCTCGAGTACCGCCGCTACAAGGAGAAGTCGGCCCCGGCCGAGAACGGGGCGCCGGGGGCCGAGGGCGCTCCGTCGGCCAGGGAAGGGGCGCCGGCCGCGCCTGGCCCGACCGCCGACGCGGTTCCGGCTCCGACGCCGACGACGACCGGGCAGCTCCCACAGCCCGCCGAGGGCTACCAGCCGCCGGCCGGCGGTACCGGGGGCGGCATGGCGGACGACGGCGGGGCGTACGAAGAGGGCAAGCAGGGTTGGGACGACAAGAAGGCCGAGGAAGACAAGCACGGCTGGACCGACAAGAAGGCCGAGGAGAACAAGCCCGGCTGGAACGACAAGAAAGCCGAAGAAGACAAGCACGGCTGGACCGACAAGAAGGCCGAGGAGAACAAGCCCGGCTGGAACGACAAGAAAGCCGAAGAAGACAAGCACGGCTGGACCGACAAGAAGGCCGAGGAAGACAAGCACGGCTGGAACGACAAGAAAGCCGAAGAAGACAAGCACGGCTGGACCGACAAGAAGGCCGAGGAAGACAAGCACGGCTGGACCGACAAGAAAGCCGAAGAAGACAAGCACGGCTGGGACGACGAGAAGGCCGGCTACGAGTACTGGGCCAGTGTCACCATCCCGTGGGACGCCAAGCCGGGGACGTACGAGCTGAAGGGCTCGTGTGGCGAGGGCGAACTGGCCGTCACGCCCAAGGGTTGGGTCGACGGTGGTGACGGTGGAGCCACCTCCGGCAGCAGCGACAACCTCGCGGTGGCGGGTGTGGGCATGCTCGGCATGGCCGCGCTCGGCGGGCTGGTACTGATGCGGCAGCGCCGTACCGATGAATCGCACGCCTGACGCGGCGGTGCGCGGGGCCGGCGGCCGTCACGGGGCACCGTGGCGCGCCGCCGGCATCAGCCTGGTCGCCCTGTTGGCGCTGGTCGGTGCCGGCCTGATCGGCGCCGGCCTGAACGCTCCGGATCCGACGGCGCCGCCACAGCCGAGTGCCGCTGCCGCACCGCAGAACCACGACGACGAGTCCACGACCGCCACATCGCCGACCGGAGCGTCTCTTCCGCCGACGGCCACGCCGCCGCCCGGATCGGATCTCCCCGACGTCGCCACGGCGACACCCGGGCCGGCACCGACCAAGAAATCCCTCGACCGGTCCGAACCGATCAGGATCGCCATTCCGAAGATCGACGTCGGTGCGACGATCATGCCGCTCGGAATCACCGCCGACGGCATGGTGCAGGTGCCGCCGTTGGCGAAGGCGCAACTCGCCGGGTGGTACCAACTCGGCCCGACGCCCGGGGAGGTCGGCAACGCCGTGATCGTCGGCCACGTCGACTCGAAGGAGATCGGACCGGCGGTGTTCTTCCGACTGGGAGCCCTGCTTCCCGGAGACACGATCGAGGTCATCCGGAAGGACGGCACGGTCGCCAACTTCGTCGTCGAGGGCGTGAAGTCGTACCCGAAGACGGCGTTTCCGACCGACCTCGTCTACGGCCCGACCGACGTACCGGGGCTGCGGCTCATTACCTGCGGCGGCGACTTCGACGAGCGGATCGGCTCTTATCCCGACAACATCATCGCCTTTGCCAGGCTTGCCACCTGAGCAGGTTGGCACCGCACGGTAAGGCACCGGTTCCGGGGGACGGCGAGCACTCGTCGTCCCCCGGACGTGTTGTCCGTGGGGCCCCGAACAGGGCGTTCGACGTCGACCGGCCCCGGAGAGACGGCAACGGCCCGGTGGCGGCGATAGCCGTTCTATCACCTCAATACGAGCTTTCGGAAGAAATACTCGTAATCACGACATCCACCCCCAAAGTAGCTAGCGTCGGTCATAGCTCGACTGGCCGTCGGGCGAACCAACGGGGAAGGAGTACCTCGAGTTATGAGTAGCAAGTTGCTGGGAAAGGTGCTGGCCGGCGCCGGCCTGGGCGCCGCCTCCTTATTGATCTGCACGCCCGGAACCGCCCTGGCGGATGGCGGCGGGCCCGGACACGAGTACGACAAGGGCCACATCTACACCGAGCCGAAGGGGGTGAAGCCGGGACACAAGTTCAAGATCTACCTGGAGTGCGAGCACCCGGTGCGGAAGCCCTGGGTGTCATCGAAGATCACCGGCAAGATCTGGCTCAAGCCCGTGGAAGAGAACGGCGAGCGGGAGCCGGGACGCCCCGAGGAACCGGACGACAACGGCCAGCCCGAGGACCCCGGCCAGCCCTCGCAGCCCCCGGGGAACGGCCAACCGACGCCGCCCCCGAACGACGAGCAGCCGGGGCAGCCGGGACTGCCGGAGGACGGGCAGCCGGCGCTGCCGGAGGACGAGCAGCCGCAGGCCGGAGACGAGGAGGGTCAGGGCGGCGAGGGCGGCCAGGCCGCGTACGGCAACGAGCACGAGTACTGGGCCTGGGCCAAGGTGCCGTCGAAGACCAAGCCCGGCCACTACGCGGCCAAGGGTTCGTGTGACGGCAAGGGCAAGATCGTGGTCCTGCCCAACGGCTCCGTCTCCGGTGGTGACGGTGGAGTCAGCACCGACACGAGCCGTACCGCCGCTGGTGCGAGCTTGTTGGGGGCGGCCGCGCTCGGCGGCTTCCTGATGGTTCGTCGGCGTCGTACCGATGGCTCACTCGCCTGAGGTGCCGATCAGGGCTGCCGGCGGCCGGCACGGGCAACCGTGGCGTGCCGCCGGCGTCGTCCTGGTCGCCCTGCTGGCCCTCAGCGGAACCGCGCTGGTCGCCACCGGCCTCAATCCGGCCCCGGCGCAGCCACCTCAACCGGCGGACAGCGAGCCCGAGTTGGCCCCCGAGCCGGACTGGGCCTCCGGGTCGGAGCTCGGACCGGAACTCGGGTCGGAACCAGGACCGGAGCTCGGCCCGGAGCTGGAGTCGGCGACACCGACCCCGTCGACGACCACCGGACCGGCCCGTACGCGTCCGCCCGCCCGCGCCTCGGTCACACCGGCACCGGCGGCCCTGCCCCGGTCCGAACCGACGAAGATCGCAATACCGAAGATCAAGGTGAACGCCAAGATCATATCGGTCGGACTGAACGGCGACGGCACCGTGCAGGTGCCCTCGCTGAAGCAGGCCCAGCTCGCCGGCTGGTACAAGGTCGGCGCGAGCCCCGGCGAGATCGGTAACGCCGTCGTCGTCGGACACGTCGACTCGGCGGCGATGGGACCGGCGGTCTTCTTCAAGCTCGGCGCGCTCAAGCGGGGCGACGAACTGCGGGTGACCCGGAAGGACGGCAAGGTCGTCCGATTCAGCGTGGACACCGTCAAGTCGTATCCGAAGACGGCGTTCCCGGCCGAACTTGTCTACGGAGCCGCCGACACCGCCCGACTCCAGGTGGTCACCTGCGGCGGCAGGTTCGATCGTAAGAAGGGCAGCTATCCCAACAACATCGTGGTGTCCGCGACCCGGATCCCATGAGCGGCGGAGCCTGGCCGGCGCGACCTCGTCGGGCTGGCCAGGCTCCCCAGGTACGTCTCAGCTGGCCGCCGACGTACGCACCAGCGTGCGGATCTGTCGCAGCAGCACGGAGAGCGCCGCCAGATCGGCCCGGGACTCGTCGAACTCCCCCATCGCCTTGCGGGTCCGGGTGATCGAGATGGAGTTCGACCGTTCCCACTGCTCGACCCGCTCGTCCGGCGCCAGCTCGGCCGAGGTCCCGCTGAGCACCTCGGCGGTGAGCGCGGCCAGTGCGGCGTAGAGGTCGTACCGCAACGCCATCCGGGCCAGCGTCTGCCAGCGGTCCTCCCTCGGCAGCAGCGAGATCTTCGACAACAGGGAGTCGACCCGGAAGCGGTCGGAGAGTACGAAGTAGACCGCCGCGACCTCGCTGACGTCCCGACCGGTCGTGGTGGCCGTCTCGACCACGTCGAGCAGCCCGAAGCTGTACATCAGCCGGGTTGCCTGCTCGGCCAGTTCCCGGGGCAGCCCCCGCCCGATCGACGCCTCGACGTGCGCCTCCAGCGCCTGCCGCTCGCTGCCGTAGAACAGGTTGCCCAGCTCCGGCAGGAGTCGGGACACCCCGTCGCGCAGCCGGGCGATCTCGGCCGGTACGTCGATCGGGGAGCGGCGGTTGGTCACCAGCCACCGGACCGCGCGGTCGAGCAACCGGCGGGTGTCGAGGTAGATCGCGGTCTGCACCTCGGTCGGCACCCGGTTGTCCAGCGCCTCGATGTCGGCCCAGACCTCGCGCAGCCCGAACACCTCGCGGACCACCACGTACGCCCGGATCACGTCCGCCGGGGTCGCGCCGGTCTCCTCCACCACCCGGTAGATGAACGAGATGCCGCCCCGGTTGACCGCCTCGTTGACCAGCATCGTGGTGACGATGTCCCGGTGCAGGCGGTGGTCCGACATCCGGTCGGCGTACCGCTCGCGCAGCGGGGTCGGGAAGTAGCCGGCCAGCACCTCGAAGGTCCACTCCTCGTCGGGGAGGCCGTCGGCCAGGATCTCCCGCTCCAGCACGATCTTGACGTACGCGAGCAGCACCGCGAACTCCGGCGCGGTCAGTCCCGAGTCGGTCCGGGTCGCCAGTTCCTCGTCCGGCGGCAGCGCCTCCAACTCCCGGTTGAGGTGACCGGCACGCTCGAAGTCGGAGATCATCCGCCGGTGCACCGGCAGCAGGGACGCCGCCTGGGCCATCGCGTTTCCGATCGCCCGTGCCTGGTCGTAGTTGTCCCGGAGCACCAGGTGGGTGACCTCGTCGGTCATCTCCGCCAGCAGCGCGTCCCGGTCCGGGACGCTCAACTCGCCGTCGGCCACCGCCGCGCCGAGCAGAATCTTGATGTTGACCTCGTGGTCCGAGGTGTCCACCCCGGCCGCGTTGTCGATGAAGTCGGTGAAGATCCGGCCGCCCGCGAGGGCGTACTCGATCCGGCCGACCTGGGTGAAGCCCAGGTTGCCACCCTCGCCGACGACCTTGCAGCGCAGGTCCTTGCCGTCCACCCGGATGGCGTCGTTGGACTTGTCGCCGACCTCGGAGTTGGACTCCGACGACGCCTTGACGTAGGTGCCGATCCCACCGTTCCAGAACAGGTCGACCGGGGCGCTCAGGATCGCCTTCATCAACTCCTGCGGGGACATCGACTCGGCACCCGCGTCGAGGTCGAGCGCCGCACGGACCTGCGGGCTGATCGGGATCGACTTCGCGGTACGCGGGTAGATCCCGCCTCCTTCGGAGATCAGCTCCGGGTTGTAGTCCGCCCAGGAGGATCGCGGCTGGTCGAACAGCCGCCGCCGCTCCACATAGGAGGACGCGGCGTCGGGATCCGGATCCAGGATGATGTGTCGGTGGTCGAAGGCGGCCACCAGCCGGATGTGCTCGGAGAGCAGCATGCCGTTTCCGAACACGTCGCCGGACATGTCGCCGACGCCGGCCACGGTGAAGTCCTGGGTCTGGGTGTCGATCCCCATGTCCCGGAAGTGCCGCTTCACCGACTCCCAGGCACCCCGGGCCGTGATCCCCATCTTCTTGTGGTCGTAGCCGGCGGAGCCGCCGGAGGCGAACGCGTCGGCCAGCCAGAAGCCCTGGGACACCGAGATCTCGTTGGCGATGTCGGAGAAGCTGGCGGTGCCCTTGTCCGCCGCCACCACCAGGTACGGGTCGTCGGCGTCGTGCCGGACCACGTCGTGCGGCGGCACGATCTGCCCGCCGACCAGGTTGTCCGTCACGTCCAGCAGGGCCGAGATGAAACCCTGGTAGCAGGCCACGGCCTCGTCCCGGTCGCCCGGCTTCTGCTTGAGCACGAAGCCACCCTTGGCGCCCACCGGCACGATCACCGCGTTCTTCACCATCTGCGCCTTGACCAGGCCCAGCACCTCGGTGCGGAAGTCCTCCCGCCGGTCCGACCAGCGGATGCCGCCCCGGGCCACCGGCCCGAACCGCAGGTGTACGCCCTCGAAACGGGGCGAGTAGACGAAGATCTCGTACTTCGGCCGGGGCGCCGGCAGGTCCGGGATCGCCTGCGGGTCCAGCTTGAACGCCACGTACGACTTGGGCCGCCCGTCCATCCGGCGCTGGTAGAAGCTGGTCCGCAGGGTCGCCTGGATCAGCGTCAGGTACGACCGCAGGATCCGGTCCTGGTCGAGGCTGCTCACCTCGTCGAGCTGCTGCCCGATGCTGGTCACCAGCTCCTTGCTGCGCAGCACGCGCTCCTCGGCGCTACGCCCCGGCGACGGCGAGAACCGCACCTCGAAGAGTTCCACCAGCGAGGCGGCGATCCCGGGGTAGGCGATGAAGGTGGACTCCATGTAGTCCTGCGAGAAGACCGTGCCGGCCTGGCGCAGGTACTTCGCGTACGCCCGCAGCACCACCACCTGCCGCCAGGTGAGGCCGCCGCGCAGCACCAGTTCGTTGAAGCCGTCGACCTCGGCCTCGCCGCGCCAGGTGGCGGAGAAGGCGTTCTCCACGTGCGGGCGGACCTCGGCCAGGTCCCGGGCGCCGTCCGGCAGCTCCAGGCCGAAGTCGTAGAGGTAGATCCGCCCGTCGATCCGGTCCACCTCGTACGGGTGCTCGTCGACGACCCGTACGCCGAGGGAGTGCAGCACCGGCAGCACCGCGGAGAGCACCATCGGCTCGCCGTACCGGTAGACCTTGAACCGGACGTCCTCGACGGTGGTGGCCGGTGCGGCCGCGCCCGGCCGGACGGCCTGCTGCTTGCGGAACATGTGCATCTCGAGCTGGCCCGGCTCTTCGAGCAGTTCGAGCTTGGCGAGGTCCTTCATCGCCTCGTACGGGGTGTGTCCGTCCTTGTAGCCCTCCGGGAACGCGTCGGCGTACCGGGTGAACAGCCGCTTCGCCTGCTCGTCGCCGAGCTTGCGCTCCAGCACCAGCCGGTAGTCGTCGTCCCAGAGCCGGGTGGCGTCGGCGAGTTCCTCGGCGAGCAGGTCCGCGTCGACCTCGCTCGGCGGGTTGGCCGGGTCGGTCCGGACGATGAAGTGCACCCGGGCGAGCATCGACTCGGTGACCCGGGTGGTGTAGTCGACCCCGATCCCGTTCAGCTCACGGAGCAGGATCTCCTGCATGCGTAGCCGGTTCTGGGTGGTGAACCGGTCCCGGGGCAGGTAGATCAGGCAGGAGATGAACCGGCCGTACCCGTCACGGCGCAGGAAGACCCGCAACTGGCGGCGGCCCGCCATCCGGAGCACGCCGACGACCGCGTGGTAGAGGTCGTCGGTCTTGATCTGGAACAGCTCGTCGCGCGGATAGGTCTCCAGGATCTGCAACAGGTCCTTGCCGGAGTGGCTGCGCGGGCTCAGTCCGGACCGGTCCAGCACCTCGGCGACCTTCCGGCGGACCACCGGCAGCTCGCGGACGCTGGTCCGGTACGCCGCCGTGGCGAGCAGGCCGAGAAAGCGTCGCTCCCCCACCACCTCGCCGGCCTCGTTGAAGACCTTGAAACCGATGTAGTCCAGGTACGCAGAGCGGTGCACGGTGGCTCGGGAGTTCGCCTTGGTGATGATGAGCAGGCGCTTCTCCGTCACCTTCTGGTGCGCCTCCGGCGTCATCGAGGAGAGTGCCCTCGGCACCGTCGAGTCCTGGCGCAGGATGCCGAGTCCGGTGCCGAGGACCGCCTCCAGCGCCTTCTCACCGTCCTGGACCTCGACCAGGCGGTACTCGCGGTAGCCGAGGAAGGTGAAGTGTTCGTGCGCGAGCCAGCGCAGCAGTTCCACCGAGTCCGTAATGTCCTTCTCCGGCACCGGTGGGCGGTTGTCCGAGGTGCGGGCGGCGGCCAACTCGTCGGCGAG
The DNA here is from genome assembly GCF_042658085.1 of Plantactinospora solaniradicis. Lineage (NCBI taxonomy): Bacteria > Bacillati > Actinomycetota > Actinomycetes > Micromonosporales > Micromonosporaceae > Plantactinospora > Plantactinospora solaniradicis. The sequence continues at coordinate 115,942 of NZ_JBHSPR010000060.1, read as the reverse complement.
CGCCAGGGCCCGTTGCCGCATTTTCGGCCAGTCTTCCACCGCCTCGCGTACGTCGGTGAGCACCCGCTGCAACTCGGCCCGCAATCGGTCCCGGTCCACCGCACCGCGTACCGGATCGATCTCTATTCGCATCCAACTCTCGACGATGTCGCCGTCGATCGCGTCGTCCGGTTCGACGTCGGCGGCGACCTCGGTCAACCTGCCGAGCGGCTCGCGGCGGACCACCACGAGCGGATGCACCAGCATGTGTACGTCGAGGTGGTGGCCGGTGAGCAGGGCGGTTATCGAATCGACCAAAAAGGGCATATCGTCCGTGACGATTTCGATCACGGTGTGCTGCTGGTCCGGGACCGGCTCGTGGATCCGCAGCTTCAACTCGCCCGGCACCCGCTGCTCGGCCAGCTCCCGATGGGCCCGCGCGGCGGTCAGCATCTCCTCGGCGGTGAAACCGATCAGCTCCTCGTCCGGCGCGAACCGCCAGAACCGGTCGACCAGCGTGGCCGCGTCGTGGTCGTCGCCGGCCAGCGTGACCGCCTGGGCGACCAGCCGTTCCGCGTTCGGCACCGGCTCGTCGAGGTCCGCGTCCTCCACGTCGTCCGCCAGCGCCTCCGGCGGCAGCCCCAGGTCATAGAGGGTGTCGATGCTGGCTCCCGGTACGCCGGTCACGCCGGAGGCGAGTCGAGACCCGACCCCGTCGTCATCGACCGCCGTGTCGTAGCTGTCATCTCGGTCGGCATGCGCCGACCGGAGATCGGGTTCCGGTTTGATCGCCGGACGCCGGTCCATCGTGCAACTCCCCTCGACCCACCACGCCGTGGGTCACTCTCCGCCAGACTAGGCCCTGCCGATGCACCCCTCTATCGGCGGACGGTCAGCCGGACGTCGGATCCGGACTCTGTCCTTTCACCTGTTGCGGGTACCCGACATGCCCGCCTGGGAGTACCCACGCTTCCCCTGCCTTCACCCGATCCATCGCATCCCCTCACCGAACCACCACATCCGGTACCGGCCGCCACGTTCCGCCGTACCCTCCACGACAACACCGTGACCAGCATCGGAGGGCGCCGAAAGGGACGTACGGGCCGGAGGTTCATCCCCGGCACCAGGGCACCCGCCGAACGGACACGCGTACTACCGTCATGCTGCCGCCGGAGGAGTTCACGGCGGTGCGCCGAACTGGAAGGTAACCGCAGCATGGGCTCTCCGTATCCATCCCGCCGCTTCCATGGCCGGCGGATCGCCCCGCGCCGGATCGTCGGGGCGGTCGTCGGGCTACTGCTCGTCACCGGAACCCTGGTCGGCTGTTCCGACTCGGACGGCCCGGACCGGGCCGTGGACGCCTTTCTCGCCGGCTGGCGGGGCGCCGACCTCAACAAGGTCGGCTTCCGCAACCCGGCCGGCGAGCGCGTACCGGCGAACGACGTGGCCGCCGAACTCAAGGAACTCACCGGCGAGCTGGCCAAGACGCCGCCGGCGCTCCGCCGGGAGGGCGAGGCGAAGATCACAGAAGACGCCGCGACCGTGACCGTACGGGTGGACTGGACGCTGCCTGGTGACACGCACTGGACGTACCCCTCGGAGATCCACCTCAAGCGTGGCAAAGATGACGATTGGCAGGTCATCTGGGAGCCGAAGGTGGTCGAGCCGAAGCTCACCAGTGGCGATCAGCTGGCCCTGCGCCGGCTCCCCGCCAAGCGGGCCCTGGTGACCGACGGCGCGGGCAACGGCATCGTGCTGCCCCGGCCGGTGGTCGTGGTGGGCGTACAGCCCGGCGAGGTGACCGACGTACCTGACCTGGTGCGGGACCTGGACCGGGCGTTCAAGGCCATCCGTCCGGCGATCGTCCCGGCGATCGACCTCTCCGACCTGCCGAAACGGTTGAGCGAGGCGAAACCGGACGCCTTCGTCGACGTGGTCAGCCTGCGCCGGGACGCGTACCTCCAGATCAAGTCCCGGATCTACGACCTGCCCGGAACGAAGTTCCGGGACGAGCAGCGTGAGCTGGCCCCGTACCGGGGCTTCGCCGCCGCCCTGCTCGGCTCGGTCGATCCGGTGCAGGCCGCCGACATGGAGGCCAACCCCGGATTGTTCGAGAACGGTGACATGGTCGGCCACGGTGGACTCCAGGGCCGCTACGACAAGCAACTGCGGGGTGGGATCGGGATAAGCGTGATCATCACCAGCAAGCGGCCGGACGGTTCCGTGACACCGAGCGGCACCGAGGCGTTCCGCCACGACCCGGCCGCCGGGACCCCGCTGAAGACCACCCTCGACGTGCCGGTGCAGAGCGCCGCCGACCGCGCCGTGGAGCCGGAGAAGCGCCGGAGCGCCCTGGTCGCGGTGCGGATCAGCGACGGTGCGGTGCTCGCGGCGGCCAACGGCGCCACCCCGGAGAACCTCGCCTTCAACGCCCAGGTACCGCCCGGCTCGACCTTCAAGATGGTCAGCACGCTCGGCCTGCTCGACGCGGGCGCTGTCACCCTCGACGGTCCGGTCGCCTGTCCGAAGACGTTCACCGTGGAGGGACGTTCGTTCAAGAACTCCGACTCCTTCGAACTCGGCACGGTGCCGTTCCGGACCGACTTCGCCAAGTCCTGCAACACGGCCTTTGCCGCGCTCGCTCCCAGGCTGGGCCCGGACGGGCTGGCGAACGCGGGCCGGAGCCTCGGTCTGGAGGGCACCTGGCAGCTCGGGATGGACGCGTTCACCGGCAAGGTCTCGGCCGGCGGCTCGGCCGCCGAACGGGCCGCCGCCGCCTTCGGTCAGGGCACCACGCTGGTCAGCCCGCTGAGCATGGCGGCGGCCACCGCCGCGGTGGCCCGAGGCCAGTGGCAGCAACCGAAACTGGTCATCGAGCCGAACCCGGGCCAGGCCGCGTCACCCGGTCCGCAACTGAAGGCCGGCTCGGTCGAACCGCTGCGCACGATGATGCGCGAGGTGGTCACCTCGGGGACCGGTTCGGCGCTGAAGGACGTTCCCGGCAAGCCGGTGTACGGCAAGACCGGCACGGCGGAGTACGACGACAACCCGGCGCACACCCATGCCTGGTTCGTGGGCTGGCAGGGGGACATCGCGTTCGCGGTCTTCGTCGAGAAGGGCGGATCGAGTGCGGCCACCGCCGTGCCGATCGCCGAGCGCTTCCTGCGCAATCTGGCCGCCCGGTAACCCCGTTCGGTCTCCAGAGCGGGCTCGGGGCGGCCGACGGGGAAGTCACCCGTCGGCCGCCCCGATGTCAGGCCTTCACCAGCAGTGGACCGGCGGTCAGCGAGCCAGCGCCAGACCTTCCTTGTCGGTGAACTTGCCGATCAGGATCATGATGAAGTCGATCAGCACCCAGATGCCGAGCCCACCGAAGGTGAGGATCATGAGAACGCCAGTACCGATCTTGCCGACGTAGAATCGGTGCACCCCGAACCCGCCGAGGAAGAAGCAGAGCAGCACCGCGACGAGCCAGGACCGGTGCCCGACGCCGGGACCGGCAGTGGTTGTGGACATGTTTATTCCCTTCAGGACACACAGGCTGATTGCGCGCGCCGGAAGACGGCGCGACTCGTCCACGCCAAGGGGGTTGTCCGGCGTGAACGGCGATCGCGCACATTACCGCAATAGTCGGGGTGGTGCTGTCCCCCGTACCGGGGGTCGATCAGGCACGTTGCGGAGCATCGGGCCGAGGCAGGCTCGCGACGAACATCGCGATCAATTGCTCGTATGTCTCGTCCAGGTCCTCCGGTAGGCCGAAGCCGCCACTGGCCTCGATCGAGGCGAACCCGTGCGCGATCGACCGGGCGCACCTGGTGGCGTGGATCGCCGCCGAATCCGTGAGCCCGTATCCGCGCAGCGTGGCGAGGAAGACCTGCAACAGCCGGGTGCCGGCAGCGACCATCGCCGGGTTGTGCAACGGGTCGGGGGGCAGCGCCGCGTAGCGGGCGGGATGTTCCCGGACGTAGTCGCGGTAGCCGCGCATCAGCACCGCCACCGCCTCGTCGCCACTGCGGCCCATCGCCGCCGCCGCGAACCGCTCGGTCATCTCGTCCATCACCCGCGCACCGACCAGCATCCGCAGCTCGGCAAGGCCCGCGACGTGCTTGTAGAGCGAGGGTGGCGCGACTCCGGTACGCCCGGCGACGGCCGCCAGGGTCAGCGCCTCCGGGCCCTGCTCGTCGATGACGGCCAACGCGACGTCGACGACCGCGGTGGTGGATAATCCGGCCCTAGGCACCGCGTCGCCCGGCGCGGACTGGACCACGGCGGATCACCCGGCTATTCCTCATAGCCGCAAAGCTATTCACCGTAGCGCCGTCTGTCAAACGGCTGCCGCTTCCGGGGGCGGGCGTCAGGCAAGCTCCATGGACCTGCTCAGCTTCTCCCAGCGGTCCAGATCGACCCGGAGCCGCTCGTGGTGGGCCCGGATGTTGTCGACCGCGTCGTTACCCAGCGCCAGCCGCAGCGGCGGATCGGCGGCGTCGAGGACCTCCAGGATGGCCTGCGCGGCCTTCGCCGGGTCACCGGGTTGGGTTCCGTGCATGCCGTCCACCGCCGCCCTGGTCGCCCCGGTCGACACCCGGTACGCCTCGATCTGCTCCGAGCGGTGCATCCGGGTTCCGCCGAACTCCGTACGGAACGCGCCCGGCTCCACGATCAGCACCCGGACGCCGAAGGGCTCGACCTCGGCAGCCAGGGCTTCGGAGAGCCCTTCCAGGGCGAACTTCGCCGCGCAGTAGGCACCGAACCCCGGCATGCTCAGTTGCCCGCCCATCGAACTCATCTGCACGATCGCGCCACCACCCTGCCGGCGCAGGTGTGGCAGCACCGCCTTGGTGACCGCGACCGCCCCGAAGAACATGACGTCCAGCAGTGCGCGCAGGTCTGACATCGCCAGTTCCTCGACGGCTCCGACGGACCCGTGCCCGGCGTTGTTCACCACCACGTCGATCCGGCCGAACGCGGCGAGGGTGTCCGCCACCGCCCGGTCAATCGAGGCCGCGTCGGTGACGTCGAGGGTGCCGGCACGTACCCGGTCACCTCCGATCGGGACGAGGTCGGCGAGCTGTTCGGCGCTCCGGGCCGTCGCCATGACCCGATCTCCGGCGGCCAGCGCCGCCAGGGCGAGGTGCCGGCCGAATCCGGCGGAGCAGCCGGTGATCAGCCATACCCGGTCTCGTGATGACACTGCTGACAAAGTGAAACTCCCTGATCGACTGGTCGGCGCGGCGCCCTCCGCCGCCCGCGTCCCACTCTGCGCAGCGCTCGCGCGCACCGCCAACAGACAATTCCAGCAGCGGTTACAGTTGGGACCTGTGACCCCTGAGCTGCGCCAGCTGCGGTACTTCGTCGCGGTGGCCGAGCACCTGAGTTTCAGCCGGGCCGCCGTCGCCCTGCGCATCGCCCAGCAGTCCCTGTCCCAGCAGATCGCCGTGCTGGAGCGCACCCTTGGCGTACGACTGTTCGATCGCGACACCCGGGGCACCCGACTGACCGAGCTGGGCCAGGTGTTCCTGCCGGAGGCGCGCGCCGTCGTCGCCCGCGCCGAGCAGGCCGTGGCCACCGTCGGCCGGGCGGCCCGGGGCGAGACGGGCCGCCTCGATCTCGCCTTCCTGATCTCCACCGCCAACTACATGCTGCCGCCCGTCGCCCGGGCCTTCCAACAGCGGTTTCCCGAGGTGGAACTGCACACCGAGGACGTCAGCATCGGCCAACTCGTGGCCGGACTACGCGAGGGGCGCTACAACGCCGGGTTCACGAGGCCGCCCCTGGTGCCCGACCTCGCCACCCGGATCCTCGCCACCGAACCGGTCTGCGCCGTCCTACCGACCGGGCATCCACTCGCGGACCGGCCCGAGCTGCACCTGCGTGACCTGGCCGAGGAGCCCTGGGTGCTCACCTCACGCGCCTCCTGGCCACCCTGGCACCGCAAGTACGACCACGACTTCCAGCAGGCCGGATTCGCGCCGAACGTGGTGCGGCGGGCCACCGGCGTACCGAACCTGCTCGGGCTGGTCGCCGCCGGGATCGGGGTCACCCGGCTCGCCAGGTCGGCACAGAGCCTGCGTCGCACCGGCGTCGTGTTCATCCCTCTCGTCGGCGACGAGGCGAAGACGGTGGTCGCGTGGAATCCCGGTACGGACAAGCCGGTGCTGCGGAACCTGCTCGACGTGGCCACCGAACTGGCCACGGCAACCGACCTGACGCACGCCGGGTAGCCGGCGCCGGAGACGCCGAAAGGACCCCGCCGGACAGCTCCGGGCCGCGCCGGACGCGAGCCGGGGGCCGCCGTGGCCGCACCCGACGGGCCGGACGGGCCGGTCAGGCGATCTCGGCCGCCGAGCCCGTCTCCGGGCCCGGGGTCGGCGCGTCCCGATCCGACCCACCATTGCCCAGCGCGGCGCCATCGCTCGGCAGCACACCGGCCGGCGGAGCCTCGGCGGGCCGGAGGTCGGCGGCCGGGGACGCGCTACGCCGCAGCCGTCCCGGGCCCGCCGACGCGGGCGGTCCGACCGCCTCGGACCAGCGGGCGGACAGCTCCCGGGGCTCGGGCCGCCGGGAGCCGACACTGGTCGGCCCGTTGAGCGCGTACGGGTCCAGGGCGGCTCGGGCCACCGGCACGTCCGTACCGGCCCGGGATTCCGGCGTCGGCGCCCCAGCGTCCGGCTCCGCCGACCCGACCCGGTCGACCGACCCGACCCGGTCATCCGACTCAGCCCGGTCGACCGACCCGACCCCGCCATCCGACTCAGCCCGATCAACCGACCCGACCCCGCCATCCGACTCAGCCCGATCAACCGACCCGACCCCGCCATCCGACTCAGCCCGATCAACCGACCCGACCCCGCCATCCGACTCGACCCACCCCGTCGACTCCGACCGGTCATCCGACTCGGCCGAGTCGTTCGACTCCACGCCGCCGAACGACTCAGCGAGGTCGGCGTCGACCGGGGCGCGTCGGTCAGGCTCCGGTCCGAGCCTCGGCTCCGAGGGCTCATCCGACACCGGAATCGGGACCGGGACCGCGCCCAGGGCGGCCGCCGCCGACGACGGCTGGGCGAAGGCAGGCAACCCGAGTGGCGGGACTCCCCGCGGCGCGACCGTGGGCACGACGGGCAGCCTGGCCGGCGGGACCGCCCGGGGCCCGGGCACCGCCGCCGGACCGCGCTCGGCTCCGGCCGACCGGCTCGGCACGAACCGGGGCGGGACCGCTTCCGGGGCGGCGACCGGAGCCAGGCCGGCGACCAGCGTGCCGACGATCTCGGCGGCGTACGAGCCGGCCGGGTCGTAGTCGGGGTCGAAGACGGTGACCTCCACCCCCAGGCAGTGCGGGGTGTCGACCAGGCCCGCCAACAGCAGCTCCAACTCGGCGAACGCGATCCCGCCCGGGTCCGGCGCGTCGACCGCCGGCATCACCGCCGGGTCGAGTACGTCGACGTCGACGTGCACCCAGTAGCCGGCGCAGTCGGTCAACTGGTCATGGGCCCACTGGGCGGTCCGGGCCGCCCCCTCGACCCGCAACGCCGGCACCGGCCGGGTCACGATTCCGGCCGCCTGCAGGTCGAGTCGGTACTCGTCGTGGGCGCGGATGCCGAGCACCACCACGTCGATGTCCCGGAAGTACGGCCGGCGCCCCTCGATCGCGGCCAGGTCGGCCTGTCCCCGCCCGGTGACCAGCGCCAGGTCCTCGCCGGCCGCCGCGCCGACGTACGAGGCGTTGCCCGGGTGCCGGAAGTCGGAGTGGCCGTCCACGAAGACGAGGCCGATCCGACCGCCGACCGACTCGCCGAGCCGGTGCATGGCGAGCGCCGAACCGAGCAGGATGGAGCAGTCCCCGCCGAGCACCAGCGGGAACTCGCCCTGGTCGATGATCCCGCCGATCCGGTCGGCCAACTCCATCGAGTAGTCCGCGATCGCGCCGGCATGGCACACCCCGTCCCCGGGACGCCAGTCGCCCGGGTCGTACCGGGGCGGGGTGAGACAGCCGGCGTCCCGGGCGCCCAGCCGGGCGATCAGCTCGTGGTCACGCAGCGCGCCCGGTGCCTTGGCACAGCCCGGCACCGACGTGGAGGTCGGCGGACGCAGGCCCAGGTTGGACGGGGCGTCCAGGACGGCGATCCGGCGCATAGTGTGCTCCCGTCCGGTATCGCGGCTGCCAGGCCGGCATGCGCGCTGCTCGTACTCACATTGTCAGAAGAGCGCGCGCGAGAGCGCCCGCCGGGCGCTGGCCACCGCGGGATCGTCCGGACCGGCGATGCTGAACAGGGACACCAGGTGCTGCCGGGTCGCCTCCCGGTCATCGCCGGCGGTCCGGCGGACCAGTTCGACCAGCCGGGCGTACGCCTGCTCCGCCTGGCCGCTGAGCACCTCGATGTCGGCGGCCAGTAGCTGTGCCGCGACGTCGTCTGGCGCCGAGTCGGCCGCAGCGAGCGCCGCCACCGGATCCGCGCCGCTCACCCGGCGGGCCAGCGCGACGTGCGCCAGACCGGCCTCGGCCGCGGCGTCCGCCGGGGCATCCGAGAGGATCTTCTTGTACGCCCGCTCGGCGGCGTCCAGGTCGCCGCTGATCAGCGCCTCGTCGGCCTCGGTGAGCCGGGGGTCCTCCGGAGCCTCCACCGACACGCCGCCGGCCTTGAGTACCGCGCCGATCCACTGCCGCAGCTGTGCCTCGGGCACCACTCCGGAGAAGGCGTCGACCGGCTGGCCACCCACCACCGCGTAGACCATCGGGATGCCCTGCACCCGGAACATCTGGGCGAGGCGTGGGTTGGCGTCGACATCGACCTTGGCGAGCACCCAGGCGCCGTCGCCCTCGACGGCCAGCCGCTCCAGTACCGGGGAGAGCTGTTTGCAGGGCTCACACCACTCGGCCCAGAAGTCGATCACCACAGGGGTGGTCAGGGAACGTTCCAGCACCTCGGACTGGAAAGTGGCCTCGGTGACGTCGATCACCGAGACTCCACCCGCGCCCGCGGGAGGTGTGCTGGCCGGGGCCGCGCCCGGCGTGGCACGGCTGGCCGGCTGGGCGGAGGGTGCCGGCGTGGCGGGCGTCTGGGCGGCGCGCAGCGCGCCGAGGTCTACCGCGCCGCGGGTGAAGATCGACGAGGTGATCCGTGGGTCGCTCATGGTTGTCTAGTCTCGCACGCGACGCTGGCATCCCAGCCCAACCGCCACCGGCCGAGAGTATCGACCGGGTCACCCCGCCCGGTGCCCGCCGGCGCCGGGCCCGCCACCGGGTCAGAACCGGGCCGGCTCCCGCCGTCAGAACCGGGCCGGCTCCCGGTAGACGCCCCATTCGGCGCGCAGTGCGTCACAGATCTCCCCCAGGGTCGCTTCGGCGCGTACCGCGTCCAGCATCGGCGGGATGAGGTTCTCCCCGGTCCGCGCGACGTCGACCATCCGGGCCAGGGCGGCCGTCACGGCGTCGGCGTTCCGGCCGGTCTTGCGATCGGCCAGCAGCCGGCGCTGCTCCACCTCGACCTCGTGCGAGACCCGCATGATCTCCAGTTCCTTGGCGATCGTGCCGGTGTGGCAGTTCACTCCGACGATCCGCTTGTCGCCCTTCTCCAGCGCCTGCTGGTAGACGAAGGCCGACTCGGCGATCTGGCCGGTGAACCAGCCGTCCTCGATCCCGCGCAGGATGCCGGAGGTCATCGGACCGATCGGGTGCGGCCCTTCCCCGCCGAGCTGCCGGATCCGGCTGAAGATCTCCTCCGCCTCGGCTTCGAGTTTGTCCGTGAGCGCCTCGACGTACCAGGAGCCACCGAGCGGGTCGGCCACATTGGTGACCCCGGTCTCCTCCATCAGTACCTGCTGGGTCCGCAGCGCGATCTCGGCGGACGAGTCGCTGGGCAGCGCCAGGGTTTCGTCCAGCGCGTTGGTGTGCAGCGAGTTGGTGCCGCCGAGCACCGCGGCGAGCGCCTCGACCGCGGTGCGTACGACGTTGTTGACCGGCTGTTGGGCGGTCAGCGACACCCCGGCGGTCTGGGTGTGGAAGCGCAGCCAGAGCGCCCGCTCGTCGGTGGCGCCGTATACCTCGCGCAGCCAACGGGCCCAGATCCGGCGGGCGGCCCGGAACTTGGCGATCTCCTCGAAGAAGTCGACGTGCGAGTCGAAGAAGAAGCTCAGGCCGGGCGCGAAGCGGTTCACGTCCAGGCCCCGGGACAGTCCCAGCTCGACGTAGCCGAACCCGTCCGCGAGGGTGTACGCCAACTCCTGCGCGGCGGTCGACCCGGCCTCCCGGATGTGGTACCCGGAGACAGACAGCGGCTTGTACCGGGGGATCTCCCGTGCGCAGTACTCCATCAGGTCGCCGATCAGGCGCAGGTGCGGCTCGGGATCGAAGAGCCACTCCTTCTGCGCGATGTACTCCTTGAAGATGTCCGTCTGGAGCGTGCCGTCCAGTGTGGAGATGTCCGCGCCCTGCCGCTCGGCCGCCACCAGGTACATGCAGAAGACCGGCACCGCCGGGCCCGAGATGGTCATCGAGGTGGTCACCCCGGCGAGGTCGATGCCGTCGAACAGCGTCTCCATGTCGGCGGCCGAGTCGACCGCCACGCCGCAGTGCCCGACCTCGCCGAGCGCCTGCGGATCGTCGGAGTCCCGGCCCATCAGGGTCGGCATGTCGAAGGCGACGGACAACCCGCCGCCGCCCGCGCCGAGGATCATCTTGTAGCGCTCGTTGGTCTGCCGGGCGTTGCCGAACCCGGCGAACTGCCGGATCGTCCAGGTCCGCCCCCGGTAACCGGTCGGGTACAACCCCCGGGTGTACGGGTACTCGCCCGGCCAGCCGATCCGCTCGAAGCCGGGATGGGCGGTGCCGGGTTCGGGGCCGTACACCGGTTCGACGGGCAGGCCGGAGAGCGTGGTGAAGTCCGCGTCCCGCTTGCGTGCCGCGTCGTACCGCGCCTGCCAGCGGGCTCGACCAGCGGCGATTTCGTCGGCGTCCATCGGGAAGGCCTCCTTGCGATCCTCGACTGCGCATCGAGTGTAGAGGTCCTGCCTGAACGATCGCTAAGGAGAGCCGCGATCAAGGGATCTTCCGGGTTCGAACCGGCGCGATTCCGGACGAAAGATCCCCGATCACGGTGATTGGCGGCCGCCCCGCCCTCGGCCGCGGGGCCGGACGGTCAGGCTCCGGCGGCCGGTGGCGCGTTCAGCTCGATGTCGTCGACCTTCACGTTCACCTCGGCGACCTGGAGTCCGTACGCTTCGACCGCCTCGATCACCTTGGCCCGGACCGCCTCGGTCACCTCGTGCACGACGTGGCCCGCCTCGATCACCAGGACGACCTTGATGGTCGCGCTGGTCCCCTTCACCTCGGCCGAGACGCCTCGCCCGGCGTCTCCCACCTCGTCCAGCCCGACCTTGTCCAGCACGCTGTTGAAGAACCGCGCCACGTCGCCACCCAGATCGGCGACACCCGGCACCGAACGGGCCGCCGTACCCGCGATCTTCTCCACGACCTCTTCGGACACCTCGGTGGCGCCCCTCGGCGCGGCGGCCGGCGCGGTCGGCGCGGGCTGGGCCGCCGGCGCGGTGCTCTCCGGAGCCTGGCCGGAATCGTTAACGTCGGTCATTCTTCGTCTCTCCCCTGGTCTCGACGGCCTGGCACGGCGCCGTCAGCGTTGACGGAGCCTACTCGCCGCGGGCAAACCAACGACGGAACTGACACATTCTCGCTATCCCGCCGGCCACATTTTCGCCCCGGCCGGCGGGTCGGAGTCCACCGTGCCGACGACGGATTGCTCCGATGTGGGCACCGACCGGTCCCGTCCGGCGAACCGGGCCGGGCCGACCCCGAGCTGTCGCCGGAAGTGCCGGGTGAAATGGGACTGGTCGTAGAACCCGGCCGCCACCGCCACGTCGACCGGTGGCATCCCGGCCAGCAGCAGCCCCCGGGCCAGCTCGATCCGGCGACCGGTCAGATACCGGTGCGGCGGCAACCCGTACCGCCGGGTGAAGGACCGGACGAGATGGGCCGGATGCGCCCGCAACAGCTCGGCCGCCTCCCGCAGCGCGACACCGGGGACCGTCCGCTCGTCCAGCAGCGCCCGGAGCTGGTCGGCGAGGATCGCGGGCCGCCGGGCCGCCGGCTCGGCGTCACCCCGACGCCGCAGATGCCCGTACAGCCGCTCCCGGACGAACGCCAGCCGGCTCTCCGCCTCGAACGCGTCCCCCGGATGCACCAGCGCCCGGTGCAGCCGGTGCACCCGGTCCCGCAGCTCCGGATCACGCAGGCTCGGCCCGTCCACCGCCGAACCGGTCAGCTCGATACCCAGCACGGACGTGTCGAGGTAGAGAACCCGCTTCCGAAAACCGTGCCGGGTCGCCGCCCGACCGTCGTGCGCCACGTACGGCGGCAACACCGTCACCGCCCCACCCAGCGCACCATGCTCGGTCCGCCCCAGGTCGTACCGAATGGCCCCGTCGTCGACGATCAGCACTGCCCAAGCCTCGTGCGTATGCACCGGATAGACATGGTCGATGAAGTCCGCGTGGAAGACCTCCTCGATCCCCGCCACCGCCGGTCGCCAGGCCACCACCCGGGTACGCACGCAAAGAACGTACAAGACCCGCCCCCGGCACCCCCCGCATGCTCCCAAGTGCAAGGAAGGGCCCCCTGTTATCGCTTTCTGTAGAAGAAGGGCCCCTTCTTAACCGCTGAGAGCGCGAGGAGTTCGAGGAGTTCGAGATGAGCGTTTCTGTTTCCACCGGTGAGCCGGAGGTGGCGCGGGTGCGGTTCGACAGCAAGATCGCCGTACTGCTCCGCGCCGACCTGGCCGGCTGGCAACGGCTCAACGTCACCGCGTTCCTGACCAGCGGCGTCGCCGGAGCCGAACCGGACCTGCTGGGTGCCGAGTACCTGGACGCCGACGGGACCCGTTACCTGCCGATGTTCCGCCAACCCGTGCTGGTCTTCGCGGGTGACCGGGACACCGTCATCGGCGCACACCGGCGTGCCGTCGAGCGCGGGATGCGGATCGCCATCTTCACCGAGGAACTCTTCCGGACCGGCAACGACCGGGACAACCGCGCGGCGGTACGGGCCGTCGGGCGGGACCGGCTCGAGGTGGTGGGACTGGCCGTACACGGACCGAAGAACGCGGTCGACAAGCTCATGAAGGGAGCCGTGCTGCACCCCTGAGCCGGATCGGTCAGCCGGCGTGGTGACCGAGTTGGTCGAGCAGTTCGGCGGCGGCGGCGTACGGGTCCAGCACGCCGTCGGCCACCCGCGCGGCGAGCCCCGCCAGCGGCGTACCCGCGCGTAGCGAGCCCATCCGGTCCCGGAGGGTGCCGAGCGCGATCGCCTCGACCTCGGCGGCGGCCCGCGCCTCGCGGCGGTGCCGCAGTTCGCCGTGTTCGACCAGCCAGCCGCGGTGCTTCTCGATCGCCGTGACGAGCTCGTCGATCCCCTCGCCCCGGGTGGCCACCGCGCGTACCACCCGTGGTCGCCACGCCCCCGGACCACGCTCGCCCAGCGCGATCATGCCCTGGATGTCCCGGACGGTGGCGTCCGCGCCGTCCCGGTCGGCCTTGTTGACGAGGAACACGTCGGCGATCTCCAGGATGCCGGCCTTCACCGCCTGGATCGCGTCGCCCATTCCCGGCGCGAGCAGCACCAGCGTGGTGTCGGCCAGCGAGGCGACCTCCACCTCGGCCTGGCCGACCCCCACGGTCTCCACCAGTACGACGTCGCAGCCGGCACCCTCCAGCACCCGGACCGCCTGTGGGGTCGCCGCCGCCAGCCCGCCCAGGTGGCCCCGGCTGGACATGGACCTGATGTAGACGCCGGGATCGGTGGCGTGGTCCTGCATCCGGACCCGGTCACCGAGGATCGCCCCGCCGGTGAACGGGCTGGACGGGTCCACGGCGAGCACCCCGACCCGGTGGTCGCGGGCCCGCAACGCCCGGACGAGTTCGTTGGTGGTGGTCGACTTGCCCACCCCGGGCGATCCGGTCAGGCCGATCACCTGGGCTCGGCCGGTGTGCGGCGCGAGGGCCGCCGCGACCTGTGGCAGCAGTTCGTCGCCGGACTCGACCAGGGTGATCAACCGGGCCACCGCGCGTGGATCACCGTCCCGGGCCCGCGCGACCAGCGCCGGCACGTCCCGGCTGCGCCGCACCGACCCTGCCGGAGTGGCCGGCTGCGAACCGTCGCGCGCCCGCGCCGTCGAGGCATCGCCCGCCCGCGAAGCGTCGCCCGCCTCCGCCGTCGAAGCGTCAGCCGCCCGCGAAGCGTCGCCCGCCTCCGCCGTCGAAGCGTCAGCCGCCCGCGAAGCGTCGCCCGCCTCCGCCGTCGAAGCGTCGGTGGCCCGCGCCGTCGCGGCCGGGCCTGCGGAACGCGGTGCCGTCACTCCTGCCCGCCACCCTGCCGGGGTACGTGGATGATCAGCGCATCACCCTGGCCGCCGCCACCGCAGAGGGCCGCCGCGCCGGTGCCGCCGCCCCGGCGACGCAGTTCCATCGCCAGGGTGAGCACCAGCCGGGCCCCGGACATCCCGATCGGGTGCCCGAGCGCGATCGCTCCGCCGTTGACGTTCACGATCTCGGGGCTCACTCCGAGGTCACGGGTCGACTTGACGCCGACCTGGGCGAACGCCTCGTTGATCTCGATCAGGTCCAGGTCCGCGACGGAGAGCCCGCCCTTGCGCAGCGCGTGGTCGATGGCGTTGGACGGCTGCGAGTGCAGCGAGTTGTCCGGGCCGGCGACGTTGCCGTGCGCGCCGATCTCGGCGAGCCAGGTCAGGCCGAGTTGCCTGGCCTTGGCCTCGCTCATCACCACCACCGCGCAGGCGCCGTCGGAGATCGGCGACGAACTGCCCGCGGTGATCGTCCCGTCCGGGGTGAACGCGGGGCGCAGCCGGGCCAGCGACTCGGCGGTGGTGTCCGGCCGGATCCCCTCGTCCTCGCTGATCACCAGCGGGTCGCCCTTACGCTGCGGGACCGTCACCGGAACGATCTCCTCGGCGAAGGCGCCGTTCTTCTGCGCGGCGGCGGCCCGCTGGTGGCTGGCCGCCGCGAAGGCGTCCTGCTCGGTACGGCTGATCTCGTGCCGGGCGTTGTGCCGCTCCGTGGACTCGCCCATCGCGCAGCAGTCCCACGGGTCGGTCAGGCCGTCCAGCGCCATGTGGTCGGCGATCACCACGTCGCCGTACTTGTAGCCGGCCCGCTGGCCCCGGAGCAGGTGCGGGGCGTTGGTCATCGACTCCATCCCGCCGGCCACCACGATGTCGAACTCGCCGGCCCGGATGAGCTGGTCGGCCAGGGCGATCGCGTCGAGGCCGGAGAGGCAGACCTTGTTGATGGTCAGCGCCGGTACGGACATCGGAATGCCCGCCTCGACGGCCGCCTGCCGCGCCGGGATCTGGCCGGCGCCGGCCTGGAGCACCTGCCCCATGATCACGTACTGCACCTGGTCGGCGGGGACGCCGGACCGCTCCAGGGCGGCCCGGATGGCGATCCCACCGAGCTTCGTCGCCGGGAAGTCCTTGAGGTTGCCCAGCAGCCGCCCCATCGGGGTACGGGCGCCGCTGACGATCACGGATGCCATCGAAACTCTCGCCTCCGGGGGACCTGGCGAAACGCCTTAACGTCGGTTAGGTCAGACTAGCGTGGTGGACGACGACGCCTCGGTCAGGCCCGCTGCCGACAATGTCACAGGCACCGACGATGGCACACGGATCGACGATGGCACAGGCACCGACGATGGCACAGGGATCGGCGATCTCACGGGGATCGGCCTGCTCGGCATCGATCATGTCGGGGTGGCCGTTTCCGACCTCGACGCCGCGATCGAGTTCTACCAGCGGGTCTTCGGGATGCGCTGTGTGCACACCGAGACGAACACCGAGCAGGGCGTCCGCGAGGCGATGCTGAGCGTCGGCCCGACACCGGCCGGCGGCTGCGTACAACTGCTGGCACCGCTGACCCCGGAGTCCGCGATCGCCAAGTTCCTGGACCGGTTCGGGCCGGGCGTCCAGCAGGTGGCGTACACGGTGGCGGACGTCGACGCCGCCTGTGCCGCACTACGCGACCGGGGCGTACGCCTGCTCTACGAGACGCCGAGACGCGGCACCGCCGGGTCCCGGATCAACTTCGTACATCCCCGGGACGCCGGCGGGGTGCTGGTGGAACTGGTCGAACCCGCGAAGGGACCTGCGAACGGACCCGTGAAGGGACCAGCGGAGGGATGAGCCCGGCGGGGTGGACGAGGTCGCCGGTCAGGCCGGCACGGTGTCGTACGCCTCGATCAGCTCGGCCGGCAGCGGTGCCAGGTCGGTCGCCCGCAGGAAGTCGCCGAGGGTGGTGCCGGTGCATTCCGAGTCGACGTTGCGGGCGCCGGCCCGAGCCTGGACGTCCCCGAGGTTGACGGCCCGGAAGTCGATGGAGAACCGGGTCCGGCCCGAGGTGTTCGGCACGGTGCTGTGCAACTGGGCGCCGGAGAAGAGCAGGACGCCGCCGGGCGGCGTGACCACCCGCAGGTCCGGCTCCGGTTCGAGGTCCCGCAGGGCCGCGGGCTGCTTGCGGGTCTCGGTGTGCACCTGCTGGGCCGCGCTGGTCCGCCCGTGCGCCACCCACTCGGCGTAGTTGTAGTCCCGGGAGCTGTTCGGGATCCCGGTGTCGAAGTACCTCGGGTGGAAGGCCATCACGTTGGACTCCACCACGTCGTACACCGGCATCCAGAAGTTCAGCTGGGACATCGGCGCGGAGAACCAGGTGTCCCGGTGGGAGTCGAACTGAAGGGTCAGGCCGGCGTTGAGGTACTCGCTGGTCATCGTGCGGAGCCGGGGGACGTCGAAGTACGTCTGCGCCGGATCCGCCCCGAGGTCGGAGAGCATGCCCCGGACGAGTTCGGCGCTGCGCGGATGGTTGATGAAGCTCGGCTTGAGGTCGGCCAGCACCCGTACGTAGTCCGGACCGGCCAGGTGGTGCTGGGCGTCCGGTGGGAAGTGTGGTGCGAACGCCGTCTCGACCATCTCCCGGGCGAAGGCGACCAGCGCCATCGAGTGCGGCGTCGGTGAGTAGACGAACAGGTCTCCGGCGAAGAGCCGCTCCCGGCGCTCGTCGTCGGACATCGGCGAGTCGAAGTGCAGCACCGTCACTGCGGCCTCCTGCGGTAGCTCCCGGTAGGTCTGCGCAGCGGTCACGGTAGGCCGCGTCCGACGGCCCCGGAAGCGGCCGTGCGGTCCGGCCGGCACCCGTGTCGCGAATCCGACTTCACAAAGCGCGACGAGCCGGTCACGGAAGGCCGCCCCCGAGATCCGGGCCACATAGGGTCGGACGATGTCCCCCGAGCAGTCCGCCGCGCGGTCCGTGCCGGTACGGCCGTTCCGGTTCACCACGTCCATGCCCGCGCTCGACGGACCGGTCTCCCGCTGGCGCGACGAGATCCGCCGGATCGAGGACCTCGGCTTCAGCTCGGTCTCGATCTCCGACCACTTCACCGGCGGCTGGGCGATGGACGCGCTCGTGGCGATGACCGTCGCCGCCGAGGCCACCACCCGGCTCCGGGTGTCGGCGATGGTCTTCTGCAACGACTTCCGGCATCCGGTGCTGCTGCACAAGTCACTGGCCAACCTCGACGTCTTCTCCGGCGGCCGGGTCGAGGTCGGGCTCGGTGCCGGCTGGCTGCGCGCCGACCACGACGCGGCCGGTCTGCCGTTCGACCCGCCAGGGGTACGCGTCGAGCGGCTGGCCGAGTCGATCGAGGTGCTCCTCGGCCTGTTCGGGGACAAGCCGGTCAGTTTCGCCGGGCGGCACTATCAGGTCGCCGAGCTGGACGGGCTGCCGAAGCCGGTGCAGCGGCCCCATCCGCCGCTACTCGTGGGGGGCGGCAGCCGCCGGATCCTCGAACTGGCCGGCCGGCGTGCCGACATCGTCGGCGTCAATCCGCGGCTCGCCCCGGACGTCGACCCGCTCGCCGCGGTCGACGAGATGAGCCCGGAGCGCTTCGCCCGGAAGGTTGCCTGGGCCCGGGACGCCGCGGTCGCCGCCGGGCGCGACCCGGCCACGTTGGAGTTCCAGTTGCGGATGTTCGACGTACGGGTGGTGCACCGTGGCGTCGAGCACCGGGCCAGTTCCAGTCACGCCCGGCTCGCCGACCCGGCCGCGCTGGCCTCCTCGCCGTCGGTGCTGCACGGCAGCGTCGACGAGTGCGTCGACCGGCTCCTCGCGATCCGGGAGCGGTACGGCGTCAACTACCTGCACCTGGGCGGCAACCTGGACGCGGCCGCGCCGATAGTGGCCCGGCTGGCCGGACGATGAACCGACCGTCACACCGTGGCGACGGCGGGTCGTGACCGGCCGACACCGCGATCGCGGCCGGCGGCGACATCGGAAAAGGTACGGCCGTCCGGCGAGTTGAGTTGACCTTGTGAACGGCACGCGATAGAACGGGCCGGCTCTTGCGAAGGACCCCGGGGAGTCTGCAAGTATGTCCCAATGCCCCAGCAGCAGTCCTCCCCTCTCGCGTTCTTCGACAACGCGAACTCGCAGCCAGACTTCACAGTCGCTCTGCGCGGCTACGACCGTGAGCAGGTCAACAGTCATCTCGGCCGGCTGACAGCGGCACTGAACCAGTCCGAACAGGGCCGTGCAGAGGCCGAACAACGGATGAACGACGCCCAGCGTCGGCTCCGCCAGGCCGAGCAGCGACTCGCGTCGGTGGAGCAGAAACTCACCGACACCAACAAGCAACTCGAGGAGAACAACCGCCCCACCCTGTCCGGCCTGGGCACCCGGGTCGAGCAGATCCTCCGGCTCGCCGAGGAGCAGGCCAACGACCACCGCAGCGAGGCCAAGCGCGAGTCGGAGGGCATCCTCTCGGCCGCCCGGCTGGAAGCTCGGGAGATCACCGACAAGGCCCGCGCCGAGGCCGCCGCGATGAAGGCCTCGGCCGAGCGGGAGGCGGGCAGCGTCCGTACCGCCGCCGAGCGCGAGGCCGCCGAGGTACGGGTGCAGGCCCGCCGCGAGGCGGACACCCTGCGCGCCGACGCCGAGCGCGAGACCAAGCAGCTCCGTACGGTGACCGCGCACGAGGTCGCCGAGTTGAAGTCCACGGTCGAGCGGGAGGTCGCCACCCTGCGGGCCACCGCCGAGCGGGAGATCACCCAGCAGCGCGCCAAGGCTGCCCGGGAGGCCGAGGAGAAGCGCGCCGAGGCCACCAAGCTCCTCACCGACGCCCGGGACAAGCGGGACAAGGACCTCCAGGCGTTGGAACTCCAGTTGGCGGAGCGCCGGGAGAAGGCCGAGCGCGAGGAGTCGGAGCGGCACGCCGCCCAGGTGGCCCAGACCCAGAAGCTGGTCGGCGAGGCCGAGCAGCGTGCCCGGGCCGCACAGGACCGTGCCAAGGAGATCGAGCAGCGCGCCGAGGCCCGCCGGGTGGAGTCGGAGCGGTCCGCCGCCGAGACCATCGACAAGGCCAAGAACCTGGCCGACAAGACCCTGAACGAGGCCCGCGCGGAGTCGCACCGGGTGCTCAGCGAGGCACGTACCGAGGCGGACCTGACCACGCAGGCGGCTCGCCGGGAGGTCGAGGACCTCACCCGACAGAAGGACGCCGTCACCTCGCAGCTCGGTCAGATGCTCTCGGGCCTGGCCGGCATCGTTCCCGGTGTGGGTGCGGCGGCCAAGGCCGAGCCCGCCAAGCCGGCCGCCGACAAGGACGACTCAGAGGAGCGGGTCACCGCCGACGCAGCCGGCTGAGCCGTCCAGGGTCACGGGTCGGACTGCGGGGCAGCAGCACGGCCGGGGCCGTACCGGGTTTCCGGTACGGCCCTGAGTGCTGTCCACCGGTAGGTCCGGTAGGTTGGGCATTGTCATTACCCGTGAGCTTCGTCCCATCAGCGGCGCCGGGTATCGCCGCAGAACCGGGCGGCCCGTGTGAGGATGGGAGCATGTCGCACGGCGAGGAACTGTTTGCCCTGAACGGGGACGTGGCTACGGAGCCGAGCTTCGAGCCGGCCTTTCGGGGCTACGATAAGGGGCAGGTGGACCGGTACGTCGCTCGCGCCGAGAACGATATCGCCACCCTGGCAGCCCAGCGGGAGCACGCGTACAGCCAGATTCACAACCTGGCGGGCCAGGTCGAGGTGTTGCAGCGCGACCTCATGGCGGTACGTCGGCAGGTCGGCGTGGTGGACCGGGCCTCCTTCCGGCACCTGGGTCCGGTGGTCGAACAGATCCTGACCCTGGCCGAGGAGCAGGCCGAGTCCATCGCGCGGGACGCGTCGCACGAGATCGAGGCGCGTAAGGCCGAGGCCGACCAGGTCCTCGAGGACGCCCGCCAGCAGGCCGCCGACGCGCTCCGCGACTTCGAACTGGCCCTCACCGCCCGGCGGGCGGAGGAGGAGAAGGTCAACACGGCCCGGCGGGCCGAGGCGGACGCCGCCGTCGCCGCCGCCGCGCAGGAGGCGACCCGGCTCCGCGAGGCCGCACAGGCCGCCTTCGTAAAGGCCCAGCAGGAGAGTTCCGAACTCCGCAACCGTGCCGCCGAGGAGGCGAACCGGCTGCGCGACGCCAGCCAGGCGGCACACGCCAAGGCCCTGCAGGAGGCGAAGCAGCTCCGGGACACCGCCGAGCAGGAGGCGACCCGGCTCACCGAGCAGACCGCCCGGGAGACCCAGGAGCTGACCGAGCGGACCGACCGGGAGACCCAGCAGGTCGTCGAGCGGGCCCGGCAGGAGTCGGCGCGGCTCCGCCACGCCGCCCAGCACGAGGCCAACCGGTTGCGCGACGCCGCCCAGCAGGAGGCCACCCGGCTCCGCGAGGCCGGGCAGGCGGCACACGTCAAGGCCCAGCAGGAGGCCCAGCGGCTCACCGACGCGGCCGCGCAGGAGGCCGACCGGGTGGTCGAGCTCGCCAAGCAGGAGGCCACCCGACTCCGCGAGGCCGGCGAGGGCCTGCACGCGAAGGCCAAGCACGAGGCGACCCAGCTACGCGAGGCCGGGCAGGCCGCACACGCCAAGGCCCAGCAGGAGGCGAAGCGGATCAACGAGGAGACCGCCGAGTTCGTCCGGCGCTCCCGGGCCGACGTGGAGGACTATGCCCAGAAGATCCGCGCGGAGACGCAGCAGGAACTGGGCGCCTGGCGGGCCGGGGTCGAGCAGGAGGTGAACCGGCGTACCACCGCCGCCGAGCAGGAGATCGCCGCCCAGCGAACCGCCGCCGAGGAGGAGCTCAGCGCCGGTCGGGCCGCGCTGGAGGAGGAGCTGGCCGCCTACCGGGCCGGAGCCGACCGCGAGTACGCCCAACGGCAATCCGAACTGGAGCAGCAGTTCCAGCAGCGGCAGGCGGAGTTGGAGCAGTCGTACGAGGAACGGCGCGCGGAGATCGAGGGTGGCGCGGACGAGGTGCGCCGGCAGGCCGACGAGTACGCCGCCGAGGTCCGGGCGAAGGCGGAGGAAAAGGCCGCCGAGATCCGTCGGGAGGCCGAGGAGCGCCTCGCCGAGTTGCACCGGGAGGCGGAGGAGCAGGCCGCCACGTCCCGCCGCCAGTTCGAGGAGTACATGGCGACCGCGCAGCAGCACCTGGCCACCACCCAGCAGCACCTGGCCAGCACCCAGCAGGAGGCGGTCGCCGGACGGCAGCAGTTGGCCGAGGTCATGCAGGAGATCGCGGCGGCGCAGCAGGCGCTCGCCGACATCCGGCAGGAGACGGTGGCCTCCCGGCACGAGTCCGACCGGATCCAGCGGCAGTTGGCCACGGCACGCGAGCAACTGGCCGGCGAGCAGGACCGGCTGACCGGTACGGAGCAGTCGGCCCAGCACGCCGAGCAGGAGTTGGCCCAGGCCGAGGCCGACATGCAGCAGCTCGTCGAGGCGGCCGCCGAACAGACCGTCACGGACACCCGGGCCGACGATGGCCGGTCCGGGTCGACCCGGGTGACCGAGCCGGTGACCGGCGGTGTGGACGGCGGGCTGGACGGCGAACCGACGGTGGCCGCGGTGCCGGGTACCGGTGGCCGCGAGCCGATGCCCACCAAGATCACAAGCACCGGCGACTCCGGCAAGCGGAGCGGCAAGCCGACCGTCGAGGACCAGGGCACGAAGTCGAACAAGGTCAGCGTCGACTCGGACTGATCCGGACCCGGCCCGGCCCCCGAGACGTGCTCTCGCGAGGCGTTGCGACCGCCCGCTAACCTCTGCCGAGGCGATCGGTCGGGAGGTTCGGGGTGGACGGCGAGCAGCGGGCGGTGCACGGCGAGCAGGCGGCTGCCGGGAACGGCGGATCGGCTGCCGGACCGGCGGCGGCCGGCACCGCGACGGACCCCGGCGGGGAGAAGTCGGCGTCGACCGACGACGCGACCGAGCTGGGCCCCACCCCGGGACATCCGCTGGCCGGCGGCGCCGGTCAGTTCGGCCAGCCCGGGCGACCCCTGCGGCTCAGCCCCTTCCTGGTCGGGCTCACCGGCGGGCTGGGCGTGCTGGTGGCGTACGCGCTGTTTCTCGCGGTCCGCAACGCGGGCTCGGTGCTGGTCCTGGTCTTCATCGCCCTCTTCCTGGCGATCGGGCTGCACCCGGCGGTCGTGAGGCTGCGCTCCTGGGGGATGCCCCGGGGGGTCGCCGTGGCCGCGGTGACACTGACCCTGCTCGCGATCATCACCGGCGCGGTGTACGCGCTGGTCCCGCCGATAGTCAGCCAGACCGGCGAGTTGATCGAACAGGTACCCGACTACGTCACGCAACTGCGTCGCAACGGCACCGTCAACGACCTGATCGTCCAGTACGACCTCGCGGGTCGGATCAATTCGGCCGCCACCACGGAGAACATCACCCGGGCCCTGGGTGGGGTGTTCGGGGCCGCCGGGTTCATCTTCGGCACGGTCTTCAACATCGTGACCGTGATCGTGCTGACCATCTACTTCATGGCCACCTTCGACCGGCTCCGCGACCTCGGGTACGGACTGGTCCCCGCCACCCGACGGGACCGGGTACGGCGCATCGGGGACGCGATCCTCGCCAAGGTCGGCGCGTACATGGTGGGGGCGCTGGCCATCGCGCTGCTGGCCGGGGTGAGCACGTTCGTCTTCGCGATCGTCGTCGGCCTGGCGTACCCGTTCGCGCTCGCCGTGGTGGTGGCCATCTGCGACCTCATTCCGCAGATCGGCGCGACCATCGGGGCGGTGGTGATCAGTCTGGTGGGCTTCGCCGCCGACGTGCCGACCGGGATCGCCTGCGCGGTCTTCTTCCTGATCTACCAGCAGGTGGAGAACTATCTGATCTACCCCCGGGTGATGCGGAGGTCCGTCCAGGTCAACGACGTGGCGGCGATCGTCGCGGCACTGCTCGGGGTGGCGTTGTTCGGGGTGATCGGCGCACTGGTGGCCATCCCGGCGGTGGCCGCGATCCAACTGGTGCTGCGTGAGGTGGTACTGCCCCGGCAGCAGCTCCGCTGAGCCTGACCAGCAACTTCTGTCCACAATCCGTCTGAATCGAGAATAGTAACCCCTTCGATACGGCTTGTAGTATTCGTTCACGGCCAACAGATCGGAACGATCCGAATCGCACCCCTCCTGACCAGGGAAGTGTTCGAATCGTAGCGATCAAGCCGACCGGAGCGGGTCGGCGCGATACGGCCGAATCGGCGGTGGGCAGACCTCGTTGCGCTCGAGCTGCGGCCCATGCCCGTGTGTAACGCGCCCGTGGGGGGTAGCCGTGACCGACACCAACGTCGCACCGCCGATCGAGCAGCCGGAATTCGCCCGCCAGCGAGGCCGCAACCGACGTCGCGCCCTGCTCGCCGGAGCCTTCACCCTCACCCTCATCGTCCTCGCCACCAGCGGCTACCTGGTGGTCACCCTCGCGGGCTCACCGGTCCGGGCCGCGCCGCTGGTCCTGGACCAGCCCGCCGGAGTCCTCTGGGGCCAGACCGTCAACCGGCCGATCGAGGTGGCGGCCGACAACGTCACCATCCGACGGGTGAAGGTACGCACCGGCGGTGGCGGTGCGGCGATAACGATCAGGTCCGGCGTCATCGGCACCCTGATCGAGGACACAGTGATCCAGTGCACCTCGGCCGGAACCGACGGGGTGGGGCCGGGCGGCTATTCGGCGTTGCGGGTCCGGGTGAACGGCTGCCGCCAGGCGTTCCGGCAGACCGAACGGAACACCGCCACGATCGTGGAGTCCGAACAGGACGGGAAGCCGTACCCGGGCGGCGAGCTGCGCAGCCCGATCGGTCCGGTTCCGACACCCGACCCTGACGCCGACAAGATGCGGGACGAGCCCCCGTACGCGCCCGCGGCGGCGCCACCGACGCCGATCACGTACTGGCCCAGCGCGGTCAACACCGGGGTGCCGGCCGGTACCGCGCTGCGCAACTCGGGCTCGCTGAGCCTGCGTACCGCCGGGCAGATCGTGACCGGGCTGAACATCGTCGGCTGCATCACCGTGGCCGCCGCCAACGTGCAGATCCTCCGGTCGAAGATCACCTGTAGCAGCACCACGTACGCGATCCGGACGTTGCCCGGGACGACCAACCTGCTGGTCCAGGACGTCGAGATCAACGGAATGGCGAAGAACTCGGCCTCGATCTGTTGCAGCGACTACACGCTGCGGCGGGGAAACGTCTACAACATGATCGACGGGCCCCGGCTCGCCACCAACACCCGGATCTTCGACTCGTACCTCCACAGCCTGGCCCGGGTCGCCGGTTCACACAACGACATCCTGCAGAGCACCGGGGGCACCAACATCATCGTCCGGCACAACACGTTGCTGTCGTACAACCCGGTGACGAGGGATCCGTTCAACTCCTGCGTCACGATCGGCTCGGAGACCAGCCCCACGCTGACCAACATGACGGTCGAGGACAACTACTGCAACGGCGGGAACTATTCGATCGGGATCAGCCCGCGGCTGATCGGCTCCAACATCATCTTCCGCCGGAACAAGTACGGCCGCGACTTCCGGTTCGGAGTGGTGTCCGGCTGGAACCGCCCCGGCGTGATTTGGGAACGGGCCACCAATGTCTACTTCGACACCGGGCTGCCGGTGGTCTAGTGCGGATCCGCCGACCCGGCCTGGGCCGGCGGCCGGTACGGAACCCCTGGTCCCGCCTGCTCCGGAGGCTGGTACGCGACCTCCGGAGGCTGGTACGCGACCAGGTTCGCCGGCTCCCGCAGCCGCTTGCGCCCGATCCGGCGCAGCGTGCCGACGGTCGACCGCAGTTTCTCCCCGATCGACAGGTGCCGCCACCAGATGCCCGCCATCGGCAGGTGCCGGAGCCGGGGCGCCATCAGACCGGCCAGCCGCAGCGTGGTCAGCCGGCCCCAGACCGCTCCCCGGGCCCGGAGCAGGTTCGGCTGCGACGCGGGCAGGATCCCGGTGGCCACCGGGGTCAGCACCAGCGCACCGGCCGCGATGGCGGCCTCGACCAGCCGTACGCCCCGCTCGGTGCGGGCCAGCACCAGGGACTGCCCCGGGTCGTCGCCGGTCGGCCGGTACCACGGGTCGCCGACCGCGACGTCGGCGAACTCGCCGGTGTGGTCGGCGCAGAGGTAGCAGCGCCACTGCCGGTGCTTCTGGAGGATGTCGCCCCAGGACTCGGCATAGCTCAACTCCCGCTGCCGACCCGGTGGGTCGTCGGTCAGCCGGGCCCGCGCCTGGCCGGGCCAGCCGGCCCCGCGGTAGTGCACCGACTCCAGCCGCGCCGGGTCGGGCACCCCGAGCCGGGTCAGCATCTCCAGCGTGCCCCGGGTGGTCGGGGTGCCGGCGCAGAAGATCGCGATGGTGAGGCCGAGCCGGCGGTCGAGTTCCGGCCGGACCTGCCGGGCCATCCGTACCGCCGCGACGTCGCAGGGCTTGCCGACGAAGACGCACGGCGCCTCGGCCGTCTCGATCAGGTCCAGCCGGTCGCAGGGGCTGGCCGGCGCGTACCGGGAGCCGGCGTTCGCCAGCAACTCGGCCGGCGTCCGGGACAGCCGGGTCTCGTTCAGGTACGGCACGTCGGCCCGCGCGCCGATGTGCAGCACCCCTGCCATTCCGGCGCCGGTCAGGCAGTAGCCGGCCAGTGCGGTCGCGACGCCGCCGCTGGAGCCGGCGTACCGGATCTCCGGGTCGGCGGCGTACCCCTCCCAGATCGCCCGGACCGGTCCCCAGGCACCCCGCAGCTCGGCGATCTCGCCGGGTCCCGGTCGGGCGCTCTCGTGCTCCAGCCGTACCCCGGGACAGCAGGCCAGCGCCGCCGCCGCGCCACCGCTGGCCGCCGCACCCGAGTCGCCGGCCCGGGTCGGGGTGCGCAGTGGCGTGATCGGCAGGGGACGCCGGCCGTGGTCGAGTACGTCGACCATCCGCACCTCGTCCGGGGCCAGGTAGGCGCAGACCCCGCAACCGGTGCAGAGCTTGCCGGACGCGACGTCGTGCACGGTCCGGGGCCGGAGCATCACCGCGCCCCGACTGCGCCGCGCCGGACCCGTTCGGCCCGGGCCACCGCGACGAACTCGTCCATCTGGGCGGCGGCGCGATCGACCGCGACCGGCGTACGCACCGCCAACTCGGCGGCAGCGGACGCCCGATCGGTCCAGGACTCCCAGAGCGCGGCGAGCAGGTCGTCGTCCGGCAGTCGACGGGCGTCGGCGACGTGCCGGCGCTGCCCCACACTCGTGAACACCCCGCGTGCCTTGTCGCTGTACGCGACCACCGCCGCCGGAACCCCGGAGGAGAGCGCCGCGATGGTGGCGTGCATCCGCATTCCGCACAACCAGCTGGTCCGGGAGATCACCCACTTCGTCTGGTGCGGATCCAGGCCGGAGGGCGAGAGGGCGACCCGGTCGCCGTACCGCGCGGCGAGTGCGGCGTACAACCGCTCGCTGGCCACCCGGTCGTCGTCGGTCCCGTTCGGGGTGAGCACGTGCGGCACGATGATCACTCGGGTGTCCGGCTGGTCGAGCAGCCGTTCGCAGAGCCGGGCGGCGACCCGATGGGTGTCACCGGCCAGCCCGAACTGGGATCGACCCTGCGGTCGGGTGATCAGCCCGCTCACGTTGATTCCGGCGACCGGCCCCGGCGCGGCCTCGAACCACCCGGTCAACCGCTGGTACGCCGGCTCGTCCGGCACCCTCGGCTCCAGCCCGAAGGCCACGTCCACGCCCTGCCGGTGGCGTGCCGGATCGAGGTCGGGGCCGAGCAGGTCGGCGAGGGCGGCAAAGCTCTCCGGATCCCGCGCCCAGGCCATCGTGGCGCCCCGGACCAGCGCCGCCGCCTCGGCCCGGAGCCGGGCCGACCGGAACGGCCCGTACGTCTGCGGCAGCAGCACCAGTGGGCGGCGGCGCAGCAGCGCCAACCGCTTCGGCCAGGCCACGGTCCGGAACCGGTGCTCGCCGTAGATGTCGCTGAAGCTGTCCCCGCCGCTGACGTCGAGCACCACGTCGGCCGCGTCGATCCGGGCCAGGCCGGCGTTGCCGAGCCCACCCAGCGCCGCGCTGATCCGCATGTTCAGGTACGACTCCGGGCGGTGGTACCGGCGCGAGTGGCGGGCACCGGCCAACGAGATCGGCACCGCTGAGCCGGCCACGAAGGCGTGCCCCCGGCGTTGCCCCCAGCCGTCGTCGAAGACCGTGACGTCGGCGCCCGGCTCCCGGGCCAGCAGCCCGCTCAGGGTCGCCGCCCGCAGCGCGCCGACGCCCAGGTTCAGGTTCGCCCCGGGCACCCCGAACAGACAGGCCGACAGCGCGGGCCGGCCGGAAGTCTCGGTCATGACTGGATCATGGCTCGATCACCGCTTTCTCGCACCGGAACGCCTCGGCGTACCGGGACCGACACTCCACTCCCCGCAGCCGGGCCAGCCCGAGGAACACCTCGTCGTCCCACCAGTCCCGCGCCTTCTGGGACGGATAGTTCGCGTGTAGCAACTCGACCTTCCGGCGGGCCCGCTCCTCGGTCAGCGGCAGATAGACGTTGCGCCGACCCAGGTCCCCGTCCCATTTGGGGATCTCGTAGTACAACACCGTCGCGTCCCGGAACGACGTGGGCACCAACGCGGCGAGTGTGTGGTGGTCCTGGTGGGCGTCGTCCGGGCTGGGCGCCAGCACCAGGTCGGCGGCGAGCGCCGAGGCGGCCGCGTCGACGATCTGCTTCGCCTCCGCCCACCTGGCCGGTACCCGGCCGTCCGGCAGGTCGTGCAGGGCGAAGCTGAGCCGTGCGTCGGGCAGGAAGGCGGTGGCCGCGGCCCGCGCCTCGGCCTGCCGGGCCGGTGAACCGGTGAGCAGCACGTAGTGCACCCGCAGCCCGGGTACGTCGCCGAGGGCGAGCAGCAGCCCGCCGGCACCGATCTCGATATCGTCTGGATGCGCCCCCAGCAGCACCACCGAACCGACCGCCGACAGGCGCAACGGCACCATCAGCCGATCCACACACAGGAGTTGCCGAAGAGGTCGGCATTCTCGGTCACCGCCGCACGCAGCCGACATACGGCATCGGTCATGCCCCACCTACCCCGATACGATCGGAATACCGGCGCGGCAGCCCGCCCGCCTGCGCGTCACGTTAGCCAGCGGTCGGCGCAGCGCGGCAGCTTCAGTAAACAGTCCGACAACGAGGCGACATGCCGGCCTTCATCCGCCGAAGTGCAGTCGCCGCACCGTGCCACCGGTGAGGTCCACGTAGTAGACCTCGTTGCCGGGACCGACGACGAGATCGACCGGCCCACCGGCATTAGCGGTGATCAGGTCGATTGCCGCCGGGTTCGGCAGACCGTTGGCCCTCGCCCGCATCGCCCAGATGCAGCCCCGCTCGTAGTCGGCGAAGAACAGCGCCCGCCGGTATCTGGTCGGATAACCACCGGCCGCAGGGTAGAAGGCCAGCGCGGTGATCGCCCCGTCCGGGACGTGGCAGCCGTCGCCGGGGACGACCGCCTGGCTGTGCTGGTAGGCGTAGTAGGGGGCGGTGACGGTGCCGGGCGGTGCCGCGTAGAGGGTACGGCAGAGGTCGAGCCCGGCGGCCCGGTAGTTGGGCTGCTGTCCGGCGCCCTCGTAGCACGGCCAGCCGTAGTTGCGGACCGGGCTGGCCAGCGGGTTGGGCAGTCGATCGATCTCCTCCCAGGTACGGAAGCCGACGTCGCCGAGCCAGACCTCGCCGGTGCCGGGCCGGAGGACGAATCGGAAGGGGTTACGCAACCCGTACGCGACGATCCGCCGGGTGTTGGGATCACGGCTGGACGCCAACGGGTTGTCCCCCGGAGCCCGGCCGGTGGTCGGATGTACCCGGATCAACGTGCCGGACAGCCCGGTCGGGTCGGCCGGGGTGCGGACGTCCTGGGCGCGCAGAGCCCCGCCCTCGGCGGTCGGTGGGGTCATCACCCCGCCGACCGGTGCGGGCGGATCCCCGCACGGATTGGTCGGGTTGCCGAGCTGGCCGTAGTCGACGGCGTTGCCGGAGGCGCCGTCCCCGCCGGCCACCAGCAGCGTGCCGTCCCGGGCGAACACGATGTCGCCGATCGAATGGGTGTTGCTCTGCTGACACCAGTCGTTCAGCAGCACCCGCTCCACCAGTTGCCCGTTGCTGATCACGAGCCGGGAGACCCGGGCGCTGGCCAGGCAGCGGTTCGCTGCCGGGCAGGTGTCGTGGTATCTCGGTGCGGTGCCGCCGATCGGGGCGTCGTAGGTGTAGCTGACATAGACCCAGGGATTCCGGGTCGGAAAGCCGGGCGGCAGGGCCAGGCCGACCATGCCCAGGTCGGAGTAGTCGTAGACCTGCCGGCGCAGGTCGGCGAAGACGATCGGGGTGGAGTCGGTGAGGCTGTCGAAGACCTTGATGATCCCGCTCTTCTCCGCGACGAACACCCGGCCGTCCGGCGAGAAGGCGACCTTGGTGGGCTGGGTCAGGCCGCTGAAGACCACGACGTCGGTGAAGCCCGGAGGCAGGGCCGCCCGCGCGGGATCGCCTCCCACCGTCCCGGTGGCGACGAGAAACGCCGCCAGGACGTACGCGGTCGCGCGGAGTCTCGTTCTGGACATGGCTACCCCCCTGCTCCGGTCGCCATGCTCATCTGCCGGACATGGCCGACATCGCCAGGTTCGGCCGAACCGCCGAAGCCGGCAGTCGACTGGCCGACCGACCTGCTGACGGTTAGCCGATCCACGGCCCGGGGCCGGGTCCGGCGAGCGGCTCAGTCAGGGAATCGACAGCTCACGCGGGGTCGTCGTCGCCGAGCGCGACGGACTTACCGGTTCCAGCGTCGCCGCCCGACGGGCCCGGTTGCGGTTGGCGTCCCAGAGCATCCACGGGCAGCGGGCCGAATGGTAGAGCTGCTCCAGCTCGGCCCGGTCCTTGAAGGTGTCGGCGGCCCGCCAGAAGCCGGTGTAGCGCTGGGCGATCAGCCGCTGGTCCGGCAGCAGTCGGTCGAAACCGTGCGGGACCAGGTCCTCACCGTCGCGCAGCACGGAGAAGATCTCCGGACGCAGGATGAAGTAGCCGCCGTTCTCCCACTGCATCAGCTCGCGGATCGGGCGTACCCGGGTGACCTGGTCGCCGGAGCCGATGTCGATCACGTGGTGGGTCGACTGCACCGGTACGGCGAGCAGGCTGGCCACCGCGTTCGTGTACCGGAACCGGTCGATCATCTCCGGCAGCGGCGCGTCGGTGAGGGTGTCCGCGTAGTTGGCCAGGAACATCGGCTCGTCCTCGACGTACTTGCGGACCCGCATCAGCCGCTCGCCGATGCTGGCGCCGAGGCCGGTGTCGATGAAGGTGATGTTCCAGTCGGTGATGTCGGCGGAGAACAGCCGGACGTCCCGGCCGTCCATCGAGAGGCTGAAGTCGTTGGAGAGCGTCTCGTCGTACCGCAGGAAGTAGTCCTTGACCGCGACGGCGCCGTAGCCGAGGCAGAGGATGAAGTCGGTGTGCCCGAAGTGCGCGTAGTACCGCATCACGTGCCAGAGCAGGGGCCGGTCTCCGATCATCGCCATCGGCTTCGGCGCGGAGGCGGCGTCCTCGCGCATCCGCATGCCGAGGCCGCCGCAGAACAGCACCACCTTCATCAGACCACCTCGAGGGCCGGGATCGGGAAGACCAGCCGGCCACCCCAGTGCCGGATGTAGGCCAACTGGGCGGAGATCTCGGTGCGCAGGTTCCACGGCAGCACGAGGACGTAGTCCGGACGGTCCTCCGCGATCCGCTCGGGAGGATGGATCGGGATGTGCGTACCGGGCAGGAAGAGGCCCTGCTTGTGCGGGCTGCGGTCGACCGTGTACTCCAGCAGGTCGGACCGGATCGCACAGTGGTTGAGCAGGGTGTTCCCCTTGCCCGGGGCGCCGTAGCCGACCACCCGCCGGCCCTGGGCCCGGGCGGTCAGCAGGAAGTCGAGCAGTTCCCGCTTGATGTCGAAGACCGCGGCGGCGAAGCCGAGGTGGCCGGCCAGGCTGTGCAGGCCGGCCTCGGTCTCGGCGTCCAGTACGGACTTGACGTTGCCGGACGGCTCGCCCGCCGCGGCGGCCGGTCGGGCGTGCACCCGCAGCGATCCGCCGTGCGAGGAGAGTTCGTCCACGTCGGTCACGATCAGGCCGGCGGTGGCCAGCGCCCGCTGCGCGGTACGCAGGGTGAGGTACTGGTAGTGCTCGTGGTAGATGGTGTCGTACTGCCGGCGTTCGATCAGCCGCAGCAGGTGCGGGACCTCGCAGGTGACCAGGCCGGTCGGCTTGACCAGCGCGGCCAGTCCGGCGGTGAAGTCGACGATGTCGGGTACGTGCGCGTACACGTTGTTGGCCGCGACCAGGTCGGCCCGGCCGTACCGGTCGGCCAGCTCGGCCCCGGTCTCCGCGCCCAGGAACCGGGTCTCGGTCCGGATCCCCCGGCGCCGGGCCACCTCGGCGATGTTGCCGGCCGGTTCGACCCCGAGCACCGGAACGCCCCGGGCGACGAAATGCTGCAACAGGTACCCGTCGTTGCTCGCCACCTCGGTCACCAGGCTGTCCGGCCCCAGGTCGAGCGCCTCGGACATGGCGTCGGCGTACCGCTTTGCGTGCGCCACCCAGGAGTCGGAATAGGACGAGAAATAGGCGTAGTCGGAAAATATCTCCTCACCGGACACGTAGGCTGGAAGTTGCACGAGCAGACAGTTCGAACAGATCCGTACGTGCAACGGATAGAAGGTTTCGGCCGAATCAAGTCGATCTGCGGGCAGATAGCTCTCACAGAGTGGAGACATCCCCAGGTCGACAAACGTTTCGGTCAATGCCGCGGCACACAGCCGGCATTTGGCAACGGTCATGCCCCACCCACCCCGATATGATCGGAATACCGGCGCGGCGCCCGCCCGCCTGCGCGCCACGCTAACCAGGGCTCCGGTACGCCCGGAGTGGTTCAGTAAAAAGTCCGACAATAGCCCGCCCGGCCGATGGGCCACCCATAAACTCGCCTTCTCACCCGGCGACGACGGGAGCTTTGCCGTGCGTGTTCTCGTAACCGGCCATCATGGTTACCTCGGCGGCGTACTCACCCCGATGCTGCGCGCGGCCGGACACGACGTGACCGGCCTGGACACCGATTACTACCTGGACTGTCTACTCGGTCCGCCGCCACCGGCCGTACCCACGATCCGACTCGACCTGCGGGATGTCGAACCCGAACACCTCGCCGGATTCGACGCGGTGTGCCACCTCGCCGCCCTGTGCAACGACCCGATCGGCAACCTCAACCCCGAGCTGACCTACGAGATCAACCACCGGGCGACGCTGCGACTGGCTCGGGCCGCCAGGGCCGCCGGGGTGTCCCGGTTCCTCTTCTCCTCCTCGTGCAGCCTCTACGGGGCGGGCACCGACGACCGGCCGCTGGACGAGAACGCCGGCTTCGCGCCGGTCACCCCGTACGGCGAGTCGAAGATCCGCGCCGAACAGGACCTCGCCGGGCTCGCCGACGACGACTTCTCCCCGGTGTTCCTGCGCAACGCCACCGCGTACGGCTTCTCGCCCCGGCTCCGGGGCGACCTGGTGGTCAACGACCTCACCGCACACGCACTGCTCACCGGCGAGGTCCGGCTGCTCTCCGACGGCTCCGCCTGGCGCCCGCTGGTGCACGCCGAGGACATCTGCGCGGCCTTCCTCGCGCTGCTGGAGGCGCCCCGGGAGCAGATGCACGGCCGGGCGTACAACATCGGGGTCAGCACCGAGAACTACCTGATCCGCGACGTCGCAGAACTGGTCGCCGAGGTGGTGCCGGGTTCGAGGGTCACCTTCGCCGGTGGCGCGTCGCCGGACGCCCGCAACTACCGGGTGAGCTGTGACCTGGTGGCGGCCGAGGTGCCCGGGTTCCGTCCCCGGTGGACGGTGCGCAAGGGCATCGAGGAACTGGTCGAGGCGTACCAGCGGTACGGGCTGACCATCGAGGCGTTCCGGAGCGCGCGCCACCAGCGGCTGCGGCAGATCCGCGCGCTCACGGACGCCGGTCGACTCGACACCGAGCTGCGCTGGAGGGCGCGGTGACCGATGCCGGCACACCGGCCGGGGTGCAGCGGTCGGTCCACCGCTGTGCCGCCTGCGGGCGACACGACCTCGTCCCGTTCGCCGACCTCGGTGAGATTCCGGTGTTCTGCGGCGTGCACTGGGCGAGCCGGGCCGAGGCGCTGGCCAGCCCGCTCGGCCGGATGTGGCTGGCCTACTGCCCAGAATGCGGATACGTGCGCAACCTGGCGTTCGATCCGGCCGTTCTGGTCTACGACACCACCATGGACACCAACCTGCACCACTCGCCCGCGTTCGGAGCCTTCTCGGCGGAACTGGTCAAGCACCTCGCCGAGCGGTACCCGCTGCGCGGCGGCACGGTCCTCGACGTCGGCTGCGGCCAGGGCGAATTCCTCCGGGAGTTGTGCTCCGTGGCGAACTGCCGGGGTGTCGGCTACGACGCGATGTACGCCGGTACGGTCGGCCCCGACTCCTCCGGCGCGGTCTTCCACCGCGGGCACGCACCACTGGGCGACGACACCCCGGCGTTCGATCTCGTCACCTCCCGGCACTGGTTCGAGCACCTCGACGACCCGTACGGCTTCCTCGTCCGGCTGCGTGAGCTGGCCGGAGACAGACCTGTGTACGGCTACCTGGAGGTGCCGGACGCGGGCTACGACCTGGCCACCGCCGGGTGGGAGGTCATCTATCCACACGTCTCCTACTTCGACGGGTACTCGCTGTGCCGGATCGCCGAACGGGCCGGTTGGCGGGTGACGGCCACCGGGCGGCTCTTCTCCGGCATGTTCCGGTTCGTGGAGATCTCGGTCAACGCGCCCGGGCCGGTACCCGGGACCGGGCTCTCCGGTGCGGCGCTGCCGGGGCCGGCGGACCGGGACCGGCAGTTGGCCTCGATCGCCGGCTTCGCCCGGCGGCACGCCGCCGAACGGGAGCGCTGGCGCGGCACGATCGACCGGCTGATCGCCGACGGCGACCGGCCGGTGCTCTGGGGTGCCGGATCGCGCGGGGTGCAGTTCCTGCACCTGGCCGACCCGGATCGCCGGCTCACCGCGGTGGTGGACGTCAACCCGCGCAAGTGGGGCCGGTAC
The DNA here is from genome assembly GCF_042658085.1 of Plantactinospora solaniradicis. Lineage (NCBI taxonomy): Bacteria > Bacillati > Actinomycetota > Actinomycetes > Micromonosporales > Micromonosporaceae > Plantactinospora > Plantactinospora solaniradicis. The sequence goes on along the minus strand of NZ_JBHSPR010000060.1, from coordinate 81,475 downwards.
CTGCCGGTGACCGGGCACGAGGTGAGCGCTCCGGAGACGCTCGCCGGATCCGGCACCCGTTCGGTGATCATCACGAATCCCGCCTACCACGACGAGATCGACGCCGCGCTTCGCCAGCTCGGCGTGCATGCCGCGCTGCTGGTCGCCTGAGCGGAGGGAACTGATGGAGCCAGCACCGCGGGTGACCCTGGGCGTACCCCTCTACAACGCCGAGCGCTATCTCGAAGGCTGCCTCGACGCGCTGCTCGCCCAGGACTACCCCGACTTCGAGATCATCATCAGCGACAACGCCTCGACCGACCGGACCTGGGAGATCTGCCAGACGTACGCGGCGAAGGACGCCCGGATCCGGCTCTACCGCAACCCACGCAACTTCGGCGGCCACGTCAACTACACCCGGGTGGTCGAACTGGCCCGGGGCGAGCTGTTCAAGTGGGTGGCGTACGACGACGTCTGCCTGCCGGCGTACCTGCGCACCTGCGTGGCGGCCCTGGACGCCGCCGGCCCGCAGGCGGTGCTGGCCTATCCGCGTACCGTGCTGATCGACGAGGCCGGCGAGGTGATCGGCCCGTACGCCGACCGGCTGGATCTGCGTGATCGGCGACCGTGGCGCCGGGTGGCCGGGGTGGCGAGGAACATCAACCTCTGCCACGCGCACTTCGGCGTGTTCCGGATGTCCGCGCTGCGCCGGACCGGCATGATCCGCCCCTTCCTCTCCTCGGACTACACCCTGATCGCCGAGGTGGCCCGGCTCGGCGAGATCCACGAGGTCGACGAGCCGCTGTTCCTGCGCCGCATGCACGGCGGCTCCACCCGACAGGCCAAGGGCGCGACCCCGGCCTCGGCGCTGGCCTGGTACGGGCAGGCGGGGCGGCGGGTACGGGCGCCCCGGCTGCGGATGCTCGCCGAGACGCTCCGGATGCTCTCTACCGGCTCCGAACCGCTGGGCACCCGGATCAGCTCCGCCGCGGCCTTCCTCGCCACCTGGTGGGCCCGCCGGGTCCGGGTCCGGCTCGGCCGACTGCGCCGCAGCGTGGTCCGGCGGATCCGGGCCAGTACGGCAAAGGGCAACGCCTGAATGGCTGATCCGCGAACGGGTCCGGGGAAGATGGTGGTCGAGCGTGATGACTCTGCGGCACAAATATGACTGAGCGGAATATCGCCTCGGGAGCATATGAGTCACCGGCCGTCGGCACGGTCGCGACGGACCCGGCGCCGGTGTCGACGGATGCGGAGCAGGTCCGGTCGGGCGGCGCCGGGCGACTGCGCTCGGCGATCGGCTGGTCGTACGTCCTCACCGCCGGTCGGATCGGCTCGTCGATCCTGGTCACCTTCCTGCTCGCCCGGCTGCTCGGGCCGAGCGAGTTCGGGCTGGTGGCGATGGCCACCGTCTTCATCACCGTGGCGCAGACGCTGATCCAGCAGGGGCTGGTCTCCGCGATCGTGCAGCGGGACAAGCTGACTCCGGAGCACCTGGACGGCGCCTTCGTCGTACTGGTGCTCGCCGGTGTGGTGATCGGCGGGCTCACCGCCGCCGCGAGCCCGCTCTGGGCGTTGGCCAACCGGGCGCCGGAGCTGACCACGATCTGCGTGGCGCTCTCCCCACTGGTGCTGCTCCAGGGGCTGTCCATCGTGCCCGAGGCGGTGCTGCGCCGGGAGTTGCGGTTCCGCGCGGTCGCCATCCGTACCCTGCTCGCCTCGCTGCTCAGCGGCGCCGTCGGGGTGGGACTGGCGCTGGCCGGAGCCGGCATCTGGGCCCTGGTCGCGCAGCAGTTGGTCAACGCCGCGGTCGGCCTGGTGGTGCTCTGGGCGGTGTGCCCGTGGCGACCGAGTCGGCGGCCCCGGCTGTCCGGGATCCGGGACCTGCTGGTCTTCTCCGCCCACTCGGCGAACGCCGGCCTGGGCCTGATGCTCAGCTCCAAGGCGGACGTCATCTTCACCGGCCTGTTCTTCGGACCGGTGGCGACCGGCATCTACCGGCTGGCCGCCCGGCTGCCCGACATGCTGGTCGACGTGACGGTCCGCTCGCTGCAACAGGTGGCGCTCCCCTCGCTGTCCCGGTTGCAGCGGGACCGGGCCGCGCTCGCCGCGCACCTAAACCAGCTCCAGCACCTCGGCGCGCTGGCCGGGCTGCCGGTGCTGGGCGTGCTGGCGGCGACCGCGCATCCGCTGGTCACCCTGCTGGGTCCGCAGTGGGCCGGCACCGAGGTTCCGTTGCGGCTGCTCTGCCTCTTCGGCGCCGTCAACGTGTACGGCGTACTCCTCGGCCCGGCGTTGCAGGCGATCGGCCAGCCGGGCAAGCTCGCCGCGATCCTGTGGACCCGGGGGGTGCTCGGAGTGGCGACGCTGGCCGCCGTCGGCACCCTGCTGACCGGGTACAGCGACGTGGCCGAGGCGACGGCGGTGGCCCTGGCCGGGATCGGCATGCAGGTCATCGTGACCGCGCTCGCGGTCTGGGTCACGGTACGCCGGGCCGCGCAGGCGTCGATCGCCCGCTTCCTCGCTCCGACGCTGCCGGCGGTGCTGGCCGCGACCGCCGCCGCGCTGGTACCGCTGGCGTACGACTGGATCGGTCTCTCCGTCGGGCCGGCGGTCGGCCTGCTGGTGCTGGGCGGCACGGCGGGGCTGGTCGCCGGGGTGCTGCTCTGGGTCACCGACGCCCAGCTACGGCGGCTGGTGCTGGCCCGGCTCCCCGACCGCCTGCGCAAGTAGCGGCCGCGGTCGGGGCGTCAGCGGCTGTCGTACTCGGCGACCAGGCGCTTCGGCGCCCGGTTGCGCCAGGCGTGCTCGACCAACTCCTGCATGCGCTTCTCGGTGACCTTGGCCAGGTCGACGCGGAGGCCGACGAAGATCCGGCCGTTCCGCCACACCTCCGCGTAGACGTCCGGCTGCTCGGCGGCCGCCGTCTCGGCCTCCGCCTGCCCGACACACACGATCGCGTGCGCGTCGCCCTTCTCCAGGTGGGCGAGGAGCTTGTCCGCGACCCGGAAGCCGGGCAGCCGGAAGTGTGGCTTCTCCACGACGTCGGGTAGCGCCATCGCGTAGCTACGGATATCGGCCAGCCTGATCATGGACGGGCTCCCTGTCGTCGTCTTCTCCGGCTCGAACCCGTGTCGACGTTAGCCAACCTCGTCGCCTGCCGAAGGCCCGACCGACCACCTCGGCCATTTCAACACCCCTGGCGCCGACGGGTCGTTGTTGTCGAGCACCACGTCCGCCTGCCGAACCGGTGCCGCCTCGTCGCGATAGAGCTGCTGTCCCGGCAGGTAGCGCGCAAGGTAGCGCTCTCGTACCGCCTCCACCCCACCGAACAGTTCGACGTCCCGTACCAGTGCCCGTCGGATCGATTCCGCCGGGGCGACCTCCAGGTAGATGCGGAGATCCCAATGTTCGCGCAGCTCCGGACGGAGCAGGAAGACGCCGTCGACCAGCAGAACCGCGTCCTCCGGCGCCACCTGAACCTGCCGCTGTTTGGCCCTGTCCGCCCGATGGTCGTAGCTGGCCGTCCGGTAGCGCCGGTTACCGCCGGGACCGAGCGGGTCGAGCAACGAGTCGCGCAGTGCGACATAGTCGAAGGAGTCGTGGTAGTAGCCCTCCGGCGACAGTTCGCCTCGGCGGCGGCGTACGGCTCTGGGCCGATGGAAGCCGTCCACACTGGCCTGGATCGTGGCCCGGGTCCCGGACAACCGTCGCCCGAGTTCCGCCACCAACGTGCTCTTGCCAGCCGCGTCCGGACCGTCCACCGCTACCCGGAGCACGTGTCCCGGCCGCATCGGCAGGATCAGCCCGACCATCCGCTCGACCAGTGCCGCCCGTTCCACCGACAACCTCCATCGACTGCTGCGGGGGGGAAGCGCCTCGCTCAGTATCGCCTCGGAGCGCGAGCTGTGACGCGTCAACCCGCCGCCGGTGGGGTGAAGATGATCGCCTTGTTGTTCGCCAGCACGAGCTGGTTGTAGGCGTACTGCACCGCGCCGGTACCGGTCGCGTTCTCGATGCCGACGGTCGCCGAGTTACCCAGTTCCCGTCCGGAGTTCAGTGCGGCGTAGTTGAAGATGATCTGCCCCCACTCGGAGATGACCACCTCGAAACTGATCCGGGCGGCCGGCGCACCGGACAGACCCATGTCGCGCCACTCGACCACGAACTGGCGGTCCGGGGCGGTACCCACGACGGCGGTCCGGATCCGCGACTCCGGATGCATCACCAGGTCGTCCCAGAACGGGTAGAGCGCGGCGTTCGGTGTCGCCGCGTTCGGCAGCGGCCGGTTCGTCGGCCAGGATCCGCGCGGATCCACGAACGACATCGCACCGTTGGTGTCCACCCACGCCCTGGAGTAGTTCTGCCCGTAGAACGGGACCGGGAACGGCAGCGACACCGAGGCGCCGTCGTTGTCGCCGGTCAGCGGCAGCTCGCTCGGACCGGCCGGCACGAAGGGCATGGCGGCCTGGGCCCGACAGGTGTAGCCGAAGGTGTCCGCACAGCTGCCGGGCGCGCCGTCGTACGTCGCGGTATAGGTCCGCGCGGCGGTGGGTGCCGTGACCACGTGGGTCGCCGCGCCCCCGTCCGACCAGCCCTCGAAGGTGTACGTCGCCGGGCCGAGCGTCTGTGGTCCCGGCGCACTGATCGTGTTCGTCGACCCGACGATCACCTGGGTGCTGTTCGGCGTGGTGAAGTTCCGGCCGTTCATGTTGAGCCGCAGCCCGGCGGGCTTGGTCGCCAGCGCGATGTTCACGGTCTTCGGATCGAGCCGGAGCGTGGTGCTGCCGGTCAGCCCGCCACTGTCCCGGGCGGTCAGGGTCAGCTCCAGATAGGACGGATACTCGTGGTCCGGGGCCAGGAACGACCCGGCGGCCGTCCCGGTCAACTCCCGCACCGGATGGCTGTGACAGTTGTCCGGCGTGCTGCAGTGCTGCTGGACCAGTTGCCAGGAGAGCGCGGACGCCGGCAGCGCGCCCTGCTGCGGATCGGCGGCCCGGCCGCTGAAGGTGACGGTATCGCCGACCGACCAGCGCAGCGCCGCCGTCGGCGTATCGATGACCGGCACCGGCGCGGCGGTGCCCACCCTGATCTGCACCGTCGCGGTGGCACTCAGGCCGGCGAAGTCGACCACCCGCAGCCGCGCGGTGTAGGTACCCACCGCCGGATAGCGGTGACTGGCGGTCAGCCCGGTGGCATCGATGGTGCCGTCGTTGGTGAAGTCCCACTGGTACTCCAGGATGTCGCCCGGGTCGGGGTCGGACGACCCGACGGCATCGAAGGAGACCGTCAGCGGCGCGTTCCCGCTGGTCGGGGTCGCGTCTAGCACGGCGTTCGGCACCCGGTTGCCGGAGTAGTAGTGGAACCGCCGCACGGTCCCGCCGGTCAGGTCCACGTAGTACAGATCGTTGTCCGGCCCGATCCGCAGGTCCGCCACGCCGCTGGCGGCCGCGAACGGCACGATCCTGGCCGGGTCCGGCAGCCCGTTCGCGCCCGTCCGCATCGCCCAGATGCAGCCCCGGGAGTAGTCGGCGAAGAACAGCGCGCCCGCGTACGTCGCCGGATAGCTGCCGCCGCTGCTCGGATAGAACGCGACGCCGGACGGGGCCGAACCGCCGGTCCGGCAGCCGTCTCCGGGCGCGACGACCTGACTGTGCTGGTACGTGTAGTACGGCGGCGTCACCGTGCCGGCAGGTGAGGTGTAGAGGCTCTCGCAGGAGGTCAGGTTCGCCGCGTTGTAGCCACTCTGCGGGGCGTTCCCCTCGTAGCAGGGCCAGCCGTAGTTCCGGACCGGCCCCACCGCCGGGTCGACGATCCGGTTTATCTCCTCCCAGGTACGCCATCCGACGTCGCCGACCCAGACCTCGTTGGTGCCCGGCCGGAACGTCCAGCGGAACGGGTTGCGCAGCCCGTACGCCAGGATCCGTCGGTTGTTGGGGTCGGCGCTCGCGGCCAGCGGGTTGTCCGGCAGGGCTGCTCCGGTGGTGGGCGAGACCCGGATCAGGGTGCCGGAGAGGCCGGTCGGGTCGGCCGGGGTACGGATGTCCTGGGACCGCAGTGCGCCGCCCTGGGCGGCCGGCGGCGTCACCGTGGTACCGGCCGGGCTGGGCGGGTCACCGCACGGGTTGGCCGGACTGCCGGCCTGGCCGTAGTCGGTGAAGGTGGCGGAGGCGCCCTCGCCACCGGCGACGTACAGCGCGCCGTCCGCACCGAACGCGAGGTCACCGATCGAGTGGCTGTCGATCTGGTGGCACCAGTCGTGCAGCAGCACCTGCTCCGGGCCGGTCATCACGTTGCCGCTGGCCCGCAGCCGGGAGACCCGGGCGCTGGCCCGGCAGTTCCCGATCACCGGGCACGCGTCGCCGTACGCGGGGGCACTGCCGCCGATCACCCCGTCGTAGGTGTAGCTGACGTAGACGTACGGGTCGGTGGGAAAGTTCGGCGCCAGGGCCAGGCCGATCAGGCCGAGGTCGGTGAAGTCGTAGACGTTGGTCCGCAGGTCGGCGAAGACCGTGGGGGTGTTGTCGGAGAGGCTGTCGAAGACCTTGACGAGTCCGCTCTTCTCCGCCACGAAGACCCGCCCGTCGGAGGCGAACACCAGTTTGGTCGGCCGGGTCAGTCCGGTGAACACCACCTGCTGGGTGAAGCCTGCCGGTACGGCCGAGGCGGGCCGGGGTCCGAGCGTCGGTAACCCGACCACGACCGGCACGCCCAGCACGAATGCCAGGATGAATGCCCAGACACGTTCCACAGCGCGCGACATGGTGGTCTCCCTCCGGGGGCGGAGCGACCGGGTCCGGCGCCTGCTGCCCGCACCCAGGATCACCACTGGCGCCGTGACTGACTGTCACGAGGTTGACCAACGGCGCTGGCCGACCGGATCGTATTAACGACCGATCAGCATCCCTGGTCAGCCGTTTGCACAGGTCGTGACGCGGGCTGGATTACCGCCTTCGGAGGACGCGTGGACAGTCTCGTAATGCCGAACTCGGCCACGTTGTGCAACTTCCAACCGAACCGGTCGCGCAGCTCGACAGCGGCGACTGCCGTCGCCCGACCGCCTCGGGCGTATCCAGATTGGACATCACGCCGCCACGGCCGGGGCAGAGGCGCCTGGCGGACCGCGACGGGTACCTTGGCGACGTGGGTCGGTCAGGTCGGATACGCGCGCGGTCGGGGACCGGACGACGAGGCTTAGCCCTCGCCGGTTCGGGTGGCCTCGCCGCCGTCCTGCTCATCGCCGGCTGCGCCAGCGGAGAGGACAGCCCCCGGGAGACACCCACCGGTTCGGTGCCGTCCGTCAGCACGGGCACGTCGCCGGCCGGATCCGGTCCGTTGTACAACGCAGTGGGGCTCGACCTCTGTGCCGGCACCGACCTCGCACCGCTGGCCGACCTCTCGCTGACGGTCGAGAAGAGGAACGCCCGGGAGCCACGGTCGGCGCCGGGCTCGGCCTGCCAGTTCGACCTGCGTACCCGCAGCGGGCACGAGGCGACACTGCTGGTCGAGGCGTCGACGCTGACGTCGGCCGACGAGGCGGGCCGCCTCTACAAGGCGACCCGCGACGTCACGGTGATGCGCCCGGACGGCGCCGTCAGCGGCATCGGCGACGAGGCGGAAGGGTTCACCGAGGAATCGGAGCCCGGGTTCAAGTACTCCGAATACATGATCCACGCGCGCAGCGGAAACCTGGTCCTCAAGGTGTGGCTGGCGGTGGGCGGCACGGCGTTCACCCCGAAGGACGTCCTGGCCGACAAGGCGACGACGATCGCGAAGGCGACCCTGCCACAGGTACCCCGGTAACAGGGCCGGGTCAGCCGGTCACGGCCTCGGGCCAACGCCCGTTGGGCAGCTTCGAATGGTCGCCGACCTGGCCGTTGATGTCCCGGACGTTGCCGAGCGCCTCGACGAACCGCGAGCCGATTTCGACAAGTCTGTTCAGCCCCGTCTCGACCAGCCCACCCACCGCGTCCGACAGCGTCTCGACGACCAGCGGAATGGTGATGACCCCGGCCGCCTCGCCGGCCGCCTCGATGATCTTCTTGGCAAGCCCGGTCACGATCTTCGCCAGTTCGAGGGCGAAGTCGACGTTGCTCTGGGCGATCTTGAACAGCCACTGGCTGATGAACTCGGCCTTGACGACCATGTCGTCGATGGCGCCCTTCTGCTGCCCGGCCTTGCGCTCGTAGGCGATGGCCGCGTCGCCGGTCCACTTGGGCAGATCCTGGTCCGCAGGCTCGGTGCTGGCCAGAGACAGGTCGGAGACGGGCGTCTTCACCGCGCCGACCCAGCGGAAGCTGTTGACGATGAGCGACAGCACCGGGGCCTGGTGTTCGACGGCGTACTTAGCCCTCTCGACCACCTTGGCGAGGGCCTCCCGCACGCGATCGAGGTTGCGCTTGATCCACAGCAGCGCGGGCGCGCCGAGCAGCCAGGACCACTTGTTCACCTTCTCGACGAGCGCGTTGAACCCGTCGACGGCCTTCTTGATGCCCTCCTGGATCTGCTGGAACGCCTCGTTGAAAGGGCCGGTGAGTTCGGGCTCGGTGAGCGTCGTCGGCGCCATGGGTGAATCCTTCCCCGTTCCTACGCTGCGTAGATCTTGTTGAGATCGAGGCTGACAACCCTGTCTGCCCGGTCGTACGCCTCCGCGACGGTGTCGAGCGCGGCGCCGAGCTGGTCGAACTCCTTCGCCGCGCCCGCGAGGGCCTGCTCGCAGAAGTTCTGGAAGCCGTTGTACGCCTCGGAGTGCACGAAGGTGTTGGCGTCACCGATGTAGAACGCCGAAGCGCTGAGGTCGAGGTCCCGGACCGCCGAGAGAATGGGCTCCACCTTGTCGGAGAGCTGCTTCCATTTCTTCGCCTCGTTGTACACGGCCCGCGTGATGACGGTTACTTCCGACATGTGCCAGCTCTCCCTTGAGAAGGCTCGGATCAGCGTGAGCCTGTTTCGGACTGGACGGCGCGGAACATGCCCATCGCCTCCAGGCGCAACTGTTCGCTACCGGCCCCACGGATCCGCTGGGAGTCACCGGTGATCCCGGCGATCACCCGCCCCTGGATCCGTGCGGTGAGGTGGCCGTGCGGGCTGCGTACCGTCCTCTCCCGATCGTCCGTCGCGGCGGAGCCGATGTCGATGCGGTCCAGCCGACGTAGCTGGTCGTCGAGGTCCGCCAGGGTGCTCCGGGTCATCGCGAGCCAGTCCCGGTCGCCCGGATCCGGGCCGGGTGACGACGGCACTGGTCGGCCGTCGGGTTCCGCCGGGCGCCGCCCGGGGCCGAACGGGTCGCCGCCGGCCGCCACCTCCTCGGCGAAGGCGGCGAGCGCGCCAGCGGTGATCAGCTTCTGCACCCCCGCGCCGTACGCCTCGAACAGCGCGGCCGGAAAGCCGTCCGGGTCCAGCCGCTCCTGCCAGCGGCCGCTGATCCCGACGCTCTCCACCCGGCCCTCCGGGTCGACGGCCACCCGGATCGAGTCCGTCCGGTCCGCGCCCTCGTGCCGGGCCGATGGCCGAACCTGGCCGCCGGCCGCATCCAGCATCTTCCGGACCTGCGCGCGGAGTGCGTCGGTGTCTCCGAGGAAGTCCAGGTTCGCCAGTTCCAGGTCGTCGTCGCGGTCGTATCGCTGTGACACACTGCGCCCCATGATCATGTTCCACGAGGTCGTGCCCCCGTGGTGGTCGGTCAGGGAGTAAATCAGACGACTGCTGCGCGCCGCGCCCCCTGCGCCCCGTACCACCGCGTCAAACCACCGTGTTTATCCAATCGAAATGCGGCGACCCCGACGACCGGGCCCGCCGCACTCCTCGAATCAGCAGGTCATGGACGGAAGACTATCGATGTGCCGTTGACCAGCGCAGGTTGGTTGACCGAGAACGGCAACGCGAGCGTGCCGTCGGCGTTCTCGATGCCGACCGTGGCCGAGTCGCCCCGCTCCCGACCGCTGGTGTTCAAGTCCCGGTAGGTGAAGACGATCTCCCCATTCTCCCCGAGCACCACCGCGAAACTGATTCGCGCGGACGTGGAGCCGTACAGGCCGATGTTGCGCCACTCGACCACGAACCGCCGCTGCGGCGCCGTACCGCTGACCGCGATCCGGACGCTCGAATCCGCCCGCACGTACAGGTCGTCCCAGAACGGGTACACCGCGGCGTTCGGCGGTGCGGCGGCCGGCAGCGCCCCGTTGACCGGCTGCGCGCCGCCCGGGTCCACGAACGACACGAACCCGTTGGTCGAGACCCAGGCCCGGGAGTACGCCTGGCCGTACAGCCGGACCGGGAACGGCAGCGCCACGTCGGTGACCGCGTCGTCCCCGGCCAGTGGCAGCACCCCGTCGTCCGCCGCCGGCCAGGGCCGACCGGTCTCGGTCGTACAGGTGTAGCCCGGCGTCGTCCCGCAGCCGGAGGTGCCGGCGTACGTGGCCGTGTAGCCGGTGGCGGTGGCCGGCGCCGTGACGACGTGCGTCGCCGCACCCCCGTCGGACCAGCCGACGAACGAGTACGGCACGCCGCCGACCTGCTGCGGCCCCGGCGCGCTGACCGTGTTCGTCGACCCGACGATCACCGTACGGGTGAACGGGGCGGTCCCGGTGGCGGCACCGACGCTGAGCTGCAACCCGGGTGGGTTGGTGGCGAAGGTCAGGTCGACGGTGTACGGGTCGAGCCGCCGGACCACGGTGTTCGCCAGGCCCTGCGCATCGGTCGCGGTCAGCTCCAGCTCCAGATACGACGGATACTCGTGATCCGGCGCCACGAACGAGCCCGAGGCCACACCCGACCACTCGCGGACCGGATGGGTGTGGCAGTTGTTCACCGACTCGCAGTGCCGCATCCGCAACCGCCAGGACAGCGCGGACGCCGGCAGGGTGCCCTGCTGCGGGTCGGTGGCGTGCCCGCTGAAGGTCAACGTCTCGCCCACCCGCCACTGCGTACCCGATCCGGGCGTGTCCAGCACGGCGGTCGGGGCGCTGTTGCCGGGCTGGATGGTGACCGTGCTGCTCGCCGAGACGTTCAGGGTGTCGGTGACCACCAGCGTCGCGGTGTAACTGCCGTTCGCCGGGTAGCGGAAGCTGGCCGTCGGCGTGGTGGCGTCGACCGTACCGTCGCTGGTGAAATCCCACCTGTAGGTCAACCGGCCCGCGTCGGCCGGGTCCGGGTCGGTCGATCCGGTGCCGTCGAACGCGACCGTGAGCGGTGCGGGTCCGCTGGTCGGCGTCGCGCTGATCACCGCGGTCGGCGGCTGGTTGCCGGGGAAGTACCGGATCCGCCGGACGGTGCCGCCGGCCATGTCGACGTAGTAGAGCTCGTCACCCGGACCGACGGCCAGGTCCACCGGCCCGGCGGCGGCCTGGCCGAACGCCTGGAGGTTGGCCGGGTTCGGCAGCCCCCCGGCCGTGCTCGGGCGCATCGCCCAGATGCAACCGCGCGAGTAGTCGGCGAAGAACAGCGCCCCGGCGTACGCCGCCGGATAGCTGCCACCGCTGCCGGGGTAGAACGCCAGTCCGGAGACGGCGTCCCCGCCCGAGCCGCAGTTCTCCCCCGGCACCACCGCCGCGCTGTGGTTGTAGGTGTAGTAGGGCGCGGTCTGCCCGGCGCCGGTGTAGAGGGTCTCGCAGAGGTTCAGGTTGGCGTTGTCGTAGCTGGCCATCCGGCCGGCGCCCTCGTAGCAGGGCCAGCCGAGGTTGGTCACCGCGGCGGTCGGGTCGACCACCCGGTCGATCTCCTCCCAGGTGTTCCAGCCGACGTCGCCCAGCCACACCTCGTTGGTGCCCGGCCGGGTCGTGAACCGGAACGGGTTACGGGTTCCGTGCGCGACGATCCGGCGGGCGTTGAGGTCCGCCGAGCCGATCAGCGGGTTGCCGGCGGCCGCCGCCCCGGTCGCCGGGTCGAGCCGCAGCACCGCGCCGTCCAGACTGGTCGGGTCGGCGGTGCTCCGGACGTCCTGGGAGCGCAGCGCGCCGCCCTCGGCGCCCGGTGGCGTCATGGTGCCGCCCGGCGGGTCACCGCACGGATTCGCCGGGTTGCCGAGCTGGCCGTAGTCGGTGGCGCTGAAACTGGCACCGTCGCCAGCGGTGGCGTAGAGCATGCCGTCGGCGCCGAACCGCAGGTCGCCGACGGAGTGGCTCGGATACTGCTGACACCAGTCCTGGATGAGCACCTGCTCGGTGCCGGTCATCACGTCGCCGCTGGCCCGCAGCCGGGAGAGCCGGCCGGTGACCAGGCAGCGGCCGTTGTTGGCATCGCCGCAGGTGTCGTTCCACACCGGAGCGGTCTGCCCCGGCGGCGCATCGTAGGTGTAGAGCACGTAGACCCACGGGTTGGCCGGGAAGCCGGGCGGCAGTGCCAGCCCGAGCAGGCCACGGTCCCACTGGTTGTGCACGTTCCTGGACAGGTCGGCGAAGACCGTCGGGGTCGGGTCCGCCAGGTCGGCGAAGACCTTCACCCGGCCGCCCTTCTCGGCCACGAACACCCGGCCGTCCGGGGCGAACTCGATGTTCGTCGGCTCGGTCAGGCCGTTGAAGACGACCTGCTCCTGGAACCCCGTCGGCAGGGTCACGGCCGCCGCCGGGGCACCCCGGAGTGGACTCACGACGCTGGCCAGAAGTGTCAGCACCAGGCTCAGCCGTATGCCACGACGCAGACGCATGACGCACCCTCCCCCACTGTCCCGGATGCCGCGGTTCCCGACCGTGCGGCCGGCCTCCCCGTCGGCACAGAGTAGATTTCCGGGCGGCCGTTGCCGGGGTCGCCGCGTCAAATCGCGTTTCCGGGCGAAGATCGATAAACCGGCTCGCTCCCGACACCTATGGCAACGGATCTTCGTCGATATAAGCGAATTAGAGCCGATCGGACTGTCGACACACCGATGAATGAGTGACGGATCAATCGTCCGATCGGTCGCGACCTTGTAAGTAAGTCGACAGATCCGCCATTCGGCGGTCCTTGCCCCCGCCCGGCTGGTAGAGCAATGTCTTTGTAGGACACCGGCCTGTAGCGGGATACCCCGGTGTGTGAGTTTTGCTTCCTTTGGGTCGCGGCGGAATTCCAATTCGCCGCGACCTTCCATCGAAAACGTCGTCCGAGCTGCGCGGATGGGAGTTAGAGATGGCCGATCGACGCCCTCATGTGGTCATCGTGGTGGTCAATCTGCCGGCCGAGCGGGATCGCCGGGTGATCCGGGAGTGCCAGGGCCTGGAGGCCGCCGGCTACCGGGCCTCGGTGATCTGTCCGCGTGGCCCACGGCCGCTGACGGTGCTGCCGGGCACCGCGGCCACCACGATCCTCTCGTTCCCCCAGCCACTGGCCGGGAAGGGCGTACTCTCCTTCGCCGCCGAGTTCGCCTGGGCGCTGATCGCCGTCACCGCCCGGCTGCTCGGCCTGATGCTCCGTACCCGGGTGGACGCCGTACAGGCGTGCAATCCCCCGGACGTCTTCTGGGTCGTCGGGCTGCTGATGCGTGCCCTGGGTCGGCCGTTCGTCTTCGACCACCACGACCTGAGCCCGGAACTGTACGAGTGCAAGGCCGGGCAACCCCGAACGAGCGTGCTGTGGATGCTCCGGCTGTTCGAACGGCTCTCCTGGCGGTGCGCCACGGCCGTGGTCTCGACCAACGAGTCGTTCCGCGAACTGGCGATGAACCGGGGCGGATGTCATCCGGACAAGGTGGTGGTGGTCCGCAACGGCCCGGCACTGGCCGAGGTCCACCGGGACCGGGCCACCCGGGCGGAGACGACGGCCGGCACCGCGGATCGGTCCACGGCCGTCGAGGGCCGCGACTCGGGCTCCGGCGACGGCCAGGGTTCCGGCGACGGCCCGGGCTCCGGCGATCCGCGGCAGAAGGTCGTCTACGTCGGCGTGATCAACCCGCAGGACAACGTCGAGGCCGCCGTGCTGGCCGCCGAGCGGTTGGTGGGACTGCGCGGCACCGACGACTGGGAGCTGGTGGTCGCCGGGGACGGGGAGAGCATGCCGGAGCTGCGCCGGCTGGCCGTCCAGCGGGGCATCGAAGACGTCGTGCGCTTCACCGGCTGGCTGGAGGCCGACGAGGTCGACGAGCTGCTCTGCTCGGCGTCGATCGCGATCCAGCCGGACCGGCCGAGCCGGATGGCCGAGATGTACACCATGGCCAAGACCGTGGAGTACGTGGCCCGGGGCGTACCGGTCGTCGCCGTGGACCTGCTGGAGACCCGACGTACCGCCGACTCGGCCGCGAGCTACGTGCCGACCGGCAGTCCGGACGAGTTCGCCAAGGCCATCGACCAGCTGCTCAGCGACGAGCACGCCCGAGCCGCGATGAGTGTCACCGGACGGCAGCGGTTCATCGATGAACTCGCCTGGGACCACCAGGTGAAGTCGTACATCCGACTGTGGGATCGATTGCTCCGCCCGTCGCCGAACGGCTACAACCAAGTTTCATCCGGTAACGGGGCCGATGCCGCGCGTCTTCCAATCTGACGAATTTCCTCAGCACTTCCGCGCATCCGAAGGGGCCGTCCGATGGACCTTCTCGACCTGCTGAAGCTCATGTTTCGGCGGTGGTACGTCTCGGCCCCGATCGTCGTCGTGACGCTCGGTGCGGCCCTCGCCTTCGGCCTGGCGATCCAGCCGGAGTACAAGACCGAGGTGGCGATCCTGCTCGTGCCGCCGACCACCTCGACCGCGGCGCCGGAGCCCAACGCGACCCCGCGCCCGGGAAATCCCTGGCTGCGGATCGGCGAGAACGCGATGGCCCAGGCGGTACAGATCTCGATCTCGGCGCACGGCGCCCGGACGAAGGTCGCCACGGCCGGCGGCGACCCCGACTACGAGGTCGGGCTGGTGACCCGCAGCTCGATCCTGACCGTCGCCGTCGTGGCGGCGGACGAGGACAGCGCCCGGAAGACCGTGCAGGCGGTGACCCAGCTCATCCACGACGAGGTCGAGGGGCAGCAGGCCCAGTACGAGCCGAATCCGGGCGAACAGATCACCACCGAGGTGCTCGACCCCGGCCTGAACATCGTGCAGTCCCGGTCCAACGTGCTGCGGGCGCAGGTCGTGATCGCGGCCATCGGCGCGCTGCTGGCCGCCGTGTCGGCCGTCGTCTACGACGCGGTGGCCCGGCGCCGCGCCACCGCCCGGCTCGGACAGCGGCGGGACGGCCGCGCCCCGGTGGCCTGGAACGGGAACGCCGGCCAGGCGATCGTCGGGTCGCCACGTCCGGCGGCGACACCCACCGTGACCCCGGCGCCCGCGGCCCGGTCGGCACCATCGGCCGGGGCAACCGCCCGGGAGGCGACCCAGCCCCTGTCGATGAGCGCCGCCCGCGCCACCGCCGGATTCGGCCCGCCGGATCGGCTCGGCGCACACTCCGCCGGCGAGGGCATCGGGTCCGACCCGGAGCAGCGCGGCGGCGGGCGCCCGACCAACGACCGGAACGCCGGCTACACCGCCAACGGACGCGGCGCGACCCACACCGCCGACGATCGGGGCACCGGCCCCGACCGGACCGGCGAGCGGGCGGATCCCGGCGGTCCGGCCCGGACGGACGCCCGGCACGGCCCACCGTCCGACGAGACCATCCTGCTGAGCGGTGTCCGCAACCCCGCCGACGATTCGTCCCAATGATCATCGGGAACCCCACGAGCGCCGGCTGACGGCGCACGGACGAGACGAGCGACGTGCCGACCTATCTATCCGCGCGGCGGTCCGACACGGTGTACGACGGCATCGCCCCCGCCGTACGCCACTTCCCGGACGCGACGGCCGCGGTCATCGCGTCGATCATGCTGGCCTACCTGCTCCCCTTCCGGCTGGTCTTTCCGCCGCTGAGCGACCTGGGCAAGCCGGGACTGATGGTGGGGTTCGGCCTGCTGGTCTGGTGGGCGCTGAGCCGGCTGCATCCCACCCTGCTCACCCGGGGCCAGCAGCCGATGCGCTGGGCGATGGCCATCTACCTGGTCAGCCTCTTCCTGTCCTACGTCGCCGGGCAGGGCCGGGGCATGCCGCCGCTGGAGGCGAACGGCGCCGAACGGACCCTGCTGATGGCGCTGGCCGGTGCCGGAATTCTGCTCGCCGCGGCCGACGGGGTGCTGACCCGGGAACGGGTCGACAAGGTACTGCGGTGGTTCTGCTGGGGCTGCTCGTTCATGGCCTTCGTGGCGCTGACCCAGTTCATGATCCGGATCGACCTGACGACGTACATGAAGCTGCCTCCGTTGCTGACCTTCCACAAGGAGGTCGTCGGGTTCCGCGACCGGGGCGGCGACGGACTGGTCCGGGTCGCCGGCACCGCCGGGCACTACATCGAGTTCAGCGTGCTGATGGTGATCGGCCTGGTGGTGGCGATCCACTTCGCCCGGTTCTCGACGACCCGGCGGGACCGACAGATCTACGGGGCGCTGGCGATGTTCCAGGCCGGGGTCATCCCGATCTCGCTGTCCCGGACCGGCGTACTCGCCCTGGGCGCCGCCATCCTGCTGTTCATCCTGGTCTGGCCGCTGCGGACCACCTTCAACGTCCTGGTGGTCGGCTGTTTTCTCGCCGCGTTGATCCAGGTCGTCCGCCCCGGTCTGCTGGCCGCGATCAAGTCGTTGCTGCTGGCCGGGGAGAACGACCCCAGTGTGCAGGCCCGGGTGGAGGACTACGACTACGTCACGCCGTTCATCCGGGAACGTCCCTGGCTCGGGCGCGGCATCGGCACCTTCCTGCCCGAGCTGTACCAACTCCTCGACAACCAGTGGCTGACCACCCTCGTCCAGGGCGGCATCATCGGGGTGGTCGGGCTCGCCGTCTTATTCCTGTCCGGTGTCGTGGTCGCGGGTCGGGTCCGCCGGTTCGCCCGGACGGAACGGGACCGTGACCTCGCGTCGGTGCTCGCGGTGGCGATCGGGGTCGCCGGGGTCTCCGGCTTCACCTTCGACTCGATGTACTTCACGACCTTCTTCATCACGGTGCACGTACTCCTCGGCCTGACCGGGGCACTGTGGCGGCTCACCAGGGCGGAACGCGCCAACCGGATCGAGTCGGGCCGGCCGGGTCGCCCGGCCGACGACGCGGAGCGGAGCGGAGCGAGGGTATGACCGGAGACGGCGGCATCGACATCCTGATGATCACGTACGACCGACCGGAGTACGTCCGGTTGTCGCTGCCCCACCTGCTCCGCAGCTGCCCGGCGGACGCCCGGGTCTGGCTCTGGCACAACGGCACCGACCAGCCGACCCTGGACGCGGTCGAGGAACTTCGGCACCACCCACGGGTGCACCGGTTCCGGCACAGCCCGGCCAACGCGGGGCTGACCGAGCCCACCAACTGGCTGTGGCAGTCCGCGACCGGGACGTACCTGAGCAAGGTGGACGACGACTGCCTGCCCGATCCGGACTGGCTGAGGATCCTGCGCCGGGCACACCGGGACGTACCGGAGTTCGGCGTGATCGGCACCTGGCGCTTCCCCGACGAGGACGTCGAGGAGGACCTGGTCGCGGCCAAGCTGGCCGACTATCCCGGCGGACACCGCCTGTTCCGTAACCACTGGGTGCAGGGCAGCGGTTACCTGCTCCGGCGCGAGACCCTGGACCAGGTCGGTCCGCTCAGCGGCGGGGAGACCTTCACCGCCTGGTGCCTGCGCGCGGCCCGGCTCGGCTGGGTGAACGGCTGGTACCACCCGTTCCTGCCCGAGGACCACATGGACGACCCGCGCAGCCCGCACACCATCTACCGCACCGATGCGGACTTCATGGCCCGCCGGCCGCTCTCGGCCCGCCGTACCGGGGTGACCACCGTCGCGGAGTGGACGGCCCAGATGCGGCACTCGGCCCGGGTGGTCCAGGCGGCACCATTGGACCTGCGGGAGTACCAGGGTTGGCGACTGCGCCGCCGCAACGCCACCCGCCGGATCCGGCTCGCGTTGACCGGACGGGCACCGTGGTGACCAGCGTGGTCATTGCCGCGCACAACGAGGCGGCGGTGCTCGGCCGGACCCTGCGGACGCTGTTGGCGGACGCCGATCCGGGCGAGTTCGAGGTGGTCGTGGTGGCCAACGGCTGCACGGACACGACCGCGGAGGTGGCCGGCTCGGTGCCCGGGGTCACCGTGCGGGAACTGGCCGCGCCGTCGAAGCCGGCCGCGCTGAACGCGGGTGACCGGGCGGCGCGGGGCTTTCCCCGGATCTACCTCGACGCCGACATCGAGCTGACCACGACCGGCGCCCGCGCCCTCGCCGCCGCGGTCGCCGGGCCGGGTGTGCTGGCCGCCGCGCCGCGCCGCCGGCTGGACACCACCGGTCGTCCACTGCTGGTACGCGCCTACTACGCGATCAACGGCCGGCACCCGGCCTACCGCGGCGCCCTGTTCGGTCGGGGTGCGATCGCGCTCGCCGAGGCTGGCCGGGGACGGTTCGGGCCGTTCCCGGACGTCATCGCCGACGATCTCTTCCTCGACTCGCTCTTCGGTAACGCCGAGAAACGGGAGGTGACCGAGGTGTCGACGCTGGTGGCCACGCCACGGCGGACGGCCGACCTGCTGCGCCGGCTCGGCCGGGTCCGGGCCGGCAACGCCACCCTGCGCGCCACCGACGAGCAGGTCCGGCGGGCCCGCCGGGCGTCCTGGCTGGTCGACGTCGTGCTGCCCCGGCCGTGGCTGATCCCGGCCGGGATCTGTTACGCCGGGCTGACCGTGCTGGCCGCGACGGCGGCCCGGCGACCGGCCGCCCGTGGCCAGTGGGGACGGGACGAGTCCAGCCGGACGACGGGAACGGCGTCGTGAACCCGGCGGTGAGCGTGGTCGTGGTGTCGTACGAGACCCGCGAGTTGATCCTGACCGCCCTGGCCACCCTGCGGGCGGCCTGCCCGAGCGAGCCGTACGAGGTGATCGTGGTCGACAACGCCTCGACGGACGGCTCGGCGGCTGCGGTGGCGGCGGAGTTCCCGGAGGCCCGGGTCGTCCGGCTGGCCGAGAACGTCGGCTTCGGTCGGGCCGTCAACGTCGGCGCGGCCCGGGCCCGGGGCGACTGGCTGCTGTTGCTGAACCCGGACACCGAGCCGGTCGGCAACGTCATCGGGGAGTTGCTGGAGTTCACCCGTGCCCATCCGGGGCACGGCATCTACGCCGGTCGTACCCTCGGGGTCGACGGCACCGACGACGGCCACTCGGTGTTCGGGCCACCCTCGCTGTGGACGTTCACCTGCTTCGCCACCGGCCTGTCCAAGCTGTTTCCGCGGTCCCGGCTGTTCAACCGGGAGGCGCTGCCCTGGCTGGACCGGGCGACCCCGGTCCCGGTGCCGGCCGCGTCCGGCTGCCTGCTGCTGGTCCGGCGCTCGCTCTTCGCCCAGCTCGACGGCTTCACCCCGGACTACTTCATGTACAACGAGGACATCGACCTCTGCCTGCGGGCGACGGCGATCGGCGCCAGTCCGATGCTGGTGCCGACGGCCCGGGTGGTGCACGTGGGCGGTGCCGCGTCGACCAGCGCCGGCAAGCGGGTCATGCTGCTGCGGGGCCAGGTCACGTTCCTCCGGCTGCGCTGGTCCCCCACCCGGGCCGCGGCGGGCCGGGCGCTGCTGCTGGTCGGCATCGCGGTCCGGGCGGTGGGCTCCCGACTGACCGGCCGGGCCGGCTACTGGCGCGAGGTGTGGCGGCAGCGGCACGCCTGGCTGACCGGGTGGCCACCGGCCGGCGGCCTGCCCCCGATCGAGGTCACCGAGCCGGTTCCGCCCAGCCCGAGGGGCACCCCGCAACCCTCGGCCGACAACCACTGACCCGACGGTCTACGTCAGCTCGGGTCGCCCGGCATCGGCTGGTCGGCGAACGCCGCGACGGTCCGGTCGGCGTACGCGCTGGCGTCGCCGGTCTCCATCGGACCGTCCCAGGTTGACGGCAGCGGGACCGGCACCTCGGGGTTGACCCGCCGGACCACCTCGTCCAGTACGGTCTCGGCGTCGCCGACCCAGAGGTGCTTGGCACCCGGTACGCCGACCACCTCGGCCTGGGGCACGACCGCGAACCGGCGGCGGGCCTCGTCCGGTCGGAGGTAGTCGTCGAACTCGGGTACCAGTGCGGTCAACGGCCTGCCGGACTCGGCCCACCGGGCCAGATCGTCCTCGGTGGTGGTGCGCAGCGGCGGGGAGAGCAGGATCGCGCCGACGATCGCGGGGTCGCAGCCGTGTCGCAGGGTCAGGTCGGTGCCGAAGGACCAGCCGAGCAGCCAGATGTTCGGCAGTTCGGCGAACTCGGCGTACTCGATCGCCGCCGCCACGTCGAACCGTTCGGCGTTCCCGGCGTCGAACGTCCCCTCGCTGGTGCCGCGCACGCTGGTGGTGCCCCGGGTGTTGAACCGCAGCACCGCCAGGTCGGCCAGGGCGGGCAGCCGCCAGGCGGCCTTGCGGAACACGTGGCTGTCCATCATCCCGCCGTGGGTGGGCAGCGGATGCAGGCAGACCAGGGTGGCGACCGGGTCCCGATCGACGGGGAGCGCCAGCTCGCCGACCAGGCGCAGGCCGTCGGCGGTGTGCAGCTCGATGTCCTCGCGGCGGGCGGGCAGGATGCTGGCGGCGCGGATGGCTGAACTCACAGGGATCAGTCTTACCCGCCCGCGCCGGGCGGGGCAGCCGTCCCGGGACACCGTGACGAAGATCCCTCGGATCGTCCGGGGATCAGCCGTACCTGGGGGCGCTGCGCGAGCGTTCCACGCCGGGGCCGCGCCGGTCCCGTGCCCGCCAGCAGCCGGTGTGCCAGTGCCGGCGGTCTGTCAGGTCGCCCTGTCCGTCGGCCGGCCAGGCGACCAGGTGGGCGACGCCGGGGCGAATCTCCTGGGAGCACCCGGGACAGCGGTAGGTCTTGGTCGCCGCGCTGCCCGGAATGTTGCGGACCTGCCACTGTCCGTCCCGCCAGGTCTGCACCGAGCCGACCCCCCGTTCCAGCCGCTCACGGTCCAGCGGCGGGGCGTCCTCCGGGCGCGGACGGTTGCGACGCGGGCTCACCTTTCCAGCGTACGTCTCCGGCCTCCCCTCGCCGATCAAGGCACCTGACCTGCGGTTTTGTCGCTCTTTGTGGTTGTCGGATCACGGTCAGCGGTGGGCATGAACGGATCAAACGGGGCTAACGTCCACGAATAGTCCCTCGTCCGACGATGCGGACTTGAGCACAAGGAGGGCGCCATGTGGAGCAGACGTACCTCGACAGCAATCCTGCTGGCAGCACTGGTCGTCGTGATGGAAACCCCGAAACCGACCCTCGCGGGTGGGCCCGGTGAACCGATCCTTGCGGACTTCAACGACGACGGCATCATCGACCGGGCGGTCCTCGGGGCGATCCATCCCAACCTCTGCTCGCTGATCATCCAGTACGGCTCGGCCCCCGGGGTGTTCCTGCCGCCGATCGCCTACACCTACCAGCGGCCCGGCGTCGACGTCGGCACCAACTGCCCGGACATCGGCACCGCCTTCGACGCTGACAACGACCGCTTCGACGAGCTCTGGCTCGCCTGGAGCGACACCGTCCCGCCCGGCATCACCTACAACCGGATCGCGATCGACCAGGACTTCACCACGATCACCACGTTCACCTCGCCGCTACCGAACCCGACCTACCTCGGCACCCAGGACTTCACCGGCACCGGCGTCGTCTCGCCCTTCGCCGTCGGCCCGGGCGGCTACTACACGAGCATGATCGTGGACGGTGTCGCCGTACCCGGCCTCGCGCAGTGGTGCTCGGCCAATGCGCCGGCCTTCCAGCACGCCGACTTCGACCGGGACCGGCGGGTGGACGTGGTGCTGTCGTACACGGACGGCTGCACCGACCACGGCAACGGCGTGGTCGTGCTGCTCGCCACCGGCGAAAGACGGCAACTGGAACTCGACCTCACCGCCCAGGACACCTGGCGGGCCCAGGTGGCCAGCTTCGGCAGCGACCGGTTCCTGGATGTCCGCACCCAGAACCTGCGCACCGGTGAAGTCAACTTCTTCCACGGCGTCGGCAACGGCGACTTCGTCAGGGGACCGAGGGCGCAGTCCGACCGCGTCCAGCTCGCCAGGGTCAGGCCGGTGGCGATCGACGTGCTGGCGAACGACTACGCGACGTCCACCGCCCAAATCGTGATCACCGTGCCGCCCCGGTACGGCACGGCACGGGTGCTGTCCGACAAGCGGATCCTGTACAGCCCCCGGCAGCAGCACGGCCTGACCGACCGGTTCACCTACCAGATCCGGAGCGAGGGCCGCCGGAGCAGTGCGGTGGTCCGCATCAGCTTCCCTGAGAGCCCGCCCGGTCCCCCGGACACCCGAGGGCGAGCGGCATAGGGCCACGGTCACCATCCAGTTTCCCGAGTGAACGCGGCCAACACCGCGCTGAGCTGCGCTTATGTCGTGCCGAACCGGTGTCGGATCACGGTCAGCATCGGTCGGTATCGAAAGAATCGGTCTACCGTCCCAAACATGGGCCGGTCCGACCTGGCCTATCAAAGCACCACATAGGGGGTAGGCGATGCGGAGCGTTCGCCTCACCACTGCGGCCGTGCTGGCCGTGATCATCGCCGGCCTGACCTGGCCGGCGCCCACCGCCCGGGCCGGCGGCCCCGGCGAGACCGTCTACGGCGACTTCAACGGCGACGACATCCTCGACGCCGTACAGCTCGGTGCGGTGAGCCCCAACTACTGCTCGAGCATCGTGCAGTACGGCACGGTGTCCGGCACTCTGCTGCCGCCCATCGCCTTCATCTACCTGCAGCCGGGCGGCGACCCCAGCGAGAACTGCCCGGACATGGGAGTCGCGGCCGACTTCAACGAGGACGGTACCGACGATCTCGGCGTCGGCTGGAGCAACCCACCGGCCGGCCTCGACTACAACCGCCTGATCCTCTATCCACCGAACTTCCAGCCCTCGTTCCGCTACCTGTCGGTAATCACCCATCCCACCTACTTCGGTACAGGTGTGTTCAGTCCCGGTGCCCCGCCCACGCCGTACGCGATCGGGCCGGGTGGGATCGCCAACTCCATCATCCAGGGCAACACCGTCGTTACCGGGCCGATCCGGTACTGCTCGCTCGACACCCCGACGGCACAGCTCGCCGACTGGACGCAGACCGGCGTCGACGGCGTGCTGCTCGCCTACACCAGGGGCTGCGCCGACGCCAGCAACGGCGTCGTACGCATCCGCCCGGACGGCTCCGTCCAACAAATCGAGATCGACCCGGCCGGGCGGACCCGGTGGACCGCCCGGGTCGTCAACGCCAACGGAGACCGCTTCCCCGACGCACGCACCGTCAACCAGACCACCGGCCAGGTCAGCTACTTCATCAACACCGGCAGCGACGGAATGTTCCTGCTGGTCCGCTCACCACGCGCGAACACCGACCGGGTCACCCTCGGCACCGTCAGGCCGCTCGCCATCGACGTGCTCGGCAACGACTATGTCAGCCGCTACGGCACCGTGACGATCACCAGCCCACCCCGGTACGGCACCGTCCAGGTCCTCTCCGACCGCCGCATCCTCTACCGGCCGAACCCCCGGCACGGCCGCACCGACCGGTTCACCTACCAGCTCACCGACGAGGGCAGGCGCTCCAACGCCACCGTCACCATCGGATTCCCGGCCTAGCCGGGCCACACGTCGAGGTACCAGGAGGGGCCATGTGGCGCAGACGTACCGCACTCGCGATCGTGATCGTGGTGGTGGCCGCCACGGGCGGTGCGGTCGCCTGGGCACCACCCCGCGCCTGGGCCGGCGCCCGGGGGGAGCAGGTGCTGGGCGACGTCAACGGCGACGGTTTCGCCGATCGGATCACCCTCGGCCTGGTCCAGCCCGACTTCTGCTCGGTGATCGTCGAGTACGGCACCGCGTCCGGCGACTTCCGGCTGCCCGTCGCGTTCGTCTACCTCCGGCCCGGTGGTACCGGCCTCGGCACCCGCTGTCCCGAATTGGGCGTGGCCGTCGACCTGACCGGCGACGGGCGTGAGGAACTGGTGGTGGCCTGGTTCCCGGGCCCACCGCCGACGGTGCCGTACAACCTGATGGTGCTGAACAACGCGTTCCAGCCGTCGTTCGGCCTGCTCTCGGCGATCTTCGCGCCGTATTACGTCGGCTCCGCCGACTTCAACGGGGACGGGCGGGAGGACGTCTACTCGCTGACCGACCAGGGTCAGGGCATCGAGACGTACCTGAACCAGGGCAACGGCACCGTGACACCGGGGCCGGCGGAGTGGTGCGCCCGCCCGATCGACGTCGACCTGCGCGACTTCGACCAGAACGGCGCCACCGACATTCTGAACAGCTACTTCGAGCGCTGTCTCTCGCTCTTCGCCAGCGGTGTCGTGGTGGTACTCGACGACGGCACGGCCCAGGAACTGCAACACGACCCGATCGGCCTGGATACCTGGACCGCCACGGTGGTCAACGCCAACGGGGACCGGATCCCGGACGTCCGCACCGTATCCCGGCTGACCGGCGTGGTCGAGTACTTCATCGGCACCCCGACGGGCCAGTTCGTGCGGTCGCCGAGGGCGAACACCGACTCGGTCACGCTCACCGGCACCAGGCCGGTGACCATCAACGTACGGGCCAACGACCAGGCCACTACGCAGGCCCAGGTCACCGTCGTCGTCCCACCGAGGTACGGCACCACCCGGGTCATCAGCGGTGGCCGGATCATCTACACGCCCAGGGCGAGCCACGGTGCGACCGACCGGTTCACCTACGAGCTCACCGAGGGCGCCCGCCGGAGCCGCGCAGTCGTCTACATCCGGTGGACCGGATAGCCCAACCCGGCGGGTTGGCGAGCCTGAGGAGGCATGCCATGAGGGGTAGGCGGATCGCCGCCGTCACCATGGCGGTAACCATCACGACAGCCGGCTGGGTGGGCTCGGGGATGTCCAGCGCCATTGCGGGAGGCCCGGGTGAGCCCATCATCGCCGACGTGAACGGGGACGGCCGGGCCGACCGGGTGGTGCTCGACTTCGTCATCGTCGGCACCTCGACAGCCTGTCGGACGGTGGTCAGCCTGGGAGTGGTGGGCGGTGGGCTCGGTCCGGCGCAGCCGTACACGTACCTGTCCCTGCCGCGGGACGAGCCGAACTGCGCGGACATGGGGGTGGGGCTCAACCTCGACGCCGACCCGGCGGCCGAGCTGGCGGTGGGCTGGTTCGCCGGTCCGCCGACCACCGTGCCGTACACCCTGCTGGTACTCGACAACTTCCGGGTCACGCGCGGCTTCCACACCATCTTCCAGCCCAGCTTCATGGGCACCGCGGACTTCGACGGTGACCGGCGGCTGGACATGTACGAGTGGACCGACCAGGGCGCCGGGTTCGCCAGCTACCTGGCCACGGGTACCGGCCTGCTGGTGCCCGGACCGGTCAAGCACTGTTCCGGCCCGCTGACCAACCGGCTCGCCGACTTCAACCGGAACGGTGCGACCGACGTGGTGATCGCGTACATCGAGGGCTGCGCGGCGTACTTCAGCGGAGTGGTGGTGGTTCTCGACGACGGCCGCCAGGTTCACCTGAGGACCGACGTCGAGGGGTTGGCGAGCTGGACCGTCGAGGTGGCCGACGCCAACCGGGACGGCGTGCCCGACGTGATCACCTACAACCAGCTCACCAATGCGATCGACACCTTCATCGGCGTCGGCAACGGCACCTTCGTCCTGTCGCCCCTCGCGGTGCGCGACTATCCGACGGTCAGTGGAAGCAGGGCCACCGGCATCGTGGTGCTGGCCAACGACTTCGCCAGCGACCGGGCCAGGGTCACCATCTGGACGCCCCCTCGGCACGGCACGGTGAAGGTCACCACCAACCGCACCATCATCTACACCCCGAATCGGGTCCACGGCAAGACCGACACGTTCGTCTACCGGCTCACCCAGGACGGTAAGACCAGCAACGCCTCGGTCAGCATCAAGATCATCGGCTGAAACCGGCCGGCGCCCGTTCGGCCCGGCGGCCCCACCACGAAGGAGCGCCATGTGGAGAAAAGCGATCGCGGTGCTGGCCGTCTCGACGACGATCATCGCCATCAGCGTGGTGCCGTCGGCTGCGCAGGCCGCCGGACCGAACGAGCCGTTCCTCGGTGACCTGAACGGAGACCGGCTGCTCGACTGGATCAGCCTGAGAAACCTGCCCGACGCGTGCGCGGTCGTGGTGCAGTTCGGCCGGCCGGGCGGTGGCTTCCTGTTGCCGCGGCAGTACGTCTACCAGGTGCCCGGGAGTCCCGGGACGCTCTCCTGCCCACAACTCGGCGTGGCCGTCGACCTGGACGCCGCCCCACCGTTCCAGCCCGGCCCGGCCGAACTGGTGCTGGGCTGGTACGAGGGTCCGCCCAGCCGCTCCGGCCTCGACCTGCTGGTCCTGCGGAACTTCGTCGCCTCGGCGTGGATCCCGTCGATCGACCGGCCCAACTACATCGGACTGGCCGACTTCAACGGCGACCGGCGGTTGGACGTCTATCTCTGGAC
The DNA here is from genome assembly GCF_042658085.1 of Plantactinospora solaniradicis. Classification (NCBI taxonomy): domain Bacteria; kingdom Bacillati; phylum Actinomycetota; class Actinomycetes; order Micromonosporales; family Micromonosporaceae; genus Plantactinospora; species Plantactinospora solaniradicis. The sequence continues at coordinate 55,083 of NZ_JBHSPR010000060.1, read as the reverse complement.
CGATCAGGGCGAGGGGTTCGCCAGCTATCTCAACCCCGGCACCGGAGGGCTGGTTCCCGGTCCGGTCCGATACTGCGCCGGCCGGGTCCAGTACCGGCTCGCCGACTTCGACCGGAACGGCGCGGTGGACCTCGCGGTCGCGTACGCCGACCGGTGCGACGACGGTGCGAACGGAGTCGCCGTGGTGCTCGCCAACGGTAGCGTGGTCAACCTCCTGGGGGGATACGACAGCACGCCGAGCTGGACGATCCACGTGCTGAACGCGGACCGCAACAACCTCCCCGACGTCCTCACCTACCAACAGCCGAGCGGGCGACGCTGGACCTTCCTCGGCATCGGAAACGGCGGGTTCGTCATGTCGCCGGTGGCGAGACAGGACGTCGTCACGGTCGGCGCCGACGGCTCCGTCCGGATCCCGGTGCTGGTCAACGACTGGGCCAGCCGACGGGCCGTCGTCAGCATCAGCACACCGCCGACCGACGGCACCGCCGTCGTCAGAGACCGACGGACCGTCGTCTACCGTCCGGGCCCGACAGCCGGCTCCGTCGACCAGTTCAGCTACCGGATCACGCAGGACGGTCGGACCAGCGGGGCCACGGTCCTGGTCAGAATCACGCCCTGAGCTGGCCGCCCTACCCCGGATCCGGTTCGGTAAACCATCCTGTCAAATCACTGTCAGCACAGGACATATCACGTTAAGTACAATCTAATCTCCTGCTAAGAGCCAGCCCGTCGACGAGGCTGACCGGGCAGAGGAGGCACCATGTGGGGACGGCGCATCGCGATGGTCGTCGTCGCGGCGACAGCGGCCACCGTCGGTCTGACCGCGTCGCCCGCCCGGGCCGGCTGGCAGGACGAACCGATCATCGCGGACGTGAACGGGGACGCCCGCCCGGACCGGAACACCCTCGGCGCGCTGCCCGGCAACTCCTCCTGTGCGGTACGGGTCGAACTCGGCCTGCCCGGCGGAGGCTACGGCCCGGCGCAGTCCTATCCGTACCTGCCGTCGACGGAGTACTGCCCGGACATGGGGGTGGGACTCAACCTCGACAGCGACGCCCCGGCGGAGCTGGCGCTCACCTGGTTCTCCGGTCCACCTCCCTCGATCAGCAGCACCCTGCTGGTGTTGGACGGCTTCGCCGTCTCGGGCGGCTTCGACACCATCTTCCAGCCCAGCTACATCGGCACCGCCGACTTCAACGGAGACGGACGCCAGGACATCTACGAGTGGACCGACCAGGGCAGCGGCTTCGCCACCTACCTCAACACCGGCACCGGGGCGCTCACCCCCGGCCCGGTCCGGTACTGCTCCGGCCGACCGCAGTACCAACTCGCCGACTTCGACCGCGACGGCGCGATGGACGTGACGATCGCGTACGCCGAGGGTTGTGGCACCTACTTCACCGGTGTGGTCGTGGTGCTCGACGACGGCACGGTGGTGAACCTCCAGGGCGATCCCACCGGCGAGCAGTCCTGGACCGTGGCCGCGACGGACGTGAACGGCGACGGGATCCTGGACGTGGTCACCACCAGCGGGGCCGGCGCGCAGAGCGTCTTCATCGGCACCGGCACCGGCGGCTTCGTCCCAGCCCCGACGGCGATCCGGGACAACCCGAAGGTCAGCGGGGCCAAGGCCACCGGTATCCGGGTGCTGGCCAACGACTTCGCCACCGAGGGCACCAAACTCAGCATCGTCGCCGCGCCGGCGCACGGCACCGTGCAGGTCACCACGGGCCGGACCGTCATCTACCGGCCGCACCGCAACGACAAGGCCCGGTCCGACCGGTTCGTCTACCGGCTGACCCAGGACGGCCGGACCAGCAACGCCACGGTCAGCCTCCGGATCGCCCGCTGAACGGGAGGGCCGCCGTCTCCCGGAACCCGCGACCGGTCCCGCGCCCCAGGAAGCCGGCGGTCACCAACTTCTCCAGCAGCGGCGCCGGGGCGAGTCCCGGCTCCCGAAGCTCCCGGTAGAGACCCCGCTGGACCGCCAGGGCAACGTCCAGGCCGACCAGATCCAACATCTCGAACGGGCCCGCCGGATATCCGCAGCCCAACTTCATCGCGTGGTCGATGTCGTCCACCGTCGAGTACGACGCCTCCAGCATCCGCACGGCGTCGTTCAGGTACGGAAAGAGCAGCGCGTTGACCACGAACCCGGCCCGGTCCCGGCAGACCACCCCGGTCCCGCCCAGCGCGGCGCAGACCGCCCGCGCGGTGGCGATGGCCTCCGTCGAGGAACGGACGGTCTGGACGATCTCCACCACCGGCCCGACCTGCGCCGACAATCCGGCGGGCCCGGCGGGTCCGGCGAAATGCAGCCCGAGTACGTCCGCCGGCCGGCGGGTGGCCATCGCGATGTCGATGACGGGCAGCGTGGCGGTCGTGGTGGCGAGCAGTGCGCCCGGCCGGCAGACCTCGTCCAACGCGGCGAAGAGGGCCCGCCGCACGCCCGGGTCCAACCCGTCCACCGCTTCCACCACCAGGTCGACGTCGGCCAGTTCATCGAGCCTGGCGGACGTCTCCGACACCTCGGAACTGGCGGACTCTTCCGGCACGTCGGAACGGACAGCCCCCTCCGGCGCCTCGGAGCTGGCGGACTCCTCCGGCTCCCAGGACAGCACGACGACGTCGTACCCGGCTCCGGCGAAGACCTCGCCGAGCCCGGCGGCCGCGGCGCCGGACCCGATCACCCCGACCCGCGCGACCGGACGAGCGCCGTCGACCGGTGCCGACGACGGGGTCTGGTCGTCGGGTACGACGGTCGACGAGCCCGGCCCGGCGTACTGGTAGAAGCCCTGGCCGGACTTGCGGCCGAGCAGTCCCGCCGTGACCATCTGCCGGAGCAGCGGCGCCGGAGCGTGCCGGCGGTCCCGGCCACCCCGCCGGTACATGGTGTCCAGGATCTCGTACGCCGTGTCCAGGCCGATCAGGTCCAGCAGTGCCAGTGGCCCCATCGGCAGCCCACAGCCCAGCTTCATCGCCGCGTCGAGGTCCTCGCGGCCGACGTACCGCGACTCCACCATCGCGACGGCCTGGTTGAGGTAGCCGAACAGCAGCGCGTTGGCGATGAACCCGGCCCGATCGGTGATGGTCACGTCGACCTTGCCGAGCCGGGCGCAGAGCGCCTCGACCGCCTCGACCACCTCGGTCGAGGTCGTCACCGTCCGGATCACCTCGACCAGCTTCATCACCGGGGCGGGATTGAAGAAGTGCATCCCGATCACCTGACTCGGCCGCTCGGTGGCAACGGCGATCTCGGTGACGCTCAACGAGGAGGTGTTGGTGGCCAGGATGGCGCCCGGCTTGCAGATCCGGTCCAGCTCACCGAAGAGCCGCCGTTTGAGGTCGAGCTGTTCGGGCACCGCCTCGATCACCAGGTCCACCTCGCCGAGCGCCGCCAGCCCGACGGCGAAGGTGACCCGACCGAGCAACGCGTCCCGGTCGGCGGCGGTCAGCCGGCCCCGGGCCACGGCCCGATCGGTGGAGCGGGTGAGCGTCGCCTGACCACGTTCCAGGGCGGCCGGAGTGATCTCGACGGCGACCACGTCCACCCCACCGCGGGCGAACACCTCGACGATCCCCGCCCCCATCGTGCCCAGCCCGACGACGCCAACCTGCCGTACGCCGCCCCCGCCGGTGAACTCGCCCACCACTGCTGACCTCCGACTTCGTCGCGGACGGCCGCCTGAACGACCGCTGAGGAAACTGCGGCGAGTCTGCCACTCGGCGCTGGCCCGGTTAGGAAGGGGCCCTTCTTATACGGAAAACGATAAGAAGGGGCCCTTCCTTACAGCAATTCCAGCAGGGCGGCGACGAACTCGGCGGGGCGCTCGATGTTCGGCGAGTGACCGCAGCCGGGGAGGACGATCTCCCGGTAGCTGCCGCCGGCCGCCGCGTACCGGTCCAGGACCTCGCGGGTCTGTCCGATCATCGGCTGCGGGGGGCACACCTCGGCGCCCGGCCAGCCAGGCACGACGCCGAGCTGGCCGAGGTACGCCAGGTCGAAGAGCGAGGTGTCCGAGACGATCACGTCGGCGTCGCCGCGTACCCAGGTGACCGGCGGCTTGGTCGGGACGGCGACCAGCTCGTCGGCGATCCGGAAGTGCTTCGGTGCCATGGTGTTGAGCACGCCCCGGTCTCCCGGTGCCATGCCCGGCCAGCTGTCGGTCTGTTCCATGGTGCCCGGGTAGTTGTCGTCGCCGGTCGTGGTGGAGAGCACGGAGTCGAGGAGCAGTTCCTCGTCGTCGCCGAGCGAAGCCGGATCGGCCACGTAGGCGGTCCGGAGCACGTTGCGCGGGCTGGTCCGCGCGTCGCTGCTCCGGTCGGCGGCGGCGAGCCGTTGGACGAATTCCGCGCTCGCCGTTCCACCGCCGGTGCCGGCGAAGTCGGGCGTGGTCGGGGTGCCGGCCAGGTCCCGGGTGCCACCGAACCCGTACGGCGAGACCGGCGCCGCCAGCAGCAGACCCGCCACCCGATCGGGCCGGTTGACGAGCAGGCACATCGCCACTCCCCCGCCCAGCGAATGCCCGACCACCACCGGCCGGGCGTCCGCCCCACCGAACAGCGCCGGCTCGTCGAGCAGCGCGGCGACGTCGTCGGCGAAGGCACGCAGGCCCCGGGTGGCGTCCACCGGCGCGGCCTCGGTGCCGCCGTACCCGCGCAGGTCGGGGGCGACCAGGCGCAGGGTCGCCGGCAGCCGGCGGATCAGCGGTCGCCAGAAGTCGGCGGACGAGCAGTTACCGTGGATCAACAGCACCGGAACGCCGTCCTCGGGGCCGGCAACCAGCACCCGCTGCTTGATGCCGTTGGCCAGAATTTCGTGTCGCTGGATCTCCATCCAGGCGATCATGCCAGCCGGGCCGGGTCTGCCCCATGTGGCGACCCGCCATATTTCCGGGCCGCTCGTCGGGCCGTTGCACCACCGGGAGGCCGGATCACCGGCAGCGGGCGTCGAAGGGGTGTCCGGGTTACTGGAGGACGAGATAGGCCCAGGTCATCGAGCCGGCGAGGGCCACAAAACCGCCGATCATCAGCAGCATCCGGCGGGACCGCCGGGGCGTACCCATCAACTGGGTCGGTGCGGTCAGCGCGCCGGCCGCCGCCTCCGCTGGCACCGGGGCCCCGGCAACGGCCGGACCCGCAGCCGGAACCGAACCCGGAACCGGAAACGAACCCGGAGCCAGAGCCGGAGTCTGCGGCGGCGGGAGCAGCGCCCGGTGGCGCAGCGGGGTCAACTGGTCGGTCGCGGCGGCGCCGGGATCGAAGAAACGCAGCTCGACCTGCCCCAGCCGGAGCCGGTCCCCGTCCCGCAGCTCGGTGAGGCCGGACAGCCGCCGGTTGTTCAGCCAGGTCCCGTTGGTCGACCCGGCATCGGTCAGCAGTACCCGGCCGTCGACGAGTTCGACGGTGGCATGTCGGCGGCTGACCTTGGGATCGTCCAACAGCACGTCGACGCCGTCCTCCCGGCCGATCCGGCGCACTCCCGGTCGGAGCCGGAAGCTCGCGCCCTGCAACGGTCCGCTGGTCACGGTCAGCACCGGTAACAGATCCAGCTCGTCGGACATGGATCGCCCCCATCGGCCTTGCCCCGAGCCGACGCGGCAACGCCGGCCCCAGCCGGCACGACAACGCCAGCTCCGAGCCGACGCGGCAACGCCGGCCCCGAGTCGGCACGGCAACGCCGGCTCCCCGCAGGTCAGCTTCCCATCCGGTGCCGGCTGTGCTCCACGTCCTGCCGGACCGTGTCGGCGTACCCGGGGAGGGGATCCAGCCTCGCCGATTCGGCGGATGAACCGCGCCGATCATGCTCATTCACGCGTCTACCCGCGAGTAACGTTCGGGCCTAGACTCGCGTCATGACGACCGTGAGCGTTCCCGGCGTGCCCGCGATCGAGGACGGCGAACTGATCTCCACGAATCCGGCGACCGGGGAGTTGGCTGGCCGGTTCCCGGTCGCGGACGCCGACGACGTCGCCCGGGCGGTCGGGCAGGCCCGGGTGGCGGCGAAATGGTGGGCCGGGCTCGGCTTCGCCGGCCGTCGGACCCGGTTGCTGCGCTGGCGGTCCGTGCTCGCCAACCGGATCCCCGAACTCGCCGCGCTGTCCCGGCTGGAAACCGGCAAGCCGATCGCCGACGGTGTCGTCGAGGCCGTGAGCGCGATCGACCACCTCGACTGGGCGGCCCGGAACGCGAAACGGGTGCTCGGCCCCCGCCGGGTACGTGGCCGGCTCGTCATCGCCGAGTTCTCCGCCCACCTCGAATACCAGCCCTACGGCGTCGTCGCGATGATCGCGCCCTGGAACTATCCCGTGCTGACCCCGATCGGCGCGTTCGGGTACGCCCTGGCCGCCGGGAACGCGGTGATCCTCAAGCCCAGCGAGTACACCCCGGCGATCGGGCAGTGGCTGGTCGACACCTTCGCCGAGGTGGTACCCGAACATCCGGTGCTACAGGCCGTCCACGGCCTCGGCGACGTCGGCGCCACACTGTGCCGCTCCGGCGTCGACAAGGTCGCCTTCACCGGCTCCACCACCACGGCGAAGAAGGTGATGGCCGCCTGCGCCGAGACGCTCACCCCGGTCGTCCTGGAGGCCGGCGGCAAGGACGCGATGATCGTCGACTCCGACGCCGACCTGGACGCCGCCGCCGAGGCCTGCGTCTGGGGCGCCCTCACCAACGCCGGCCAGACCTGCATCGGCATCGAACGGGCGTACGTGGTCGAGCCCGTCTACGACGCCTTCGTGGCGAAGGTGGTCGCGAAGGCATCCCGGCTGACCGTCGGGCCCGAGGACACCGACCTCGGCCCGATCACCATGCCCGGCCAGATCGAGGTGATCCGACGGCACATCGACGACGCGATCTCGCGCGGCGGACGGGCCGTACTCGGTGGACCCGACGCCGTGGCGCCGCCGTACGTCCGGCCGACCATCCTGGTGGACGTACCCGAGGAGGCCGCCGCCGTACGCGAGGAGACCTTCGGGCCCACCCTCACGATCGCCCGGGTCGCCGACGCGGACGAGGCCGTCGCCCGGACCAACGCGGTGTCGTACGGCCTGGGCGCATCCGTCTTCGGCCGGCGCCGCGCCGTCGAGATCGCCGGCCGGATCCGGTCCGGAATGGCCGCTGTCAACTCCAGCCTCACCTTCGTCGGAATGTCGACACTCCCGTTCGGCGGGGTCGGCGACTCCGGCTTCGGCCGCATCCACGGCGCGGACGGACTGCGCGAGTTCGGGCGGAGCAAGGCGGTGACCAGACGGCGTGGCCCCTCGGTGTTGCCCTCGATGACGTTCGAACGGACGTCCGCGCAGGTCGAGCGCATCATCAAGGCAGCCAAAATAATGTACGGGCGGTGAGCGCGAACTGACCGATCGTAGGGACAAAAGGACGACTAAGACATCCCTGGTCGCCTCCCGCATCGGTAGCGTTCGCCAAATGGGGCTGCACGCGTTGCGATTCCGCCTGGTTGACAGCGAAAACTCCTGGGGCGCCAAGCGGCGGCAGCGCCGAGCCGGCTGGCTCGCCGAAACATTTCCAGATTTGGCGCAGATGTCCGTGATCGACCTTGGCGGCCGGGTGAGTACCTGGGCGCAGAGCGCGGTACGGCCGAAGCACGTACACGTGGTGAACCTGGAGGACGCCCCGGCCGACGTACCGGGGTGGGCGGAGGTCGATCGCGGCGATGCCTGCGCACTGCCCCCGCACATCGCCAGCCGCCGCTACGACCTGGTCTTCTCCAACTCGGTGCTGGAACACGTCGGTGGGCACGAGCGCCGGCTACGGTTCGCCGAGACCGTCCACGCGCTCGCCGACGCGCACTGGGTGCAGACGCCGTACCGCTACTTTCCGATCGAGCCACACTGGATCGCCCCCGGGATGCAGTTCACCCCGGTCCGGCTGCGGGTAGCGGTGGCCCGCCGATGGCCGCTCGCGCACACCCGCCCCGACTGCCGCGAAACGGCGATGCAACAGGTGCTCTGGACCGAACTGGTCGACCGGTCCCAGATGCGGCACTACTTTCCACACTCGCAGATCCGGGCCGAGCGGCTGGCCGGACTGATCAAGTCCCTGATCGCGGTCCAGACCGGCCGCGCCTGACAGAGATGTAAGGAAGGGCCCCTTCTTATCGTTTTCTGTTGTAGCGGGGGCCCTTCCTAACACCTCACAGGTTCGGGGTCGTCAGCCGGCGTATGCCGGATCTGGCCGGCTTGCCGGGTCTGCCAGGCTCAGCAGGGTGGTGCCGGTCGAGTCGTCCACCAGGGCGACCCGGACCTGCTCCGGTGCCGCCTCGGCCGCCGGCACGGCGAAGATCGCGGTCGCCGGTCGGCCCTGGTAGCGGGCCGAGTAGCAGACCATCCGCCAGGACTGCTCCAGCCAGTGCTCCCGGACGTCCGAGGTGAGCAACGCGGCAACCTGCCGGTACGCGCCGCTGAGCTGGAGTTGTTGGACGCTGGCCAGCAACGGGACGCCGGACCCGCCCCGCAGCGGATGGGTGAGCCGGGCCCGGAGCCGGCGCAGCGGCAGCAACCAGGCCGCGTCGAACTCGGGCGACAGGGCGACCAGCACCGCCACCTCGGCGAGCAGCAGCGCGACCGAGGCGGCCGGATGGTCGGCCAGGACCGACAGCCAGTGCCCGCCGCCGGCGGCGACGGCACCGAGCAGACCCGCCAGGGCCAGCCCTCCGGCGCGGGAGATGCTCCGCCCGGTGACCGGGGTGGCCTTGGCACTCAGGCAGCCGCACGACGATCCGGGCGCGGTGCGGCGGGCGTACCAGAGGTAGCCGACGAAGCCGGCGGCGAGCGTGGTGGCCGCGATCGGCTCGGCCACCGGAGCCGGCGGGACCACCAGCAGAATGCCGAGTGCCAGCTCCACGCCGCCGAGAAGCCGGTACGCCGGCACCGCCCGGTCGGTGCCGAGCAGCGTGCCGAGCGCCGACGTGCCGACCTGCGCGGCCGCGCGCCGGTCGAACAGCTTGATCCGGGCGGACCAGATCAGCACGGCGCCGATCAGCAGGGACTGGAGTGCCGCCATCGACTGGAGCATTGTGCCCTCCTCTCTTCCCGGAGAGGTGTTAGGAAGGGCCCCCGCTACAACAGAAAACGATAAGAAGGGGCCCTTCCTTACACCTCAGTTGGCGGCGTAGACCGTGGCGATGCTGATCTCGTTGGTGTCGGGGTGCCAGGCACCGATGATCTGTACGTGCCCGCCGACCCGGAGCAGCGAGACGTCGGAGATGGCGGGGGTGCCGTTGTAGACGGCGGCGGTGGTGCCGGGTACGACGTGCCCGATCAGGCGCTTGCCGTGGTGGTCGAGGTGCAGCACGTTGCGACCGACCGAGGCGACGTGCGCGGTCAGGTTGACGATGTTGGCCCAGAGGGAGTCGGCGGCGAGGGTGCCGTCGGGGAGCCGTACGCCCCGGACGTACATGCCGTCGCCCTTTTCGAGCCGGTCGAACGTGGTCGGCTGGAACTTCCAGATGCTCGTACCGTTGGTGACCTGGATGCGGTGCAGTGCGCCGTCGGAGCCGGCGAGCAGCACCACGCTGCCGTTGATCGTGGTGACCCGGCCCTCGGCGAAGTTCGGGTCGGGTTGCCCGGGTACGACCTTGACCGGTTCGGCGGCGAAGGCGGCCTCCGGGGCGAGCGAGCCGAGTGCGGTGGCGCCGGCGATGCCGGCCCCACCGAGTACGGCGGTGCTGAGCAGTCGGCGGCGGTCCATGGTGTTCGCCATCAGAGCCTCCCTACACGACGTCGACGGAGCAGGGCCGGAGCCCCGTGGACAGGCTGGCGATCGCGCTGTACGCCGCCGGGGTCAGGTCGATGATCCGGTTCGTTCCGCAGGACGAGCCGCAGCAGGCGCGCTCGCCGCAGAAGAGGTCGGTCTGCGGTCCACAGTCGGCGATCGAGGTGCCGACCCGTGCGCCGTTGCACAGGTTCGTGGTGTAGTGCACGAACCCGCAGGTCCGCCGGCTGAGGCTGGTGCCACAGGTGTCCGGTCGGGTGATCGCGAGACAGGCTGCCGAGGCGTTCGGCCAGGCGTGCTGGTAGTTGCCGGAGGTGCAGGTTCCGCAGGCGCCTCTGCCGGTCGACGCGCAGGGGCCCCAGGCGCTGCCGCAACAGAACCAGGACACCTCTCCGGTCACAGCTGCCATGATCGGTCCTCCCTTCGGGGGTTAAGGGAAACGACGTTGATCAATATTGACGACAATTATTGCGACAGAAAACCACGGCGTCAATCATGACTCTGAAAGTTTTCTTCAACTGTCCGGCTCGTCGCCGATGACCCCGGAGGTCACGATGAGCTGGTATCGGTGGCCCGGGTGACCCGGGCTCCCAACGCCCGGAGGTAGTCGATCAGCTCCGGCGGCTCGTGCACCTCTAACTCGCAACCGAGGGTGGTACGTCGGGGTGAACGCGTAAGAGCTTCCGGGTGACGAAGTCGGCGGCGTCCGCGACGCCCGGCTGGTCGCCACCAACCGGCGCGTCCTCGGCCGGCAGTTCGCGGGGCGGCACCCGGACGCCGGTACGGCGCACGATCCTGCGCTGGCCGGAGGGCAACTCCGCCAGCCACCATTTCGTCGCCATGGAGCGGCCGGACGCGTTCGCCGCCGACCTCCGTACCTTCTTCGCTAAGGTCCGCTGATGCGGCAACTGTCGTTCGCGCAGGTGTGCGCCCGGCGTCTGGAGCGGCAGGGGCTGGTCTCCCCGCTGCCCGGGGCCGGGCCCGGAGCCAGGCCCGACGCCAGGTCCGAAGCCAGGTCCGAAGCCGGGCCCAGGCCTGCTGACGTGGCGGCCCGGCTCGGCGGGGTGCACGCCCAGGTGCTGTCCGCCGCCGAGCTCTCGATCGGGCTCCGCACCCGCGACACCACCCGGGTCGACGTACGGGAGGCGCTGTGGACCGAGCGCAGCCTGGTCAAGACGCGCGGCCCCCGCTTCACCGTGCACCTGCTGGCCACCGAGGACCTGCCGATGTGGACCGGTGCGCTGTCGGCCCTGCCGATCCAGACGCACAAGCTGCTCAGCGACGAGCAGGCCGAGCAGGTCGTCGCGGCGATCGCGGACGCGCTCCGGGACGCCGAGCTGACCACCGACGAGTTGACCGAGGCGGTCGTGGCGCGTACCGGGCCGTGGGCGGGTGACCGGGTGATGGACGCGTTCCAGGACAAGTGGCCGCGCTGGATCGAGGCGATGTCGCTCGCCACCCGGCGCGGTGCGATGTGCTTCGGTCCGAACCGGGGCCGCCAGATCACGTACACGAACCCGGCCCGCTGGCTGCCGGGTTTCCAGCCCGCCGAGGCCGGAACGGCGCTCGCCGAGGTGGTCCGGCGTTACCTCTACGCGTACGGCCCGGCCACGCCGACACACTTCGCCCAGTGGCTGGCGGCGCCGAAGCGCTGGGCGACGGAATTGTTCGACTCGCTCGGGGCAGAGTTGGAGCAGGTCTCGGTCGCCGGCACTGCCGCCTGGGTGGTGGCGGGCGACACCGCCGCCCCGACCGGGTTGCCGGACGGGGTACGGCTGTTGCCGTACTTCGACGCGTACCCGGTCGGGTGCTTTCCGCGCGAGCACGTCTTCCCCGGCCGAGCCGCCGAACGGGCGTTGGCGGGTGGCCAGGCCGGCAACTATCCGGTCCTGCTCGTCGACGGGGTGGTGGCCGGCGTCTGGCACCAACGCCGCTCTGGCCGCCGCCTCGACGTCACGGTCGAGCCCCTGACCCGGCTCACCGCCGCGCACCGACACGACCTCGACGACCAGGTGCAACGGATCGGCGAAATCCTCGAAGCCACCCCCCGGCTAACCATCGGCGAGGTAGCTGTCGGCCCACACGCCTAACCCCCGAGCAGTGTAAGGAGGGGGCCCTTCTTATCGCTTTTTGTAGATGCGGGGGCCCTTCCTAACACTCCTGGCCTGCCGGGTCAGGGAGCGGCCGGCGGCGGGCCGAGCGGTACCGCCGGGTACGAGGGCTCGGTTTTCGGCAGTGGCGGGCGACCGAAGCGGTGGCCGAGCCAACCGGCGGCGGCGATGCCGACCAGCACGCAGGCCGAGCCGAGGAGTGCCGCGTTCCGGTAGCCGATCGCACCGTTCGCCCAACCGACGAAGGGTGCGAGCCAGCCGACGCCGGCCGACAGTCCGATCAGGATGATCAGCAGTAGCCAGCGGACCGGCAGCACCCGTCCCGCGAAGACCAGGATTCCGACGACACCGGTCAGCGCCATCAGCGGCCCCAGCACGACCAGGAGTCGGCCGAGGAGGGCGATGACCTCGTCGCTTGCCATCCCGGGGATGCCGAGGAGTCCACCCACGCAACCCAGGACCAGCGGGACCACGAACCAGACGACGGTGACCCTCCCCCGCCGGGCCGCCAGCCAGCCACCCAGGCCCATCGCCGCCAGTGCGACCAGCAGCGCGAGCACGATCTCCTGGGCGAGCGCGCCGGGATCGATCCCCGACGGGTCGGCCCGGCGGGCCGTTCCGCCGTAGCCGTCGAACTCGACCCGGGTCCACCGACCGTCCGGCTCGCGGACGGCGACACCGTCCCGGCCGTTGGCCACCACGACGACGTGTCCGGCGCTCGTCGGCTGCACGACGAGCGCCACGGAGGAGAGGTAGATTGCCGGATCGCCGAGGTCGTCGTAGGACCGGCTCAGATAGCGGCGTGCCTCGTCCGACACCTCCCAGCTCGTTCGCCAGGTGGTACCGGAGTCGGTGGTCTCCTGAATCCGCAGTTTCCCCGGCACCACGCGGTAGCAGTGCGCCGGCTCCCCCGGTACGCAGCCCTGGCCGGTTCCGGCCGGTAGCCCGGACCGCTCGGCCTCGAAGGCCGTCTCCTCGGCCGAATCCAACGCCCGCCAGCCACGCCCGTCGCGCTCGCTGAGCCACCAGATCTCGGGCTGCCGGTCACCGGCGTGGTAGGCGTTGGCCTGGCCCACCACGATCTGGTTCCGCCAGACCGTCACCGCGACCGCGTCCGGATAGAACGGCGCGCTGGTGGCCACCACCGCGAGTACGGCGCCCGGCAGCAGCACGAGCGCGCCGAACCGACGTACCGCCCGGCGCGTCGCCGGATGTCGCCGGGCCCGGGTCCACACCCAGCCGCCGACGGCGAGCATCGGCAGGGCGGCGAGGTCGGTACGGTCGGCCAGGATCACCGACGGCCCGGTGAACCCGCTCCAGACCGCGGAGGCGGCGGCCGCCCCTCCGGCGGTCGCCTTGACCGCGGTGAAGGCGAGCCCGGTGACGCCGATGCTGGCGAGCGCCACCGGGGTTCCGGGCAGCCTCGGGGCGAGCCCGGCGACCACGGTGGCGAGCAACGGCGCCGCGACGAGCAGGCCGGCGAAGTCACTGAGCTTCCCCGTGACCAGCCCCGGGTACTCCGCCTTGAGGAGATGGTCGTTGACCACGAGCGCGACGATCGCCAGCACGGTCACCGGATGTCCGAGCCAGGCGAGCATCACCGGTGGGGTGTCCCGGGTGCGGCTGTCGTCGTCCATGTTGACGACGATTCCGCCCTGGCATCACGATCCCGGCACCACCGCGTCGCGATCTTGTGCCGATCCGGACACCGCCCGGTCGCGGAAAGGCGGCAATCCGGTACGACGTCCCGGCCCGACAACCATCCACGCCCGCCAGGGCGTCAGCCGTACCGCGTGATAACCATCAGACGTCAGCCGTATCGCCTCATCACCGACCGTCAGAAGAGGGTCATCTCGTCCCGCACGATGCCACGCAGCCGGTCGTAGTTCACCGCCACGCACCGGATCCCCCGGTCGGCGGCGAGCACCCTGGCCTGCGGCTTGATCTCCTGCGCGGCGAAGACGCCGTGGACCGGCGCGAGCAGCGGATCGCGGTTGAGCAACTCCAGGTAGCGGGTGAGCTGTTCCACCCCGTCGATCTCGCCGCGCCGCTTGATCTCCACGGCCACCGCCGCCCCGGCACCGTCCCGGCAGAGCAGGTCGACCGGCCCGATCGCGGTGGGGTACTCCCGACGGACCAGCGTGAAGCCGGTACCCAGCTCGGTGGGGTTGGCGGCCAGCAACTCCTGGAGATGCGCCTCCACACCGTCCTTACGCAGCCCGGGATCGACACCCAACTCGTACGACGAGTCCTGGAAGATCTCCTCCAGGGTGATCCGCAGTTCCTCACCGGCCTTGTTGACCACCCGCCACACGCCGGGAGCCTCCTCCAGCCGGCACGGCGGGCTCATCCAGTTGAGTGGCTTGTAGGCCCGGTCGTCGGCATGGATCGAGACCGATCCGTCGGCCTTGACCATCAGCAGCCGGGTCGCCAGCGGCAGGTGTGCCGAAAGCCGTCCGACGTAGTCCACGGAGCACCGCGCTATCACCAACCGCACCCGACGAGGGTAGCGGAGCGACCGGACCGCGCCCGACGGGCCATGCTGGCGAGTCGGTGCCATCCTGGAGCCGTGCTGGAAGCCCTCACCGGAACCGGTCTCGCCGCATCGGCCGGACTGAACGCGTACATTCCCCTGCTCACCATGGCTCTGCTCGCCCGGTTCACCGATCTCGTCAACCTGCCGAGCGGTTGGCAGTGGCTCTCCAACGGCTGGACGATCGCGATCCTGGCGGTGCTGCTGGCCGTCGAGGTGGTCGCCGACAAGGTGCCGGTGGTCGACCACGTCAACGACGTGGTGCAGACCGTCGTCCGGCCGACGGCGGGCGGACTCGCATTCGGTGCGGGGTCCGGCTCGGAGACGGTGACGGTCAGTGACCCGGGGCAGTTCTTCGGATCCCACCAGTGGGTGCCGGTCGCCATCGGAGTGATCATCGCGCTCGGCGTACACGGGGTGAAGGCCGCCGCCCGGCCGGTGATCAACGCCGGTACGGCCGGATTCGGTGCCCCGGTGGCGAGCACCGCCGAGGACGCGACGAGCGTGTTCGTCTCGCTGGCCGCGCTCCTGCTTCCGGTGCTGGTACTGGTGTTCCTCCTCGGGGTGCCGTTCCTCGTGATGTGGGTGGTCCGTCGGCGTCGGCGCCGCCGGCAGCAGCGGCGGGCCGCCCGGCTGGCCCGCACCGAGACCATGGTGGACCACTACTGACCGTCGACCGCCACTCTCCGGAACGCCTGGCGAGGGCGATGCCATCCGCTGACCCGGACGCGTTCCGGCTCGTCGGGGACCACGCCGGTGGACCGCGACTGGCATGCTCGGCCGGGTGTTCGCGAAGGTTCTTCGAATTGGCCTGATCTCCGTCTCTGCCGCCGCGCTCGTCGGCGCCCTCGTCCTGGTGGTCGCCGTGGTGCGCGGCGGCGCCACCCCGGCCACCCCGGCCAGGCCGGAGGCGGGGATCGAGCCGTCCTGGGCCGGCGGCCCGGCCGGACCGGCGGATGGCACCCCACCGGCCGGTACGGCGACGGCCACGGCGCCGCACGCGACCGGACCGGCGACACCCTCGACCCCCTCGACCCGGACACCCCGGCCGACGGCGGCCGATCGACCCGGTGCGACCCGGCCCGGCACCCGTCCACCGGTCGTCGGGCACGGCCCCCGCTCCGGCAACCTGGTCGCGCTCACCTTCGACGCCGACATGACCGACGCGATGCTCGCCAACCTGCGCCGTGGGCGGGTGCGGTCGTACGCCAACCTACGGATCATCGAACTGCTGGAGCGGGAACAGATCCCGGCGACGTTCTTCCTGACCGGCAAGTGGGTGGAACGCTATCCGGACCTGACCAGACGACTGGCCGGCAATTCGCGCTTCGAACTGGCCAACCACACGTACGGGCACCTGGCGTTCACCCCGAACTGCTACGGCCTGCCCCGGGTGCCGACCAGCCGGATGACCGAGGACGTGGCCCGGACCTTCCGGCTGATCGAGCCGTACGGGGGCCGGCAGACCCGCTACTTCCGCTTCCCGGGACTGTGCCACGACGGCGCCGCGCTGGCCGCCCTCGCGCCACTCGGAGTGACAGTTGTCGACGGCGACGTGGTCAGCGGGGACCCGTTCGCCACCGCCTGGCGGCCGATCGTGAACGCGGTGCTGTCGAAGGTCAGGCCCGGCTCGGTCGTCGTGCTGCACGTCACCGAGGCGAACGCGGCAATGACCGACGAGGCGCTGCCACACATCCTGCGCGGGCTGCGCGAGCGCAGACTGTCCCCGGCACCCCTCTCCGAGGTGTTGGCCGGCGGCAACTGATCTTCCGGTGCCCGCCACGCCCGATCCACCCGACCCGGCGACCGTTGCCGCCGGACCGTCACGCATAGTGGTCTCATGGATGACCAGCTCGCGATCTCCGTTCGGGGGTTGCGCAAGGCGTACGGCGACACCACCGCCGTGGACGGCGTCGACCTGACGGTGTCCCGGGGCGAGGTCTTCGCCCTGCTCGGCCCGAACGGGGCCGGGAAGACCACCACCGTGGAGATCCTGGAGGGCTACCGCCGCCGGGACGCGGGCGAGGTCAGCGTGCTCGGCATCGACCCGGACCACGCGGACGACCAGTGGCGGACCAGGGTCGGCATCGTGCTCCAGGGCACCGGCGAGTTCGACGATCTCACCGTGGCCGAGGTGGTGCATCACTTCGCCGGCTTCTATCCGGCGCCGGACGATCCGGACAAGGTCATCGACCGGGTCGGCCTGGCCGACAAGGCGAAGGCCCGGACCCATGCCCTGTCCGGCGGGCAGAAGCGGCGGCTGGACGTGGCGCTGGGCATCATCGGCCGACCCGAGCTGCTGTTCCTGGACGAGCCGACCACCGGCTTCGACCCGGAGGCCCGCCGCGAGTTCTGGGAACTGATCCGCGACCTGGCCGCCGCCGGCACCACCATCGTGCTGACCACGCACTACCTGGACGAGGCCGAGGCGCTCGCCGACCGGGTCGGCGTGATCACCGGCGGCCGGCTGGTCGAGGTGGCCGCCCCGGCCCGACTCGGCAACCGGGAAAACGCGCTGACCACGGTCTCCTGGCGTACCCCGACCGGCGGGGTGGAACGCGCGGAGAGCGCGACGCCGACGGCGCTGGTCGGCGAGCTGGCCGCGCGGTTCGGCGGAGAGGTGCCGGGACTGACCGTGACCCGGCCCACCCTGGAAGACATCTACCTGGGGATGATCGGGCACCGATGACCACAACATCGCGCACTCTCGACACCCCGGCGACGACGGTCACCGGTCGCCGCATCGGCCCGGCCACCCTCGCGTTCCGTCAGGGCCGCCTCGAACTCCGGCAGTTCCTCCGCAGCCGCGAGTCGGTCGTCTTCACCATGGCGTTCCCGGTCGTCCTGCTCCTGATCTTCGCCTCGGTCTTCCGGGACGAGATCGGCGGCGGCGTACGGTTCACCCAGTATTTCGTGACCGGGATGATCGCCTCCGGGCTGGTGGCGGTGGGCTTCCAGAACCTGGCGATCCAGATCCCCGGCGAGCGGGACCGGGGCATCCTCAAGCGGCTGCGCGGCACCCCGATGCCGCAGTGGGTCTACTTCGCCGGCAAAGTGATCATGGTCGGGGTGATCGCCCTGGTCGAGACGGCCCTGCTACTCGGCACCGCGACCCTCTTCTTCGATCTCCAACTGCCGGCGACCGCCGCCAAGTGGTTCACCTTCGGCTGGGTCTCGCTGCTCGGCATCACCGCCTGCACACTCCTCGGCATCGCCTTCTCGTCCCTGGCCCAGACCGGCCGAGGCGCCTCGGCCACCGCCACCCCGGTCGCCCTGGTCCTCCAGTTCATCTCCGGCGTCTTCATCGTCTTCACCCAACTCCCGAGCTGGATGCAGCAGGTGGCGGCACTCTTCCCCCTCAAGTGGATGTGCCAGGGCCTCCGCTCCGTCTTCCTCCCCTCCTCCTTCGCCGCCCAGGAACCAGCCGGCTCCTTCGAACTGGGCCGCGTCGCCCTCGTCCTGTCCATCTGGTGCGTCCTCGGCCTCGTCCTCTGCCTGACCACCTTCCGCTGGACCACCCGCCGCGACGGCTGAAGTGAAAGGAAGGGCCCCCTATTATCGTTTTCTGTAGATAAAGGGCCCCTTCTTAACACCTCAGCGCGGGGCGGTGGCGGTGATCGTCGACTCGCCGGCCGTCGTGGTCGACCTGGCGTCGGGGATGTCGCTCCATCGGGCGGTCCACTCCGACAGGACGTCGGCGAAGGCGGCGTCATCCAGGCCGTACGTCGTGACGGTGAGCGAGATCGGGCCCTCGACGTCACCGGCCAACGGCGCCTGGCCGGCGACCACCAACAGGTGCCCGCTCGGATGCACAGCAATCCGCTGGTAGCGGCTGGTGTGCCGGAGTTCCCCGTCGCTCCCCGCGATCGCCAGCACATCGGCGGCGGTGGCCGTACCCGTGAGGTAGACGGTGCGGCGGCGGCCCTGCGGGCGGGTCTCCAGCAGGAACCGGAGCTGCTCGAAGAAGGATCGCCAGCCCTCCTCCATGCCGTCGTAGACCTCGTCCCAGTCCGTTCCGTCGAGCGAACCGGGCAGTACGGCCCGAATCGTGGTCCGGTGGCCGTCCGGCACCAGTTCGAGATACGAGCCGTCGTCGAAGAGCATTCGCTCCGGCGGCTCCTGCTTCACGTGGTCGACGAAGATGTACTGGATCTCGCCGTCGAGGTCGCCGTGGTCCCAGCCGAACCATTCCCGGAGTTGTACGGCATCCGTCATCGCCCGCCACACCGTCTCACGGTCAGCGCCGATGGTGGTCTCGACCCGGTACGGCTTGGGTTGCTCGCTCATCTCGCCCGCTCCATTCGATCTGCTTCGCCGTCGTCGTCTCGATCTGGTCCGCCGTCGTCTCGATCTGGTCCGCCGTCGCCTCGATCTGGTCCGCCGTCGCCTCGATCTGGCCCAGCCGACTCGGCTGGCCCCTTGCCCGATGGGGGCCGAGCGGGATGACCGCCGACGAGCAGGTGGTATCGCCTGGGGGCGGTGGGCGAGTCGAACTCGGCCGCCAATTCGGCCACCCGGGTGGCGAGCTGCTCGGCGAACCGGGTGATGTCGGCGGGCTGGTCGAAGCCGATCTCCGCCTCGATGGTGAAGGTGACCAGCCGCTTGCCGGCCTGGGCGGCGCCCTCGCGCATCCGGGCTACGTCGTCGAAGGTCCGCGCGGTGGCCGCCAGCAGGGTGTCTGCGGCGAACCGGTCCTGATCGGCGGCGTCCAACTCGCCGACTAATGCCGGCGCGACGATGACCGCGTGCGCGGCGGTCCGCATCACCCGTTCGGTACGGCCGCGCCGCTGGCGCAGCTCGACCAGCTCGACCAGGCCACCCTTCTCCAGTTCCCGCAGGTGGTAGTTGACTCGCTGGCGGCTCTCGCCGATCCGCGCGGCGAGCCCGGCCGCCGAGGCGGGCTCGCGCAGCTCTTCGAGCAGACGTTGCCGCAGCGGCGTGAGGACCCCCCTGAGCCGATCTCCGTCCCGGAGCACGTCGACACCCGTCGTCACGGACACATTCTGTGATTTGACAAATGCGTTTGTCAAATTACACAGCGCCACCCTGGCGTCGGGACCGCACGGCCAACTCGACCATCCGGCGGATCACCTCGACCCGGATGAGCAGCCCCACCTCCCGCCCGTTCTGCTCGACGGTCGCCCCCAGCCAGTCGAGGCCGCTCTCCGTACCGTGGTGCAGTTCCTCGACCGTGACCACCACATCGCCGCCGGGCGGCAGGTAGTCGCCGCGTCGCAGCTTGACGACCCGGGGCAACACACCCCGGGGTACGCCCGGCGGCAGCACCGACAGGATGTTGCGAACGCGGCGCCAGTCCTGCGGCGTCAGCGGTTCGGCGGACTCGGGTAACGCGCCATCGGCCACCACGACCTCCTCGGTGTTGGAGAGATCCCGGCCGGCGGGCGTTTGCCGACGACCGCCGGCCGGGTTACCACGCGGGTTCCGCCCCGGAGTCGGGTGTCACGGAGCGGAACCGCCTCTGCCGTCCACCCTGGACGGCCCGCGACCGCAGTGGTAGATGTATTGCCGATACCAAGAGTGACCAATTACTCGCTTACCGTTGGAGTACGTGAAATGAACCTCGATGTATGGATCCGCGCCCTGAAGGCAGCCCGCGCCGCAGCCGGGGTCTCGCAGGAACAGTTGGCGACGATGATCCGGTGGAGCGCGTCGACCATCGCCGGGATCGAGACCGGCCGACGGCGGCCCACCAAGGAGTTCGCCGGCGCGGCGGACGAGGCGTTGCAGACCGGCGGCCTGCTCGCCGAGCTGTTGCGCATCGCCGATCAGCAACGCACCCCGGTCTGGTTCGCCGCCTGGCGCGGCTATGAAGCCGAAGCGACTCGCCTGTGTGCCTTCGAACCAACCGTGATCCCGGGGCTATTACAAACCGAGGAGTACGCCCGAGCGGTGCTCTCGGCCGGCGGACTGCACGGCCCCGACGACGTGGCGGAGCTGCTGAGCGCCCGACTCGAACGACAGGAACTGCTGTCCAA
Source organism: Plantactinospora solaniradicis (assembly GCF_042658085.1). Lineage (NCBI taxonomy): Bacteria > Bacillati > Actinomycetota > Actinomycetes > Micromonosporales > Micromonosporaceae > Plantactinospora > Plantactinospora solaniradicis. The sequence goes on along the minus strand of NZ_JBHSPR010000060.1, from coordinate 34,702 downwards.
AGAAGACCCGCCGGAGTTCCTGGCCATCATCGACGAGTTGGCCCTCCGTCGCCCGGTCGGTGGTCCCGCCGTGCTGGACGCACAGCTCGGACATCTTATCGAGCTGGCCGAGCTTCCGCACGTCCACCTCTACGCACTGCCGGCCAACGTCGGTGCGCACGTCGGGCTCGGCGGCGGCTTCGTCCTGGCCGACCTGCCCGACGACGACCGGGTCGCCTACCTGGAGAACGTCGCAAGTGGACAGCTGGTCGACGACCCGAAAATCACCCGCTATCTCCGTCGGGTCTGGGATAGCCTGCTGGGAGAGAGCCTCTCGGAGAGCGCCACGCTCGAACTACTCAAAGCGCTGAAGGTGACCTGATGACCACTGGCCCCACCTGGCGGACCTCCTCCCGCTCCACCAACACCGGCGGCAACTGCGTCGAGGTGGCGGACAACCTGGCTGGCCGCGTACTGGTCCGGGACTCGAAGGACCGGCCGGGACCGGTGCTTACGTTCGGGCCGGCGGCCTGGACGGCGTTCGTGACCGACGTGTCGCGCGTACGGCCGTAGCAGTCAGGAGAGCGGACCCGTCTCGCGTAGCCGGTCCGTCAGGAACTCCTGTTCGGCGGTGTTGTCGCTGAGCGCCAGCGCCGCCCGGTACGCCTCGGCGGCCTCCGCGTGCCGGCCCAGCCGACGCAGCAGATCTGCCCTGGTCGCCGGCAGGTAGCGGTAACCGGCCAGCCGGCCGTCGCGTTCGATCGCCTCGACCTCGGCCAGCGCCGCCGCCGGTCCGTCCACCATGGACAGCGCTACCGCCCGGTTGAGCGCGACCACGGGCGACGGCCAGATCCGCAGCAGTTCGTCGTAGAGGGTACGGATCTGCGGCCAGTCGGTCTCCGGATAGCTCGGTGCCTGCGCGTGCAGCGCGGCGATCGCCGCCTGGAGGGTGAACCGACCGGGCGGACCGGCCCGGAGCGCGCCCACCACCAGCCGGTCCGCCTCGGCGATCAGTTCGCGGTCCCATGCCGACCGGTCCTGCTCCTCGATCCGCAGCAGCCGACCATCGGCATCGGTGCGGCCGGCCCGCCGCGCCTGGTGCACCAGCAGCAGGGCAAGCAGCCCGGCGACCTCACGGTCGGCTGGCAACAACAGTCGGAGCATCCGGGCCAGGTCGAGGGCCCGGTCGGTGAGTTCGTCGCGTACCAGGTTCTCGCCGGACCGGGCGGTGTGCCCGGCGGTGTAGAGCAGGTGGACCACGGTGAGCGCCGCGCCGACCCGCCCCGGCAGTTCGGCGGCCGACGGTACCCGGTACGGAATCCTGGCCGCGCTGATCTTCTTCTTGGCCCGGGTCAGCCGGGCGGCCATGGTCGGCTCGGAGACCAGGAACGCGTGCGCGATGTCCGGTGTGGCCAGCCCGCACACGAGCCGCAGGGTCAGCGCCACCCGTGCCTCCAGGGCCAGTGCCGGATGGCAGCAGGTGAAGACCAGGCGGAGTCGGTCGTCGGGAATGGTGTCCGGCTGAGCCATCTCGGCCTCCTCCTCCGGCCCGAGCAGCAGCGGCAGTTTGGCGTCGAGCGTCTGGCGTCGGCGCATCGCGTTCAGCGCGGTACGCCGGGCCGCCGTGGTCAGCCAGGCGCCGGGCCGATCGGGTACGCCGTCGCGTGGCCAGGTCCGCAACGCCTGGACGTACGCCTCCTGCACCGCCTCCTCGGCGGCGTCGAGATCGCGGGTCACCCGCACCGTCGCGGCGAGCACCCAGGCCCACTCGCGACGGTGCGCGTCGGCGACGCTCTGCGCGACCGTGTGTTCGCTCCTGCGTCCGGCCGTGCTCAGCTCGGCTCCAGGATCTGGAAGCCGATCAGCGGTCGGACCTCCACGCCGCCGCTGACGATCGGGGTCAGCCGGGCCAGCGCCAGCGCGTGGTCGAGATCCCGCGCCTCGATCACGAAGACGCCGGCCAGCGCCTCCTTGGTCTCGATGAACGGGCCGTCGGTCAACAGGTCGCCCCGGATCGCGGTCGCGGTGGTCGACGGTTCCAGCGCCAACCCGGCGACGACCCGGCCACCGAGTTCGGCGATCCGCCCCGGCAACTCCTCGTGGGCCCGCATGACCTCCGGCGGGATGTCGGCCACGCCACCGGGGGTCTCCCGCTCGAAGATCAGCACCGCGTACTGGGGCATCAGGCCACCGCCCCGGACGGAGCCAGTGCGGCGGTCAGCCACGCCTGCCAGGCGGACGTCTCCGCCGCCTCGTCCACACCCTCGGCGAACAGGTGGTGCGCCACCCCGACCGGCCAACCCCAGGCGTCCCGGCCGTAGAACCGGTAGAGCGCGTCGGCACCGCGTACCCCGAGAAAGGCGTGCGTGGCGTAGTCGACCGTGCCCTCGATCGGCGCCAGACCGGCCGGCGTCAGCCGGACCCGGTCACCGACGGCGACGTCCGGACCGACGCCCAGGGCCCGGCGCAGCGCGGCGAAACCGCCCCGCGCGGAGCTCCCGGGCCCGTCCGCCGAGATGTAGGCCGCGTCGCGGCCGGCGAAGTGCCGCAGGTACTCCCCGAACGTGTGCTGGTAGAACGCCGTGTGCTGCCGGCAGGCGTCCAGCTCACGCTCGTAGTCCCCGGCGATCACCCCACGGTGTACGTAGCGCAGGTAGGACCCCGTGCCACGCGGCTCGACCCGGTAGTCGAGTTCGTTGACGCCGTCGCCGTCGACCGCCCGGGTCACGAACCGGTTCGGCGGATCCCAGACCGTCACCGTGCCGCCGGAGCCGCTCAGCCCCCGCTCGGCCCCGCCGACCCGTGGCTCGTAGTCGATTTTCCACAGCCAGCCGGAGGTGTGCGCGGTGAACCCCGCCCACACCTCCGACGGGCTGGCGGACAAATCGCCCTCCCAGCGCACCTCGAACTGCCTGCCCATGCCGACCGCCTCCATCGCTGTCGTCGTAGCCGAGCCTCGCGGCTCCCTCTACCTCACCGACAAACGACATCCGACGGAATCGACAACGGCCCGGAATTTTTCCGGGCCGGGTGGCGAATCAGTACGAGTAGAAGCCCTTGCCGGTCTTCCGGCCCAGGTCACCGGCGGCGGCCATCCGTTGCAGTAGCTCCGGTGGGAAGAACTTCTCGTCGGCGGTGTCGGCGTAGATGTTCTTCGTGGCGTTCAGCAGCACGTCGATGCCGGTCAGGTCGGTGGTGGCCAGCGGGCCCATCGCGTGTCCGAAGCCCAGCTTGCAGGCGGTGTCCAGGTCCTCCGGCGAGATCACCCCGGACTCGACGAGCCTGATGGCCTCCATCACCAGTGCGGTGATCAGCCGGGTGGTGACGAAGCCGGCGATGTCGCGGTTGACCACCACACAGGTCTTGCCGATCTCCTCGGCGAAGGCCCGCGCGGTCGCCAGCGTCTCGTCGCTGGTCTTGTAGCCGCGCACCAGCTCACAGAGCTTCATCATCGGTACGGGCGAGAAGAAGTGCGTACCCACGACCGACTCCGGCCGATCGGTCACCGCCGCGATCTGGGTGATCGGGATGGCCGAGGTGTTGGTGGCCAGCACGGCACCGGGGGCGCAGATCTTGTCCAACGCCCGGAACACCTCGTGCTTGAGTTCCAGCTTCTCGAAGACCGCCTCGACCACGATGTCGGCGTCCCCGGCCGCCTCCAGGTCGGTGGTCGGAGTGATCCGGGTGAGCGTCGCCTCGACGTCCCCGGCCTCGATGGTGCCCTTGGCCGCGAACCTCTCCAACGAGGTGCGGATGCCGGACAGGCCACGCCGGGTCGCGGCGTCGTCGATGTCGCGGAGCGTCACCTCCCAGCCCGCCAGTGCGGCGACCTGGGCGATGCCCGAACCCATCAGACCGGCCCCGACGACCGCGAGTCGACCCGCCATGTGCTCACTCCCTCGGCTGGATTGTGTCCGTCCCGAGCACCATAACGGTCGTCCTCCGGACCAACCGACGCCGGCCGCGAGGGCATGTTCGCGGCCGGCGTCGGTGTCCAGGGTTGGTGGGCTACCAGGCAGGATCAGCTCGCGGCACGCAGCGGAGCGAGCGCCTTGCTCCAGGCCACCGTCTGGTCCAGCGTGGTGGTCAGGGCCTCGCGGTGGAAGTCGTTCGGCTTGAAGACGCTGAAGTTCTCGAAGTCGGTGTAGAGCGAGAGCGCCACCTGGGACCGTACGTCGGCCATCTGGAGCTCACCGGCGATCAGGCGCAGGTGCTCCACGGCGCGGGCGCCGCCGACCGAGCCGTAGCTGACGAAGCCGACGGCCTTGTTGTTCCACTCCCCGTAGAGGAAGTCGATGGCGTTCTTCAGGGCGCCGGAGGTGGAGTGGTTGTATTCCGGGGTCACGATCACGAAGCCGTCGAACGAGGCGATCTTGGCGGCCCACTCCAGCGTGTGCGGCTGGGAGTACTGCCCCATCGACGGCGGCATGGCCTCGTCGAGGTGCGGGAGCTTGTAGTCGAGCAGGTCGATCAGCTCGTAGTCCGCGTCATCGCGCTGCGAGGCGACCTCGTGCACCCAGCGGGCCACCTGCTCGCCGTTGCGGCCGGGGCGAGTGCTGCCAAGGATGATGCCAATCCTGGTCATTTCTGTAAATTTCCCCTCTGAAGTTCGCAGCACTCACGTGCTTGCTCGGTCAAGCAAATATTCGAATTGTTGCTTTGTCAAGCAACTGCCGTGTTAGTGTGTTCTCCATGACAGCCGCGTCACCGCCGTTGAGCAGCGACGAGGAGGCGTTCGTCCGGGCCCTGGCCCGGGTGATCATCGTCGTTCCCCGGGCGTTGGACGCCGATCTGATGCGCGAACAGCGCCTCTCGATGAACGAGTACGCGGCCCTGATGCACCTCTCCGAGGCACCCGACCGGCGGATGCGGATGAGCGAACTCGCGAACGCCTGTGACCTGTCGCTGAGCGGGATGACCCGGATCGTCACCCGGCTGGAGCAGCAGACCTTCGTCGAACGGGTCAGATGCCCCAACGACGCACGCGGCTGGAACGCGGTCCTCACCGACGCCGGACTGGCCCGGCTGGAACAGGCGTACCCGGCGAACCTCGCCAGCGTGCGGCGGCACATCGTCGATCACGTCGCCGGCCTGGACCTCCCCCGGATCACCGAGGCCCTGCAACGCTTCGCCACCACCGGAACGTGCGCGGAGAAGACGACCGACGAGTCGACCGCCTGAGCCGGCCAGCCGTCCGCCGGTCATAGCGTGAAAGCCGGCTCTTCCGGGGCGGTCGCCCGCTCCACCTCGACGCCCAGGGTCCGCAGGTCCGCGATGAAGTCCGGATAGCCGCGGTCCACGTGGTGCACGTGCGAGACCTCGGTGACCCCGTCGGCGCAGAGACCGGCGATCACCAGGCCGGCGCCGGCCCGGATGTCGGTGGCCCGGACCGGCGCACTGGACAGCCGCTCCCGACCCCGGACCACCGCGTGGTGCCCGTCCGTCTTGATGTCCGCACCCAGCCGGGCCATCTCGTTCACGAACATGAACCGGCCGTCGAAGATGTTCTCGGTGACCAGCGAGGCGCCCTCGCTCACCGAGGCCAACGCGATCGCCATCGGCAACAGGTCGGTGGCGAACCCGGGAAACGGCAGCGTCACCACGTCGACCGCCGACGGCCGCCGGTCGAGCTGCACCCGGAACGCGTCGGCCCGGGTCTCCACCAGACAGCCGGCGGAGACCAACTTGTCGAGCGCGATCTCCAGGAAGGCCGGACTCGCACCGGTGACCGTCACGTCGCCCTGGGTCATCGCCGCCGCGAACGCCCAGGTGCCGGCGACGATCCGGTCCCCCACCGTGGCATGGCGTACCGGATGCAGCTCGGCGACGCCCTCGATCCGCAGCGTGGAGGTGCCGGCGCCCTCGATCCGGGCCCCCATCTGGGACAGCATCGTGCAGATGTCCACGATCTCCGGTTCCCGGGCGGCGTTGTCGATCTCGGTAACCCCCCTGGCCAGCACCGCCGCCATCACCAGGTTCTCGGTGGCACCGACGCTCGGGAAGTCGAGCCAGATCGTCGCGCCGTGCAGGCCGTCCGGTGCCGAGGCGATGACGAAGCCGTGCTCGCCGGAGATCTCCGCACCCATCCGGGCCAGCCCGGCCACGTGCATGTCCAGCCCCCGGGAGCCGATGGCATCACCGCCAGGATGGGCGACCCGGACGTACCCGCGCCGGGCCAGCAGCGGCCCCAGCACGCAGATCGATGCCCGGAGCCGGCGTACCAGGTCGTAGTCCGCCTCCGTACCGGGCGCCTCCGGCACCTCGATCGTCACCGAACAGGACCGGGCCGCTCCGGCGGGACCGCCCGCCGCCGCACTCCCGCCGCCACCACTCCCGCCGCCATCACTCCCGCCGTTGTCGGCGAACGAGACCGGCTCGTCGTCGGCGAACGAGACCTGGCAGCCGAGTCGGCGCAGCACCTCGGCCATGATCGCGATATCGGTGATCCGGGGAACGTTGGTGATCACGCTCCGCCCGGGCGCGAGCAGGGCCGCGGCCATCAGCTTGAGCGCGGAGTTCTTGGCACCCACGACGTGCACCTGACCGGCCAGCCGGGCACCGCCGCTCACCCTGATCACATCCACGTCGCACATCGTAGAGTCGTCGGCTCCGGCCGGCCCGGAGCCGCTGGCCCACCCTCCGGCCGTATCCGCCGCCGTCCCCGGGTCCGATGTCGTTCCCGCCACCGTCCCCGGCTCCGATCCCGCCACCGTCCCCGACCGTGCGGGCGCGATCTGCGTCGACATCCGTACGCTGTGCGTCATGGCCGTCCACCTCACCCGCATCTACACCAGGGCCGGCGACGCCGGCACGACCAGGCTCAGCAACAACGAGAAGGTCGCCAAGACGGACCCGCGGATCGCCGCGTACGCCGACGTCGACGAGTGCAACGCGGCCATCGGAGTGGCGCTGGCGCTCGGCCAACTCGACGAGGGCCTCCGCTCGGTGCTGGGCACCATCCAGAACGACCTGTTCGACGTCGGCGCCGACCTGTCCAACCCGGTCGAGCCGGAGCCGGCGTACCCGCCGTTGCGGGTCACCGAGGAGTACGTGCTCCGCCTGGAGGGCTGGTGCGACGAGTACAACGCGGAGCTGGCCAAACTCGACTCCTTCGTTCTTCCGGGCGGTACCCCCGGAGCGGCGCTGCTGCACGTGGCGCGCACGATCGCCCGGCGCGCGGAGCGCTCGGCGTGGGCACTGCTCAACGCCGAACCCGACCGAACCAGTACTCTTCCGGCAAAGTATCTCAACCGCCTCTCCGATCTGTTGTTCATCCTCGGAAGAACGGCGAATCCGGACGGCGATGTGCTATGGGTCCCGGGCGGCAACCGGTAGCCGCCGATGGGCGGGTTGCACCATGTCGAGGTATGGGTACCCGACCTCGGCCGCGCCGAACGTAGTTGGGGCTGGCTGCTCGGCGAGCTGGGCTGGACGCCGGAGCAGAGCTGGCCGGCCGGGCGCTCCTGGCGACTCGGTCCGACGTACCTGGTCCTGGAGGAGTCCGCCGCGCTGTCGTCCCGGCGGCACGACCGGCTCGCCCCGGGCCTCAATCACCTGGCCTTCCACGCCGGCCCGCCGCCCGTGGTGGACCGGCTGGTCACCGAGGCGCCGACGTACGGCTGGTCGCTGCTCTTCGCCGACCGTCACCCGTACGCGGGTGGGCCCGACAACTACGCCGGTTACCTGACCGACGAGTCCGGTTTCGAGGTGGAACTCTGCGCCTCACTCCTCGCCGTCGGGGACTGACCGTCCGGGAGTTCCCCGGCCGACCGGAAAGGGTCGCCGGGTTCTCGGACCGGCCGGTCGGCGCGGTTGTCCCAGCGGTGAGCCACTCCTGAGCCGGAGTCGCCGCCGGGGTGCGGGCGCGGGCGGGGGCACGGGCACGCTGGTCGGCGGGCCGCTGGCGCCGTACCCGATGGCGCCGGAGCGGGGAAGGAGCCGGCGCCGGAGCCACAGCCCGGCCCCGACCACCACGGCGGCCACCAGCGCCAGCGCGCCGGCCGGGCCGACCGACCCGGCGAGCCGCGGATAGGAGGCCCCGGCGGCGTAGCCGACCAGGATCGTGCCGGGCACCCAGACCGCGACCCCGAACGCGTTGAAGACCATGAACCGCCGGTACGGCATTCCGGCGCCTCCGGCGATCCGGGGCACCAGGGTACGGACGAACGGCGTCCAACGGCCGAGGACGATCGCCGGACCACCCCGGTCGATGATCGCCGCCTCGGTACGTCGCCAGCGGTCCGCGCCGATCCACCGACCGATCCGGCCGCCCCGGATCCGGGTGCCGACGAACCGGCCCTCCAGGTAGCCGAGCTGGTCACCTGCGAACGCGGCGAGCGTGCAGACCACCAGTGTGACGATCAGATCGAGGTACCCGGTCCGGGCCAGGAACCCCACGGTGAGCATCGTGCTGGCGGCCGGGACCGCGAGGCCCGCCAACAGCCCCACCTCGCCGGTCAGCAGCGCCCCGGCAGCCAGGTACAGCCACCCGGGCGGCAGTCCGGTGAGGCGGTCGACGAGTGCGGCGGCGAGGTCCACCCGTCAACCGTGCCTCGCGCGGCGGGCACTCAGCCTCGTACCGATGGTCACCCCGGCTCCGCCAACTGGCCGGCCGGCACCCTAGGGGCCGGGCGGACCGGCTTCAGGGTCGCCCTTCGCTGACCTGGGGGTCGATCGGCCGGAAGGCGTCGTCGACCAGGCCGAGGCGATGCGCGACCACCGCGGCCTGGACCCGGTTGCGGAGCCCGAGCTTGTCCATCGCGGCCGAGACGTGCGTCTTGACCGTGGTGACCCCCAGGTGCATCCGCGCGGCGATCTCGGCGTTGGAGAGCCCGGCACCGACCAGCGCCAGCACCTCAAGCTCCCGGCCGCTGAGCAGGCGCCGCCCCGAGGGTCGCAGGTTGTCGACCTCCCGCTCGGCGTCCCGGGTGTGCGCCAGCAACGCGCGGTTGACGATCCGGGCCAGTACGGGCGGCGCCAGCAGCGGCTCGCCCCGGGCCGCCCGGCCCACGGCCTCCACCAGGTCCTCCGGGGCACCGTCCTTGACCAGGTAACCGATCGCACCAGCGCCGAGCGCCCCGTAGATGTTGGCGTCGTCGGCGAAGGTGGTGAGCACCAGCACCCGGGTCGCCGGGTGCTGGTCGAGGATCCTCCGGGTCGCCTCGATGCCGTCCATCCTGGGCATCCGCAGGTCCATCAGCACGACGTCCGGGCGCAGCCGTTCGGCCAGCCGGACCGCCTCGCGGCCGTCGCCCGCCTCGCCGACGATGTCGAACCCGCCCGCGGTGCGCAGCAGCAGCGTCACGCCGGCCCGGACCAGGGCCTGGTCGTCCACCACGAGTACCCGGATCACCGCCCGGACCGCCCGGCACGTTCCGGCTCGACCGGCCGGGCGACGACCTTCTCACAGATCGGGCCGGCTGCCTTCTCCCTGATCGGGCCGGCTGCCTTCTCCCTGATCGGGCCCGTGGTGCCCTTCTCCCTGATCGGCAGGTGCGCGGCCAGGCGCCAGCCGCCGCTGCTGGTGGGGCCGGCGAGCAGTGTCCCGCCGAGCAGTCGGACCCGCTCCCGCATTCCCGCCAGCCCGTGCCCGGACGGCGGCAGCAGCGACGGCCGGGGATGTTCCGGCCCGGTGTCCAGCACCTCGACCAGCAGCCCCGTTCCGTCGGGCCGGATGTCCACCGAGGCGGTCGCGCCGGGTCCCGCGTGCTTGAGGGTGTTGGTCAGGCCCTCCTGGACCACCCGGGCGGCGGTGGTCCGCACCACCAGCGGGGCGTCGCCGACATCAGGGGCCAGGCTCATCCGGACCGCCACGCCGGCCGATCGGACCCGCTGTTCCGCGTCCGTGATCAACTGCTCCGGCTCGATCGGCGGTCCGCCCGCCGTCACCGCGTCCGGATCCCGCAGCACCTCCAGCAGCGCCCGCAGCTCGTCGAGCACCTGGCCGGCGGTCACCCGCAGGTCACCGAGGGCGTGCACGGCATCGTCCACCCGGCCGGTACGGCGGGCGGCGTACTGGGCCGCGCCCGCCTGTAGCGCGATGGCCCCCACGTGGTGCGCGACGATGTCGTGCAGGTCCCGGGCGATGGCGGCGCGCTCGGCCAGCCGCGCGGCGCGGGTCTGGATCTCCTGCTGCGCCTCCACGTCGCGGGCCCGCTCCTCGGCCAACTGGGCCACCCGGCGCACCCCGCTCAGGTAGCGGGCAAGGGCGACCGGTGCGATGACGAACCCGGCGAACCCGGCGAGCTGGATGAACCCCTGCTGTCCGGGCAGCAGCCCGTCGCTGCCGGGGCCGACCAGATGGACCAGCGAGGCGGCGTACGCCAGCCCGAGCGCCACGCTGATGGACGGCCACCTGGCGGTGAAGGCGACGAGGCCCACCGCGACCAGGGCGCCGAACTGGGCGACGTCCCCGGCCCAGGGCGCGGTCCAGTTGGCGAGCGCCAGCAGCAGGCACTCGACCACCAGCACCGGCCAGGGCCATCGGCGGGCGCCGAGCAGGATCAGCCCGGCCGTCACCGTGACCGCCAGCGCGAGCGGGCGGGTCTGTACCACCGGCCAGCCGAGCTTGATCAGTCCCAAGCCACCGCCGACCAGCCCGAGCAGCACATCCGGCCACCATCTTCGCTGATCCCGCACGTTGGCAACGATACGGAGCGGAACCGCGAGCGGCGACTCCTGCCATCAGCCGCGCCGCCTCCTCCAACTGGCCGATATACCGACCGGCCGGACGACATCGAAAGAAGATCAGCTCGCCTAGCTTCGGTCCGTGCCTACCGAAATGATCTCGTTTCTGGCCCAGTTGGCCCGCAGCCCACGGGCGGTCGGCGCGATCGCGCCCAGCGGAGTCCCACTTGCCGAACGGATCACCGCGACGATTCCCCGGACCGGCGAGCCGCTGGTGGTCGAGCTCGGTCCCGGCACCGGAGCCTTCACCCGGGTGATCCAGCGCCGCCTCGGGGGCCAGGGCAGGCACCTCGCCCTGGAGATCAACGCGACCTTCGCCGACCGTCTGGCCCGGGAGCATCCCGGAGTCGACGTGCTCCAGGCCGACGCCGGGAACCTGGCGAGCCTGCTCACCGAGCGGAATCTCCCCCGCGCCGAGGCGATCGTCAGTGGGCTGCCCTGGGCGGTGTTCACCGCGCAACGACAGCGGGAGATCCTCAGCGCCGTCGTCGCGGCCCTCGCCGACGACGGCGCGTTCACCACCTTCGCGTACCAGCACGCCCGGTGGGCGCCTCCGGCACGACGGCTGCACCGGACCCTGCGTGAGCTGTTCGAAGAGGTCGTCGTCGGCGGAACGGTGTGGGCGAACCTACCCCCGGCGGTGGTCTACCACTGTCGCCGGCCGGTCCGGCAACCTCTCGTCGAGCAGCCCGGTACGTCGAGGCCCGCCCGTCACCCATCGCCGGTCCGGCCGCTGAACGTGCCCCAGCCCGCCCAGTCCTGACGCCGGTCCGGGCCTGATGCCGGTCCGGGCAGGGGGCAGGATCGCTCAGTCCCGGAGCACCAAATGCGAAACCGCCCCCGGAGGGGCGGATTCAAGCCAGGAGAGGAAGCCGGTGACCGTGGACTTCGCCATCGCGATCTCCACGGGAGCCTGGTGGCTGACACATCGCAGGATCACCCAGTCCGCCGGCATGATGAGCCGTTCCTGACCCTCGGGCAGCCGTCGACGCTCCACCGCGAGCCCGCGCCGGGCCAGCACCCGTTTCGGCCGGAGCGCGAAGCTGAACATCCGGTACCACCGGAGTTCGGTCTCGGCGAACCGCGCAAAGCCCGGCGACCAGCCCCGACCGTCAAGCATGGTGGAGACCCGCACGCTGAGCCGGATGATGCCACCCGACCGGGCGACCAGGGCCCGGCGGAGAAAGAGCGCCGCGACCGCGAGGAGGAATACCAGTACGCCGATCCCGATCCAACGCAGAACCAGCATCGACGTCTCGGTCAGCGCGTCGCGGATTCGGTTACCGGGCTGGCGCTCTCGGCCAGGACCGTGACGCCGTCGCCGGTCACCGACAGGAACCCGCCGGTCACCTCGTAGGTGAGCTGCTCGCCACCGGCCAACTTGATGCGTACCTGGCCGGGCTCGGCGAGCTGCCCGAGCAGCGGCGCGTGTCCCGGCAGCACCCCGAGCTCGCCTTCGGTCGTCCGCGCGACGACCATCTCGGCGTCACCCGTCCAGATCTTCTCCTCGACGGATACGAGCTCGACCTGAAGCTGTGCCACGCTGTCTCCTTGCTGCGGCGGCGGGATTGGGGAAAGTCTAATCCGGCTCCCGCCGCCGCACCCAGCCGGGTGGCCCAGATCGCGATCAGATCACTTGACCTTGTTCAGCAGCTCCGGGTTGGAGATCACGAAGGTGTCGACGGTGCCGGCCTTCAACGCGGCGAAGAACTCGGCGGCGATCGGCTTGAACCTCTCACCCTTGTAGTTGCTGCCGGTGCCGACACCACCGCCCGGAAGCTTGATCATCTGAATCGAGTCCGACCGCAGGTTGCGCAGCGCGAAGCCGAAGTCGATCAGCTTGTGCCCCCGCCCACTGAAGATCAGCGACTTTCCCGCCGCCCGGAGAACGGAGTCCAACTTGATCGGGTTGGTCACCACGTCCTTGCTCAACGCCTGGTCGGCCATTGCCCGGACGAACTGCTGCTGGTGCCGCTGGCGGCCGTAGTCGCCGTCGACGACCCCGCTGCTCGGGTACCGCTGCCGGACGTAGTCCAGCGCCTGCCAGCCGTTCAGGTGCCGGGTGCCCTTCTTGTACTGGGCCTGGGGGCCGACGTAGCCCTCGCCGACGGCCTTGTGCGCCCGGTGTGAGCCGTCGGGCCGGCGGTGCTCCGACTTCACGTTCTGGTCGATGTACATCGTGACGCCGCCCATGGCGTCGACGATCTTCAGGAAGCCGCCGAAGTTGATGATCCCACCGGCGTCGAACCGCTTGATCCCGGTCACCTTGGAGACCGTCAGGGAGAGCAGTTCGAAGCCCTGCGCCGCGTCCGGCAGCTTCTTGCCGGGCACCCGGCTGCCGTACGCCATCGCGGCGTTCAGCTTCGTCGTGTCGCCCGGGAAGTTGGCCTTGTCGAAGCGGGGGATGTCGACCAGCAGGTCCCGGGGCAGCGAGAAGAGGTACGCCGAGTCGAGCGTCTCGTTCACGTGCAGCACCATGATCGAGTCAGCCAGTGGCGGCGTCTCCGGCTGCCGTGGATCGATGCCGACCAGCAGGATGTTCAGCGGCCCCTTGATGTCGGACTTCTTCTCCGGGGCCGCCCCGGCGGCCTCGTCACCGAAGAGGTCCTCCTGGGCCACCGCGCCCTCGTAGCGGGCGAGCATCGCCTCGAAGCCGACCAGCACCGCCCCGCTGAGCACCACCAGCACGGCGCCGAAGATGGTGCAGAGCCGGGCCCAGACCGGCACGCGGGACTTCCGGCGGCGCCCCTCCTTGACCGGCCGTCCGCCTCCGCTGCCCAGATAACCGATCTCCGAGTCGCCGCCGGCCGCGCCGGCACCACCGGACCGGCCCTTCCTGGCCCCGGCCGCACGCTTGTTGGACCGGCCAGAACCCTCGCCGTCCTCGATCACCAGCATCTCCATCCGTAGCGCCCATCCGAGCGTCGCGTCCGTGAATAAGGACGGATGCGCAGTGGCGGAACGTTGCAGAGATCATCGACGAGTTCCGTGAACGTTGGCTGACCGGGCGGTGAACTTCGTGCTCTCCCGTCGACGGGTGTCGGCGGTTCCCGGAGGGATGCCAGGTCAGCCCTGCCCGGCGCGGGAGGGGTCCGCGACCGGCTCACTTGACCTTGTTCAGCAACTCCGGATGGGAGATCACGAAGGTGTCGATGGTCCCGCCCTGCAACGCGTCGAAGAAGTCCGCCGCGATCGGCTTGAACTGCTCCCCCTTGTAGTCGCCACCCTCGATCACGCCACCACCCGGCAGCTTGATCATTTGGATGGAGTCCGACCGGAGCCCACGCATCGCGAAGCCGAAGTCGATGAGGTCGTGCCCCCGACCGTTGAAGATCAGCGCTTTACCGGCCGCCCGCAGGACGGCGTCGAGCTTGATCGGGTTGGTCACCACGTCCTTGCTCAACGCCTGGTCGGCCATTGCCCGGACGAACTGCTGCTGGTGCCGCTGCCGGTCATAGTCGCTGTTGGGCAGGCCGTACCGCTGCCGGACGTAGTCCAGCGCCTGCCAACCCTTCAGGTGGGCGTTGCCCTTCTTGTACTGCGCCTGCGGGCCGAGGTAGCCGCCGCCGCCGGGCTTGAGCGTCCGGGCGTTGCCGTTCGGCTGCTTGTGCTCCGACTTCACGTTCTGGTCGATGTACATGTCGACACCACCCATCGCGTCGACGATTTTCTGGAAACCGCTGAAGTTGATGATCGCCCCGGCGTCGAACCGCTTGATCCCGGTCACCTTGCTGACGGTGAGCGAGAGCAGCTCGAACCCGCGGTTGGCGTCCGGAAGCTTGGCCCCCGGCACCTTGCTGCCGTGCGACATGGCGGCGTTCAGCTTCTCGGTCCCGCCCGAGTAGTTGGCCTTGGGGAAGGCCGGGATCTGCACCAGCAGGTCCCGGGGCAGTGAGAACAGGTACGCCGAGTCCAGCGTCTCGTTGACGTGCAGCACCATGATCGAGTCGGCCAGCGGCGACCACTCCGGCGTACGCGGGTCGATGCCCACCAGCAGGATGTTCAGTGGGCCCTTGATGTCCGACTTCTTCTCCGGCAGCACCCCGGCGGCCTCGTCGCCGAAGAGGTCACCCTCCTGCACCGCACCGGAGTACCGGGCGAGAACCGCCTCGAACCCGACCAGGGCAGTTCCGCTGACGAAGACCAGCATCGCGCCGAGCACGGTGCAGATCCGGGCCCAGCGTGGCACCCGTGACCTGCGTCGCTTTTTCCGGCCGGGACCGGTCTGGTCCGCCCCCGGGCTATCCGAGCCCGGCAGTTCGCCGTCCGGACGACTCGGGTCCGCGTGCTTCCGACCCGACCGGCCGGCCCTCCTGCTCGACCGACCAGCGCCCTTGCCGCCTTCACCCACCAGACTCTCCGTTCGTAGCGTCCCGTGATGAAGGACGGGTCCGCGAGGCACAGACGTTGCAGTACTCAACGCTGGATTTGCGGGCCGCCAACGACGGTACCTGGCCAAACCGGGTTGCCAAAGCATCGGAACCCACTGAAAATCGGTGAAATCGCTTCGATCATCCCGCGCCCGTGACGCCCGAGGAGAAACGACAGAACCGCACCGGCCGATGCCGGTGCGGTTCTGTGCTGTCGTATGCGAACGAACTAGTCCTTCATCAGCTCGCGGGCGTTGCGCTCCAGGTCGTCCAGGCCACCGCACATGAAGAAGGCCTGCTCGGGGAAGTGATCGTACTCACCCTCGGCGATCTTCTTGAACGCCTCGACGGTGTCCTTCACCGGCACGTACGAGCCCTTGATCCCGGTGAAGACCTCGGCCGCGTACGTATTCTGCGACAGGAACCGCTCGATCCGGCGGGCCCGGCCGACGGTGAGCTTGTCCTCTTCCGAGAGCTCCTCGATACCGAGGATGGCGATGATGTCCTGCAGGTCCTTGTAGCGCTGCAGAATCCGCTTCACCTCGGAGGCGACCGCGAAGTGCTCGGCGCCGACGTACTCCGGGGCGAGGATCCGCGACGAGGACGCCAGCGGGTCCACCGCCGGGTAGATGCCCTTGTCGGAGATCGACCGCTCCAGGTTGGTGGTCGCGTCGAGGTGGGCGAACGTGGTGGCCGGCGCCGGGTCGGTGTAGTCGTCCGCCGGCACGTAGATCGCCTGCATCGAGGTGATCGCCTGGCCCTTGACCGAGGTGATCCGCTCCTGCAACTCGCCCATCTCGTCGGCCAGGGTCGGCTGGTAACCCACCGCGCTCGGCATCCGACCGAGCAGGGTGGAGACCTCAGAACCGGCCTGGGTGAACCGGAAGATGTTGTCGATGAACAGCAGCACTTCCTGCTTGTTCACGTCCCGGAAGTACTCCGCCATCGTCAGCGCCGAGAGCGCGACCCGCAGCCGGGTGCCCGGCGGCTCGTCCATCTGGCCGTAGACCAGCGCCGTCTTGTCGATGACGCCTGACTCTGTCATCTCGTGGATCAGGTCGTTGCCCTCGCGGGTCCGCTCGCCCACTCCGGCGAACACCGAGGTGCCACCGAAGTTGTTCGCGACCCGGGTGATCATCTCCTGGATCAGCACCGTCTTGCCCACACCGGCACCGCCGAAGAGGCCGATCTTGCCGCCCTTGACGTACGGGGCCAGCAGGTCGAGCACCTTGATGCCGGTCTCCAGCATCTCGGTCTTCGGCTCCAGGTCCGCGAAGGCGGGCGCCTTGCGGTGGATTCCCCAGTGGTCGGAGAACTCGAGCTTCTCGCCCTCCTTGAGGTTGAGCACCTCGCCGATGGCGTTGAAGACGTGGCCCTTGGTGGCGTCACCGACCGGCACCGTGATCGGCGCGCCGGTGTCGCGTACCTCGGTGCCGCGGACCAGGCCGTCGGTCGGCTGCATCGAGATCGTCCGGACCATGTTGTCGCCCAGGTGCTGGGCCACCTCCAGGGTCAGGGTCTTCTGGCCACCGGAGAGGTTCACGTCGACCTTGAGGGCGTTGAAGATCTCCGGCATGGCGTCGCGCGGGAACTCGGCGTCGACGACCGGGCCGATGACCCGGACCACGCGGCCCGTCGCGGTCTTGGTCTCTACTGGAGCAGTCATCACACTTCACTTCCCGACGCGGCCAGCGCGTTCGCGCCGCCGACGATCTCACTGATCTCCTGGGTGATCCCGGCCTGACGGGCCGAGTTCATCTCGCGCGTGTAGGTCTCGATCATCTCTTCGGCGTTGTCCGTCGCGCTCTTCATCGCCCGACGGCGGGATGCCGACTCGCTGGCCGCCGACTCGATCAACGCCGCGTAGATCCGCGTGTTGATGTACTTCGGCAGCAGCGCGTCGAGCAGTGCGTCCGCCTCCGGCTCGAACTCGTACGACGGAAGCAGCCCCTCGGAGCGCGGCCGGTCCTCGACCTCCATCGGGCCGATGATCCGGGCCACCGGGGTCTGCGACATCAGCGACTTGAACTGCGTGAAGACGATGTGCAGTTCGTCGACGCCGAGCACGCCGTCGATCCCCGGATCGCCGCCGTCGACGTCGTCCGCGCCGGAGGTGAACGCCTTGATCAGCGTCTCACCCACCTCCTTGGCGTCGGCGAACGACGGCTGCTCGGAGAAACCGGTCCAGCTCGCCTCGATCTTCCGCTGCCGGAACCGGTAGAACGTCACGCCCTTGCGGCCGATGACGTACAGCACCGGCTCCTTGCCGTCGGCCTTGAGCCGCGCGATCAGCGACTCCGCGGCCTTGATCGCGTTGGAGCTGTAGCCGCCGGCCAGGCCGCGGTCACTGGTGACCACGACCACGCCGGCCCGGCGGACCCTCGGCCGCGCGGTGAGCAGCGGGTGGTCGATGGCCGCGTTGGACGCCAGCGCCGTGAGCACGCCGGTGATGGCCTGGGCGTACGGCTGTGACGCCGCGACCCGGGACTGGGCCTTGGCGAGTCGGCTCGTCGCGACGAGCTCCATCGCCTTGGTGATCTTCTTCATCGACTTCGCCGAGCGGATCCGTTGACGAAGAACGCGTACCTGGGCAGCCACCGGTCAGCCCTACTGCTTCTCGGCCGGGGCGGACTCGCCGCCCTCTCGGTACCGGGTGACCGTCTCGCGGTCCTGCTCGCCCTCCATCGGCGCTGCGGCCGCGTCGTTGACCCGCACCTCGTCTTCCTTGCCGAGGAACATCTGCTTAAACCGCGTGACGGCCTCGTTCAGGGCGTTGGTGATGTCGTCGTCCCAGTTGTTGTCCGCGATCGACTGCAACGTCGGCTTGTACTGGTGCCGGAGGAACTCCAGGAGCTCGCTCTCGAACCGGCGGACCTCACCGATCGCGATGTCGTCGAGCTTGCCCTCGGTGCCGATCCAGACCGAGACGACCTGCTCGTGCACCGGCAGCGGCGAGTAGTTCGTCTGCTTCAGCAGCTCGACCAGCCGGGCACCCCGGCTGAGCTGGTCCTGGGAGGCCTTGTCCAGGTCCGAGGCCAGCGCGGCGAACGCCTCCAACTCCCGGTACTGGGCCAGGTCCAGCCGGAGCCGGCCGGCCACCTTCTTCATCGGCTTCACCTGGGCGGCGCCGCCGACCCGGGAGACCGAGGTACCGACGTTGATCGCCGGCCGGACACCCTGGTTGAACAGGTCGGTTTCCAGGAAGATCTGGCCGTCGGTGATCGAGATGACGTTCGTCGGGATGAACGCCGAGATGTCGTTGCCCTTGGTCTCGATGATCGGCAGACCGGTCATCGAACCGCCGCCCATCTCGTCCGACAGCTTCGCGCAGCGCTCCAGCAGCCGGGAGTGCAGGTAGAAGACGTCACCGGGGTACGCCTCACGGCCCGGCGGGCGGCGCAGCAGCAGCGAGACCGCCCGGTACGCCTCCGCCTGCTTGGTCAGGTCGTCGAAGACGATCAGGACGTGCTTGCCGGCGTACATCCAGTGCTGGCCGATTGCCGAGCCGGCGTACGGGGCGATGTACTTGAAGCCGGCCGGGTCCGAGGCGGGCGAGGCGACGATGGTGGTGTACTCCATCGCGCCGTGCTCCTCCAGCAGCCCCTTCACCGAAGCGATGGTGGAGCCCTTCTGGCCGATCGCGACGTAGATGCAGCGGACCTGCCGGGCCGGGTCGCCGGAGCGCCAGTTGTCCCGCTGGTTCAGGATCGTGTCCAGCGCGACGGTGGTCTTGCCGGTCCGGCGGTCACCGATGATCAGCTGCCGCTGACCCCGGCCGATCGCGGTCATCGCGTCGATGGCCTTGATGCCGGTCTGCATCGCCTCGCTGACGCTCTGCCGGGCCATCACGTTCGGGGCCTGGAGCTCCAGCTCCCGGTAGCCCTCGTTGGCCAGGTCGCCCAGGCCGTCGATCGGCTTGCCGAGCGCGTCGACGACCCGGCCGAGGAACGCGTCACCGACCGGCACCGAGAGCACCCGGCCGGTCCGCTTGACCCGCTGGCCCTCCTCGATGCCGGCGTAGTCGCCGAGCACCACGACGCCGATGTCCCGGACGTCGAGGTTCAGCGCCACCCCGAGGGTGCCGTCCTCGAACTCCAGCAGCTCGTTGGTCATCGTCGAGGGCAGGCCCTCGACGTGGGCGATGCCGTCACCGGCGTCGGCGACGGTGCCGACCTCCTCACGGGAGACGTCGGGCGAATAGGAGGAGACGTAGCGCTCCAGCGCGCCGCGGATCTCCTCCGACGAGATGGTCAGCTCGGCCATCCTCTTCTTCCTCTATTCAGGGCCCGGTTAACCGGAACGGCGGTGAATGTCTGCTCGGCGCTCGGCGCGGGCGTCAGGATGTGCTCAACGCTTCGCGAGCGCGTTTCGGGTATCGGTGAGGCGGCGCAGGATCGTGCCGTCGTAGAGATCGGATCCGATCTGGACACTGAGCCCGCCGAGTACCGTCGGATCCACCGTCTGCTTGACGGTGACCTCTCGACCGTATAGCTCGGTGAGCTTGCTCCCCAACCGTCGCTCTTCCTCGTCGGTGAGCGGGGCCGCGACGGTGACGTAGGCCACCTGACGGTCCCGCCGGTCGGCGGCCAGCTCCACCAGCCGGGTCAGTGACCCGGTGAAGGAGCGCCCGCCGAACCCGGCGAGGGCAACCTCGACCAGCCGGATGGTCACCGCACTGGCCTTGCCGGACAGCAGCGATCCGGTCAGCTCGGCCCGCTGCGCGACCGGAGCGATCGGGTCGGAGAGCACGTTGCTCAGCTCCGGGTCCGCGGCGACGACCTGCCCGAAGCGGAACAGCTCGTCCTCCACCTCGCCCAGGTCCCCGGCGCGGTCGGCGCTGGCCAGCAGCGCCTCCACACCCAGCCGCTCGGTGGCTTCGAGCAGCTCGGACGGCGCCGACCAGCGGCCGGTCGCCAGCACGCCGAGCAGTTCCTTGGCGTCCGCACCGATCTTGTCCCCGAGCAGGGCGTCGAGCAGGGCGGCCCGATCCTCACCGCTCCGGGCCGGGTCGGACAGGGCGCGGCGCAACCGCGGCTCGCGCCGCAGCACCCCGGCCACCGTGCCGATCTCGTCACCGGTGGCGGCGATCCGGGACGCCTCGGCGTCCCGGGCGTACGCGTCGAGACGCTGCCCGGCGGCGGCGTACGACTCCCGGCTGGCGGCCTGCATCAGCTCGCCCGCACGGCGGAGCCGTTGGCCGAACCGTTGCCGGCCCCGACGGTCTCCAGATCGGCCAGGAACCGCTCGACCGTGCCCTTGCGACGGGCCTCGTCGGCCAGCGACTCACCGACGATCCGGCTGGCCAGGTCGACCGCGATGGTGCCGACCTCGGTACGCAGCTCGCGCACGATGGTCGCCCGTTCCGCGGCGAGCTGGTCCTTGCCGGCCGCGATGATCCGGTCCGACTCCTCCCGGGCCTTGGCGAGGACGTCCGAACGGATGCCCTCGGCGTCGGCCCGCGCGTCGTCGCGGATCTTCGCCGCGTCGGTACGTGCCTCGGCGAGCTGCGCGCGGTACTGCTCAAGCAACTGGTTGGCCTCGGCCTGGGCGGCCTCGGCGCGCTTGATACCGCCCTCGATCGCGTCGACCCGGGCCTGGAAGGTCTGCTCCATGCGGGGGAAGACGAACTTCATCAGCATGAAGCAGAGGATGGCGAAGGCCACCGAGCCAACCACGATCTCCTGCCACAGCGGGATGATCGGGTTGTGCTCTTTGGCGCCCTCCGCGGCGAGAATGGCGGCGAACATCGGAACCTCCCGTTCGAGGGGTACGGCTAGTTACCGAAGGCGTAGCCGAAGGCGATGCCCAGCAGGGCCAGCAGCTCGATGACGGCGAAGCCGATCCAGACGTACGGCAGGGTCAGGCGGGACGACTCCGGCTGACGCGCCGTCGAGTTGATGTAGGCGGCGAAGACCAGGCCGACACCGATACCCGGGCCGATGGCGGCGAGGCCGTAGCCGATGGCGCTGAGGCTGCCGGTGATTTCGACGGCGGCAAGGGACGTCATCATTGGTTGGTTCCTCCTGAAATCACGCGTGACGGTTCACGCGGGACGACAACGGTGTGCGGTTGTGGGTCAGTGTTCGTCGGCGAGCGCGCCCTGCACGTAGCTCGCGCTCAGCACGGTGAAGATGTAGGCCTGCAGGACGATCACCAGAGCCTCGAGGAAGGTGATCGCGATCGACACCGCCCAGGAGAGCAACGAGATCGGCTTGAGGAAGAACGAGTCGGCGTTCAGCAGGACGAAGCCGCCCAGCGTGAAGACCAGCAGGATGATGTGCCCGGCGAACAGGTTGGCGAACAACCGCAGCGCCAGCGACACCGGCCGGGCGATGAACGTCGAGAAGAGTTCGATCGGGATCAGCAGCGGCTGCATGAACCACGGCGCCGGCGGCATCAGTGAATGCTTGAAGAACTTTGCGAAACCGTGGTGCCGGATGCCCACCCAGATGAACATCACGTAGCTGATGATCGCCAGGATCGCCGGGAAGGCGATGTGCGCCATCGGCGAGATCTGCACGAACGGAATGATCTGCCACAGGTTGTTCACGAAGATGAACACGAAGAGCGTGGTGAGGTACGGCGCGAAGGCGACACCCCGGTGACCGATCATGTCGACCGCGATGTTGTTCCGGACGAAGCCGTAGATCGACTCGGCGATCCACTGCTTCTTCGTCGGCACCAACTTCGGGTTCCGGTAGGTCACCAGGAAGAAGATGATCGTCGCCGCGACGCCCAACCAGACCAGCACCGTGAACTTCGTGATCCAGTAGGAGTTGTGCTCCCCCCACGGATAGATGCTCGGTAGGAAGAAGTCCTCCACGCTGGGTGGAAACGGTACTTCGCCCTCCGCGAGGACGACCGACTGTCCGATCACCGCGTCCCTTCCCTAGCTAGGGGTGCCGAGCCGGCGGATGACCAGGTAGACGCCCCCGGCCCCGCCGAGCAGGAACCCGATTCCGGTGGCGAGGCCATCGGTTTCGAGCCACTGGTCGACCAACCAACCGATGAAACCCCACACCGCCAGACCTCCAATGAGGTATGCCAGCGCAGTCCAGCCCTCGCCGGCCTCGGGCGTGCCCGAGTCACCTGCGGGTTGGGGGGTTTGGTCACCGGTCATGACGGCCGAACGATATCAGCCGGGGATACGAGGCTGTGCCTCACCCCCCGCACAACGTGGTTGTGTGGGCCTCTTGGCGGGCGCGTCGTCTGTGGGCACGCTACTCCGGTTCCGCCAATGGGAAAATGACCGATCACTGACAGTTTTCTGTGTAGTCCCGTGTACGGGACTTACCGCAGGTCTGCGCGGTCAGGAAGTGAGCCGCGTCACGGTTGGGCGGCGCGGCGCAGCCGGGCCTGGTGCACGGTGGTGACCCACCAGATGTTCGCCCCGGTCCAGGCGATCACCCCGACCACCACTCCCCAGCCGAACGGGGCCAGACCGGCCCAGCCGCTGTCGGCGACACCGGCCATCACCACACCGATCACACCGAACTTGGCGACGTACATCGCCACGCCGAAGGGCAGGACGAGACTCGAGTGGACCGAGTCGGCCCAGGCGATCACCAGGGTCGACGACAGGTAGCTCACGGTGACCAGGCCCACCCCGGCCGCCGCGCCGGCCGCGCCGGCACCACCTCGGACCAGTCCGCCGATCAGGGTGGCGAGGACGAGCAGGCCCAGCGACGCGCCGAGGACCACCGGCAGGTGCGCCAGCCGCCAGTGCCGGTCCGACTCCGCCGCCCCGGCCTTCCCGGTCTCCGGCGTCGATACCGCCCGCACCGTCTCCGGGCGCTCGGCCACCGGGGCCGGCCGGTCCGCCGACTCAGCCACGGGGGTACGCCGGGAAGGCGGCCACCAGGTCGGCGACGTCGACGGCGAGGCCGGCGAGGATGTCCGCGCCCCCCGGAGCGGTCGGGTCGGTCCGCACCGCGCGGGAGATCAGGCCGGCGATCCGCCGCATCTCCTCCGCACCCATGCCCTGGGTGGTGACGCTCGGGGTGCCGACCCGGATACCCGAGGCGGTCATCGGCTTCTGCGGGTCGTACGGGATCGCGTTCTTGTTCAGGGTGATCGCGGCGGCGTCGCAGCGCGCCTCGGCGTCCCGGCCGGTCACTCCGACCTCGCGCAGGTCGATCAGGGCGAGGTGGGTGTCGGTACCGCCGGAGACGGGGCGCATTCCCTCCGCCGCGAGTGCGGTGGCGAGCGCCTGCGCGTTGTGAACCACCTGGGCAGCGTACGCCTGGTACGCGGGCGTCGCCGCTTCGCGCAGCGCCACCGCCTTGGCCGCGACCGCGTGCATCAACGGCCCGCCCTGGGTGAACGGGAAGACCGCCTTGTCGATCCGGTCGGCGAGTGACTCGCGGCACAGGATCATGCCGCCGCGCGGCCCACGCAGCACCTTGTGGGTGGTGGCGCAGACCACGTCGGCGTACGGCACCGGTGACGGGACCGCCCGGCCGGCGACCAGCCCGATGAAGTGCGCCGCGTCCACCATCAGGTACGCGTCGACCTCGTTCGCGATCTCGCGGAACCGGGCGAAGTCGATCAGTCGGGGGTAGGCGGTCGCACCACAGATGATCATCTTGGGCCGGTGCGCCAGGGCCAGCTCGCGTACCTCGTCGTAGTCGATCAGTTCGGTGTCCCGGCGGACCTGGTAACCGACGGTGGCGAACCACTTGCCGGAGAAGTTGACCCGGCTGCCGTGGGTCAGGTGTCCGCCGTGCGGAAGGTCCATCGCCAGCACCGTGTCGCCGGGCTGCACCAGCGCGGCGTACGCGGCCAGGTTGGCACTCGCCCCGGAGTGTGGTTGGAGGTTGGCGTGCTCGGCGCCGAACAGTTCCTTCGCCCGGTCGATGCCGATCTGCTCGGCCCGGTCCACCTCGGCACACCCGCCGTAGTAGCGGCGCCCCGGATAGCCCTCGGCGTACTTGTTGGTCAGCGTCGAGCCGAGCGCCGCCAGCACCGCCGGCGAGGTCAGGTTCTCGCTGGCGATCAACTGCAACCCGCCGCGCACCCGGTCGAGTTCGCCGAGCACCACCGCCGCGATCTCCGGGTCGGTCTCGGCCAACTCGCCGAAGTCCGGCCCCCAGAAGGGCGTCGACGTTCCGCTGCGCTCGCTCATCCGGACACGTCCCCTCGTCGCCTTCGCCGTCGGGCCGGGTCCGAGTTTAGGGGCGTACCCGGGTGGAGACCGGCCGACCTGCCGGCGACCGGCACCGACCGGGCGGAGCGGTCCGCCCGAGGACTCAGGGCCGCAGGACGAGGCCCGGCAGGGTCGGCTCCGGCAGGTTGGGGCGGGGAGCCGCCGGGCCCGGCGGGGTCCGGACCGGCGGCCTCACCGGCGGTTTCGTCGGGACCGGCGGGGTGGGGCGGGGAACGACGAAGACCGGCGGGGTGGGGACCGGCGTGGCGCCGGGGACCGGACCGGTCGGAGCCGGCGGGACCGGAGCCGGAGCGGTAGGGCCGGGAGTCGGCACGGGTGGGACCGGGACCGGAACGACCGGACGGGGGCCGAGGTCGTCCGCGCTGTCACCGAAGGCGATCTCCCGGCCGGGCGGGGTGAAGTCCCGCCGTGGCTTGCCCTTCAGGGCCGACGCCATGGTGGTGGCCACCGCGGCGATGACCTTCCGCTGCACCGGCGCACCGACCGCGTCGCTCGGGTCGTCCGGGTTCGCGGCGATGGCCGCCGCCGCGAGCTGCGGGGTGAAGGCGACGAACGTCTCGCTGGTGTACCCCTCCGCGCTGCCGGTCTTGCCGGCCACCGGCTGCGCGCCGAGGATCCCGGTCACCTCGGGCGCGCTGCCACCGTCACACTGCCGGTACGCCGACTGGTTGCCCACCGGGCAGCGGGCCGCGTCCGTCGCCGCCCGGGCCACCTCGGGTCGGAGCATCCGGCCACAGGTCGGCGCGGCGGCCGGCACCGGCCGGCCGGCGGCGTCGACGACGGAGAGCACCGGCAACGGCTTGCAGTACGTCCCGTCGGCGGCCAGCGTCGCGTACGCGTTGGCCAGGTCGAGCGGGGTGGTGGCGGCGACGCCGAGGGTGAACGCGCCCCAGCCGCGCGCCCCGTACGTGGCCAGCCGGGCGTCGCCGTCGGCCCGGAACACGATGCCCAGCCGCTCGGCCATCCGCACCGCCTCGTCCGCGCCGACCCGCTGCTCCAACGCCACGAAGTAGGTGTTCACCGAGCGTCCGAAGCCCGTCCACATGTTGCGGTAGCCGTCCATCCAGCCCGGGTTGGCGTTGGCCGGACACCAGTAACCGGCACAGCTGTTCGGCCCACTGACCGGATAACTGGTCAACAGCCGGGACGGCGCGACGTAACCCGCGCTGAGCGGCATCCCGGACTCCAGCGCGGCGAGCATGGTGAAGAGCTTGAACGTCGAGCCGGCCTGGTAGCCGTCGATGTCCCCGCCCCCGGCGATCAACTGGTTGACCGTGTTCGGATAGTTCTCCTGCCCCGGCGGATTGGGGTCGAGCCGGTAGTGCCGGTTCACCGCGAACGCCAGGACCCGGCCGCTGCCGGGCTGCACCACTGCCATCGGCATGGCCCGGCGGTCGGAGTAGCCGTACACCTTGAGGGTCTGTTGCAGCGCGCTGGCCTGGATGGCCGGGTCGAGCGAGGTGACGATGCGGTAACCGCCCCGGCGCAGCGTCTGTTGCCGCTGGTCGACCGTGTGTCCGAAGGCCGGGTTCGCGGTCCACCAGCGGCGGAAGTAGTCGCAGAAGAAGCCCCAGTCGGAGTGCCCGTCGGCGATTCCCGCGCAGTCGTTGGGTTCGGCGCCGGGTCGCAGCAGCAACCGGCCCGCCTGGGCCCGGGTCGCCGTCTCCGTCGAGATCACCCCGGTGTCGGCCATCTGGCGCAGTACGTACCAGCGGCGGGCCAGCGCCGCCCCGGCGTCACCGCCGATCGGGCTGTCCGTCTCCGGCGAGCGCACCAGGCCGGCGAGCATGGCGGCCTCGGCCAGGTTCAGTTGGCGGGCCGGCTTCGAGAAGTACCGCTGGCTGGCGGCGGCGATGCCGTACGCCCCGGCACCGAAGTAGGCGATGTTCAGGTAGCGGCTCAGGATCTCGTCCTTGGACAGCCGCCGTTCCAGCGCCAGCGCGTACCGCATCTCCTGGAGCTTGCGGCCCGGCGTGGTGGCGGTCGCCTCGGCACGCTGCTCCTCGGTCAGGCTGGGATCGCTCTTGAGCACGTTGCGGACGTACT
This sequence comes from Plantactinospora solaniradicis, assembly GCF_042658085.1. Classification (NCBI taxonomy): domain Bacteria; kingdom Bacillati; phylum Actinomycetota; class Actinomycetes; order Micromonosporales; family Micromonosporaceae; genus Plantactinospora; species Plantactinospora solaniradicis. The sequence continues at coordinate 8,455 of NZ_JBHSPR010000060.1, read as the reverse complement.
GCATGGTCAGCGTCGAGGCGCCCTGCCGTACCTCCCCGCCCACCTTGTTGGCGACGAACGCGCGGAGCACGCCGCGTACGTCGACACCGCCGTGCTCGTAGAACCGGGCGTCCTCGGCCGCCACCGTGGCCTGCCGCATCACCAGGGACACCTCGGTCAGCGGCACGTTCGTCCGGTTCTCGTCGTAGAACGAGGTGATCAGCGTCCGGCCGTCGCCGGCGTAGAGGTAGGAGCGCTGGGCGGTCGGCGGGGTCCGCAGGTCCTGAGGTAGGTCCTCGTACCGCGCCCCGGCCGACTTCAGCCCCACCGCCAGCAGCACGTACGCCGGCAGCGCCGCCGCCGCCAGGATGGTGCCGGAGAGCACCCCGGCCAGAAAGAGGGTCCAGAGTTGATTCAGCCGCAGCCGGAGCATGCGGTACCTCCCGGGCGGAACGGCGAACGGCGCAACCCGAACAAGCGCGTCAGGTTTGGGACCCCGTCAGCCTGCCGTCATATTTCGCCCGGTGCACCCTTTTTGCCCTAAACCCGCACCACATTCACGAATCAGAGTGACGAGAGAGGTGTTAGGCGGGGGCCCTTCTTCTACCGAAAGCGATAAGAAGGGGCCCTTCCTTACATCCTTACGGCAGTAGGACGGCCGCGAGGGGCCGTACGGCCTCCTCGATCTCGTCGGCGACGCGGCTGAAGCACTGGTCGCCGCGGCCCCACGGGTCGTCGAGGTCGTCGGTGGGGAGGGGGGAGGTGGTGGAGGAGGAGCCGCGGCGGGTTTTCTCCACGGCGGCCACCAGGGCGACGCCCCGGGCGTAGAGGGTGTCCGGGTCGGGGTGGTCGGTGGCCGGGGGCAGGGTCGAGGTGTCCAGGCCGGCCAGGAGGCGGGCGAACTCGCCGAGGACGAAGGTGCGGGCGGCGGCGTCGGGGCGCAGCGCCACCACGTACTCCTGCTGGTCGGCCGTTGCCGTCAACACCAGATCGGCCGCGTCGATGTGCTCGGACCGGAGCTTGCGGGCGCCGAAGTCGTCGGCGTCACCGCCCCGGGACCGCACCTGCCGGGCGGCCGGCGGGTTCATCTCCTCACCGGCGTGCCAGGCACCGGTGCCGGCGCTGTGGCTGTGCACCAGGTGGTCCGCCGCCCCGGCGTCGACCGCCGCACCGGCCGAGCGCCGCGCCAGCCGTTCCCGTACCGCCAGCGAGAGCAGCCGTTCCGCCATCGGGGACCGGCAGATGTTGCCCATGCAGACGTGCAGCACCGTGAACGGCGGCACGTCAGAACACCTCGCCCTGGATCTCCGGCACCACGTCGCGCAGCTTCTCCAGCGGGATCGCGCCCTGCCGCAGCACCCGGGGCACCTCGCCGGTCACGTCGACGATGGTGCTCGGCACCGGCTCGGGGCAGACCCCCGCCTCCAGGTACGCCCGCACCGCGTAACCCAGGTGCTCCCGGGCCTCCTCGGCGGTGACCGCCGGAGGCTGCCCGGTCTTGTTCGCCGAGGAGACGGCCATCGGCCCGGTCTCGCGGAGCACCTCCAGGGCGACCGGATGCAGCGGCATCCGTACCGCCACGGTGCCGGCGGTCTCGCCGATGTCCCATTGGAGGCTGGGCGAGTGCTCGACCACGATGGTCAGCGCGCCGGGCCAGAACGCGTCGGCCAGCTCGCGGGCGGCGGTCGGCAGCATGAAGACGAGCCCGTCGAGGGTGCGCCGGGAGCCGACCAGCACCGGCGGAGGGTGCTGCCGGTCCCGCCCCTTGGCATTGAGCAGTGCCTTGACGGCGTACGGCGTGAAGGCGTCCGCGCCGACCCCGTAGACCGTGTCGGTCGGCATGACGACCAGTTCGCCGTTCTTGACCGCCTCGATTGCCGCGGCAATGCCTCGGTCACGGTCCGCGAGGGACCGGCAGTCGTAGAGCATCACGAGGAGCCAGTCTGCCACGCCGGAGCGCCCATCGTGGCACGGGTACTACGCCGCGTTCCCGGCCGTCCCGCCGGGCGGCCCCACCGGCCGACGTCGGGGCGGGTCAGGCCGCCGCGCCGGCCCGGCGGGCGGTGGCGAACCGGGGCCGGCCGACCAGGTCCGGGTGGTCGACGATGTCGACGAACCGGCCGCCCGCGCGCAACAGGTCGGGAACCGCCGTCCCATGCGTGTCGTCGTGCTCGATGCCCAGGGCGCCACCCGGACGCAGCAGCCGGGCCGCCCGGTCCAGCACGAGCCGGATCACCGCGAGCCCGTCCGGGCCGCCGAAGACCGCGTCCGCCGGATCGTGGGCGGCGACCTCCGGGGGTACGCCGGTGCCGTCCGGCACGTACGGGGGGTTGCAGAGCAGCACGTCCACCCGGCCGGCGAGGTCGTCGAGCAGACTCGGGTCCGCGACGTCACCGGCGACGACCTCGATCGGCGGGTCGCCAGCCCCGGCCCGCGCGGCGGCGTTGCGGCGCAACCAGGCCAGCGCCGGAGCGGCCCGCTCGACCGCGAACACCCGTACCCCCGGCACCTCGTCGGCGACCGAGAGCGCGATCGCGCCGGTGCCGCTGCACAGGTCGACCACGATCGCCGGACGCGGGTGCCGGTCGACGGCCGGGACCGCCGGGCCGGTCTCTCCGGCGAGTTCCGCCCCGCCCGGCTCGGCCCGACCGACCCGGCGGGCCTGCGCGATGCCCCAACCGGCCAGCAGTTCGGTTTCCGGGCGGGGCACGAAGACTCCGGGCCCGACCGCCAGTTCCAGGTGCCGGAACGCCGCCGTGCCGAGCAGGTGCTGCAACGGCTCGTGCCGGGACCGCCGGTCGACGAGGTTCCGGAGCCGGGCGAGTTGCCCGGGGGTGAGCGGGTCGGCCAGGGCCAGCGCACCGCGCCGCACCCCGAGGACGTACGCCACCAGCAGCTCCGCCTCGGTCCTGGCCGGATCGACCCCGGCCGCCGCCAGTTCGGTCGCCGCGAGCGCGGCCGCGACCGACGGCCGGGTCCGTTCTGTCCCTTCGTCGGGATGCTGGGGAATACGCGTCACGACATAATCATGAAACGTCGGCCGGGGATCATCGTGTTGCGGGTGCGTTTCCGCTCCGGATCGGCGGGTTGCACCGGCCGGTCGCGGGACCGGACGGGACGTCCCGCCGGGTCGACGGGACCGCTGTAGGGACCGACGGGGCCGCTGGCGAGGCGATGGAGGTTGTGCGTGAGTTGGCTCGACCGGGTCGGAGACCGGGCCGAGGAGTTGATGCGCGCCCACGCCCTCATGGAGAGCAGCCGGTCCGCCGAGGCGTGTCTGATCTTCGAGCAGGTCATCAACACCACCGACGACCCCTACTCGCGGGCGGACGCGCTGTTGCAGCGGCTCTCCGCGATCCTCAACCTGGGTCGTACGGCCGAGTACACCAGGGCGGTCGAGCAGGCGTTCGACGCGGCCCGGGACCTGCCGGACCCGTACCTGCACGGGCACCTGCACGCCCTCGCCGCGCTGGCGGCGCACAACCAGGGCGCCCTGGACCGCTGCGTCACCCATCTGGTGCGGGGCGCCCGGGCGCTGGGCTCGGTGGAGGATCCGGACCGGGAGACCGCCTGGGGCTGGCACGACCTGGCGATGGCCTACTCCTACCTCAGCTTCCACGGCTACGCCCTCGGGGCCATCGAGCGGGCCCGCCGGTTGGGGCTCGCCGCCGGGATTCCGGAGGAGACCTTCGCCGCCCCCGGCATCCGGCTGCGCAACGCCGTCGCGCTGGACCATCACGGGGACAGCGACGGCTGCCTGCGGGTACTCCGGGACGTCGGCGGTGACCTGGAACGGTTCGTCCGGGCCGGTACGGCCGGACAGCTGCGCCCGAGCAGCCGGGCGGCGTACGGGTACGCGCTGGCCCGGCGGGCCGCCCTCGGCGCGGCGGTCGACCGGCCGGAGTTGGCGGAACTCGATCCCGCCTGGCTGCTCGGCAACGGCGGGGACAGCACCCGGACCCGGGACATGAGCCAACTCGGCGGGGCGTGCCTCGCCATCGCCGCCGGGCGGCCGGCGGAGGCGATAACCCGGCTGGAGTCGATCCAGGTCTCCGCCGAGACGCTGGGCGCGGCGGAACACGCCCGGCTCTCCAGCCTGGCGTACGCGGGAATCGGCGACCACGCCGCCGCGCACCGCGCCGACCGGTACGCGTTCCGGTTGGCGACCCAGCGCAACGACCGGCTCCGGGACGTCTACGTGGACGGCATCGCGGCGCGGATCGAGCACGAGGAGATGCGCCGGGAGGCGGCCCGGTACGAGGGCGAGGCGTTGACCGACCCGCTCACCGGGCTGCCGAACCGGCGCCGGCTGGAGCGGTACGTGGCCGGGATGGTCAGCCGGGGCGAGCCGGCGGTGATCGGCGTGGTCGACCTGGACGGCTTCAAGGCGGTGAACACGACCCACGGGCACCACTCCGGTGACCTGGTGTTGCAGCGGGTCGCCGGGGTGATCAACCGGGTGATGCGCCGGGGTGACTTCGTCGCCCGGTACGGCGGTGACGAGTTCGTGGTGGTGCTGCCCGGTGCCGGGATGGCCGAGGCCGGCGAGGTGGGCCGGCGGATCGGTGCGGCGGTCACGGCCGAGGACTGGGAGTCGGTGGTGCCGGGCATCCCGGTCGGGGTGAGCGTGGGCTTCGCCGAGGTACGGGGTTCGGGTGCCGGCCTGCGGGACGCGCTGGGCACCGCGTTCGAACTCGCCGACCGGGAGATGCTGCGCGTCAAGGCCCGGAGCCACGCGGCGCCGACCCACGCGGCACCCTGACGCCCCGCCCTCCCGCCCCGGTCAGCGGTCGACCGGTCAGCGCCGGGACAGCTCGGTCTCGCCGGCCAGCCGTGCCGACCGGTCCGCCTCGGCCAGCGCGTCGAGTACCCCGTCGAGGTCGCCGGCCAGCGCCAGGTCCAGGTTGTACGCCGTGTACCCGATCCGGTGGTCGGTGATCCGGTTCTGCGGGAAGTTGTACGTACGGATCCGCTCGGACCGGTCCACGGTACGGACCTGCGACCGCCGGGCATCCGACGCGGCCGCGTCGGCCTGCTCCTGCGCGTTGGCGAGCAGCCGGGCCCGCAGGATCCGCATGGCCTGCTCCCGGTTCTGCAACTGGGACTTCTCGTTCTGGCAGGAGACCACGATCCCGGTCGGCAGGTGGGTGATCCGGACCGCCGAGTCGGTGGTGTTGACCGACTGGCCACCCGGCCCGGACGACCGGAAGACGTCGATCCGCAGCTCGTTCGGGTCGATCGTGACGTCGACGTCCTCGGCTTCGGGCAGTACGAGCACGCCGGCGGCACTGGTGTGGATCCGGCCCTGGGACTCGGTGACGGGCACCCGCTGCACCCGGTGCACCCCGCCCTCCCACTTCAGCCGGGACCAGACCCCGTTTCCGCCCTCCGGCACGCCCCTGGCCTTGACCGCGAGCGAGACGTCCTTGACCCCGCCGAGGTCGGAGTCCTGCGCGTCGAGCACCTCGGTCGCCCAGCCGTGCCGCTCGGCGTACCGGAGGTACATCCGGAGCAGGTCTCCGGCGAACAGTGCGGACTCCTCGCCGCCCTCGCCCGCCTTGATCTCCAGGATCACGTCCTTGGCGTCGTGCGGGTCGCGCGGGATCAGCAGTTCGGCCAGCCGGGCTTCGAGCGCCGGCAGGACCGCGGCGATGGACTCCGCCTCGGCCGCGAACGACGGATCCTCGGCGGCCAACTCGCGGGCCGCGGTCAGGTCGGCGCGGGCCTGCTCCAGCTCGTCGGCGGCCTTGTGCAGCGGGGTCAGCTCGGCGAACCGTCGGCCCACCCGCCGGGCGGTGTTCTGGTCACCGTGGATCGCCGGATCGGCGAGCCGTCGTTCCAGCTCCGCGTACTCGTCGAGGAGGCTGGCCAGCCGGTCGCCGCTCATGCTCGTACTCCTTCTGCCGGAACTCCTGCGGGTAGGGCTGGAAATG